>CALZID010000004.1 GCA_945787805.1 uncultured Clostridia bacterium | reverse complement strand
TCGAAAAGGCAGCACAAATTTATATGCTCACCGCACATCTGCCCAGAGTAAACACCATTAAGGATGAAGAAATGGTAGAGCTTGCGAAGTTTTTCGGTGTAAAATTCAGAAAGGATTTTCTAAATATATAATAAATATCAAAGCTCCCTGTTTCGGCGTCAAATGACCGATTCAGGGAGTTTTTTCGTTATATAGTTAGCGTGATTTCCAAAACTCTTCAAAACACTTTCTATTGTGGCATTATAACATATCACAAACAGTACACTCCTGATTATTTAACACAAGTAAAGGTTCCAAATCACGGAGAAATAGAAAAGACTCAAACGCAGGGAAGACACGAACCTATTGTATCCGTGGAGGGTTTTGATAAAGTCCAACAAATGTTGAATGCAAAAAGAAAAACACTGAAAAATCTGAATACTTGGGAAAACAGGGGTGTTAATCCAACGAAAATCCTTTGGTGTAAATTAATGGTTTGTGAATGTGGAAGCCACTTTGTTAGAAGAGTGTGGGCAAGAACTGATGGAATTACAAGTTTTGGTTATTATTGTTATACAAGTTCAAATTTAGGTACAGAAAAAACAAGGAAAAATAAAGGTCTATCCTTAAAAGGAATATGTAAAACTCCTATGATCCCTGAATGGAAACTCAAAATGATGGCAAAGGGTGATTTGAACAACAAATCATCCCTTAAATAATGCTGTTTAATTCCTACATTTATGCGTTGCAGTTCAGGCAGCAATCAAGGGATGAAGGAATTAAGCTGAACCCTAGTAATATCAAGGGTTTTGCAACTTCTCCTACATTGGTTGTAGCTGTATAACAGCTATTAAATGTGCAATCAGCTCCCCGTATTCAAAAGAATATGGGGAGTTTTTGTTTTATGTGGTTTGAATATAATTTTATAAAAAACTTTGTTTCGATTATTGTACTAAAAATTATATATGTGCTGACAAGCCTTTATATATAAGACTTTGAGCCTTGTTTCGTACATCGTTTTTTACTGTTTCGTGATGCCGAGCAGAATAATACAGAAAGCGTAAATACAATACCGTATTTAGATGAGTTGCTTTCCGACGGAGAGTTTTATCAGTTCCTGGAAGACCTTCATTATTATGTTGACAACCTGAAAACTACAGAGGCTATGGATGACGAAATGAAGGAACGCTTCAAAGGGCTGAATGTTGAGGATTATTTCGTTTGGAAGCTTCAGATGCTCGTTCAGGAGTTTGCGTTAAAAGGAATAAATAATCTCGGGCTGAATATTGCTTCCGAGTAATTACAGGTATAAAAAATAAGGCTGAAAGTCGCATTGCTGCAACTTTCAGCCTTAATGTCTTATTGTTATTTGAAATAACTATCTCTTAACTTGCTACTGCATTTGTTTTGTGAAACCTGTTATCAATAATGTCATCTATGTTCATTACTAACTCCAGAATCTCTCTTATCATTTCTGCATCTTCAATAGTAATATCTACGAGCCTATTGTTTTTATAATCACCGCTATGTACAATTTGATTTCGCCTTTCAACTACTTTTTTAACATTATCTCGTAAGTTTAAAGATTTTGCTTTTTTTGTTGCTTTTGATGTTATGCTCGGAAGAGCATACAGTTTGAACAAGTCATCAATTTTGTCAAGGTTTTGCATAGCGGTATGCTCATAATACTTTAACATCATACTATGTATTTTTTCATATGGGCTCGATTCTTTTAGTAAATTAACAGCAAAAGCAATGGTTATACCATATTTTTCCATTTGTTCTTCCATAGATTTATCAATGCTATTAGTCTTTAAAAACAGCACAAAGTATTCTGAAAAAACATCAATTATATAACCGTCCATACCTGCTACAGCCAATACGATAGAGGATCGTAATAAATCCTTGTTGTTCAGCGATTCAGCATCATATGCATTTATGAGCCTGTTACAACGTTTATATGTTTTTTTTAATTTTCCTAAAGCTTCGCTCACACTTTTTCCTCTTTTCACATTAGTAAGTACCAAATTTTTAAAATTAGAAAGCCTCAATTGTTATTTTCCAATTAGCTCTTTGATGAGCTGTATTAACTTCAATCCAACCTCCGCTTACAGGTCCATCAAAAGTCTCTTGTACATCTAAGGTATACTTGTTTTCAGATGCATACATGGCCCCGTGAACGTGAGCAACGTTTTCATCATCGCTACTGCTAAGTTTTGCTGCTACAGCATCAGAAGAATCGTTAATTGAAGCATGAAGTTTATAAACATATTTACCAGATGGTAATGAAATGTCTCTAATCATTTTGTCACCAGTTCCAGTATATGTTAGTGTTTTAAACAAAACTTCGCCACAACGCTCACACTTAACGCCATCTGTATGACCTAATGCAGAACCGGAGGTTGCACCGCAACGATTACACTTCTTAGGTTCGGTACAGGTCGCATCTTGCCAATTGTGACCAAGTGCAGTTACCTTTTCTGATTTTGTTTCACCACAAGCACAAACTAAATCCTTTGAGCCATCCTTATCACAGGTAGCAGCAACCGATTTTGTTTCCTTCCAATCGTGATAATGGATTTTATCAGCAGAATCCTTATAATCTTTGATTTCTTCGAATAATGGATTTGAATTATCTAAATCTTTCTTTTCTAAATACTGACAAGCAATTTGATATGTGCACTCTTTATATTGTTCGCCGGAATCTTTATAATCCAGCATTTCGCTAAATGTTGTTCTTGCGCCTTCATAATCTTTTGCATTCATCATTTCCATAGCCTTATTATAATTGCTAGAAGGAATGATAACAGACTTAAGTATAATGATAAATACTATTACAATAACAGCGACAATACCACCAACAATAGCAAGTGTTTTTGTCTTCTTCTTATTTGATTCAATGCCTGTTTGCAATTCTGTAATTTTACGCTTGCATTCATCAATTTTCTTTGCAGAATCCTGATAATCAACAACCTCTTCAAACTTTGAAATAGCTTTATTAAGCTTATCAATGCTTGCAGAAGAAACCGCTGTAGCACCATTTACTAAAGTACAAGCATCAATATATGTTTGCTCAATTTTAGCAGATTGGCTCTTTTGGTTACATTGTTCAATCAATTCCTGTGAATCCTTGTATTCAGGAATCTTTTCAAACAGTTTCTTTGCATCAAGGTATTCGCTATCTGATGCCGCACTATCATAAATCTTATGTGCGTTTCTATATGTATTTTCTGTTTTAATATCAACTAGCTTTGCCTTTAAGTCATCATCAGCGAAACGAATTGCTCTGTCAAGGTTCTTTGAATCTGCAATAATAATTTCAGAATCAACCAAACCGTCAACGGTCTTTGCGTTTGTTTCAATAATAAGCTTTGCAAGATAAGCATTAGTATTTTCAGGTTCTGCATCAATTACCTTGTCAATAAGCTCTTCAGCTTCATTATTCTTGCCATCTTCAATATATAAGAAAATTCTCTTTATGCTCTTTTTAACATTAAGGTTTTCAGGAACTGGTGCAGATGTTGTATTTTGAACAGGAACATCAGTTGAAGATAAAATCTTTTTGATACCTCTGATAAGATCTTGCATAAAGCCAAGCTTTGCCATATCTTGAGCTTGCAAATGTGAAAACTCCTCTGGCAAATCATAAGGATCCATATCCTTATAAGCAGGAATAAGCATCTTATTCTCGCCATTCTTAATAAGAGCAAGATATCTTGACCACTCATTTTTAACCCATACGGCGTTGAAGTATTCTGGCTTTGTTCCAAGAGCGACCATTACTTTTGCACTATTGAGTGCAGCAAAGATATATGGCTCATAAGCAGAGCCTAATTTATCCTCAAGAGTGATTGCAGCAAAGAACACCTTAAAGCCTTCGGCAGTTAACTGATGATAGAGATCGTTTGCTAAAACACTATCGGGTGTGCGGCGACCATTATTATCAGTCTCTTTATAGCAAATAAACACGTCAAAGGGCTCTTCGTTATTTGAAATTTCGAGAATTTCCTTTTGGATATTGTCAATCGCCTTCGCTTCTTCTTCATAAATGGCTTTCTGCTCATCATCGGCATACTGCAATGCAGATTTATAGTCTTCATCCGAGAAGATAGAAGTAAACTGCGCACGGTTTACGGTAGGAATACGCTTTTTGGTTGCAGGGTCTTCAACGTATTCAATACCATAGCGGCAAAGCACCAAAGACCAATAAGCCTCAGAGTCGCTGCTATCCTCGTTCAAAATTTGCTCGTAGATTCCCATTGCCTTGTCATAGTCATTACTACGGCGAAAATGGTTAGCACGGTCATAAAGGTTAGCGATTTTATCGTCGTTGAGTCTGGGAAGGGTTTGGATAGTGCCGCAATATTCACAAGTAGCAACGCTTAAACTCCCCGCAACCTCAAGATTGCCGCCACACATTTTACATTTAAAAACTGCCATAATTTATTCTCCTCACTTTAATAATTTGCATCTCTTGTTTCTGTCGGTAATTAAAACAATCAATTCATCTGCAATCGTAGCAATGTCGTCGCTATTTGCAGTAATTGCCCCGGCAAATTGATTGAACTTGATTGCAATTTCGCTTTCTATTCCCGAAAGCCCGTCGTTAGACATCGGGTCTGAATAGCGTACTGCGTCGTAAACCTTTTTAGTTGCAACTTTTGCGGCTTCGTTCTGGGCGCGGCTTATAAGCGATTCAGCATCAACGATAAGTGTTTTTATAAAGGAAGTCTGCGCTTTGATTTTATCGTCTGTTTCGCTGACAATGTCTGCGGCAACTTTTGCTTTGATAACAGATATAACACTGAGCCCAAGTACAGCAGCACATACGATTGCAGCAATCCAAGTGGGGCAATCGGGAATAAGCATTAATGCAGTGCCCGCTATCGTTGCAACAACAAGAGTTATATAGCTCTGTGTTATAAGGGGAATATTCAAGAACAGTTTTTCATTATTTTTAGAATCAAAGGCAACCTTTGAGCAAAGAAGTTGACCGATGAAGGTTGCAATAATTACACCCCAAGAAATCCAAAAACGAGCATCATAATTGATTACGTATCCCGGGATAATGGGCTTCACGAGAAAAACGGTTAAGTTGTAAAGTGCTAAAAGAATAGCCCAAATAATTATGTAAAACTTAAAATTCTTTTTCATTTCCTTCACCCCTTATATAATCTCGGAAAGCAGCTTGGCTTTCATTGTGTTAAACTCTTCATCCGAAATCATCCCCGCTTCTTTCATCATTGTGAGTTTATCAACCTTTGCCTTAAATGTTGCCATATCATCGGCAGGCTGGGCAGGGGGTACAGGTGTTGCAGGTGCGGTAGCGGAATTTACGGCCTCATTCATCATACCGCCAACCATACCACCAACGGCACCGCCGACACCGGCCATTGTGCCAAAGCCTACACCCATATTTGTAAATTCGCCAACGGCTTCATTTCTTGCAACCTCGGTTGCAACGTCAAAGCCGCGCTCTTGAGCATAGGTGTAACCCTCTTGTGCACGTTTGGTGGCCTGCGCCTGAGAATCAATTACAACCTTTTGCGCTTCAGTCTGTGCGTCAATTACGCTGACCTGCTGACGAAGCTTTGCTTCGGCAATATCGGCATACTGACGGAAGTGGAGCTCCTTAAATTTCTCGTACTGTCTGTCACCATCGGGCTTTAGAACGTTAGTTACAAAGAATTGTTCCAAAGACACACCGTAGTCCGCAAAATCGGCAACAAGCAGATTTTTAATCGAATTTGAAAATAGAGTGAGATTTTCGTCAATCTCAAAAATGTTGATAGCATTAGCCTTCATCACTTGGGCGATATATGTTTTTACTCTTGTCATCAAGAAAGAGCGGAAGAAACCGACCAGTTTTTGCTGACCAAGTAAATTCTCGGTGCCAACGAGTTTCAAAAGCAATTTACGGCTATCTTCAGCACGAAGGCTCATTTCACCCGATGCACCAATAGAAATGGGGAAACCGTATGTAGGTTCAATATACTGCACCTTACTGTCAGTGCCCCATTTAATGTTCATCTGCTCGGTTTTGTTTATAAAATAAACTTCGCAGTGGAAGGGTGTATCACCGCCAGTAGTGCGATTTAGTGCCTTGCCGAGTTTAGGAATATTCTGTGTTTCAAGCGTATGCCGACCGGGACCGAACAGATCCAGTGCCTGTCCGTTCATAAAGAAAATGGCTTCTTGGCTTTCGTGGACAATAAGTTGAGTTAAACTGTTGAAATCTTCATTAGGATGCTTCCAGATAAAAGTGCTATTATCACCCTCATATTTGATAATATCAGCAATCTTTGCCATTTAACTACCTCCTCCTAAAAACAAAAATGCGGCTACCGAAGTAACCGCACAAAAAACGCAAACTCCGATAGTCGCCAAACTAATTATGCAAAATGGTATAAACCGAATTCGTCATAGTGGAATTTGCGTTTTTATCAAATTCACCGAATTCGGAAAAAAGGGTATAATATTCCTAAGAAAAAATACCACTTTGCATATTTAATTAGTTTGGCATTAATATTATATCACACACATGTCGAAAAATGCAATATGGTTGTTTTATTTACTTGTAGTGTTAGAAATTCATTAGGGTGAATTCCTACATTCTTACGTAGCAGCCCAGGCTGCAATCAAAGAATCTAAGTAATTAGATTTATAAAGCGAATTTATCCCCACCGAGAAATCGGTGGGGATTTTTATGCGAAAATTTTCTCCCGTTTTTAGTTGACTTTTTGAAGTGAAATTTTTACAATAAATGTATGATTGATTTTTTGAATAGAAACGGAGTAGTGATATGTATATTTCCGAAGAACAAAAGATTCTTGAAAAAATAGATACCGATTTTAAAAGAAGTGTAAAAACGGCAAAAGAATTTAAAGAGACCACTTTACAGAATATGAGCGATATGCAAGAACTGTATGCAATAGACGAATTGCCAAAAGCACAAAAACCAATATATAAAAGCGAGCATCTTAAAATTAAAGAAGGTGTGCTTTTGCACTCCTCTGCTACAAATGAAATTATTTTTATTCCAGAGGGCGTTGCCGAAATCGGAAGAGAAGCTTTCAAAAACGGTGACAGAGGAATTTTTAAAATCATTTTCCCAAAAGGATTAAAGAAAATTGGCGTTTCAGCATTTGAAGGTTGCTCAAACCTTATTGAATTTGATGTAAAAGACCCCGACCTTTGCTATTATGCTGAGATTTCCGCGGACGATGAAATAGACCAATTTTCTAAAGGCTTTTCACAGTTCCCAAGCACGCTTGAAGAAATAGGAGAAAATGCTTTTAGAAGTTTTGGTAACAATTCGCACGGCTTCGGTCAAAGGTTGATGGAGTATCTTATTTTACCTCAAAGTTTAAAAAAGCTTGGCAAAGGCGCTTTTGAGGATGCTGGAATAAGAGCAATTTATATTGCAGGTCCACAAGCCATTAGTGAGCGTTGTTTTCAGGGATGTGGATTAAGGAAAGTTATATTGGGTGACAATGTAAAAACCATCGAAAGTGTTGCTTTTGGCAGTTGCAGCAGATTAGAGAAGGTTGTTTTCGGCCGCAACATAAAAGTGATTGGTGATTGGGCATTTGATTATTGTCTCTCGCTAAAAAAAGTTGTATTTCCTGATTCACTTGAAAAAATCGGAAAAGGTGCTTTTGATGACTGTGGGCGTTTAACCAACATAGAAATACCTGATAGCGTAACCGAAATTGGCGAAAATGCTTTTTCAAAATGCAAAGACCTTAAAAAAGTTAAAATCGGAAAAGGACTTACTGCCATACCTGAATGTTGCTTTTCAAACTGCAGTAAATTAAAAGAAATTATTATCCCAGATACTGTAGTTCAGATTGCACAGAATGCTTTTAAAAACTGTTCTAATTTTACAATTATAGGAAATACAGGAAGCTCCGCAGAACAATTTGCAAAAGAAAATAATATTAAGTTTGAAACAATATAATTTCCCTCTTTCGCTGATAGCACCACAGGCTGCAATAAATCGTGAGCAAGGTGAGGGTTTTAGGTTCTCCTAAAAAGCGGAAAATGTGCCGTACATTTTCCCTGCTTGTTATGGTATGAGACAAAATGAAAAGGAAGCACGAAATTTTCGTGCTTCCTTTTTTGTCCTTTAGAGTACGACTAATAAGGATAATGTTTCTTTTTCGTTTGTGTGTTGATTATAAAAATCATAATAATATTGTAATCAACACACGAGAGGAGATGGCGATTAAATGAAGCGGTATTAAAAACTAGATAACCTCAATTAGGTTGTGTCTTTTTTTCTACCTTTCTTTTTTTACACACCGAGGGGAGAGACGTTGTATTTTTTTGCAACGTCTCTTTTCTTTTATAAAATTTTATAAATTTTTTTATATTTTAACATTTTTTCTATATTTAAAAAAACACGCATAAGTAATCTTTCATATTAATTGTAAATAATTACAAAAGGAGTGTTACTTATGCGTTATCAATAACAAGATTTTTAATTTTTATATTTGAAAAATTAATTTCCAAAAATAATTCATATTTAAATTAAACAATTATTCAAGGAGTGATTTTATCATGAAAATCAATAAAACAGTTTATAATTCAGAGTGTGCACCTGAAAATCTTAAGAACGAACTTATTTCAGCAAAAGAGTTGAAAGAAATTATGCATTGTGGGCTTAGCCGGGCTTATGACCTCCTAAAAAGCCCGGCGTTTCCCAGTATAGTCATAGGTTCGCGGTACTTTGTAACCAGAACTGCACTTAATGATTGGTTAAAACGATATGAGAACAGAACGTTCCATCTTTAATCAAGCAATTTAATAGTTTGCTTTTTGTCTTCGTCTTTTGTGTGTACATATTTGTTAATAGTAACACTAACATCGGCATGACCCAGTAGGGCAGAGACAATAGCAATATTCGCATCTTTCTTATTAATAAGATTCGTAGCAAATGAATGACGCATAGAGTGAGGACCGTAAATTTTATTTACGGTCTTTCCTTTTTCGTCTACGGCTTTATCCATTTCTGCTGCATAAAGGATATCTCTGAACATTCTTGCGAAATTTCTTACAGAGATAGGAGTTCCTTTCTCTGTAGATGCCACATACTTGAATTCACCATTAAGTTTATAAAGACGTTTCAATGCTTTTCTGCAGTCTGTTGACATAGGAATGGTCCTTATACTTGATTTGGTCTTTGGCTTGTTTATAACATCTATGTAATTTGGGTCAGTTGCCTTGCTTTTGCTTCGATTTTTCACATGCTGTCTTGTTTTGTTGATTGTAATTGTTTGACTCTTAAAGTCAATGTCATCCCAGGTTAAAGCCAAAAATTCACCTGAACGCATACCAGTTTGTCCAAGAACTATAACCGCATCACCGAGTCTGTAAACGTACTCTTTTGATGCGGTTTTTTTTGTTGCCGCAGCATATATTTTCTTCAATTCTTTTTCAGTATAGTATACGATTTCTTTTGTGTCGTCAGACATGGGGAGTTTTACATCTTCAAATGGATTATCTTCGAATTTCTTTAAGACTTTATGAAATCTCAAAGATGCCTGCAAGTATTCTTTTGATTTTTTAATAGTGGATTTGCTGAAACCATCATCAGATAAGTCATTTAACCATTTCTGGATGATTGAAGAAGTTAATCCAATAACTTGTTCTTTACCGATGTAGGGGATAATTTGATGGTTAACAATTTGCTCTTTACGGTCAAAAGTAGATGGCTTGCCTGTGCTTCGTTGAATTTCTAACCATTCAACCATCAATGTTCTGACATCTGCTTTTCCGTAGTCTTCAATCAATTTTCTTCGCTTTTCGTTTGATACGAGTTCGGCATAATATTTCTCTGCGTCTTTACGCTTAGCACGAACATAAGTTTTGCCGTGCAATTTGAAATAATAGTTGCCGTCTTTTCTCTGATGTATGCGTTTGTTAGACATGCTAATCCCTCCAAATATATTTCTTATATTTAATATAGCATGATAATTTGAAAAAATCAACGCAAATACGCCATTTTTCACCAAAAATGTACCCGAAATGTACCAAACACTATTCATATAAACAGCTGTTTTAAGAAAAAATAGCTAAATCAACAAAAGCTATAAAATAGTAAAATCCCTTGAAAAACAAGGGATTACAAGACTTTTGACATATTTAAATTTTTTTACTTTTTTGATATTTTTAGACTTTGGAGACCGCTGCTCTACCAACTGAGCTATACCCCTATGTGTTTTTTGCTTTGACTTAATCAAATTACTATTTTATTATACACATATTTTTATTTTGTCAACCTAAATTTGACACAAAAAAGTCAACCGTTATTATATTATGTTTTCAGTTGCAAAAAATTTGATTATATATTATAATTATTATGAAGAACAATGAGATTTTTTTGCGTTTATAGTGCAGATATAACAATTTCCGTCCTAAGCGCTTAAAATGTCATTTTTTCTGTGGTTGCGGACGGTGCTCTGTGCAATTAAAAATCAAGATAAAATTGAACACAAGGAATCGTCCCCTTTGCAAATCGGAGGAATAGAAAATGGCAAAAATTCAATCGGTAGAACCTATCATTGCTGATTTGGCGAATGGTTGGTTGAAATCATATAAACTTGACTACAAACTTGAACAGGAATCTTTAAATACGGAGATAGACCAAGCATTGAATGATTATTACTCGAAAAACGGCGGTGCCGGTGGTAACCGTCCGGATGCAAAACTGCTATTGAGAGATAAGAATATGGTAGATTACCCTATTCTGATTGAGTATAAGGGTTATAAAGATAAACTCGTTATGCTTGACGCAGAAGGTAAAGTAGCAAATAAAAAATCAAACAATCAGCCTGATTTCAAAAATATCAATTCTTATGCTGTAAACGGTGCGGTTCATTATGCAAATGCACTTTTGCATTATACAAGTTATACCGATATAATTGCCATCGGTATGACAGGTTATAAGAATGACAGCGAAAAGCTTGAATATGAAATAGGCGTATATTATGTTTCAAAGAGCAACTTCGGTATCGGTCAAAAGATAGACGATTACACCGACTTTTCTTTCCTGAAAAAAAGCAATTTTGACAGTTTCTTAGAAAAAGTTAAACGACTCCGGCTCTCGCAGGAAGAAATTGAAAAACTCAAAGAACAACGAGAGCAGGAAATCACCGCAAGTCTTGTAAAACTAAACAATGATATTTATCAGAATGAAAAAGGTCTTAGCGAACGTGACCGTGTATATCTTGTTGCGGCTTCAATTATTGCTTCTCTCGGCGTTCCGGGAAAAGTTGCAGCTCTTGAAAAGCAAGAATTAAAGTCATCTACCGAAGAAGGCAACCGTGACGGTGATATTATTCTCCGCAAAATCAAAGCATTTCTTAATGAAAAAAATTTGCCGAGTGAAAAGCGTGACCTAATAGTGCGAACTTTGCAAAATACATTGACGACAGACAATATCAATAAAGTGGATAATGGTGAAAGTCAGCTAAAGCGTGTGTTCACAAAAATAGTTGATGATTTGGGAATTTACTATAAAATCGGGTTAAGTACCGACTTTACAGGAAAACTATTCAATGAAATGTACAGCTGGCTTGGCTTTTCGCAGGACAAGCTGAATGATGTTGTATTGACACCATCATATGTCGCTACTCTTCTGGCTCGCCTTGCAAGAGTGAACAAAGACTCTTATGTTTGGGATTTTGCAACCGGTTCTGCAGGACTTCTTGTTGCGGCTATGAACGAAATGCTCAATGATGCCAAAGAGAAAATCAAATCTCCGGATGCATTTTTACGGAAATCAGCCGAAATAAAAGCTAATCAGTTGCTCGGTCTTGAAATCCTTTCGGAAGTTTATATGCTTGCTATCCTGAATATGATTCTGATGGGTGATGGCAGCTCCAACATTTTGAACAAGGACTCACTCAAAGAATTTAACGGTAATTACGGTTTCGGAAAGACTGACGAAAAATTCCCTGCTGACGCTTTCGTTTTGAATCCGCCGTACTCCGCACCCGGAAATGGTATGATATTCGTTGAAAAAGCTCTGTCAATGATGAGCAAAGGTTATGCTGCAATTATCATTCAAAATTCAGCAGGAAGCGGTAAGGCAATCGAATATAACAAAAAGATTCTGAAACACAGCACTCTGCTTGCAAGTATAAAAATGCCGATAGACTTGTTTATTGGAAAGTCAAGTGTTCAGACGAATGTTTATGTTTTCCGTGTCGGCGAAGCACATCAGCAGGACGATGTTGTAAAGTTTATAGATTTCTCAAATGACGGTTACACCAGAACAAATCGCAAAAAGGCAAGTTGTAATCTGCGTGATACCGACCGTGCAAAAGAGCGTTATCAGGAACTCGTTGACCTTGTAAGATTCGGAAGATCAAAACTGAATATTTTTACCGAAAAAGAGTATTACGAGGGAAAAATCGATCCAAATAACGGCGCAGACTGGAATCAGACAGCACCGATAGATACAAAGCCGACGCTCGAAGATTTCAAGAAGACGGTCAGTGACTATCTTGCTTGGGAAGTGTCAAATCTTCTAAAAAAACAAAACACAGAGGATGACCGCCTGGGAAAATAAATGCCTCACTTAACGAAAAGTTGAGGGCAGTTAAGTGGGGCGAATATAAGATAAACAGATTGTTCTCGAAAATTCAAGTAAACACCTTAAAGTATAAAACAAAAGAACTTCCAAGCAAAGCTACAGGGACATTCTGTTTGCCGGCATTAACTGCAGGTGTAGAAAATCAAGGACTTAATAACTATGTTCCATACGAAGGCGCTACTGTTTTAAGGAATGTCATTTCTATTTCTGCAAATGGTGCAAACACAGGGGCAACATTTTACCAGAGCAATGAATTTACAGTATTGCAAGATGCATATGCAATACAATGGGTTTATAATGATTGTTCTTTGACGGATAACCAATACTTGTTTATTACAAGCTGTATAGCAAAAACTGTATATGGTAATTATGAATGGACAAATAAAGCAGGTTGGGAAAGGATAAAAAACAATCTTATTATGCTACCTGAATCTGACAATGGTTCTATTAACTTTGGTTTTATGGAGTCATTTATAGCTGAGCTTGAGGCTCAGCGTGTGGCTGAGCTTGAGGCGTATCTTTCAGTCACCGGACTAAAAGATACGCAACTGTCCTTTAAAGAAGAACAGGCATTAAAAGATTTTAACAACACCCATTGGGAAGAATATAATCTTGAAAAACTGTTTGGGAAGTCAACTCGCGGTAAAAGGCTGAAAAGTTCGGATAGAATCAGTGGTTCACTGCCGTTCGTAACAGCCGGAGAAGCAAACGAAGGTATTTCAGATTTCATCGGAAACAATGTACATATTTTTTCAGCCAACACAACCACAATAGATATGTTTGGTTCTGCAAAATATCGAAATTACCGATACGGAGCCGATGACCATATTGCAGTCGTTCATACCGAAAATGTACCGATGAAAGCATCGATATTTGTAACATCGGCAATTCACAAATCGTCCCATACAGGCAAATTTGACTATGGGCATAATTTCTACGCCAAAGATGCCGACGACCTTGATATTATGTTGCCGGAAAAGAACGGAAAACCTAACTATGAGTATATGGAAACGCTAATTTCTGCTGTTCAAAAACTGGTTATCAAAGATGTTGTGGCTTATGCAGACAAGAAAATTGAGAAAACAAAAGAGGTTATAAAAAAATGAAATAGCGGCGGCGAAGATTTCGTTCTTCGAAAAAGACAGAACCGTCCTCTATCCATATCATTTTTTCCGTTTTCATAAAAGCTGAAAAACATGCGAATTTCCGGCGGTTTTCAGATTTATATATTCAAATTTTACACCGTAACTAAATTCCCTTGCTATTTCAATTTATATATGTTAAAATTATCTCAGTTATTAAAACTTAGGGGATTATGAAATGGCAAAGTCAAATTGTGAATCATGCGTTAATTATTATTATGACGATGAACTTGAAGAATACTTTTGCGATATTAACCTTGATGAAGACGAAATGGTGCGCTTTTTAACATCTTCAAATTTTGAATGTCCCTATTACAGACTCTATGATGAGTACGGAATTGTCAAAAAACAGAATTAAATTTTGGTTATACTGATAATTGAAATTTCTGTCAATTATCGGTATAATATTTTTATATGAAAAATTAAGGGGGATTTTTGTGGAAGGATTGGTAGTCGGAATTATTACTCTGGGCATAATTGTAACTATATTTTTCTTAATAGTAAGAGTTGTGAAAGGCGGACTTGGCGCAATGTTTGTTAAAGCAGGTGCTTCTGCTTGCTTTATCGGAACGGCTTTTATAACATTTGCTTACAATATCGAAAAAAACGGTTATGACAGAACAAATTTCGAATATGGCATTTTAATGCTTTTAGGCTTTATTTTCAGCCTTTTGGGTGATATTTGGTTAGACCTGAAATATGTACATAAGGAATGTACAAGACCTTATACCTATGCCGGCTTTATTTGCTTTATGATTGGTCACACATTCTTTGTTCCCGCAATTCTTTTGAATTTTCAGGAATATAAATGGTGGATGCTGCCGTGTATTTTAGGCTTATGTGCTGTTTTTACAATCATCGCGGCACTTATGGAAAAATTCAATAAAAACTTTGATTTCGGTGAATTCAGAGCAATATCGCTTGTCTATGCTTCTTTTGTTGCAGCCACAATGCTATGCTCGGTTAACGGACTGATTCTTTTCGGATATTCCAAGAAATTTTTAATTCTCACAATCGGTTCAATAGCGTTCGTGCTTTCTGACCTTGTTCTCTCTTCAATTTATTTTGAAAAAGGCAAAAATACGAAAGCTAATGTTATAATAAATCATACGCTTTATTATTTAGCACAGTTTATGTTCGCGAGTACACTTTTATTAAATTAAGGAGAACAATGAAAAATGGAAAACAAAAAATATGTTCCGAAAAAAGAATTGACTTCGTTCTGTGTGGCGGGTTTAGGTCAGGGTATGATATATGCCTTGATGTCAAGCTATATTAGTGACTATTATCTCAATGTTTTGCAGTTAGCGCCGATGTTTGTGCTGTTGCTTATGCTTCTCGCCCGTGTGTGGGACGCTATCAACGACCCGCTTATGGGTATGATTGTTGACAGAAGCAATCTCAAAAGCGGTAAAATGATTCCGTTTATCCGTATTGCGCTTATCCCCATTGCCATTGTTACATTTTTAATGTATTTAAGTCCCAATCTCGAAAAGACAGAGCTTATGGTATATTCCGCAGTTGTTTATGTTGCTTGGGGTATGATTTATACTGTTGCCGATGTTTCTTTCTGGGGACTTCCGAATGTTATCACTCCCGATTCGGCAGAAAGAAGTTCTGTTATTTCAATAAGCAAGATTTTCAATTCAATCGGTTCGGCAGTACCCGAAGTGCTTTTCCTGGTAATAGGTCTCGGAATTGCCGCCTGGGTTAAAAATCAAGAAACTGCACCGGATCCGCTTATGGTCCAAAAGAGAAAATATCTCTTAATGGCGATTATTACAGTCAGCATCGGTGCAATCCTTTATTCAAGAGTTTGCTTCGGCGTTAAAGAAAGAGTCAGAATTCCTGTTAAGAAACGCGAAAAAGGTGAGCCGCCGCAAATAGCCCGCATTTTCAAATGCAAGCCTTTGATGCTGGTAATTTTAATGGGTATTCTTTCAAGCGGACGCTATATGGTTCAGGCAGCAGCTATTCATGTTGCCCGTTATTCATTCTACATAGGTCCCGACCTTGCAACACTTGCCACAGAAGCAGAGCGTGTTGCGGCTATTGAATCAAGCATTTCAACAGTTAAAACAGTGTTCCAGATTAGTTCGATTATCGGTCTTTTCGGCGCAACACTCTTTATGCCGAAGCTTATGAAAAAATTTGACTATAAAAAGATTGTCATCGTTTCTTGCCTTGCAGGCTTCATGGCAAGCATTATTACAACTGTTGTAGGTTGGTTTACAATGAATCTTTATGCTTGCATTCCGTTTATAATTGTTTCTTGTATTCCGTTGGGCGTTATCAACACAATTTGCCTTGCAATGATTTGTGACTGCCTTGACTATATGGAGCTTACAACGGGCTTCCGTGACAATGCTCTCGGCGCCGCCTGTCAGGGCTTTATCAACAAAGTGGGCAATGCATTTGCAACCTCGGGTATCGTTGTTATGTATATGGCAATCGGCCTTGAACCTGCAAAGATGCTTTCTTCAACAGCGGTTATGTCAGCCCTTGATATGCCTGCTAACCTTCGTTTTGCAATGTTCTCACTTGTGTCAATTGTACCGGGTATCAGTATGCTTCTCTGTGCAATTCCAATGTTCTTCTATAAAATATCAGGTAAAGAAAAGAAAGATATGATTGCAAAGCTTCAAGCAAAGCGTGAAGCAGAAGGCTTTGTAGTGAGTGAATAATATTATTAAAGCCTACTTCGTTGTAGGCTTTATTTGTAGGTGATAAAAGTGAAGGATTTTAAATTTTTAGTTTTAACCGACCCGCATTTTTTTGATACCGATTTAGGCTGCAGCGGAAAAGATTATGACGATTTTATGCACTATGAGCAGAAATGCTTTGCAGAAACCGAAAGCATCAACAATGCAGTGTTTAATTATTTGGGTGACTGTGACTTGGCAGATACTGTTTTAATCGCAGGCGACTTAACACAGAACGGAGAGAGAAAAAGTCACGAGAAGTTTATTAAACTGCTTTATGAGTTAAAAGCAAAGGGGAAAAAAGTCTATCTTATTACCGCCGACCACGACTGGAAAAGCGACCCCTTTGCCTTCGGCGAGAACGGCAGATATATGCCCGAACCGACGCCTAAAGAAGACCTTATAAAGTTATATAATGACTTCGGTTTTGCCGACGCAATAGCTGTGGATAGTGAGCATCTTTCCTATGTTGCACAGTTAAGCGACGGCGTGCGGCTTTTAGCCCTAAATGCCGATATTAAAACAAAGGGCCAGTTCGGTTTAACCGAAAAACAAATACAATGGATTAAAGAGCAAACAAAAAAGGCGAGAGAAGAAAATCAAATAATGTTTGCAATTTGTCATTATCCCGTGCTGCCCATTCAGCCGCTTTTCTCGATTATCAAATCAGCACTTATGTATGATTATAAGAGTGTTGCGACGCTTTTGGCGGACGAAGGTGTGCATTTAGTGTTTACGGGACATATGCACAATCAAAGCATCAACGAGTTCGTAACAGAAAAGGGCAACAAATTTTTCGATGTTACAACAGGTTCAATTATTGCCGACCCGTCATATATACGCCTTGTAACTTTAAATGAAAATCAGGCAGAAATAGAGAGTATTCCCACACCTGATTTTGACTATGATACAAAGGGTATGACCTGTAAGGAATATTTGACAAGTGTGTTTGATGCAATGATTAGAAACATTCTTCTTGACTTGCGTGACGACACCGTGAGAGCTATGAGAAAATTCCATATTAAAGAGAGTAAAGGCCTTGTTTTCGGACTTAGAATGACAGGAAAGCTTCTTTGCTCGGTTAAACTCGGCACCCTTGCGAGATTGCTGTTTATTAAATGTGATAAGAGTATTAAAAAGGTGAAGCTTTTTGACTATGCAACCGTGCTGGTGAGAAATATATTCCGCGGCAATCAAACATATAACAAGGGTACACCTGAGGGAGATGTGTTCGTAGCATTTATAAACAGAATTAAACCGATTCTCAAAAAAATCAGCGTAAAAGACCCTTACGGTGAAAAAGTCGATTTAGCGGAATTGCTTATCAATACCGCAGGTAATTACGGTTACAATGACTACAACGAAACAATAAAGTGGTAACAAAAAAAGTGGGCAGAATTTAAAATCTGTCCACTTTTTTTACCCTTATTTAATCGGTGAAATGCGGAATGTATAAGTATAAACCTTATTAGGCTTTAACTTATACTTTTCACGAACCTGTGCGTCACCGGGCATATCGCCGCCCACACCGAGTTGATTGAGGTCAACATTGAATGTTGTAATATCATAGTGGGGCAATTCGTGAATATGCTTTGCAAGTTGAAGCTGGTCCTGAGTGTAGTGCCATGCGCTGAAACAGATAGGCGTATCACCCATAGCCTCAAAGCGAAGACCTTTACCGTCTTTATTTGTAATCTCAACCCATCTGACATCTGTACGGTTACCGTTTTCCTGCGGTCTCATATAGTGATGCTCCAAGTCGGCAACCGTTTTTTCGTGGATTGTAATCTTGCCACCGGTTTTTCTGTCAAAATAGGTTTCTTGCGGACCGCGGCCGTACCATTTAACATTGTCAAATTCACGAAGAAGTCCCATCTTTGTGCCGAAACGGAGAAGATTGAACATTTTAGGAGTACCCGTGTGTGTAATCTCAAGGCTTCCGTCGGGATTTACTACAATGTCCGATGTAACATCCGAGAAGAAACTGACGCTCCATTGAATTTTGACAACCAACTGACCCAGCGAATTCTTTTCTGCGGAAATAATAGTGCCTTTTGCCCCGTTTGTTGCTCTCTGCCAGTTGAAATACGGATGGAAAGGAATTGTAAACGGCACAAAGTTTGTGTTGGAAAGGTCATTGTCGGTAACCGCTCTGAAATAGTTCGGTGTAACGGCAGATTTAAGATATTCCTTGTCATCATATTTAAGCGATACAATCTTGCCGCCGTCAATTTTGATGCTGAATCCGTCGCCTTGTGCAGAAACCACTGAACTGTCTTTTACAAATGTTACATTGCCGTCATAAGTTTTTGCGATTTCCTTTGCTTCTTTAACAATGAATTGGTCAAATCCTTGTTCATATCCTTTTTCGCACCAAGGATGACTGTCTTTATTAAGGAATGAAATAATGAGTACACATTCTTTTTCGGGAAGAGCTGTCAAATCATAGGGGATTGTGAAGTCAATTTGTGAAAGGGGAGCACAGTTAATGTCAACAACACCGTTTTGCACTTCTACGCCTTCTGCCTGTAAACTCCATTTGAATTCAAAGTCGGAAAGGTCAGTAAAGAGCTTTTTGTTGATGAGTGTAAACTCGCCTTTGCTCAAATCCTTTTCTTTTATCTTTATTTCACAGTAAACCTTTTTAACTTCATAATATGACGGGTGGGGCTTTCTGTCAGCGGCAACAATACCGTTTGCATTAAAATATGTATTTGAACCCGTCATAGCGGTTGTGTTTGGAAGATGTGTATATCTGCCGGGTTCATAAGGCTCAAAGTCAGTTCCGTAAAGCCATTGGTCGCCCTGCGGAGTCTTTTTGCGGATTGCCTGGTCAACAAAGTCCCAGATATATCCGCCGCACATGTGCTCATGGGCTTCAAAATCGTCCATATATTCCTGGAAGTTACCAAGACTGTTTTCCATAGCGTGAGCATATTCACAAAGAAGAATAGGCTTGCAATATGCTTCTTTCGGAATGGGCTTTGAGTCTGCGGCAAGTGCGTTTGCAATATTGTCATAGAATGAAATCTCAATGGGCTCTTTATTGCAAAGCTGTTTCATTGTGCTTTCAACAGGATACATTCTTGAAATAACATCGCTCTTTGTAAAATCAAAGTCGCCTTCATAGTGGAACTGACGGGTTGAGTCAAGCTTGAGTGCAGCCTCTTTCATTCTCATAAAGTTACTACCGTCACCGGCCTCGTTACCGAGAGACCACATAAATACACAGGCGTGGTTTCTGTCACGAAGTACCATTCTCTCCATTCTGTCAATGACTGCCTTTGTCCACATAGGGTTATCACCGGGAACACCCTTACGGCGAACTCCGTGAGTTTCAAGGTCACATTCGTCCATAACATAAAAGCCGTATTCATCACATAGCTCATAGAAATACGGGTCGTCGGGATAGTGAGAAGTACGAATAGAGTTAATATTCGCATTTTTCATAAGGCTTAAATCCTGATGAAATCTTTCTCTCGGCACTGCCCAACCGTTGTCAGGGTCAAAGTCGTGACGGTTTACACCGCGCAGCATTAAAGGCTTTCCGTTGAAAAGAAGCTTTTCACCGATAATTTCAACTTTCTTGAAGCCGAAACGAATGGACTTATATGTTGTCTTTCCGTCAGCGGTAATGCTGATAAGCAATTTGTAAAGATATGGGCTTTCAGCGGACCACTTCTTCGGATTTTCAATAAGTTTGTTGAATTTTAAAGTGGCAGAACCGTCAAATTCCGCTTCGCCTAAAAGAATTCTCTCGTCACCGTCAATAATTTCAGCCTTGACCGAAGCACTGCCTGTTCCCGAATAGTCATTTATCTTAATTTCAAGTTCGGTATTACTGTTTTTGTAATCTGCGTCAAGGTCGGTTGTGATAAAGAAATCACGAATACATTTTTTCGGTTCGGCAAAAACATAAACTTCTCTGTAAAGACCGCAAAGAAGCCACATATCCTGATTTTCAAGATATGCGCCGTCAGAGAAACGGTAACACTTCACGGCAACTCTGTTCGAGCCTTTGCGTGCATATTTTGTAATATCAAATTCGTGGGGTGTCATAGAGCCCTGTGAATAGCCAACATATTCACCGTTGAGATAAACCTCAATAGCGGATTTTGCTGCGCCGAAATGCAAGAAAATCTCTTGACCGTCAAAGCTTTCGGGCATTGTGAAATCACGAACATAAATACCGATTTCCTGCATACTGTGGTCAATTGACGGAATTTTGCTTTTGCTTCTGCTGATAGCACGGCAGAATGTGCTTGCATAATAGTAAGGATAGCTTTCTGTGTCCTGACCGATTTGCCACACTGACGGAACAGTAATATCTCGCCAGAAAGAAGAGTCGAATTCATCTTTGTAAAAGTCCGTCGGACAGTCGTTTAATCCTCTCTGCCAATGAAATTTCCAAGTGCCGTTCAAGGTCATCTTAGAAGCCGGCTCGTTTCTATCAAGCGCATCCTTTTCGTTACCGTAAGAAAAGGCGATAACATGACCGTCTTCTTTGTTTTTCTTGAAAATTGCCGGATTTTCCCAATCATACTTATAATTTCTCATAAGGTTTCTCCTTATCCCAAAATAAATGTTAGACAAATTATTACTTATATTATACATTACATAATAGAGAACTACAATAGCAAAATATAAACTTTATAAAAAGTGAAAAAGCAGAAAAAAATTCCAATATTTTAAAAATTACTATTGACAACTTTACTTGACCGGTTTATAATAATAAACTGCTATTATAGTGGAATGTTATACGCTGGAGTATTTTGCTCAACGAAAATGTTATCACAAATTTCTGCAAAAATCAAGCGTATATACATTAAAAAAATTAGTAATCTCCACGCTTGATATTATACATATAATATTAGGCTCAGGAATAAAAAAATGAACGGAGAGTGATTAAGCCCTATGGTAAATGTCAAACCGGTAAAACTTGGCAGAAATACCCGTATGAGTTTCTCAAAAATCAATGAAGTTATGCAGATGCCAAACCTTATTGAAGTGCAGAAAAACTCTTACAAGTGGTTCCTTGAAACAGGACTTAAAGAGGTGTTCCGTGATATCGATGCAATCACCGATTACACAGGAAATCTCGAATTGACCTTTGTGGATTATCGCATGGACGATAAACCGAAGTATACAGTTAAAGAGTGTAAAGAAAGAGATGCAACTTATGCAGCTCCGCTCAGAGTAACTGCGCGTCTTCTTAACAAAGAGACAGGCGAGGTTAAAGAAAACGAAGTTTATATGGGCGACTTCCCGCTGATGACAGACAGCGGTACATTCGTTATCAACGGCGCAGAGCGTGTTATTATTTCACAGCTTGTGCGTTCACCCAGCGCATACTATGATATGACTCATGACAAAACAGGTAAGGAGCTTTACACAACAACCGTAATTCCGAACCGAGGCGCATGGCTTGAATACGAAACAGACCAAAATGACCTTTTCTATGTCAGAATAGACAAGAACAGAAAAATTTATATCACTACGTTTATCCGTGCATTGGGCTTAAGCTCAAACGATGAAATCCGTGAATTCTTCGGCTACGACGAAAGAATTGAAGCAACTCTTGAAAAGGATACAACTGTAAACAAGGAGCAAGCTCTCATCGAAGTTTACAAAAAGCTTCGTCCGGGTGAACCGCCCGCACTTGAAACTGCTCAGGCTCACCTTGATAATTTGTTCTTTGACGCTCACCGTTACGACCTTTCCCGTGTCGGCAGATATAAATACAATAAGAAGCTTGCAATTTCAGACAGAATTGCAGGTCAAAAGGTTGCACAGCCCGTTGTCAGTCGCCTCACAGGTGAGATTATGGCAGACAAGGGCGACACTGTCAGCGCAGAGCTTGCTTACAGAATTGAGCAGGAGGGTGTTGATACGGTAGTTCTTGATGTCGACGGAAAAGAAGTTAAAGTTATTTCTAACGGAATGGTTGACATAGCTGAATATGTTCCCATGTTCACAGAAGAAGAGCTTGAAGAAATCGGCATCAACGAAAAAGTCAGCTTCCCTGTTCTTATGGAAGTTCTTGATAAATGCGGCGACGATAAAGACGCACTCTATGAAGAAATGGCTTTCCGTGCAGACGACCTTATTCCAAAGCACATTATTCTTAACGATATTTTTGCAACAATCAACTATCTTAACGGTCTTGCATCGGGAATCGGTGTTACAGACGACATTGACCACCTTGGTAACCGTCGTATCCGTTCAGTCGGTGAGCTTCTTCAAAACCAGTTCAGAATCGGTTTTGCAAGAATGGAAAGAGTCGTTAAAGAAAGAATGACTCTTCAAGGTCAGGAGCCCGATAAAGTTACTCCTGCCGCTCTTATCAATATCCGTCCTGTAATGGCTGCAATCAAAGAGTTCTTCGGTTCATCTCCGCTTTCTCAGTTTATGGACCAGACAAACCCGCTTGCAGAACTTACACATAAGAGAAGACTTTCGGCACTCGGCCCGGGCGGTCTTTCCCGTGACCGTGCAGGCTTCGAAGTTCGAGATGTTCACTATTCACACTACGGCAGAATGTGTCCTATCGAAACTCCCGAAGGTCCGAACATCGGTCTTATCTCTTACCTTGCAACATTTGCAAGAATTAACAAATACGGCTTCATTGAAGCTCCGTTCAGAAGAATTGACAAAGAAACAGGTACGGTTCTCGATGAAGTTGAATATATGACAGCCGATGTAGAAGATAACTACATCGTTGCTCAGGCTAACGAGCCCCTTGATGAAAACGGAAAGTTCATCAATGCAAAGCTCACAGCCCGTCACCTTGATAACTTCCTTGAAGTTCCTACAACTGAAGCAGACTATATGGATGTTTCTCCGAAGATGGTTGTTTCGGTTGCTACTGCAATGATTCCGTTCCTTGAAAACGATGACGCTAACCGTGCTTTGATGGGTTCAAACATGCAGCGTCAGGCAGTTCCGCTTCTTAAAACAGAATCTCCTATTGTCGGAACAGGTATGGAATATAAGGCTGCTGTTGACTCGGGTACGGTAGTTCTTGCAAAGCGTGCAGGTACGGTTACTCAGGTTGATGCAAAAAATATTTCTATCACAACTGCCGACGGTGAGGTCGATACTTATGAGCTTATTAAGTATATGCGCTCAAACCAGGGCACTTGTATTAACCAACGCCCAATCGTTGACTTGGGTCAAGAGATTGAAGAAGGCGAAGTTATTGCTGACGGTCCCGCAACGGCAAACGGTGAAATTTCTCTCGGTAAGAATGCTCTTATCGGCTTTATGACCTGGGAAGGCTATAACTACGAAGATGCTGTTCTTATCAATGAAAAACTTGTTCGTGATGATGTTTATACATCAATCCATATTGAAGAATACGAAATCGAAGCAAGAGATACAAAGCTCGGACCCGAAGATATCACAAGAGATATTCCAAATGTGGGTGAAGATGCTCTTAAAGACCTTGACGAAAACGGTATTATCCGTGTCGGCGCTGAGGTTCATTCGGGCGATATTCTTGTGGGTAAGGTTACACCTAAGGGCGAAACCGATGTGGCAACGGCAGAAGAAAGAATTCTCCGTGCTATCTTCGGTGAAAAAGCAAAAGAAGTTCGTGATACTTCTCTTCGTGTTCCCCACGGTGAATACGGTATCGTTGTTGATGTTGAAGTGTTCACAAGAGAAAACAGCGATGAATTAAGCCCGGGCGTCAACAAGATTGTTCGCTGCTATATTGCACAGAAGAGAAAACTCTCTGTCGGTGACAAAATGGCCGGCCGTCACGGTAACAAGGGTGTTGTTTCCCGAATTCTTCCTCAGGAAGATATGCCGTTCCTTGATGACGGTACTCCGCTTGATATCGTTCTTAACCCACTCGGCGTTCCGTCCCGTATGAATATCGGTCAGGTTCTTGAAGTGCATTTAGGCTTTGCATACAGAAAACTTGGCCAGAAGATTGCAACTCCTGTTTTTGACGGTGCTCACGAAGTTGATATCCGTGAAGCTCTCAAAGAGGCGGGCTACCGTGAAGACGGTAAATCAATCCTTACCGACGGCAGAACAGGTCAGAAATTTGATAACCCTGTCACTGTCGGAGTTATGTATTACTTGAAGCTTCATCACCTTGTTGACGATAAGATTCACGCCCGTTCAATCGGTCCGTACGCACTCGTTACTCAACAGCCGTTGGGCGGTAAAGCACAGTTCGGCGGTCAGCGTTTCGGTGAAATGGAAGTTTGGGCACTTGAAGCATACGGCGCAGCTTATACACTTCAGGAAATTTTGACAGTTAAATCTGACGACCTTACAGGACGCCGCAAGACTTATGAGGCTATTGTTAAAGGTCTTAACATTCCGAAACCCGGAGTTCCGGAGTCATTCAAGGTTCTTATTAAAGAGCTTCAGGCACTTGCTCTCGATGTTCATGTGCTTGATGAAAACGGTGAAGATATTGACATCAAGAACGGCTTTGACAATGACGATTTTGATTTCGTTCCACCGGCAGAGTCCGATATCCAATTCGAAGAAATCAATGACGCAACTTATGATAACGGCTTTGTTCTTGACAACGAAGACGGCAGCGAAATTGACGAAGACGATGATTCTGATTTCTATGCTCAAACTGAGCCGGATCTCTTTGATGAAGATTTAATGGATGAAGAATTTTGATTGACTTAATCTCGATTTTAGATAAAGGAAGAAGGGCTATATTTAATGGAAAAGAAACCATTTGAAGCAATAAAAATCAGTCTTGCCTCTCCTGACCAGATTAGAGAGTGGTCATACGGTGAGGTTAAAAAGCCTGAAACAATAAACTATCGTACCTTAAAGCCCGAAAAGGACGGTCTTTACTGCGAAAGAATTTTCGGACCACAAAAGGACCTTGAATGTCATTGCGGTAAATACAAAAAAATCCGTTATAAGGGCAAGGTCTGTGAGCGCTGCGGCGTTGAAGTTACAAGAAAAGAAGTGCGCCGTGAAAGAATGGGTCACATTGAACTTGTTTCTCCTGTTTCTCATATCTGGTATTTCAAGGGTATTCCCTCAAGAATGGGTCTCATTCTTGACATCTCACCCCGTGACCTTGAAAAAGTGCTTTATTTCGCAAAATATATTGTTATCGACCCGGGCGACACAGAGCTTACAAAGAACCAGATACTCGGCGAAAAAGAGTATATGGATATGGTTGAAAAATATGACGACGAGTTCAAAGCGGGTATGGGTGCCGAGGCGATTAAAGAGCTTCTCTGCGAAATTGATGTTGAAGCACTCTGTAAAGAGCTTCGTGAAGAGCTTGCAACTGCAACAGGTCAAAAGAGAACAAGAATTCTTAAAAGACTTGAAGTTGCCGAAGCATTCAAGCAGTCGGGTAACCGTCCCGAGTGGATGATTATGGATGTAATTCCGGTTATTCCGCCGGATATTCGTCCTATGGTTCAGCTTGACGGCGGTCGTTTTGCAACATCCGACCTTAACGACCTTTACAGACGAGTTATTAACAGAAACAACCGCCTTAAAAGACTTTTAGAGCTTAATGCTCCTAATATTATCGTCAGAAACGAAAAGAGAATGCTCCAAGAAGCCGTTGACGCTCTTATTGACAACGGTCGTCGCGGCAGACCTGTTACAGGTCCTAACAACAGAGCACTTAAATCTCTTTCGGATATGCTCAAAGGTAAGCAAGGCCGTTTCCGTCAAAACCTTCTCGGTAAGCGTGTTGACTATTCCGGCCGTTCGGTTATCGTTGTCGGTCCCGAGCTTAAACTCTATCAGTGCGGTCTTCCGAAAGAAATGGCTCTTGAGCTTTTCAAACCGTTCGTTATGAAGAACCTTGTTGATACAGGTGCAACAGGCAATATGAAGTCTGCAAAGAAAATGGTTGAGCGTGCAAAGACAGAGGTTTGGGATGCACTTGAAAAGGTAATTAAGGACCATCCTGTTATGCTTAACCGTGCTCCGACACTTCACAGACTTGGTATTCAAGCATTCGAGCCCGTTCTCGTAGAAGGCAGAGCAATTAAACTTCACCCACTCGTTTGTACAGCTTTCAACGCTGACTTCGACGGTGACCAGATGGCTGTTCATGTGCCGCTTTCAGCAGAAGCACAGGCAGAAGCAAGACTTTTGATGCTTGCTGCCAATAACCTTCTCAAACCGTCAGACGGTAAACCTGTTGCCGTTCCTACACAGGATATGATTCTCGGTTCATATTATCTTACAATGCTTAAAGATGATGAGCCCGGTAACGGCAAAGTTTTCCGTGATGTCAATGAAGCAACAATGGCTTATGATGAAGGCGATATCGGTCTTCATTCAAACATCAAAATCCGTATGACAAAAGAAGTAAACGGTGAGACGGTTACAAAGCTTGTAGAAACAACACTCGGCCGTGTAATCTTCAACAATCCGATTCCGCAGGATTTAGGCTTTGTTGACAGAAGCGACCCCGAAAACGCATTTAAGCTTGAAGTTGACTTCCTTGTTAACAAGGGCGGACTCGGCAAAATCATTGATAAATGTATTAAAGTACACGGCGTAACAGTTGCTGCCGAAATGCTTGATAAGATTAAGGCTCAAGGTCTTAAATATTCAACACGAAGCGGTATTACGGTTGCTGTTTGCGATGCAAAAATTCCCGAAACCAAGAAAGGCTTACTTGAAAACGCAGAAGCTCAGGTTGATGTTATCAACGACTATTACAATATGGGTCTTTACAGTGCCGAAGAGCGTTCAAGAGCAGTTATCAAGGTTTGGGAAGAAACAACAAACGAAGTTTCTTCAGGTATTCTTGAAAATCTCGGTAACTACAACCCAATATATATGATGGTTGACTCAGGTGCCCGTGGTTCTAAGGCTCAGCTTCGTCAGCTCGCAGGTATGCGCGGTCTTATCGCTAACACAGCCGGTAAGACAATCGAAGTTCCGATTCGTGCTAACTACCGTGAAGGTCTTAATGTTCTCGAATACTTCATTTCATCCCGTGGTGCCCGTAAAGGTCTTGCCGATACGGCTCTTCGTACTGCCGACTCAGGTTATCTTACCCGTCGTCTTGTTGATGTTTCACAGGATGTTATTATTCGTGAAGAAGATTGTCATTGTCACGACGGTATTGAGGTTTATGATATCACAGAAGGCAAAGAAATGATTGAGCCGTTGTACGAAAGACTTACAGGCAGATATCTTCTCGAAGATTTCGTTGATGCCTACGGTAATGTTATCGCATCTAAGGACGAAATGATTACAGAAGAAAAAGCAAAAGCGGTTGCAGAAATGGTCAATGCAAGAGAAAATCCCGATGACCGCAAAATTAAGATTCGTTCACTTCTTACCTGTGATTCGGAACACGGAGTATGTATCAAGTGCTACGGTGCAAACCTTGCAACAGGCAACCCTGTAACAGTCGGTGAAGCAGTCGGTATTATTGCTGCTCAGTCAATCGGTGAACCCGGTACTCAGCTTACAATGAGAACATTCCACACCGGTGGTGTTGCGTCAAGCCAAGATATTACACAGGGTCTTCCCCGTGTTGAAGAATTGTTTGAAGCAAGAAAGCCGAAGACTCTTGCAATTCTTTCAGAAATTGACGGTGTTCTCTCATTCCGTGAAATCAAGGGTAACGAACATATCGTTATTACCAATCACGAAACAGGCGATGAGCGTGCATATATGATTCCTTACGGTTTCCATAAGAAATTCAATACAGAAACTGATGAAAACGGTAATCCAATCTTTGTTAAGAAGGGTACAGCACTTACAGACGGTTCACCGAACCCAAGTGATATTCTTGCAATTAACGGTGTTGACGCTGTTCATGACTACCTTATTAAAGAAGTGCAGAGAACATACCGTATGCAGGGTGTTGATATTAACGATAAGCATATCGAAGTTATTGTCCGCCAGATGATGAGAAAGCTTAAAGTAGCAGAAGCAGGTACAACTGACCTTCTTCCGGGTGCTTCAATTGATAAGAAAGAGCTTCAGCAGGCAAATGAAAAAGCTCGTCTCCGTTCGGAAGAAACAGGCGAAGCATTTGTTCCCGCAACATGCACACCTGTGCTTCTCGGTATCACAAAAGCTTCCCTTGCAACAGACTCATTCTTATCAGCGGCATCATTCCAGGAAACAACAAAAGTTCTTACAGATGCAGCTATCAAGGGCAAGATTGACCCGCTTATGGGTCTTAAAGAAAATGTTATTATCGGTAAACTTCTTCCGTCTGGTACCGGTATGAAGTGCTATTCAGAAGTTGAACTCAAAAAGTCAATCGCTGATGTAGTTTCAGCCGAAGCATAAACATTAAATATTAAACAACGATAACGGTGAGTTAATTCTCACCGTTATTTTTTCGTCAAAGTGAACAATAAAACAAAATAAAATTGTTTATTACAACTATATAAAACAATCCCAAAATATGTTATAATAAATTAACTATAAAATCGGAGATGATAATATGAGAAAATGTTTATCAATTCTATTAGCAGTCTTAATGGTAATCACTGCATTTCCGTTAACTGCCATCTCGTCTTTTGCGGCAGTAAGCGGAGATTTTGAGTATAAAGTGATTTCGGAAGAGGAGAAAACTTGTGAAATTACCGGTTATACAGGTTCTGCTGCTAAAGTTGAAATTCCCGGAACAATTGATGAGTACAGTGTAACATCACTTGATTGGGGTGCATTTTATAATTGCACATCACTTGAGAATGTAACAATCCCGGGCAGTGTAACATCAATTGATGACGGTGCGTTTTACGGTTGCACATCACTTGCAAGCATAAATGTATCAGAAGAAAATACAGTATATTCATCTATCGACGGAGTTTTGTTTAATAAAGATAAAACAGAAATTATAAAACATCCTGTGGGTAATTTGAGAACAACATATATAATTCCCGACAGTGTAATAGCAATCGGTCCGAGCGCATTTAAGGATTGCACTTCACTTGAAAGCATAATAATATCGGACAATACAACATCAATTGGTGAGAACGCATTTAAGGGTTGCGGTTCACTTGCAAGCATAACAATTCCCGACAGTATTACATCGATTGGTCGGTTGGCATTTAATGGTTGTGAATCACTTGAAAGCGTAACAATCCCGGACGGTGTAGCATCAATTGGTGACAGTGTATTTTTCGGCTGTACATCTCTTGAAAGCATAAATGTATCAGAAGATAATACAGTATATTCATCTGTTGACGGAGTATTGTTCAATAAGGATAAAACCGAACTTATACAATATCCTTTAGGTAGCGCAAGAACGGAATATACAACCCCGTACGGTGTAACAACAGTAGTTGAGAGTGCATTTTATGGCAGTGTTTCACTTGAAAGTTTAACAATCTCCGAAAGTGTAACAACAATCGGTGATTATGCATTTGAAAACAGCACCGCACTTGCAAATATTTCAATCCCTGACAGTGTAACAACAATTGGTGATTATGCTTTTCTTTGGTGCTTATCCCTTGCAAACATAAATGTGTCAAATGATAATACAGTATATTCATCTGTTGACGGAGTGCTGTTCAATAAGGATAAAACCGTACTTATGCAATATCCTGTAGGTAATGCAAGAACAGCATATACAATTCCCGACAGTGTAACAAAAATTGGCGATTATGCATTTTATGGTTGCACAACAATTGAGAATATAACAATACTCGACAGTGTAACATTAATAGATGATAGTGCATTTGCCGGTTGTATGTCACTTGAAAGTGTGACAATGGGAAATGGTATAAAAACAATCGGTGACTATGCTTTTGCATGGTGCTATGCATTAACCGACATATCAATCCCCGACGGTACAACAGTAATCAGTGATTTTGCGTTTGACAGTTGTTCGGCACTTGAAAGCATTACAATTCCCGACAGTGTAATCTCCATTGGTCAGAATGTAATTTGGGGTACTGCATATTATTATGATGAAACTAACTGGGAAAATAATGTTTTATATGTTGATAATCATATAATTGAAGCAAAAGACACAATCAGCGGTGATTATGCAATAAAAGACGGAACAAAAACCATTGCATATAGTGCATTCCGCAACTGCACATCACTTAAAAACATAACAATCCCCAATAGTGTAGTATCCATTGGTAGTCATGTATTTTATAAGTGCACATCACTTGAGAAAATAACAATCCCCGACAGTGTAATATCAATTGATTACCGTGCATTTGGTTATTGCACATCACTTGAGAATGTAGCAATAGGCGCAGGTGCAACATATATTGGCGAAGGTGCATTCCGTAATTGTACATCACTTAACAACATAGAAGTATCAAAAGATAATGCATCATTTACATCAGTTGACGGAGTTCTGTTTAATAAGGATAAAACTGAACTTATACAATATCCTATAGGTAAATTGAGAACAACATATATAATTCCCGACAGTGTAACAAGCATTGGTTATAGTGCATTCCGCAGCTGCACATCACTTGCAAATATAGTAATAGGCAACAGTGTAACAACAATTGGCGAATATGCATTTAACGATTGTACATCACTTGCGGATGTATATTACAAAGGCACAGAAGAACAGTGGAATGAAGTGATTATCGAAACCGATGGTACCTTTAAAAATGCAAATATGCATTATAATTATGACCCCGATATTGGATTCTTTGAATATAAAGTAATTTCAGAAGAAGATAAAACTTGTGAAATAACAGGCTATGTAGGTAATGCAACAGAACTTGAAATACCTGCAACAATCAATGATAAAGCTGTTGTAAGAATCGGTGACGGTGCATTCAAAGACAATCAAGCTCTCACAAGCGTGACTGTCGGTGCCGGAATTGAAGATATAGGTGCAAGCGCTTTTGAAAACTGTACGGCACTGTCAACCATTTCGTTGCCGGATACAATCACTCATATCGGCGAAAAAGCAATATATAACACGGCATATTATAACGATGAAAGCAATTGGAAAGAAAAAATTCAAGATGATGCTCCCGGCGGTATAGAAATCGGAAACGGCACTCCTACAGTCCCGTGGGAAGATATTGCGGCACAAAATCTCGACTATTTATATTTGGGAACAAATCTTATTGAGCTTACATATTCCGGCAGTTACACTCTCAAAACGGGTACCCGTGTTATTGCTGACGGAGCAGTGGCAAACAGTGATGCGACATCAATTACTTTATCCGCACAGTTAGTCGCAATCGGTAATAATGCTTTTGCCAACTGTAAGAATTTAACAACAATCAATTTCAAGGATTCTGTTGAATTCATAGGTGATTATGCCTTTACGGGCTGCACATCACTTGCAAATATAACAATACCCAAAAATGTAAAATCAATAGGTGACTCTGCATTTGCTTTATGCACATCACTTGAAAGCATAAATGTTGCAGAAGAAAATGCGGTCTATTCTTCAGTTGACGGAGTTTTATTCAATAAAGATAAAACAGAGCTTTTGCAATATCCAATCGGTAAAACAGAAACAGAATATGCAATCCCCGACGGTGTAATTTCAATCGGTACAGAAGCGTTTGCATTATGTCAGTCCCTTGAAAGCGTAACAATTCCAAGCAGCGTTACAACAATCGGTAAAGGTGCATTCTCTTTCTGCACTTCTCTTGCTGAAGTGATAATGCAAGACAGTGTTACATCAATAGGCGAGTGGGCATTCCAATATTGCGCATCCCTTGAAAATGTAATAATTCCCGACAGTGTAACATTTATCGGCGAAAAAGCATTTATAGGCTGCGCATCGCTTACGGATGTGTATTATAAGGGTACAAAAGAACAGTGGAATGAAATAGAAATCCCCAAATATCACGATACTTTCGGCAATATAACCGTTCATTATAATTACGGTCATAATATCGACGAAGAATTTACGGTTGACAAAGAGCCGACTTGTACAGAAGACGGACAAAAATCAAAGCATTGTGCAGATTGCGATTTGATTGTTGATGTAACAGTAATCCCGGCACTCGGCCACGATTTTGACGAAGATTTTACAATTGATATAGAGCCTACTTATGAAAAAGACGGTTCAAAATCAAGACATTGTTCAAGATGCGACGAAGTTACCGATGTAACGGTTATTCCAAAACTCGAAATGCCTAAAAACGGTTGGACTTTTGAAAATGATAACTGGGTGTATTATGAGAACGGTAAACTCGTAACAAATGCATGGAGAAAAGACTCAAAAGGTTGGTGCTATTTAGGTGAAGACGGTAAAATGGTGACTAACCAATGGGTTGAAGATTCAGTCGGTGTGTGCTATGTAGGTGCCGACGGTTATTGGGTCAAGAATTGTTGGATTAAAGACTCAATAGGTTGGCGTTATGTTACATCAAAGGGCTATCTGGCAACAAATCAGTGGATTAAAGACTCTGTCGGCTGGTGCTATTTAGGCGCCGACGGATACTGCGTAACAAATTGTTGGAAGAAAGATTCAATCGGTTGGTGCTATCTGGGTGCCGACGGCAGAATGGTAACAAATAAATGGGTTAAAGACTCGGTTACATGGTGCTATGTAGGTGCCGACGGCTACTGCGTAACAAACGCTTGGAAAGCAGACTCAAAAGGTTGGTGCTATCTTGACGCAAACGGCAGAATGATGAGCAACAGTTGGTTACAATGGAACGGTAATTGGTATTACCTTGACGAAAACGGTTATATGGTAACAGGCACAAAAGTAATCAACGGCAAAACATACAGTTTTGCTTCCAACGGCATTTGCTTGAATAAATAAACAAAACGGGTGGTAGGATTTCTCCTATCACCCATTTTTCAAATGAATAATGAATAATGAAGAATGAATAATTATATTGTTATCATTGCGAAGCAAAAAACAACAAGTCGTAGGGCGGGGGCTTGCTCCCGCCGAAAAAAATTCACATCAAAACCATAACGGTGCGCCGAGCCGTCGCACCCTACAATTCACTCTGTATAAAATTGAATGGTTTTGATGCGTTTTCTCTCCCTCTGTCACGGCAAAGCCGTGCCACCTCCTTCGTCAGAGGGAGGAAAAGTGTAGGGGACGATGCCCACATCGTTCCGCAGAATCGCATAAATTACAACAAAATCATAACGGCGGGAGCAAGCCCCCGCCCTACAATTCACTCCATATAGAATTGAGCGATTATGGTGTGCATTTTTTCTCTCCGTGCTGCTATACCTTGCAAACGCTGCAACATATTAAATAATTTCTCGTCATTTTGCAAAAAATGTATTGACAAATATTGTGCAACTGTGATAAACTAATCAAGCATGCGGACTTGCGTCCGTTCATTTGTTATGCATTAAATAAATATGTATGGGGGTGAATCAAAGAATGCCAACCTTTAACCAGCTCGTTCGTAACGGAAGAGAAACTCAGGTTAAAAAGTCTAAGGCTCCGGCTCTCGGTAAAGGTCTCAACTCAAAGAAGAATGTTTTGACAGATAACAATTCTCCGCAAAAGAGAGGTGTGTGCACTGTTGTTAAAACAGATACACCTAAGAAACCTAACTCAGCTCTTAGAAAACTTGCCAGAGTTCGTCTTACAAACGGTATCGAAGTTTCAGCTTACATTCCGGGCGTCGGACACAATCTTCAGGAACACTCTGTTGTTCTTATCAGAGGCGGCCGTGTTAAGGACCTTCCCGGTGTGCGTTATCACATTATCCGCGGTACACTTGATACTCAAGGTGTTAACGGAAGAATGCAGAGCCGCTCAAAATACGGTGCAAAGCGTCCTAAGGCAGCAAAAAAATAATAGGTTAATGTTAAAAGACAGAATCTTCTTGAAAGGCAATATTCAAAATGAATATTTGTCCAACGAGAGTGTATATATAATATATATGCCTTTTCGTTGGCGCCACGGGGTTTTGTCACTCGAGTACCTATGATATCATTAATATGAAGGAGGGAAGCGCAGTGCCAAGAAGAGGCCAGATTGCAAAACGAGATGTTTTGCCAGATCCGCTTTATAATTCAAAGCTTGTAACAAGACTTATCAACAGCGTTATGTTAGACGGTAAAAAGGGCGTTGCTCAGAAAATCGTTTACGATGCATTTGACATCATCGCTGAAAAAACAGGCAAGGAACCTTTAGAAGTTTTCGATGCCGCAATGGAAAATGTTATGCCGGTTCTCGAGTGTAAAGCTCGTCGTATCGGTGGTGCAACATACCAAGTTCCAATGGATGTTCGCCCTGAAAGACGCCAGACACTCGGTCTTCGTTGGATTACACTTTTTGCTCGTCAGCGTTCAGAAAGAACAATGAAAGAAAGACTTGCTAACGAAATTCTTGATGCTATCAACTCACAGGGCGGAGCATTCAAGAAGAAAGAAGAAATGCACAGAATGGCAGAAGCAAACAAAGCTTTCGCACATTACAGATGGTAATTATTTAGAGACATTTAGGAGGACATTATGCCAAGAAAAGTATCTCTTGAACAAACAAGAAATATTGGTATTATGGCTCACATCGACGCAGGTAAAACAACTACTACAGAAAGAATTCTTTTCTATACAGGTGTTAACCATAAAATCGGTGAGACTCATGACGGTTCAGCAACAATGGACTGGATGGCTCAGGAGCAAGAGCGTGGTATCACAATCACTTCTGCTGCTACAACATGTTTCTGGAAAGACCATCGTATCAATATCATCGACACTCCCGGTCACGTTGACTTTACTGTTGAAGTTCAGCGTTCACTCCGTGTTCTTGACGGTTCTGTAACCGTTCTTTGCGCAAAGGGTGGTGTTGAGCCTCAGTCTGAAACCGTTTGGCGTCAGGCTGACGAATACAAAGTTCCCAGAATGATTTATGTTAATAAGATGGACATTTTGGGCGCTGACTTCTACCGTGTTCTTGACATGGTAAAAGAAAGATTTAACTGTAACGCAGTTCCAATTCAGCTTCCTATCGGTGCCGAAAACACATTCAAGGGCATTGTTGACCTTATCAATAATAACGCTATCGTTTATTATGACGATTTGGGTAAAGATGTCAGAGTTGAAGAAATTCCGGACGATATGAAGGAGCTTGCTGCAAAATACCGTAACAACCTTATCGAATCAGTTGCTGAACTTGATGAGGAGCTTATGATGAAATATTTTGACGGTGAAGAACTCACAGTTGACGAAATCAAGAGCGTTATCCGTAAGGCTACAATATCAAACGAAATCGTTCCGATTTGCTGCGGTACTTCATACCGTAACAAGGGTGTTCAACCGCTTCTCGACGCTATTGTTGACTTTATGCCTGCTCCCACAGACATTGAAGCTATCAAGGGCGTTAATCCTGAAACTGAGGAAGAAGAAGTCAGACACTCATCGGATGAAGAGCCGTTTGCAGCTCTTGCATTCAAAATCGCTAACGACCCGTTCGTCGGTACACTCTGTTTCTTCCGTGTATATTCAGGTACTGTTAATGCAGGTACAACTGTTTATAACTCAGTAAAAGATAACAGAGAAAGAATGGGCAGAATTCTTCAAATGCACGCTAACCACCGTGAAGATATTGAAACAGTTTATTCAGGTGACATCGCCGCAGTTGTAGGTCTTAAAAATACAACAACAGGTGATACTCTCTGTGATGAGAAACACCCTGTAATTCTTGAATCAATGAACTTCCCGGAACCTGTTATCCGTGTTGCTATTGAGCCTAAAACAAAAGCAGGTCAGGAAAAAATGGGTATCGCTCTCTCAAAACTTGCAGCAGAAGACCCGACTTTCCGTTGCTATACAGATGAAGAAACAGGCCAGACCATTATTGCCGGTATGGGTGAGCTTCACCTTGAAATCATCGTTGACAGACTTCTTCGTGAATTCAAAGTTGAAGCAAATGTAGGCAAACCTCAGGTTGCTTACAGAGAAACAATCCGTGCGGCAGCATCTTCTGACACAAAATATGCCCGTCAGTCAGGTGGTAAAGGTCAATACGGTCATGTTAAAATTAACATTGAGCCAAATCCCGACGGCGGCTACGAATTCGTAAACAACATCGTCGGCGGTGCTATTCCTAAGGAATACCACAAGGCTGTTGACGACGGTATTCAAGGCGCTATGCAGTCAGGTGTACTTGCCGGCTACGGTATGGTTGATGTTAAGGTTACACTTTATGACGGTTCATACCACGAAGTTGACTCATCTGAAATGGCATTTAAGATTGCCGGTTCAATGGCATTCAAAGACGCTGCTAAGAAAGCAAACCCTGTTATCCTTGAACCCATTATGAAGGTTGTAGTTATTACTCCCGAAGATTATATGGGTGATGTTATCGGCGACCTTAACTCTCGCCGTGGCGAAATTCAGGGCTTCGAAGACCGCTCGGGCGTTAAGCAAATTAACGCAAGAGTTCCGCTTTCAGAAATGTTCGGTTATGCTACCGACCTCCGTTCTAAGACACAGGGCCGCGGCCAGTATGTAATGGAACCGGACGGATATAAAGAAGTTCCGAAATCAATTTCAGAATCAATTATTTCTGAAAGAAGCAAGAGAGATTAATATTTTCTCGTAAAATACTTGAAATTTTTCAAGTTTACTGATACAATATGTATCAAATAAATTTATAAATTATTTTCAAAAATAAAGGGAGGAAATTCCAATGGCAAAGGCAAAATTTGAAAGAACTAAACCACACGTTAATATTGGTACTATCGGTCACGTTGACCACGGTAAGACAACATTAACAGCTGCTATCACAAAAACACTCGCATCTAAAGGTCAGGCTGACTTCGTTGATTATGCAAACATCGATAAGGCTCCTGAAGAAAGAGAAAGAGGTATTACAATCAACACAGCTCACGTTGAATACGAGACAGCTGCTCGTCACTATGCTCACGTTGACTGTCCCGGCCACGCTGACTACATCAAAAACATGATTACAGGTGCTGCTCAGATGGACGGTGCTATCCTTGTTATCGCATCAACAGACGGTCCTATGGCTCAGACAAAAGAACACCTTCTTCTTGCTCGTCAGGTTGGCGTTCCTTACATCATCGTTTTCATGAACAAGGTTGACCAAGTTGATGACCCTGAACTTCTTGAACTCGTTGAAATGGAAATCCGTGAAACTCTTGATGAGTACGAATTCCCGGGCGACGATACACCTATCATCAAAGGTTCAGCTCTTAAAGCTCTTGAAGCAACATCAGCTGATGACCCCGCTTGCGCTTGCATCTGGGAACTCATGGATGCTGTTGACAGCTATATCCCAACTCCTGACAGAAAAGCAGACCAGCCATTCCTTATGCCTGTTGAAGACGTATTCACAATCACAGGCCGTGGTACTGTTGCTACAGGTAGAGTTGAAAGAGGTCAGCTCAAGACTTCTGAAGAAGTTGAAATCGTTGGTCTTTCAGACGAAAGAAAGAAGACAGTTGTTACAGGTATCGAAATGTTCAGAAAGCTTCTTGACTATGCAGAAGCAGGTGACAACATCGGTGCTCTTCTCCGTGGTATTCAGAGAAGTGAAATCGAACGTGGTCAGGTTCTTGCTAAACCCGGCACAATCAATCCTCACACAAAGTTCTCAGGTCAGGTTTATGTTTTGACAAAGGATGAAGGCGGCCGTCATACTCCTTTCTTCAACAACTACAGACCTCAGTTCTATTTCAGAACAACAGACGTTACAGGTACAATTTCTCTTCCTGCAGGTACAGAAATGTGCATGCCTGGTGACAACGTTGTTATGGACGTTGAGCTCATCACTCCTATCGCTATCGAAGAAGGTCTTCGTTTCGCTATCCGTGAAGGCGGTAGAACAGTTGGTTCAGGTGTTGTTACAAAGATTAACGAATAATTTATTATTCAGTAATTAACAACTTTTGGGGCTGTAAAAAAACGAAAGTTTTTTTACAGCCCCTTTTGTGGGGTTAGGAAAAAATGCGTAGAATGGACAAACTGAGCGATAACAAGGCTTTTGCCTTGTTATCGGTTACCCGACGGCGTACAAAGGTACGCCGAGAGGCGAAGTTTGTTCATAGCATAAAACATTATTTTTTATCTGTTTTTTGTTTTTTTATTACTTTTATTTGATTAAATGCTGTTTTGGGGTATTAAAAAGCCTTTATATGGTGTTTTATGCGGTCTACACTTTTTTTACAACCCCTTTTCTTGTGTTGACTAAATCTTAAAAATCCTTTATACTATATTGGCATTAAATAATAAAGGAAACTGATTATGGAACAGAAAAAAATTGACAGAATAAACGAACTTGCAAGAAAGTCCCGTGAAACAGAACTGACCGAAGAAGAAAAAGTGGAACAGGCAGTGCTTCGCAGAGAATATATCGACAGTTTTAAACGCAGTCTTACAGGTCAGCTTGACAATATGTATATTGTTGACGAAAACGGCAATAAAACTAAGGTCGAGCGCAAGGGGAAAAAGAAACAAAACTGAATATGTTGGGGTGTAATGCTCTTAAAATCTTGACTAAACCGCTAAATGTAGTGTATAATATTTAGTGGTTTATTTTTATACTTGGCGCCCTTGAAAGGGGAGCTGTCTGCGAAGCAGACTGAGGGGTTCTCTGAATCTTCTCAGAAAATTCCTGTTAAGGAGTAATTATGTATGGCAAAAAAAGCATCTTACGGTAACGAAAGTATTTCACAACTTAAAGGCGCCGACCGTGTTCGCAAACGCCCTGCGGTTATTTTCGGCTCGGACGGCATTGAAGGCTGTCAACATTCTGTGTTTGAAATTCTTTCAAACTCAATTGACGAAGCAAGAGAAGGCTACGGTGATAAAATCGTTGTAACCCGTTTTCTTGACGGCTCCGTTGAAATTCAGGACTTCGGTCGCGGTATTCCCGTTGACTTTAATAAAAAAGAAAACTGTTATAACTGGGAATTAGTGTTCTGCGAGTTGTATGCCGGCGGTAAATATGATACCAACGACGGCGGCAACTATGAATATTCTCTGGGACTTAACGGTTTAGGTCTTTGTGCAACTCAATATGCGTCCGAATATATGGATGCCGAAATTCATACAGGCGGATATAAATATCTTCTTCACTTTGAAAAAGGTGAAATAGCGGGGGATATGATTAAAGAGCCATATAATAAGCGTGATACAGGCTCCCGTATCAAATGGAAACCCGACTTAAAAGTTTTTACGGACATTAACATTCCCCTTGACTACTATCAAGAAACCATTAAAAGACAGTCGGTTGTCAATGCGGGAATTAAATTTATACTTAAAAATCAAATTTCAGGCAGCAGCTTTGAAACATTTGAATATGTTTATGAAAACGGTGTCACAGATTATGTAAAAGAAATCGCTGACGGAACAGAAATGTCATCAGTTCAGTTCTGGTCGGCAGAGCGCACGGGCCGTGACCGTGCCGATATGAAAGACTACCGTGTTAAGATTACTGCCTCCCTTTGCTTCTCAAATAAAATTCAGCTTAAAGAGTATTACCATAACTCAAGCTTTTTGGAGTATGGCGGTGCCCCTGAAAAAGCTTTTAGAAGCGCTTTTGTGGCAGAAATTGATAACTATCTCAAACAAAACGGAAAATACCTTAAAAGCGATTCTAAAATCAACTATCAGGATGTTGAAGACTGCTTGATTTTGGTTGTATCATCTTTCTCGACTCAAACATCCTATGAAAATCAAACTAAAAAGGCTATTACAAATAAATTTATTCAAGAAGCGATGACAGAGTTTTTCCGTCATCAACTTGAAGTGTATTTCCTTGAAAATAAACTTGATGCAGATAAGATTACAAATCAAGTGCTTATCAATATGCGTTCAAGAATTAAAGCCGAAACCACAAGAATAAATATCAAAAAGACCTTGCAGTCAAGTAATGATATGACTTCCCGTGTGGAAAAATTCGTTGATTGCAGAAGTAAAGATGTAAATGAGCGTGAAATCTTTATAGTGGAAGGTGACTCTGCTCTCGGCGCTTGTAAACAGGCTCGTGACTCATCTTTCCAGGCAATTATTCCCGTTCGCGGTAAAATTCTTAACTGCTTAAAGAGTGAATACGATAAAATCTTCAAAAGTGATATTATTGTTGACCTTATAAAAGTGCTGGGCTGCGGTGTAGAAGTCAACTCAAAAAAGAGCAAAGAAGTCTCTTCCTTCAATATTGAAGATTTAAGATGGAATAAGGTTATTATCTGTACCGACGCCGATGTTGACGGTTTCCATATCAGAACACTTATTCTCACAATGATTCACCGTCTTATGCCTACAATTATCCGTGAAGGCAAGGTGTTTATTGCGGAATCACCGCTTTATGAGCTCCGCACAAAAGATGAAACATATTTCTGCTATACAGAAAAAGAAAAAGCAGATGTATTAGAGCAAATCGGCAATGCAAAATATACAATTCAGCGTTCAAAAGGACTTGGTGAAAACGATGCGGATATGATGTGGCTCACTACAATGAACCCGAAAACCCGCCGTCTTATTAAGGTTGAGCCCGATAATATTGAGTCGCTTATGAATGAAAAATTTGAATTATTTATGGGTGATGACTTGCAGGGCAGAAAAGATTTCATTTCAGAAAACGGTCATCTCTATATTGACCTTGCAGATATTTCATAAAGGAGGGATATGAATGGCACGAAAAAAGAAAACGGTTGAAACCGAAATTACCGAAGAGCAACTGAATGCTCACATTTTAGGTGCGGGTGAAGTTGTAACTCAAAATATTACACAAACTCTCGAAACAAACTTTATGCCCTATGCAATGAGTGTTATCGTATCCCGTGCAATCCCCGAAATTGACGGTTTTAAGCCCTCGCACAGAAAATTGCTTTATACTATGTATAAAATGGGGCTTCTCAACGGCGGCAGAGTCAAATCTGCAAATATCGTCGGCAGAACAATGCAACTAAACCCCCACGGTGACGGTGCAATTTATGAAACAATGGTCCGTCTGTCACGGGGTAACGAGAGCTTGTTGCATCCTTATGTTGACTCAAAGGGTAATTTCGGTAAAGCATATTCGAGAAATATGGCTTATGCCGCATCCCGTTATACAGAAGCAAAGCTCGAAGGTATTGCAGCAGAGCTTTTCAAAGATATTGATAAGGATACAGTTGATTTTGTTGATAACTATGATGCAACAATGCAAGAGCCGACGCTCTTGCCCGTTACATTTCCGTCCATACTTGTAAATGCAAATACAGGTATCGCTGTCGGTATGGCGTCATCAATCTGTTCCTTTAATCTTCGTGAAATTTGCGAAACAACAATAGGCCTTATTAAAGATAATGACTTCGATGTTATGGAAACTTTAAAAGCGCCCGATTTTATCGGCGGCGGCAAGATTATCTATAACCGTGACCAAATGGAAGAAATTTATCGCACAGGCCGCGGCGGATTTAAAGTCAGAGCAAAATATACTTACGATAAATCAAATAACTGTATTGATATTACCGAAATCCCGCCGACAACAACCGCCGAGGCAATTATTGATAAGGTAATCGAAAAAGTAAAGGCAAACGCCATTCGTGAAATCAGCGATATCCGTGACGAAACCGATAAAAAAGGTCTTAAAATCACAATTGACTTAAAACGCGGCACAGATGCAGATAAACTGATGCAAAAGCTCTATAAAATGACAACTCTTGAAGATACATTTTCTTGTAACTTCAATGTTCTCATAGCCGGTGTACCGCAGGTGCTGGGTGTTGCAGACCTGCTTTTAGAGTGGATTGCATTCAGAACGGAATGTGTCAACCGCAGAGTATATTTTGACTTAACAAAAGCAAAGGATAAGCTTCATCTCTTGTTAGGACTTCAAAAAATTCTTCTGGATATTGATAAGGCAATCAAGATTGTCCGTGAAACAGAAGAAGAAGCAGAAGTTGTGCCGAATTTGATGATTGGCTTCGGTATCGACCAAATTCAGGCAGAATATGTTGCCGAAATCAAGCTTCGCCATTTGAATAGAGAATATATTCTCAAACGGCTTAAAGATATCGACGACCTTAAAAAGCAAATCGAAGATATGGAAGATATTCTTTCAAGTAAGGCAAGAGTTAAGAAAATTATTGTTGAAGAACTCAAAGCGATTGCCGATAAATACGGCAAAGATAGACTCACGGAAATTGTTTATTCACAAGAAATCGAAGAAATCGAAGAAGAAATCGAAGAAATTCCCGATTATCCCGTTACTCTTTTCTTTACAAAAGAAGGCTATTTCAAAAAGATTACTCCATTGTCACTTCGTATGAGCGGTGAACACAAGCTTAAAGAAAACGACGAAATAGTCGCAACCGTTGAAACAACCAACAGTACGGAGCTTATGTTTTTCACAAATAAATGTCAGGTTTATAAAACAAGAGCCAATGAATTTGACGATACAAAAGCAAGCGTATTGGGGGACTATGTAGGCACAAAGCTTATGATGGAGCCCGATGAAACTGCAATTTCAATGGTAGTTTTAAAAGAATATAAAGGCTATATGCTCTTCTTCTTCCAAAACGGTAAGGTTGCAAAGGTTGATATTTCAGCCTATGAAACCAAAACTAACAGAAAGAAGCTCATTAAGGCATATTCTGATAAAAGTCCGTTGGTAGCGGCTGTATATGTACCGGAAGATAAAGAATTTGTAATCCGTTCAAGTGCCGGCAGATATTTGCTCTTTAATTCAGGCGCAATTTCATCAAAGACTACAAAGGACAGTCAGGGCGTTGCGGTTATGACTCTCAAAAAGGGACATCGCATTGAAGAAGTAACTGACTTTACTGAAGGAATGTTTGCAAAACCAGCCCGTTACAGAACAAAGAATTTGCCCGCAACAGGAGCAATTCTCAGAGCAGATGACCAAGGTGAGCAGTTAACATTATAAACAATATAAATGCGGGGCAGTGCCGAGCATTGTCCCGTAAACAAAAAACCGACCGAAAATCGGTCGGTACAGACATAAGCGGCAAACGCATAAACAACACTTCTGTCTGCAAAAATAGTATTATCATAAATATTTTTATTATTCAAAGAAAAAATAACAATTTTTTTATAAAAAACACTTGCATTTTACAAAATGTTATGATAGAATAACAAGGCTGTTAAGATTATAGTAGGTTTGGAGGTACGAGAAATGTCACCACTTCAGATAGTTTTAGGCATAGTCCTTATCATTTTGGCAGTTATCATTATAGTGTTTGTTATGTTGCAAGAAAGCCAACAGCAGGGACTTTCCGGTGCAATTTCTGGCGGTTCTTCAGATTCTTTCTTCGGCAAAAACAAAGGCAGAACCGATGAAGCAAAGAAGGTATTTATTACAAAAATTGCAGCAGCAATTTTCTTGGTACTTGTTCTTGTTGCATCAATCGCAGTGATTTTTGCTTAAATTAAAAAACAATCCCGATTTTAATCGGGAATATATGATCCACTAGCTCAGTTGGCAGAGCACTTGACTTTTAATCAAGGTGTCCGGAGTTCGAATCTCCGGTGGATCACCACAAAGCAAAAAGCAGTCTTCGGACTGCTTTTTGTTTGTAATATTCTAATTGGGAGATTCGAACTCGAGAGAGTCTGAGCGTAAAAAAACAGTCCGGTGGACTGTTTTTAGCGAAGAGCACAAAGCAAATTCCCCATTTGCTTTGTGAGTCTATAATTCGAATCTCCGGTGGATCACCACAAAAGCAGTCTTCGGGCTGCTTTTTTTTTGCCTGTTTTTATCATTAAAACAGATTTCAAGTGAGTAACGAACAATTGATTTTTACATTTTTTTGTGTTATATTTTATTAAAATCATCAAACAATACTTTGGGAGTGATTAAAACGGTTATAGATATTCATACACACGCTTTTCCGGACGCACTTGCAGAAAGAGCCATAAATTCTTTAATTCAAGGCTGTAATGGGGAATATATGCCGTGCAGTGACGGTACTTTAAACGGACTTCTGAACAATATGGAGAAATTTCATATTGATTTGTCCGTTGTTCAGCCCGTCATTACAAAGCCGAGCCAAAAAAAAACTCTCAATGAGTGGGCGCAGTCAATTCAAAATGACAAAATAATCTCTTTCGGCGGTATTCACCCGGATAGCGACGACTGTAAAAGAGATATTGATTTTGTTTGCGATTTAGGTTTAAAGGGTATAAAGCTCCATCCTGAATACCAACAGTTTGAAATTGATGACCCAAAGATGCTTAAAATTTATGACTATGCTTTAAGCAAGGGGCTTATTATTCTCTTCCATGCGGGTTATGACCCGGCTTATCCGCCGCCCATACACAGCAGTCCGAAACGCTTTGCACAAATTTCAAGAGAAATGCAAGGGGGAGTAATGATAGCGGCTCATTTAGGCGGTCAGCGCCAATGGGACGAAGTTTATGAAGACCTTGCCGGCACAAATATGTATTTAGATACTTCAATGGGATTTAACTATTATTCCGATGAGCAGTTCTTGCGTATTGTCGAAAAGCACGGAGCAGATAAAATTCTGTTCGGCACGGACTCTCCTTGGAGCCGTGGGGACGAAGAGATAAAGTCCCTTGAATCTATGCCTCTGTCACAAGAGCAAAAAGAGCTTATCTTTTATAAAAACGCAAAAAGAATATTAGATATATAAAAATAAGGGGCGAATTTTCGCCCCTTAAAATTTTGTCATTAACCTAATGAATCCTTTTTGTTTGTCACAACCTCCACATCATAACAACTGAATTTTTCGTCGATATTCTGCGGTAAGGTTTTCTGTGTTAAAAGGCTGACTATCGGCACAAGAATAAGTCCGCCGACCATTGCAAATACACCTGAATAGAGTGAGTTTTTAAATACAAAGGCAAAGACATCGTTAGTTACGGTAATCCAACCGACACTTATGCAAAGCTGAATAATTTCAAGCCCCGTACCGAAAATGAAGCTTACTACAACCGCTGCCTTTGTTGTCTTTTTCCAATATAAGCCATATAAGAACGGTGCTAAGAATGCACCCGCAAGAGCACCCCAAGAAACACCCATCATCTGTGCAATGAAAACAGAGTCTTTCCAAATACTGTCTTTCAAGATTGCGATAATAGCGGAAAGTGTAATGAAGAATACAATAAACAATCTGAGAATGAGAATTGTGTTTTTCTCATTGACCTTGTTTTTCTTCATAAGTGCGGGCTTAATAACATCAAGAGTGAGAGTCGAAGATGATGTGAGCACAAGTGAAGAAAGTGTTGACATTGACGCCGCAAGAACCAAAACAATGATGAGCGCAACAACAACGGGTGCAAGGTTTGAAAGCATTGTGGGTATTACCTTATCAAACATAACTGCGCCTTTGCTTGAAATGAATCCGCCTGCCATCATATCATCATAATAGAGCTTACCGAAACCGCCAAGGAAGTAGCAGCCGCCGGCAACGATTATAGCAAATATTGTTGAAATAACAGTACCTTTTTTGATTGAGCCCTCGTCCTTGATTGAATAGAATTTACCAACCATTTGCGGTAATCCCCAAGTACCGAGAGATGTGAGCAATACGACGAAAAGCAGGAATACGGGGTTAGGTCCGAAAATAGATGTGAATTCAGGACCTGCGTGCTCGTTTCCCGCAAGTGCTTTCACAGCTTCATTGAAACCGCCGTTATCATTGAGCACCGAAGCGATAACCGCAATAATACCCACCAACATAATAATGCCTTGAATAAAGTCGTTAATTGCAGTTGCCATATATCCGCCAAAGATAACATATATACCCGTAAGCACTGCCATAATTACAACAACAACCCAATAGGGAACAGAGAATACATTGTTGAAGAGTGATGAAAGTCCGTTATAAAGTGAAGCCGTGTAGGGGATAAGGAACACAAATACAATGAAGGATGCGGCAACTTTAAGCTTTTTTGAGTCATATCTCTTTTCAAAGAAGTCGGGCATTGTTTTTGATTCAAGATGTTGAGTCATAACTCTTGTTCTTCTGCCGAGAATTGTCCAGGCGAGAAGAGAACCTATGAATGCATTGCCGAGACCAATCCAAGTTGAAGCAAGACCGAAGTTCCAACCGAACTGACCTGCATAACCAACAAAGATAACCGCCGAAAAATAAGAAGTTCCGAAAGCGAAAGCGGTGAGCCACGGTCCGACTGCACGGCCGCCTAATACAAATCCGTCAATATTTGTTGCATGCTTTCGGCAATAAATGCCGACACCTATCATAAGTGCGAAGAAACATATAAGCATTGGTATACTAATCATCATTGTTGTTGTCATATTTATCACTCCTTTTTACTTGATTTTCCTTGACAAACAAGTCATAATGTGGTATATTTGCTTTAACGCTTTAAAGTTTAGCACTTTAAAGCAAACTTGTCAATAGTAAATTTAAAAAATTGTTTTTAATGCTATTCTATTGATTTTTATTGACAAATAAAGTAAAATATTAAAATACCATGTAGTTTTTTGGAGTAATGAAAAATGACAATTGTACATTTACTTGAAAGAAATGCCCGCGAATTTCCAAATGATGTTGCGCTGGTTGAAATAAACCCCGAGCAACCCGAAACAAGACGAATTACTTGGAGTGAATTTGAGCTCGTTGAACCGGGCGCAAGACGGCCGTATCGCCGTGAAATCACTTGGGGAGTATTTGAAGAAAAAGCAAACAGACTTGCAAATATGCTCACTCAAAACGGAATAGGCAAGGGCAAAAAGGTTGCAATTTTATTGATGAACTGTATTGACTGGCTGCCGATATATTTCGGTATTCTCAAAACAGGCGCATTGGTAGTGCCGCTTAATTTTCGTTATTCTTCTGACGAAATTGATTACTGTCTTGACTTGGCAGAAGCCGATGTTCTTATTTTCGGCAATGAGTTTGTAGGCAGAGTCGAAGCAGTGGCAGAAAAAATCAGTAAAAAATGCAAGCTTATCTACTTTGGCGCAAGCTGTCCCGCATTTGCAGATGATTATAATGAATTAGTGTCCGAATGTTCAAGCATTTATCATGAATGTACACTCACAGAAGCCGACGATGCGGCAATTTATTTCTCATCGGGTACAACGGGCTTTCCAAAGGCTATTTTACATAATCATGAAAGCCTTATTTTCTCTTGTAAGGTTGAACAGGCGCATCACGGCCAGACAAAAGACGACTGTTTTCTCTGTATTCCACCGCTCTATCACACGGGCGCAAAAATGCACTGGTTCGGCAGTCTTATTTCAGGTTCAAAGGCAATTATCTTAAAGGGTACTCAGTCAAGAAATATCTTGAAAGTGGCAAGTGACGAAAAATGTACAATTGTGTGGCTTTTAGTACCTTGGGCGCAAGATATTCTCAATGCAATTGACAGCGGTGAAATCGACCTTAATGAGTTTGATTTCTCAAATTGGAGACTTATGCACATAGGCGCTCAGCCCGTGCCCCAAAGTCTTATAAAGCGTTGGCTTGAATATTTTCCTAATCAGCAATATGACACAAACTACGGACTTTCGGAGTCAATAGGTCCCGGCGCTGTGCATTTAGGTGTTGAAAATGTGCATAAAGTCGGCGCAATCGGTATTCCCGGTTACGGTTGGGAAACAAAGATTATCGACTCAGAAGGCAATGCTGTAAAGCAGGGCGATGTGGGCGAGCTTTGTCTTAAAGGCCCGGGCGTTATGACTTGTTATTACCGTGACGAAGAAGCAACTGCCGCAACTCTTAAAGACGGTTGGCTTTTAACGGGGGATATGGCTATGCAAGATGAAGACGGATTTATTTATCTTGTTGACCGAAAGAAAGATGTAATTATTACCGGCGGCGAAAATCTTTATCCCGTTCAAATCGAAAACTTCTTGGCTGCCCACGAAAAAATCAAGGATGTTGCGGTTATCGGTCTTCCCGATACTCGCCTTGGTGAAATTGCAGCCGCAATTATTGAAATCAAAAAGGGTATGACTTGCACAGAAGAAGAAATTAACGAATTCTGTATGAGCTTGCCGAGATATAAAAGACCGAGAAAGATTATTTTTGCGGATGTACCCCGTAATCCAACGGGCAAAATCGAAAAACCGAAGCTTCGCAAAATCTACGGTGCAGAAGGTCTTGTTGATTCACAAAATAAATCATAAGAAAAGAGAATTGATATGAAAAAATTGATGATTGGTAATCAGGCAATCGCAGAAGGCTTGCACGATGGCGGTCTGGGTGTTGTTTCAAGCTACCCGGGTACACCGTCAACAGAAATTACCGAATTTTTAAGTAAATTTTACGACATACACAGCGAGTGGGCGCCTAATGAAAAGGTTGCCTGTGAAGTGGCATTCGGCGCAAGTCTTGCGGGTGCTCGTGCGGCTTGTGCTATGAAGCATGTCGGTCTTAATGTTGCCGCAGACCCGCTTTTTACACTTTCATATACAGGTGTGAACGGCGGACTTGTTATCTGCGTTGCCGATGACCCCGCAATGCATTCGTCACAGAATGAGCAGGATTCCCGCCACTATGCGATGGCGTCAAAAGTGCCGATGTTAGAGCCGGCGGACTCAATGGAGGCATATGCATTTGCAAAAAGTGCCTTTGAATTGTCAGAAAAATATGATACTCCCGTTCTTCTTCGTATGTGCACAAGAATTGCACACAGTCAGTCAATAGTTGAAACAGGCGAAAAAGTACCCGCAACATTGAAGAACTATGAAAAGAATCCGGCAAAGTACATTATGACACCCGCAAATGCAATAAAGAAGCACCCGTTAGTTGAAGAGAGAACACTTGCGTTGCAAGAACTTGCAGAGAACTGTGAATACAATAAGGTTGAAATGAATTCCGACGAAATCGGTATCATCACATCGGGATGCTCATATCAATATGTAAAAGAAGTTATGGGGGATAGTGCAAGCATACTTAAAATCGGTATGCCATATCCGTTACCCGTAAAGCTTATCAAAGAATTCGCCTCCAAGGTTAAAACTCTTTATGTTATTGAAGAGCTTGACCCATTCATTGAAAATCATGTTAAAGCACTCGGCGTTGACTGTATCGGTAAAGAAAAATTCTCAATTTTGGGCGAATTTTCACAAAACACAATCGCTAAGGCATTCGGTAAAGAATTGCCCGAAAGCGTTTCAGCGGATTCGGTTATTCCGAACCGTCCGCCGATGATGTGTGCGGGTTGTCCCCACAGAGGCTTATATTATACTCTCGCAAAGAATAAGATTACCGCACTCGGCGACATCGGTTGTTACACTCTCGGCGCCGCACCGCCACTCAATGCTCTTGACTCAACTCTTTGTATGGGTGCGTCGGTTTCGGGACTTCACGGATTTAACATCGCAAGGGGCAAAGATGCAGAGAAGAAGAGTGTTGCGGTTATCGGTGACTCAACATTTATGCACTCGGGTATGACGGGACTTGTAAATGTGGCATATAATGCTACAAATTCAACGGTTATTATTGTTGATAACTCAATTACGGGTATGACAGGTCATCAGCAAAACCCCACAACCGGCTATAATATCAAGGGCGACCCTGCCGCAAAGGTTGACCTTGAAGCGCTTTGCAAGGCTCTCGGTATCAACAGAGTCAGAGTTGTTGACCCTTATGACCTTAAAGCATGTAATGATGCCGTAAAAGAAGAATTAGCGGCAGAAGAACCGTCGGTTATTATCTCCCGCAGACCTTGTGTGCTTCTCAAATCGGTTAAACACGAAGCACCGCTTAATGTGGATACGGATAAATGTAAATCCTGCAAGAGATGTATGACGCTCGGCTGTCCGGCAATCAGTATGAAAGACGGAAAAGCAAAAATTGATACAACATTGTGCGTAGGCTGCGGCGTTTGTAAACAACTCTGTGCCTTTGACGCTATTGTATAAGGGGGACGACTGAAATGAAAACTGTTAGTGTTATGATTGTTGGTGTCGGCGGACAAGGTAGTCTGCTCGCATCAAAGCTTTTAGGTCGTCTTTTGGTTGACGAGGGCTATGATGTTAAAGTCAGCGAAGTTCACGGTATGAGTCAGCGCGGCGGCTCGGTTGTAACTTATGTCCGTTTCGGCGATAAGGTGTATTCACCCATTATTACGGACGGTGAAGCAGATATTATTATCTCTTTTGAAAAGCTTGAGGCAGGCCGTTATGCAAGCTATCTTAAAAAAGGCGGTAAAATCGTAGTTAATACTCAAGAGATTGACCCAATGCCCGTTATTATCGGTGCTGCGGAATATCCTGAAAATATCCTTGACGAATTAACCGAAAAAGGCGTTAGCGTTGATGCGCTCGACGCTCTCTCACTTGCGGAACAGGCGGGTTCATCAAAGGCAGTTAATATTGTACTTATGGGCAAGGCTTCAAAATATTTCGATATTCCTTATGAAAAGTGGATTGCCGCAATTGAAAATACAGTTGCGCCGAAGTTTGTTGAAATGAATAAAAAAGCCTTTGATTTGGGCTACCGCTCATAAAAATGTAAAAAATACTTGACGGTAATATTTTAATGTGTTAAAATGGTAAAGTAATAAAGGCGCTTGAACGAAAAGCAGTAGCCGATAATATCATTATCAGAGAGTTGCGGTTGGTGAAATGCAGCAATGTAAAATCGGTGAATTCATTTCGTGAGCTGTTGGCTGAAGATTTTTATAATTGTGTAGGTTAAACGGGTTCGACCGTTATATCGGTAAGGGTGTGTCGGCACTCGGAGGCTGTTATCTAAAGATAGCAGTAAATAGAGGTGGTACCACGGGATTTTTCTCGTCCTCTGTATTCCAAGTCGGAATGCAGGGGATTTTTTTATTCATCCTTTGCTTTCCCCAAAAAAAAAAAACAATCGGAGAGGGCGATGTTAAAATGGAAAAAAGATACTATCAAAAAGAAATTGAAACAATGCCTGTTGAAGAAATTAAAAAACTTCAATCGGAAAAATTGGTGAAACAGGTAAAGCATGTTTATGAAAATGTGCCTTATTACCGTAACCTTATGGATGAAAAGGGCGTTAAACCCGAAGACATTAAGGGAATTGAAGATTTGCATAAACTCCCGTTTCTCACAAAGGCTGATTTAAGAGACGCTTATCCATACGGACTTCTTGCAAAGCCCCTCGGTGACTGTGTTCGTATTCATTCAACATCGGGAACAACAGGCAGACGGGTAGTTGCATTCTATACACAACATGATATTGACTTGTGGGAGGATTGCTGTGCCCGTGCAATTATTGCGGCAGGGGGTACAAATGAAGATGTTTGTCAGGTTGCCTACGGTTACGGGCTTTTCACAGGCGGTTCCGGACTTAACGGCGGCAGCCACAAAGTCGGATGCCTTACACTTCCTATGTCATCGGGTAACACAGAGCGTCAAATTCAGTTTATGATGGACCTTAAAGCAACAATTCTTTGCTGCACTCCGTCCTATGCCGCTTATATCGGTGAAACATTAAAGGAACAGGGTTATACACCCGACCAAATTCCGCTTAAAGCAGGTATCTTCGGTGCGGAAGCATGGACTAACGAAATGCGCCGTAATATCGAAGAAACTCTCGGTATCAAGGCTTATGATATTTACGGACTTACAGAAACCTCCGGTCCCGGTGTTGCATTTGAATGTGAAGAACAGACAGGAATGCACATTAACGAAGACCATTTCCTTGCAGAAATAATTGACCCTGAAACAGGTGAGGTTTTACCTGAAGGCAGTAAGGGTGAGCTCGTATTCACTTCTCTTGATAAAGAAGCATTCCCACTTCTTCGTTACCGCACAAGAGATATTTGCATTCTTTCCCGCAAAAAATGTTCTTGCGGCAGAACACTTATCAAAATGGCAAAACCAATGGGCAGAAGTGACGATATGCTCATTATCCGTGGAGTTAATGTATTCCCGAGCCAAATCGAAACTGTTCTCTTGAAAGAAGGCTATCAACCAAACTATCAAATCATAATTGACCGTGTAAATAATACCGATACATTTGATGTTATGGTTGAAATGAACCCCGACCAATTCACAGATACTGTCAGCGGTGTTACAGCACAAGAAAAATCACTTGCAAATGCATTAAAGGTTATGCTGGGCATCAATCCGGCAGTTCATCTTGTGGCACCAAAGAGTATTGCCAGAAGCGAAGGCAAAGCAGTTCGTGTTATTGATAAGCGTAAGCTTTACGACTAATAGAAAGGGGATAATACTATGTCATTAAAACAGTTGACTGTATTTGTTGAAAATAAAAAAGGCGCATTGGTTGATATTACAGATATTCTCGCAAAGAATAATGTTAATATGAGAGCACTCTCAATTGCAGATACACAGGATTTCGGTATTCTTCGTTTGATTGTGAACGATAACGAAACAGCGACCAAAGCATTAAGGGACGCAGGATATCTTCTCAAAATGACCGATGTTGTGGGTGTTAAAATAGGTGACCAACCGGGTAAGCTTTCAACGGCGCTCAGCGTACTCGATAAAGCGGATATCAATATGGAATATCTTTATGCTTTTATGTCGCGAACAGAAAAACACGCTTATGTTGTTTTGAGAGTTGCCGACAATGCGTTAGCAGAAAAAGCGCTTGAAGCAGCGGGATTCCACATGATTAGCGATGCCGATGTGAATAAGTTATAATAAACATATAAAAAGACGTTCTAATTGATTTTAGAGCGTCTTTTGCGTTTATCATAACTTTATATTCCCTTGCACATAAAATCTTGCCAAGCGCTGTCTTGAGAGAGCTTGCCTCCGCTTTGGAATACAGCTTTATTACTTGTATCACCTTTGAGCCATAAATCAAGCCAAGGAAGTGCATATTTTGTGTAATCGGTGGGATTTGTGCAGCAACGGGTATGAATAGCATTTTTCATACAAGCATAAACCGCAGGACCTTTACAGTTTTCATAAGCGGGCACAAGCCATTGCTTTGCACTGACAACCATATCTGCCGAGCCTCCAATAAAGAATGTGGGTGCAGAAAGCTTTTCGGCCTCTTCTGTAAAGTTACTGCCCGCAAAAGAAATCACACAGTCAATACGGCTGTCTTTGGCGGCGGCGTTAACTGAACTTCTTCCACCCTGTGAGTGACCGGCAAGACCAATTTTATCAGTGTTTAATTTGCCGTAAAAAATGCTGCCTGAATCTTTATTTTGACTTAATGAGAAGTCAACTGAATTTAATTGCGCAGTGCCGTCGGCGGACATAGTTTCTGTATTGGCAATCACAACATATCCGCCGTTTGCAAGTGAAATAATCAAATCTTTATATATGTCATAAGAAACGCCCGTGCCGTTTGCCCATGCAATAATAGGATATGTAGTATTTGCTTCTTTGATATTTGACGGATAAAAAACAATTTGTCCGTTGCCGAAATCTTTATTTTCAATTGTTATGGGCTGAGTATTGGTTTTCTTAGTAGTTGTTTCTGTTGCAGTTTTTTTGGTTGTTGTTTCAGTTGAACTTTGTGTTGCTTCAGTAGTTGTTTCAGTAGTTGCATCAGTATAATTGATGCTCGCTTCTGTTGTTGTAGTGTTATTATTACTGTCTTCTTTACCGCAACCGACAATACAGAATAACATAACAAAAACTAAAAATAACGATAAAATCCTTTTCATAAACATTCCCCCGACTATGAGTTGCTATATTTATTATATCATAAAAGCAAGGCGAAGCCTTGTAAGGTGCGGCAGCACCGATTAAAATGCAACGCATTTTAACTTTTAGTCATTCAATGTTCTCCGAAATAGTCTAAATCTTTGATTTAGTAACTATTTCGTGAGGTTATTATATCATAAAAGCAAGGCGAAGCCTTGTAAGGTGCGGCAGCACCGATTAAAATGCAACGCATTTTAACTTTTAGTCATTCAATGTTCTCCGAAATAGTCTAAATCTTTGATTTAGTAACTATTTCGTGAGGTTATTATATCATATAAAAATAATCTATCAAGCACAAATAAAATCAAAAATTCTATTGACTTTTTATATAATAAAATATATAATATTTGAGCAACTGAATAAGGACCACTAGCTCAGTTGGTTAGAGCATCCGGCTCATAACCGGACGGTCATAGGTTCGAGTCCTATGTGGTCCACCAAAAAATAGACTTGCTTTTGCAAGTCTATTTTTTTATCCATTGCGAAAGCAATGGTATCTCATCAGTCCGTAGGATTGTATATCATCACGCTTTAGCGTGTATCAAAATGCTTTCGCAATGATGATATACAAAACTTTGTTTTGATGATATGCAATTCCTTGCAGAATTGGTGATATACAAGGCTTCGCCCGGATAGTTTTATTTTAGTTACAAAGATTTTTTTGGTGGAGTTGACATGCTTTCTATATCATAACACCTTAATGAGAAAAATTTCATTTCGTTTCAACAATTCGTTCAGCTATCTGTTTGAATATCGGCGCACAGTCAACTGCGCCTGATTTTCCGTCTTCTTTGAATATTACAACTGTGTAGGTAATGTCGTTATAATCAAAATATCCGCAAAACCAAGTATGATTTATTTCTCTGCCGTTTTCAAACCAGCCGCTTTGTGCGGTTGCGGTTTTTCCGTGCCCGATTACCTTGTCGGAATATGCTCTGTTTCCGTTACCGCTTTCAACAACACTTTGCAAAAGCGAGTCGATAATCCGGGCGGTACTCTCATTCAAAACCTTGCGCCTTTCCGGTAGCATGACCTTTTGAACAGCATTACCGTTTTTATCAATAATTGCTTTCATAAGAGTCGGCGCACGATAATACCCGCCGTTTGCAGAGGCGGAATAAACACAAGCCATTTCAACGGGGCTTACCAAGAGTTTTCCCTGCCCGAAAGAAAGATTTGCAAGCGCTTGCGGTGACGAAATATCTTCCCTCTTCGGTAATACACCGCCTTGAAGATAGAAGTTGTCGGCAAGCTCTGTTTTTTGACCGAATCCTAAATCTTTGCAAAGAGATATTATCTTTTCACCACCGATTTTTTGTCCCAATGCAATAAAATATGAGTTACAGGATTTTTCCAAAGCGCTTTTCATATCTACAAGACCGTGTGCAGTACCGTTATTGCAGCTGAAAACAGTTTCTCCGATTTTAATACTGCCCACACAATTATATGAAAGGTCAATGTTATTCTCAATTGCCGCAGCGGCCGTTATGGGCTTGAAGATTGAACCGACGCTGTAAACGGATATTGCTCGGTTTATGAAAGGCTCATTTTCATCATTTATGGATATGGCAAGATTATTCGGATTAAATGTGGGCACAGAGGCCGATGCGAGAATTTCACAGGTTTGGGCATTCACTATGACAACAGCACCCTTGCCCACATTGTTTTCGGATAATGCATTTTCGGCAATTCTTTGTAATTCTAAATCAACAGTCAACTGAATTCCGGCGGGTGAAAGATAGTTTTCACTTGCAAATTCCAAATTTTCACCGTGAATAATGTGACCTAACGCATTCACGCTCCACTTTGCCTTGATTGTACCCGAATTTTGAACGAGAAAACTGTTATATGCCTTTTCGAGTCCCATAGCGCCCTTGTTTTCACTGTCAAGATGACCGATAATGTGCACACAAGGCTGATTGTCAGAATATCTGTTTGAAAGCGTAACTGTTTTAAGGGTATCATAATTAAATTTTTCATCAATTGCAAGAATATTGATTTTACCTTGGGACATATTTTCATAAAACTTCGATTTTTCGTCACTTGTCAAATAGGGGAATACCTTGTCTGCATTTTCTTGTAACGGCAAACAAACAGTCATATTATAGATTTGTGCATTGACCAGCTTTTTCATATTAGTGTCATATATCATTCCCCGTGAAGTATCCAGAGTAACGCTTTTTTTATTAACCGATTGAGCAGTTCTTGAAATATCTGAATCTATTCCCGTAAAAAATATGTTTAGTATAAGAATTCCGAAAACAACCATTAGAGAGAAAAAAGAAACAGCAACTCGTTTATGCATAAAAAATCACCCGTATCAAGTTTTGACACGGGTGACTTAGTTTAAACTGTCTATGCTTTTTTCTTTTTAAAAGTTTCAATTAAATCAAAGTCGGCAAATTTTGAAGCTTCGAGTTTTTTTATAACTGCTTTCATAATTACATAACCCATAATGCCTGCAAAAGTACCGACGATAAGTCCGCCGATAACATCTGTTGTGTAGTGTACCATAAGATAAATTCTTGAAAGACCGACAAGTGCAGAGAATACGGGGAATATCCAACTGTATTTCTTGTTAAGCACAAGGAATGCGGCAATACCCAATTCAAAAGCCGCCGTTGTGTGACCTGAGGGGAATGACTTGTCGCTTTCAACATTTGAACCCGCAAATTCATACCAACTCATAAACTGCGGATTATCTGCAAAGTAAACATAGGGACGGGGGCGGGCAAACAAGGGCTTCATAACAAGGTTTGTGAGAAGTGTTCCCACTAAAACCGCAAAGAAAATTGCCATACCGAATTTGCGTGTCTTTTTGAAGAAGCATAAAATCAAACCCACAACTGCCATAGGAATAACAAATCCGGAATCACCGAAGAATGTGATGAAGTTTGCGACGGCAGTCATTGCGGTACTGTGAATTTGTTCGCCGAAAAAAGTGAATACACTCATATCAAACGAGTCAAAAATTGAGAAATCCATAAATAATCTCCTTTATGTAAATATATTACATATTTTATTATTCTTTCCAGTTGATTGTCAAGTCTTTAATTGCAAGACCGTTCTGTGTGGGATACCATTTATCCCCAAGCGTTAAATCGCTTTCTTTGGCATCAACATTGACTGTCAGAAGACTCGTGCAGTTGTAAAATGCGTATGTGTCAATTTGCTTAATTGTGCTTGGAATATTGATTTCGGAAATTGATGAGCAATATCCGAAAGCGTCTTTTGCAATGACTTCAACATTTTTAGAAAAAGTAAGCTCTTTAAGTGCACTGCAACGGAAGAAAGCTTTTTCTTCAATGTTTTTCACAGTGTCTGGAATAACGAGAGAAGTAAGCTTTGAACATTTGTAAAAGGCTTTGGTGCGAATTGTCTCAACACCTTGGGGAATTACATACTCTGAAACTTTAATGTCGTTGCCGTTATCATCCTTTTTATCGACCAAACCTTTTGCAAGGGGATAGAAAAGAAGAGTTTTCATATCCTTTGTGAAAAGAACACCGTCAACATCGCAAAAATATTCGTTGTCGTCATCCACACTGAACGCAGTAATCTGTTGATTATTTTCAAATGCCCAGGAACTGATTTCTTTTACATTTTTTCCAATTACAATTTCTGTAATATATTCAAGGTTTACTGCGGCGAAATCAGCGATTTTCGTAACAGGAGCACCTTCATATTCGTCGGGAATGACGATTTTTGTAATTGAAGCTGAGTTAGGTAAAGATGTAACAGTTGCTTCACCGTTTTCTACGCTGAACTGTATATCGGTATTTTCAATTCCAAGAGATGAACCTATGCTGCAACCGGAAAACAAAATAGTAATACAAATAATAAGCGCTGCTATTTTAATAACATTTTTTCTCATATTAAACTACCTCGCTTTCTGCGGTTTCTTCTTCGATAGCACGAAGTCTTGCCTGTAATTCTTCAACACACATATCGTGCTTTTCTTTTGTCAAATCATAGAAGAAGAACGGTATTGTCATAAGAACGGTACTGATAATTGAAGCCCAAGTGTAAATATTAAATACTTTGTTAAGAATTGCCTGGTCGAAAAGCACATCCCAGTCAGAAGTAAATCCAACTCTTGCGAGAAGCCACGGAACAATAAATCCTAAACCTACATTTACGGGATTTAAGAACCAACCGAATACGCCTGCCATTGAGTCGGCGCGTTCGCCGTATTTCCACTGGTGATAGTCTTGAATGTCAGCGCCGAGACCGACATTGATACCGTCAACAACGGGCTGGAAGGTGTTTCTCAGGAACATTGCGCCTATAAACACATAAACATTTTCAATTCTGACTGCAAATAACATAAAGAAAATTGTAAGAAGTGAAATACCCCTGAATGCAATCAAAATGTTTTTCTTCTGGAATTTCTTAGTGAGAATAGGACAAAGAATATTACCGAAGGTCATACCCACAACGACTATATTTGCGGCAACACCGTAGAGCGCCTCCATTCTGAGAGAATAAATAAACCAGAATTGAAGAAGTGTGCCCACAAGTCCCGACCATTGTCCTAAAATATTTGAGATGTTCTGAATCCAAAAATACTTATTTTTGAGAACATTTTTAGCACCGTTAAAGAATGTAACTTTTTTACGCTTTTCGCCGGTTGCCTCAATAACACGCTCTTTACAAAAAGCAGCAGCCATTGAAACAAAAACCCCGATAAAGCCGAAAATAGGAACAAATATTTTATATGTATTGATATTGAGATATCCGCCTGTTGACTGAATAAGAATAGGGAAGAAAAGACCGATAATTGACGGAAAAAGCCCTGTAATAATAGGAACAAGTGAGTGAAGTCTCTGTCTTTCCTGAGAATTCGGCGTCATAAAAGTGACAAGACCGTTAACACCGACATAAGAATTATAAAAATAATTCATAAGTGTAAAAGCAAAGTGAAGAATAATAAGCTTGTTTACACTGGGAAGATTTTGTATGGGCAAGAACGGAATTAACGACATAACCACTGCGGCAGGAATACCGCAAAGAAGAATAAAGGGCTTAAGCCGTCCGTGCTTTGCACAGAATTTTTTTCTTATTCCCCAGGTTATATAGTTTGTAACGCCGCCCAAGAATAAAATATTACCGATAACTTGCGGAGTTCCCGGCATTAAATCAAAGGTGCCGGTAGGCAAGAAATATAACAGAATTCCCACGATAATTTCACCCAAATAAGAAATGTGAGCGAATTTCTTCATTTTCGGTGAAAGCTCCCCGTGATTTTCATAGATAAGAACACCGATAGGGTTCAAGAACATAAGAGCATACCCGACAATGGTGCTTATCAGGTTTACAAGCTGGAACTGCATATTACTCAGCCCCATAATCGAACCGCAGAAATACGATGCCGTGAAAGACAGCATACCCGATGCAGTCAGAAATATGTATGAGCCCGCTTGCGTAGCGGTATATGCACAGAATTCTTTTAGTGAAACATATTCACCTTCGTTAGGGGTGTTCCAATGTTCTTTAACATAGGCGGGAGCCCCTTTAACCTTGCTTATAATTTCAGTTTTATTCATTTTTTCATTCCTTTCCCCAATATGAAATAATTATACTACAAAATACAGCTTAAATAAAGAAAATAATTACAAAACAAGAAAATTCGTCAAAGTGATTAGAATATTCAGCCATTATATGTTACAAATGACGAAAAAGGGCTGCAAAAAACTTTCGCTTTTTTGCAGCCGCTTATAAGAATACATTATTAAAGAACAAAAAGTAATACAGTGTAGCTTGCGTAAATGCCGAGAAGTAAAATACCTTGCCAACGGGAGAGCTTCTCTTTAATAAGTGTGGGCACTGTAAGAATAAGCATAACCGCAAGCATCACGGGAATATCAAGCACTAATGATGAGTTGATTCCGCCGATATATCCCGAAACAGGAACTGCGAACGGATTGATTGTGATTGCGGTACCGCTGACAAGCACAAGGTTGAAAAGGTTAGCGCCTATAATGTTACCGAGTGACAAAGAACCGTGTCCCTTAATAAGCGATGTAATAGCAGTTACAAGTTCAGGGAGTGATGTGCCGAGAGCGACAATTGTAAGACCGATAACTTTCTCGGAAACGCCAAAGTTTTCTGCAATAAGAGTGGCATTGTCAACAAGCAAGTCCGCACCGATAGCAATAAGAACCGCACCGATTACCAATAAAATAATATCTTTAAGAAGACTGTCTTTTGTTCCGGCCTCTTTAGATTCAACAGTGAAATCTTCGCCGCTTTGGGCTTCAAGCTCGGCTTCACTTGTAAGTGCACCGACTTTTTCTTCTAACTGAACAGTATCAATGCCCACAGCGGTTTTCTTCATTCTGAGAACAGTTAAAACCATATAAACCACAAAAGCAGCAAGTAAAACCATACCGATTGTGCGGGTGAAAGTACCCATTATATATGCTGCTACGCAATAGAGTGTAGCGGCGCCAAAGAAAAATCCGACAGGAATAGTCAAACTCTTTCTTGCGGCAGGGCCGGGCTTGATTGCGATTGTCAAAGCAGAAATAAGAGCAGTGTTACAAATAATTGAACCGAGTGCATTACCGTAAGCAATTGAACCGCTTCCTTGCATTGCGGCACCTGCCGAAACCATAACTTCGGGAAGCGTTGTACCGATTGACACAACGGTTGCACCGATAAGAATTTCAGGTAAATGGAAGCGACGGGCAATACCCGATGCGCCGTCAACAAACCAGTCGCCGCCCTTGATGAGCAAAACGAAGCCGGCAATAAGCCAAAAAATTGGGATTAACATTTCCATAAATCTTATACTCCTTTAAATAAAAAACGGATTCCTAAAGCTTTGGAATCCGTCAAAGAACTTGAATTTCAGTTCAGCGAACAAGATAGAAACTATAGTTTCTATGACAGACTCCACCACTTGCCCGAACAGATATCATTATATAATACTTTGTTAAAAAAGTCAACAAGTTTAAGTATACTTGCTGACTTTTTCTGATTAGTTTTTACCGAATGAGTTTTTAATCAATTCACGGGCTTTTGACAAATCAAGGTTTTCATCAAGATACATTAACTGTACCATGATATTTCCTGCCGCAGTTGCCTCAACGGGACCTGCAATTACCTTTTTACCTGTGTATTTTTCGGTAAGAGTATTAAGATATGCGTCCTTGCAGCCACCACCCACAATATTGATTACATCAATTTGTTTGTTGCTGATTTCTTCAATTACCTTAACAGCTTCTCCATAAGTCTTTGCAAGTGAATGATAAACAGAATTTATAACATCACCAATTGGTAACTCAGGTTTGCCGAGATAATTTCTGATGGCTTCAATCATATTATCGGGCGCTGAAAATTCGTTGGCATTTGGATTGATATACTCTGTAAAATCACTTTCCATAGCCATTTTCATCATTTCGTCATAGGTATATTTTTTATCGAGATTTTTACGGATATTCTGCAAAAGCCACATACCCATAATATTTTCAAGAAAACGGTAGCGATGCTCAATTCCGCCTTCGTTTGTAAAGCCTGAATTCATAGCCTTTTCGCAGGTGACGGGATTCGAGTTTTCAGTACCTATAAGACTCCAAGTGCCCGATGAAATGTAAATTCCGTTGTCACCCACAGAGCAAGCCGCAACCGCAGAGGCAGTATCGTGAGAGGCGCAGAGAATTACGGTGGTGTCAAATCCCACCTCCGCTTTAACATCTTCGCTTAAATTGCCTACAACCGTTCCGGGGAGTGAAAGGGGAGAGAAGATTTTTTTGTCAATCCCTAATTTTGAAAGGATTTCTTCATCACGCTCAAAGGTATTTACATTGACAAGCCCACCCGTTGTTGAGAGTGTGTATTCGTTTCTGATTTGACCTGTGAGTTTGAATGAGAAATATTCCGGCATCATTAAAAAATACTTTGCTTTGTTTAATTTACCGCTTTTTTTATCGCAATATAACTGATAAACAGAGTTGTAATTTGTAGCCTGAATACCCGTTCTTTCATAGAGCTCTATTCTTGGAATAATCTTGTCAATCTCTTCGGGAATTCCGATAGTTCGTTTGTCACGGTATGACACCGCAGGCATAATTTCTTTCTTGTTTTCATCAAGAAGAACATAGTCAACACCCCAAGTGTCAATAGCAACAGTGTCGGGTGTAATACCGCGTTTGTTACACTCTTTAAGACCGTTTTTTATTTCGGTGAAGAGCTTTTCTATGTCCCAACAGAGATTACCGTCAATATCAACTATTCCGTTTTCAAAGCGGTATATTTCTTCAAGCTTTAATTTGCCGTTTTCCGCATACCCAAGAATGTGGCGACCGCTTGAAGCACCCATATCAATAGCTAAACAGTATTTCATCAGATAACACCCTTTTGTAAAATAAGGTTCGCATAAAGTGCGGATTCACCCGTAGCAATAATTGCATAGCATTTTTTTGCTTCTTCATAGAATTTAAAACGCTCATATTCGCCGAAAGCGTCTGCACCGCGACTGTCGTGCTTTGCAACAATTGCCTTGTATTCATCCCAAATGGGAGTTTCAACATCGTCGCCTGCCATAACTTGCATAAGACGAACGGGCGAGTCAACATAAGTGTCAAGGGGAAATACTGTGAGAATTGCGTCAAGAATATCAGTAGCAGAGTGTCCGTCAGCTCTGATTACAATCGCATCTCTGCCAATGCTTTCAGCGGGAAAGTTAGCGTCGGCAATAACAATTCTGTCGCTGTGTCCCATTTCGCACAGAACCTTCAGCATTTCGGGAGAAAGAATTTTCGGTATATTTTTAAGCATATTTAGTCTTCCTTATTATAATGTTTATATCCGGGGTGTTTGCCCGTAACACCGTAGTAGTTATCTCTTAAATATAAAAGCTTATCAATGTTAGGCTTTGAAATTTCTTTAGCGCCGCCGAGAAGATGAGCAGTAAGAGAAATTTTAGCAAAAAGCTCAAGCGTTTCCATTCTGTAATATGCGGTAATAAGGTCACAGCCAACTGTGAGCGCACCGTGATTTTGCAAAAGCATAACATCGTGCTCTTTAAGATAAGGAGCAATAGCTTCGGGCACTTCGTTTGTACTGGGTGTGCCGTATGGAGTTAACGGAATTGAACCGATTGCAATAACCGTTTCAATCATTGAATATTCATCAAGGCTTAATCCTGCAACCGCATAGCCTGTTGCTGTGGGTGGGTGAGCGTGTACAACCGCACCCACATCTTCACGCTCTTTATAGCAGCGAAGATGCATTTTTATCTCACTTGACGGTTTGTAGGGAGCGCCTTCAAGCACGTCACCGTCAGCGTTGATAATAACAAGCTTTTCAGGTGTGATGAAACTCTTGCTGATTCCTGTGGGAGTTGCCATAAATTTGCCGTCAGGTAACTTTACAGAAACATTTCCGTCATTTGCGGCAACCCAACCAAGCTGCCACATTTTATGGCAGACATCGCAAACCTGTTCACGAATTTCCATATATGATAAATTTTCCATTGTTAAAACTCCTTATTTCTTAAAAGTCGGACCGTAAGTCTGACATGCTCTGTAATCAGCGCCCTCTTTGTCCATGCCGAATGCATTCCAAGCAGCAGGACGGAAAATCTTTTCTTCGGGAACATTGTGCATACAAACAGGAATACGGAGCATTGAACACATTGTAATAAGGTCGGCACCGATGTGACCGTAAGATATGGCACCGTGGTTAGCACCCCAGTTTTGCATTACTTCGTATGCAGTCTTAAAGGGAGAACCGTCTTTACCGTCACAGCGTGGAGCAAACCAGGTGCAGGGCCATGTGGGGTTAGTTCTTTCCATAAGTTTATCGGAAACTTCGTCAGGAAGATTTACTGTCCAACCCTCTGCAATCTGCAAAACGGGTCCCAAACCTTTAACAAGATTAAGTCTAATCATTGTGCATGGCATTTCAGCCTTTGTTGTGTAATGGCTGGAGAATCCGCCGCCTCTGAAATTGTCAAATCCCGCTTCGCACCAAACAGTTGCGTCAGTCATCTTTTTAATGTCTTCGTCAGTAACTTCCCACCATTTTTTCATAATGGCATTGCCGTTTTCGTCTTTACATTCACCGCAAGCGTCAAGACAGGCGGCACCTGAATTGAGAAGATGAATAATACCGTTAGATTCTTTTGCTTTACCCTCAAGTTTATAGCCTGTAACTCTTTCGGTTGCTTCACCTGACCAATATGTACGAACATCGGCAAAGATTTGCGCACGGTGAGTAAGTAATCTCATAAAGAGCATACCAAGTCCGTTAAGAACATCGTTTTCAGTTGCCAATGTGTAGGGCTCACGGGCACCCTCATAGTCAAATGTTGACGAAAGAAGTGCTTCGGGATAGTCACAGTTCGGCCAATGGTCAGTCCACTGTCTTTGACCTTGAAAACCGCCGGCAATAGCATTGTGACCTACTTTTTCTTCTTCAAAAGCGTCGGGAAGATTTTTGTTACCTGCCATTAAATCTTTGATAATACAGTACATTTTAACTGTGAATTCCCACTGCTTTTCTTTTTCTTCATCAGTAAATTTTATGCGGCGTTCTTTACCTAAAAATTCCACTGATTCGGGGTTGTCGTCGCGTCCTTCTTTGCAGTGTTCTTTTGTCCATGCAAGAGCCTTTTGGTATTCTTCTTCGTTGTAAATTCCTTCTTCCATTCTGCGAAGAATTTCAACTTCATCAACAGATTCAACTCTCATGCCGAGATATGATTCCATAAAGTCCTGGTCAATAATTGAACCGGCAATACCCATACACTGTGAGCCGATTTGAAGATATGACTTGCCTCTCATAGTAGCGCAAGCAACGGCGGCACGGCCGAAACGGAGAAGTTTTTCTTTAACATCTTCAGGAATTTCAGCAACCTGTTCTCTGTCTTGAACTTCATGACCGTAAATGCCGAAAGCGGGGAGTCCTTTTTGTGCGTGACCTGCAAGAACTGCTGCAAGATAAACAGCACCCGGACGCTCTGTTCCGTTAAATCCCCATACACCTTTGATTGTATAGGGGTCCATATCCATTGTTTCGGAGCCGTAGCACCAACAAGGTGTAACTGAAAGTGTAATATCAACGCCGGCTTTACGGAACTTGTCAGCACAAGCCGCAGCCTCAGGCACACGGCCGATTGAAGTGTCAGCCATAACAACCTTGACATGTTCACCGTTTGAATAGAAAAGATTCTCTTCAAACAGTTTTTTAGCGGCATTAGCCATAGCCATAACCTGTTCTTCAAGACTTTCACGAAGTTGCATAGGTCCTCTGCGACCGTCAACAATAGGGCGGATACCGATTACAGGGTAGTCACCGATGTATCTGTTTTTAGCCATAATAATTCTCCTTTAAAAATAATAGTTTAGTATTTATTTCCATACACAAATATTATATCAAAACAAGAAAATCAAGTCAAATAGAAAAGAAAGAGAAACAATTGTTAAATTTGACGAATTTCATTTAATTCAAATATAAATATTGACATTTTAAATTCACTAATATATAATATAAAGGCTGTTAAAACAGTATGCTGGTGTGGCGAAATCGGTAGCATTACCGCCGAAACGCTCGCAGTGCGAGATGAAGTGAGGCGGGAATGGCGCAGCGGTCGAAAAGCGAGTGCGGTCAGCACGAGTCTTCGGGTACCGCAAGAGTCACGCAGCGGCTGCCGATAAAAAGGCAGGAACAAAATAATATAAAGCGATTTATTTAATTGTAGATAAATCTGCTGGTGTGGCGAAATCGGTAGCATTACCGCCGAAACGCTCGCAGTGCGAGATGAAGTGAGGCGGGAATGGCGCAGCGGTCGAAAAGCGAGTGCGGTCAGCACGAGTCTTCGGGTACCGCAAGAGTCACGCAGCGGCTGCCGATAAAAAGGCAGGAACAAAATAATATAAAGCGATTTATTTAATTGTAGATAAATCTGCTGGTGTGGCGAAATCGGTAGCATTACCGCCGAAACGCTCGCAGTGCGAGATGAAGTGAGGCGGGAATGGCGCAGCGGTCGAAAAGCGAGTGCGGTCAGCACGAGTCTTCGGGTACCGCAAGAGTCACGCAGCGGCTGCCGATAAAAAGGCAGGAACAAAATAATATAAAGCGATTTATTTAATTGTAGATAAATCTGCTGGTGTGGCGAAATCGGCAGACGCAAGGGACTTAAAATCCCTCGGTAGCAATACCGTACCGGTTCAAGTCCGGTCACCAGCACCAAAAAGAAACACTTCCTTTTTTAGGAAGTGTTTCTTTTTGTATTTGTGTCCGCAAGGACACAACATCGTTTGAACGTAAGCGGTCAACATCATTTCGAGCAAAGCGAGAACATCGTTATCAATAAGCGGCACAAAACGATGTTACGATTCCGCCGTAAACGATGTGGCTCCGCCAACGATGTTGCACTTCGAGCAAATATGTGGTATAATTTACTTGTTTAAATCAATGTAATCATAAAAATATAGTGTCGATTATTATCGAAATACAAGGAGATAAGGAAATAGTGAACTTTTTAAGCGAATGTGAAGAAAACTGTCTAAAATTTCTATTGAATAGGGAAGATAATATAGGTTTCGGAAATGATGATGAAGTTTGTTTAGATGATATTCGTGATTGTGATTTCACATTTGCACATTTTCAAACATTAGAAAAAGAAGGATATATTGTTGGGGAAATATTTACAGATACAATTTATTACTATTTAACATCAAAGGCTATTGATTATTTTCCTGAAAAAACTAAACATATTGAAATTAATCGTAAGGAAAAGGGAGTAGTTACAAGAAGATACTGGTTAGATAAAATTATTCCTTTTTTAGCTTTATTAGTATCGGTGATGGCGTTGTTAAATTCAATATTTAAATGGTGGCAGGTTTGATGATATTGCATAATTCAAAAGTTTGAGGTGGCGGGATTGATAAAATCGTTTTTAAAAAACATATTTTCAAGTGAGAAGTATGATTTTCAAACTCTAGAGGGGATAAAAAGCATCAAAATTCCAAGCTATAAGCCTTTGCAAGGAATGAGCAGCCCGGTTAATAATGTTGAGTATATCTTACAAAAGAAAGCAACGGAACATAAGAAAAATGGAAGAATGGATTTAGCTATCGCATGTCTGAGAAAAGCGAACGAAATCTTTCCGTATTCAAATTTTTCGTGGTCTGAAAAAGATTATATGCGATTGGTTGAATATTTGAAATTTGATAGGCAATTTGAAGAGGCTAAAATAGAAGAACAAAAAATAAAAGAGATGTTTGCACAATTCAATAAAGAACAAGAAGCGTACAATACAAAGATGATTAGCGAAGCGTATGGAAATACGGATATTGTTTCCACGAATGAAACATATTTTGTTTGTGAAGAATGTGCTAAATATATTAAGAGGTATTTTAGCGTTAGCGGCAACAGTAAAAAATATCCTAAACTTCCTGAATATCTACTGCATAAATCAGAAAAACACAAATATTGTTCAATAACCCTTTATCCTGTGCTTGATGATATTTCTTTACCTACCTGGGATTATAAGGGAGATTTTATTAAATATTGCAATAGACCGTTTGTTGATGAAAGAACAAAAGAACAAAAGGCAATTTTTGAAAAAGATGTAAAAGAAAAAGAAGAAATGGCAAAAGATAAAGAGTTTTACGATTTATTATTTGAAAAGGCTCCTGAAATAGCTCCTAAATCGTTTGGCGGTTATAGACGAATGAAAGCATCTAATTCAGAAAACTATAAAAAGTTATTACTGACAGCAGAGAGTTTATTAGGATACAATTTTTATGCTAAATAATAATTATAAAGGAGAAATACCAATGATTGATTTTAAAAATGGCAGTTCTATTTACTCAAAATTGAAAGCGGTTAGCGATGATACATACGCATCGTTGATAGTGCCGATATTTACTGATGGCGAGAGCATTCTTGGGACATTTAAAGGCATTCGCGATGGCGTTGTATTTACGAATAAAAGAATTATTTCGATAAATGTTCAGGGACTTACAGGCACAAAAAAAGATTTTACTTCTTTGCCATACAGTAAGATACAAGCTTTTTCTGTAGAAACTGCTGGTGTTCTCGATTATGATAGTGAACTTGACCTTTGGTTTTCCGGTATCGGTAGAGTGCGTTTTGAATTTTCCAGAAATGCAAATGTTACCGCTATTTGTAAAATGATTTCTGAAAGAACATTATAATTATGATTTTTAAAGAAAATTTTTGGTTTTAGACTGGTTCTTTTTCGAACAACAGAGACAAAAAACAGATACCGCTTTTGCGGTATCTGTTTTTATGTTTATATAGTTATTCTCACTTCTCGTTTATTGTGGATATCCCTATGGTGGTTTCTTCTAAAACTTCGAGAAGCATTTTTACTGTGTCAAGGCTTGTCAGCATAGTGATATTATTCTGGGTTGCACAGCGGCGGATTGCCACACCGTCTTCATAATGCACACCCGACAAAATCGCTCTTGTACAAATAACATAGCTGACATATCCCGCTCTGATTGAGTCAAGTATCTCTTCACTGCCTTCTGACAGCTTGCGGCGAATACGGGTGCGAATTCCATGCTCTTTCAGGAATACTGCGGTACCCACAGTCGCTTCAATATTAAAGCCCAAATTATAGAATTTTCTAATCAAAGGCAGTGCTTCTTCCTTATCTTCGTCTGCAAGAGTGACAAGCAGTGTACCGTAATTCTGCACTTTCATACCGCTTGCAATCATCGCCTTATACATGGCTCTCGAAAGCGCCTTATCATAACCGATTGCTTCACCCGTGGATTTCATTTCGGGGGACAGATAAGAGTCCATACCGTGAAGCTTTGAGAATGAAAATGCCGGAACTTTTACATAAAAGCGTTCTTTTTCTTTGGGATAAACTTCAAATATGCCTTGTTCCTTGAGAGATTTACCCAGAATTACAAGAGTTGCAATATCGGCAAGACTGTAACCTGTTGCTTTTGAAAGGAACGGCACTGTTCTTGAAGAACGGGGGTTTACTTCAATTATATAAACATCATCGTTCTCATCTACAATGAACTGGATGTTATAAAGACCCACAATACCTATTCCCACACCAAGCTTTTTAGTGTAATCAATAATTGTGTCTTTGACCTTTTGCGATATGCTGAAAGAGGGATAAACACTTATTGAGTCGCCTGAATGAACGCCGGTGCGTTCAACAAGCTCCATAATACCGGGGATAAATACATCTTTACCGTCGCAGACCGCATCAACCTCGACTTCCTTGCCTTTCAAGTATTTATCAACTAATACGGGCTTATCTTCGTCGATTTCAACTGCGGTTTTAAGGTAGTGCTTTAAGGCTTCGGGCTTTGCGACTATTTGCATGGCTCTGCCGCCGAGCACAAAGCTGGGGCGCACAAGAACGGGATAACCGATTTCTTCTGCCGCTTTCAATCCTGCTTCAATGCTTGTCACGGCTCTGCCTTTCGGCTGTGGAATTGAAAGACTGCAAAGCAGTTTTTCAAATAAATCGCGGTTTTCCGCCTTGTCAATGGCATCTTTGTCCGTACTGATAATATTTACACCTAATTCCGCCAGCGGTTCAGCAAGATTTATGGCAGTTTGACCACCCAAGGTAGCAATAACACCGTAGGGTTGTTCCATATCAATAATGTTCATAACATCTTCCACACATAATGGCTCGAAATAGAGCTTGTCGGAACAGGTGTAATCAGTTGATACGGTTTCAGGGTTATTGTTGATAATGATTGCTTCAAAGCCCGCCGCTTTAATGGTCTTAACTGCATGAACAGTTGAATAGTCAAATTCAACGCCCTGACCGATACGGATAGGTCCCGAGCCTAACACAATAACCTTTTTTTTGTTTGAAATAATGGACTCGTTTTCATCAGCATATGTAGAATAAAAATATGGAATATAACTTTCAAATTCTGACGCACAAGTATCAATCATCTTATAAATAGGGGAGATACTGAGTTCTTTTCTCAAAATTCTTATATCATTTTCGTCTTTATTCCATATTTTTCCTATCTGTTTATCCGAAAAGCCCATAGATTTTGCGGCTCTCAAAACTTTTTCATTTTGCGGGGAATTTTCAAGTTCATTTTCCATATCCACAATATTTTTCAGCTTGCGAATAAAGAAAAGGTCTATTTTTGTCTGTTTATGAATAACATCTGCCGATATGCTTCGTCTTAACAGCTCGGCAATTGCATAAATTCGGTCATCAGTACCTATCTCAATATAAGAGAGCAAAGACTCTGTGGTTTCATCATCGAATTTTTTATTATATAAGTGATAAAGCCCGATTTCAAGAGAACGAATACCCTTTAAAAGACTTTCTTCAAAGCTTCTGCCGATGCTCATAACTTCACCGGTTGCTTTCATTTGTGTTGAAAGTGAATTGTTGGCATCGGTAAATTTATCAAAGGGGAAACGGGGCATTTTGCACACTACATAGTCAAGGGTTGGCTCAAAAGAGGCGGGTGTGTTGGCAATTCTTATTTCATCAAGTGTCATACCCACACCGATTTTAGCCGAAACTCTGGCTATCGGATAACCGCTGGCTTTTGAAGCCAATGCGGACGAGCGAGAAACTCTCGGATTAACTTCGATAAGATAATACTGAAAAGAATTTGGGTCCAATGCAAACTGAACATTGCAGCCGCCCTCAATGCCTAATGCACGAATGATTTTGAGAGCACTGTTTCTCAGCATTTGATATTCTTTATTGGTAAGTGTTTGGGAAGGGCACACAACAACGGAGTCGCCCGTGTGAATACCCACAGGGTCGAGATTTTCCATATTACACACTGTAATAGCAGTATCATTTGCGTCCCTGATTACTTCATATTCAATTTCCTTGTAGCCCTTAATGCTCTTTTCAATAAGCACTTGATTTACGGGGGAGAGCGCCAGAGCATTTTTCATAAGCGGCAGGAATTCGTCTTCGTTATCGGCAAATCCGCCGCCTGTACCGCCCAAGGTAAAGGCGGGACGCAGTACCACGGGAAAACCGATTTCATTTGCAACTCTCAATCCGTCTTCAATGGAGGTTGCAATGTCTGACGGCAATACAGGTTCTCCTAATTCTTCACATAACTCTTTAAAAAGTTCTCTGTCTTCGGCTCTTTCAATACTTGCGGACGGTGTGCCCAGAAGCTCTACACGGCATTCACTGAGAACACCTTTCTTTTCAAGCTGTATTGCAAGGTTGAGTCCTGTTTGTCCGCCGATACCGGGAAGTATTGCGTCTGGGCGCTCAAAACGGACAATTTTAGATATATATTCCAAAGTCAGCGGCTCCATATACACCTTATCCGCAACAGAAGTGTCAGTCATAATTGTTGCGGGGTTGGAGTTGCACAACACAACTTCATAGCCTTCTTCTTTAAGCGCCAGACAAGCCTGTGTACCCGCATAGTCAAACTCGGCTGCCTGACCTATGACGATGGGACCCGAGCCAATGACTAAAACTTTTTTTATATCTGTTCTCTTAGGCATTTTTCTCTTCCTCCATCATCTTAATAAATTTATCAAAAAGATATGCGCTGTCTTCGGGACCGGGAGCACTTTCGGGGTGATATTGCACCGAAAATACCTTATCGGTTTTATTCTCAACACCTTCAACGGTATTGTCAAGTAAATTGATATGTGTAACGGTGAGAGAAGTGTTTTTTAAGCTCTCATTGTCAACAGCGTATGAATGGTTTTGTGAAGTAATTTCAATCTTGCCCGTTGCAAGATTTTTAACGGGGTGATTACCGCCTCTGTGACCGAATTTCAGTTTATAGCACTTTGCCCCATAAGAAAGGCTGATAATTTGATGACCGAGACAAATTCCGAACATAGGGTATTTTCCGTGCAATTCTTTTACTGTGTTAATAAGCTCGGGAACATCATTTGGGTTCCCCGGACCGTTGGAAAGAAAAACACCGTCGGGGTTTAAGCTTTCAATAGCTTCGGCACTTGTGTTATAGGGGACAACTGTTACGGAACAGCCCCTTTTGTTAAGACTTCGCACAATGTTTTCTTTCATTCCGCAGTCAATGGCAACCACACGGAATGACGGATTTAAAGCTTCCTTTTTAAAAATTCCTTTTGGAGTTACCTTTGATACTGCATCCTTTGGGATTTCGGTACTCTTTAGAATTTCAAGTCCTTTTTCGACGGTGGTATCGGCATCGCATATAAGAACCTTGCACATACCGTTATTGCGAATGTGACGAGTGAGTTTCCTGGTATCCACACCGAAAATACCGGGAATATCATATTTCTTCATTATATCCGATAATGTGGCGGTGCTTCTGAAATTTGAAGGCTCATCATTGTTTTCACCGACAATAAAAGCACCGATTGTAGGTGTAACCGTTTCAAAATCGTCGTCCGCAATACCGTAGTTGCCGATAAGCGGATATGTCATAACAACCGCTTGATAAGTATATGAGGGGTCCGAAAGAATTTCTTGATAACCCACCATAGAAGTATTAAAAACAATTTCGCATATTTTATCGCATCTGGCGCCGAAAGAATAACCCATAATTTCGGTACCGTCTTCCAATATGAGTTTGCGGTCAAATTCTCTAATCATCTTTATTACCTCTTTTTTGGGATAATTTTTGTTCAAATCTGTCTTTTCTGGTATCTATGGGTATAGGGGTAGGATAACCTCCGTCAAAACAAGCACTGCAATAAAATTCATTGCCAATCATTTTGCATAAAGATTCTGCTGCTCGGCAGCGCAGATAACACTTCACTTAAAAGACCTAAATCCTTATGTGAAGTAAAAACACCGTCATCATTGACAACAATTCCGCAGCTTTCCTGCCCCCTGTGTTGAAGCGCATAAAGTCCGTAGTACACAAGGTTTCCGATATCAATATTTGACTGTGCAATGGCACCGAATACGCCGCATTCTTCGTGAATACTCATTCTTTGTCACCCATAGCCTTTTTAAAAGCCGCACCGACAAATCCTTTAAACAACGGGTGAGCACGGTTGGGACGACTGCCGAATTCCGGGTGATACTGAACACCTACGAAGAAATCTCTGTCGCTGAGCTCAACAGTTTCTACAAGTCTGTTATCCGGAGAAACACCCGCAAGGGTGAGCCCTGCCTTTTCATACCTTTCTCTGTAATCGTTATTAAATTCATAGCGATGACGGTGACGTTCGCTGATTTCTGTTGTTCCGTACAGTTTAGCAATTACCGTATCAGGCTTCATAACGCAGGGGTAGGCGCCAAGCCTTAATGTACCGCCCTTATCCACATCGTCACTTTGTCCGGGTATGAAATCAATCACTTTATTAAGACAGGCTTCATCAAATTCACCGGAGTTTGCGTCTTTAATACCTAAAACATTTCTCGCAAATTCAATGCAGGCTATTTGCATACCAAGGCAAATGCCGAAATATGCAAGATGATTTTCACGGGCATATTTTGCGGCGCAAATCATACCTTCGATACCCCTGTCGCCAAAGCCACCCGGTACAATAATACCGTGAAGCTCGCCTAGTATCTCGTCAGCATTGGATTCATTGAGCTTTTCTGAATCAATCCAATGAATATTTACATGGGTGTTATAGATATATCCCGCATGGCGAAGTGCTTCGACAACTGAGAGATATGCGTCGTGAAGTTCTGTGTATTTTCCTACAAGACCGATATTTACGCTATGCTGACGGTTTTTAATCATTTCAACCATCTGTGCCCATTCGGTGAGCTCGGCAGGCTCGGTTTTCAAATTAAGCTCACGGCAAACAACTTCTGAAAAGTTGGATTTTTCAAGCATAAGCGGTGCTTCATAAAGAATGGGGAGTGTAATGTTTTCAATAACACAATCGGGTTTAACATTACAGAACAGCGATATTTTCTTAAATATTGATTCTTCAAGGGGTTCGTCGCAACGAAGCACAATAATATCGGGGCTTATTCCCATTCCCTGAAGCTCTTTAACAGAATGTTGAGTGGGCTTTGACTTGTGCTCGTCAGAGCCGCTTAAAAAGGGGACTAATGTAACATGAATAAAAAGACTGTTTTCTTTACCCACTTCGAGAGATACCTGACGAATTGCTTCAAGAAACGGCTGTGATTCAATATCGCCGATAGTACCGCCGATTTCAGTGATTACCACATCTGCGTCGGTTTGCTTACCCACTCTGTAAATAAATGCTTTGATTTCATCGGTAATATGGGGAATAACCTGCACGGTAGAGCCGAGATATTCTCCGCGACGCTCTTTATTAAGGACATTCCAATACACTTTACCTGTGGTAAGGTTTGAAAATTTATTCAAATTCTCATCAATAAAGCGTTCATAATGCCCAAGGTCAAGGTCTGTTTCTGCACCGTCAACGGTAACAAACACTTCACCGTGCTGATAAGGACTCATTGTACCCGGGTCCACATTGATATACGGGTCAAGCTTTTGTGCGGCAACTTTAAGGCCGCGGGCTTTCAATAATCTGCCCAAAGAAGCGGCGGTAATACCCTTGCCGAGTCCCGATACAACGCCGCCTGTTACAAATATGTATTTCGTCATAGTAATCACTCCTTTATTCCCATTCCACCGTTGCCGGAGGCTTGGAGGTAATATCATAAACCACTCGGGTTATTTCTTTTATTTCACCTGTTATGCGGTTGCTTGTCCGTTCCAATACATCATAGGGGATGCGTGTCCATTCTGCTGTCATAAAGTCGTCGGTTGTAACTGAACGAAGCGCCAAAACATATCCGTATGCACGAGCGTCACCCTTAACACCCACGCTGAAGGTATCGGTAAGCACCGCAAAATATTGGTTGGTTTCTTTTTTTATAGGATTATTATCAATTTCTTCTCTGAAAATTGCATCAGCCTCTTTAAGAAGCTTTAATTTTTCCTTTGTAATTTCTCCCATAACTCTGACTGCAAGTCCGGGACCGGGGAAAGGCTGACGGAAAACGAGCTCGTAGGGTAATCCGAGTTTTAGTCCCACTTCACGCACTTCGTCCTTGAATAAATCTGCAAGCGGCTCCGCAATACTGTCAAAACTGATTACATCGGGCAGACCGCCTACATTGTGGTGACTTTTGATTACCGCAGAATCACCCTTGCCGCTTTCAATGATATCAGGATAAATAGTACCCTGTGCAAGAACATCTATCTTGCCGAGTTTTTTGCCTTCTTCTTCAAAAACACGGATAAACTCTTCGCCGATTATCTTGCGTTTTTGTTCAGGCTCGGTAACGCCTGAAAGCTTTTGAAGAAATCTGTCTTCGGCATTGACACGAATTAAATTCATACCGAATTTACCCTTGAATGTGTTTTCCACAAAGTCGCCCTCATCTTTGCGAAGAAGCCCGTGGTCAACAAAAACACAGATTAAATTGTCACCGATAGCCTTATATAACAGAGCTGCCGCAACAGAAGAGTCAACACCGCCCGAAAGCGCCAAAAGCACCTTTTTGCCGTTCAATTCATTTTTATATTTCTCAACGGTTTTCTCGATAAAGTCGTCCATTTTCCAATTTCCCGAACATTTGCAAACATTATAAAGAAAATTTCTGAGAATGGTTTTGCCGTATTCCGTGTGAGTTACTTCCGGGTGAAACTGAACACCGAAAAGACCTTTTTGCTTATTTTCAAAGGCTGCGGCAGGACAATTCTTTGTAGTGGCTGTTACGGTAAAGCCTTTCGGCACTTCCGACACATAATCGGTATGGCTCATAAAGCAGTCGCTTTTCTGCGGAACACCTTGAAACAGCGGACTGTCATTCGCATATAAAACCGCATTTCCGTATTCGCTTCTGTCGTCGGCGCTTGAAACTTTTCCCTCTGCCATAAATGCCAAAAGCTGTGCGCCGTAGCAGATGCCTAAAACAGGTATTCCTAAATTCAAAATTTCAGGGTCATAGTGGGGAGATTTCTCGTCATAAACACTGTTTGGTCCCCCTGTGAAGATGATACCTTTATAGTCGGCATTTTTAATATCATCACAAGTTATTTTATTGTATGGCTTGATTTCGGCATAAACATTTTGTTCACGCACACGACGGGCAATAAGCTGGTTGTATTGACCGCCGAAATCTAAAACAAGGACTTTTTCGCTCATTTTTATCACCTTTTACAGAGATATTTCAACTGCGGTACGCTCTAAATCTTTAATCAGCGGTTGCACTTCTTTTAAGAAGTTATCTACCTGCTCCGCACATCTGCCGATATACAGTGACGGACACAGCAGTTTTTCCATTTCTTCATATTCAAGACCGAATTTAGGCTCGGCACTTAAATATTTAAGCAAATCGCAGCTGCCGCCGTTTTTCATTTCTTCTGTAGCCTTCATAGAACATTGACGAATAATTTCGTGAAGCTCTTGACGGTTACCGCCTTTTTTTGTGGCTTCCATAAGCAAATTTTCCGTTGCGATAAAGGGCAGATATTCACTGACGGTTTTTGCGATGATTTTTTCGTTAACATGAAGGCCGTCGGTAACATTCTGACAAAGACGAAGCACCGCATCGGCACAGAGAAAACCTTCGGGCATAGAAATTCGGCGATTTGCAGAGTCGTCAAGAGTACGCTCTAACCATTGAGTCGACGCCGTCATTGCACCGTTTGCCACATCTGCCATAAGATAACGGGAAAGTGAGCAGATTCTTTCGCTTCTCATAGGATTGCGCTTATATGCCATAGCGGAAGAACCGATTTGATTTTTTTCAAAGGGCTCTTCAACCTGACGGTCGTGCTGCAAAAGTCTGATGTCATTTGCCATTCTGTATGCGCTTTGTGCGATTGCGGAAAGAGTGCTGAGAATTCTTGAATCAAGTTTTCTCGGATAAGTTTGACCGCAAACGGCAAATTTCTTCTCAAAGCCGAAGTCTTTAGCAATCAGCTCATTCATTCTGTCAATTTTAGCGGTATCACCGTCAAAAAGCTCAACGAACGACGCTTCCGTACCCGTTGTACCCCTGCAACCCAAGAATTTAAAGTTATCTATTATAAAATCAATTTCTTCTAAATCAGAAACAAAATCCTGCATCCAAAGAGTTGCTCTTTTGCCCACGGTTACTAATTGTGCGGGCTGATAATGAGTATATCCGAGAGTGGGCAGTGCTTTGTATTTCTCTGCAAAATCCGCAAGGTTTGCAATAACCTTTTTAAGCTCATTTCTTAGATATAAAAGCGCATCTCTGTATATGACAATGTCGGCATTGTCGGTGACATAGCAGCTTGTAGCACCGAGATGAATGATACCCGAAGCGGACGGTGCCACTATGCCGTAAGCGTATATATGAGCCATAACATCGTGACGGACTTCTGCTTCTCTTTGCTTTACGCACTCATAATCAATATTGTCTATATTCTTTTCAAGGTCTGCAATTTGCTCATCGGTAATTGGCAAACCGAGATTTTTTTCAGCCTTTGCCAAACTGACCCAGAGTCTTCGCCAAGTTTTATAACGGGTATCCGACGAGAAAAGCTTTAACATATAATCGGACGCATAGCGTGATGATAAGGGTGATTCGTATTTGTCTGTCATAATAAGCTCCTTTTTATCTTATAATAATGCTTTCCCGTTCGGGACCAACCGAAACATATTTAATGGGACATCCAACAACATTTTCAATATACAGCACATAGTCTTGTGCGTTTTTCGGCAAATCTTCCCATTTGCGAACTTTTGAGATGTCTTCCATCCAACCGTCTTTGTATTCAATTACGGGTGTTGACTCATCTAATGCAGCAGGGAATGGGAAACGGTCAACTTGTTTTCCGTCAGTGATGTAGTGAGTGCAAACGGGAATTTTTTCCATAAAGCTCAAAACATCAAGCTTGGTGAGTGCGATTTCTGTTGCCGCCTGAACTTCAATACCGTAGGCGGTTGCAACCAAATCCATTGCGCCTACACGACGGGGTCTGCCTGTTTTAGCGCCGTATTCGTTACCGGCTTTTCGCAATTCTTCTGCTTCGTCACCGAACATTTCCGATACAAAAGGACCTTCACCCACACAGGTGGAATACGCTTTAACAACACCTAAAACTCTGTCGATTTTTGCACCGGGAAAACCTGAACCGATGGGGGCATAAGCGGCGATTGTGTTTGAAGAAGTGGTGTAAGGGTAAATACCGTAATCCAAATCCCTGAGAGAACCGAGCTGTGCTTCAAATAAAATCTTTTTGCCGTTCATAGAAGCGTTTTTCAAAACTTCGCCCGTATCACAAACGAAAGGCTTAATCTTTTCACAGTAGGTGTCAATCCATTCATTTATTTCATTTTCGGTAATACGCTTTGCTCCGTAAACACCCGTGAGTATAAGATTTTTCCATTCAAGCAAGCCTGTAAGATGCTCTTTTAGTTTATCCGGATAAAAAAGCTCGCCGGCAAGCACTGTTTTCTTTTGATATTTATCGGAATAGAAAGGGGCAATTCCTTGTTTTGTGGAGCCGTATTTTTTATCTGCAAGCCGTTGTTCTTCAAGCTCGTCCATTTCTCTGTGCCAAGGAAGTAAAAGAGAAGCACGGTCGCTGATTTTAAGATTTTCGGGGGTAAGTGCAACGCCTTTTGACATTACATCCTGCATTTCATTCCAAAGATTTTGCGGGTCAAGCGCTACGCCGTTGCCAAGAATGTTTACAACACCGTCTCTGAAAATACCCGAGGGCAAAAGGTGAAGCGCAAAATTACCCTTATCGTTTATTACGGTATGACCTGCATTGCCGCCGCCTTGATAACGGACAACAACATCATAATCTTCGGTGAGAAGGTCAACCATTCTGCCTTTACCCTCGTCACCCCAGTTAATTCCTACTATTGCACAGTTAGACATTTTTGCACCCTCCATTATATATTCTCGTTAAGACGCTTCATAACTTCATTATAGGCATCTTCAACTCCGCCTAAATCACGGCGGAAGCGGTCTTTGTCTAATTTTTCACCGGTTTTACTGTCCCAAAGTCTGCAAGTGTCGGGACTGATTTCATCTGCCAAGATAATTGTTCCGTCAGACAGTCTGCCGAATTCAATTTTGAAATCCACAAGGGTTACACCGCATTTGCTCCAAAAATCTTTAAGCAATTCGTTTATTTTGAAAGCATAGGTCTTTACGGTTTCAATCTCTTCTTTGCTGCAAAGTCCGAGAGCGACCGCATGATAACTGTTACACAGCGGGTCACCGAGTTCATCGTTTTTATATGAAAATTCAATAGTGGGAGAATTAAAAACTTTACCTTCGGGAACACCGTAGTTTTTTGAGAATGAACCTGCGGCAATATTACGGATAATAACCTCAAGGGGCAAAATCGTCACTTTCTTAACAAGTGTTTCCCTATCGTTTAATTCTTCTATAAAATGAGTGGGAATACCCTGACTTTCAAGCTTCTGCATGAGTATATTACTCATCTTGTTGTTGATAACGCCTTTACCTGCAATTGTTCCTTTTTTCAGTCCGTTAAAAGCAGTAGCGTCGTCTTTGTAAGAAACCATAAGAATTTCGGGGTTATCGGTTTCAAAAACTTTCTTTGCTTTTCCCTCATAAAGCTGATTTCTTTTTTCCATATAAAAACCTCCAAAGTAAATTTGCAAAAAAAGAAGGCAGAGACACTTCGAGATATCGCTCAAAGACGCCTTTGCCTTTTCCAAAACATTTTACTCTTTTTTGAGTGCTTTGTCAACTGATTAGCATAAGGTTTTTAATATTTTTTGCTTATTTTCCGCTGTCACCGTAGTTTGAAAGAACACGGGCGGAGGGGTCGTTTACTTTACAGCCTTCCCAATCCTTGTTCGGCATCCAAAAATCAACAATCATTTCAGATTGACCGGGATAATACTTTTCAAAGATATCACGGTAAAGCAGAGATTCCTTTGTGAAAGGCTGTGCATGAGAATATTTTTTGCAGCCCTCTTTGAATTCTTCGTCAGAATACTGCGTTTCAGCATATTCTTTAAGATAGTCAACCATTGAGTGACCGACTGCGTCCGAAAAAGCGGCTTTTTCACGCCATAAAATCTCATCGGGAAGCAAATCTTGTCCTTCAAAAGCGTGTCGAAGTAAATATTTGCCTTTACCGTAGGTGTTGAGCTTCAACTCGGGATTTACCGCCATCACATATTTTACAAAGTCAATATCTCCGAAAGGTACTCTGGCTTCAAGTGAGTTTACCGAAATGCAACGGTCCGCACGAAGAACATCATACATATGTAATTCCCTGATTCGTTTTTGTGATTCCTTTTGAAAAGCGTCGGCTGACGGCGCAAAATCAGTATATTTATATCCGAAAAGTTCGTCGGAGATTTCACCTGTCAACAGCACACGAATATCCGTCCGTTCGTGAATTGCCTTGCAGAGAAGATACATACCCATACTTGCTCTGACAGTTGTAATATCAAAGGTGCCAAGGGTATAAATTACTGTTTCAAGCGAAGCTATAACTTCTTCGGGCGTCATAAATATTTCAGTGTGGTCACTGCCGATAAAATCAGCAACCTGACGGGCATATTTAAGGTCAATGGCGTCTTCGGTCATACCTATTGCAAAGGTTTTAATAGGGGAGGCGCTCTTCTTTGCGGCGATGGCGCAAACCAATGAAGAATCAAGACCGCCCGAAAGCAAGAAACCGACTTTTGCATCGGCAACAAGTCTTTTTTCAACACCCGATGTTAATTTTTCACAAATGTTTTTGCATACTGTTTCCAAATCATCATCTATAACTCTATCTACATTTGCAATGTCGCAGTAGCAAACAAATTCGCCGTCTTTATAATAATGTCCTGGTGGGAAAGGCATAATCTTATCTGCTATACCCACAAGGTTTTTAGGCTCACTTGCAAAAAGAATAGTATCGGAGCTGTCAAACCCGTAATAAAGCGGACGGATACCGATAGGGTCACGGGCGGCAATATATTCCTTTTTTTCACCGTCATAGATTACAAGCGCATATTCGGCGTCAAGCATTGCGAACATATCCACACCGTGTTCTTTGTAAAGGGGGAGTAAGATTTCACAATCCGAGTCACTTTCAAAAGTGTATTTTTCTTTTAATTCATCCTTTAATTTTTCAAAGCCGTATATTTCACCGTTGCAAATGCAATAGCTGTCTTCAAGGCGAAAGGGTTGCATACCCTTTGGTGTAAGTCCCATAATTGCCAGACGGTGAAAGCCTAATAAGCCTTTTCCGGTATCAATTATTCTTGTATCGTCAGGACCGCGCGAAACAGTTTTTTCAAAGCCCTTGAAAAAACATTCTTTTTCAGCGGAGTCACCGCAATATCCCATAATAGAACACATAATATATTCTCCTTTATGTATGACTGTACAGAAGCCGTATTACACAGCCTCTGTACAGCTTATTATTTAATCCCAAGTAGTGGTATTTTGACAAAACTCGTTGGAAATACCCGTATCATTTTCAAGCCAAGCCTTTTTATAAAGTTCATTTTTATAATAATCACTTATTTGAAACTCTGAGGCTTGTTCCTTTAAATTATTTGAATTTTCTTCATTCATAATCGTAAACCCCTAATCTATAAATTATTCTTCATCCTGAAGAGCGTCATAGCCCTCTTCACCGGTGCGAACCTTTACAACATTTTCAACATCATAAACGAAAATTTTTCCGTCACCGATGTGACCTGTATAAAGTACCTTTTTAGCCGCTTCGATAACACTGCGAACAGGCACCTTGCTGACTACAATATCAACCTGTACCTTTGGCAAAAGTGTGGGTTCAACCTGAACACCGCGATAGTATTCGGGTTTACCTTTTTGTACACCGCAGCCGAGAACATGCGATACCGTCATACCTGTGATACCAAGCTGCAGCATTGCGGTTTTAAGTGCTTCAAGACGGGCTTCTTTACAAACAATTTCAACCTTTGTGAATTTGTGAGCGCCTTCTTCACGGAAAGTCGGCATTTTCTTAACTTCAACCGCTTCTGCCACGGGAATTTCACCTGTAACCGCAACTGCATCTTCATACACACCGTAATCAAGACTTTCAACTGCGGGTAAGAAATCGGCATAGGCGGACGGCAAGCCGTGTTCTGTACTGTCAAGTCCCTTGATTTCTTCTTCTCTGTCAACACGAAGACCGATAGTTTTCTTTAATACAAAGAAAGTGAGTGACATTGTTACGGCCGTCCATGCAAGAATTGCCGTAATACCGAGAAACTGAACACCGAAAAGCCTGAAGCTGCCGGTATAGAATAAACCGTCAAGTCCTGCGGGGGCATTTGGATTTGCCAAAAGTCCGACAGCAAGAGTACCCCAGATACCGTTTGCAAGGTGAACACCAACCGCACCGACCGGGTCGTCAATGTGTAATTTCAAGTCAAGCAATTCAACTATTGCAACTACAAGCACACCGCAAACCACACCGACGATTATAGAGCCGAGTGCGTCAAGGGCGTCACAACCGGCTGTAATACCTACAAGACCTGCCAAGGCTGCGTTAAGACACATTGAAACATCGGGTTTTCCGTTTTTAGCCCAAGTGAATACCATTGTTACACAAGTTGCAACTGCCGGTGCAATAGTAGTGGTAAGAAAGATTGAAGCCAATGAAGTTTTGTCCCAAGCGGCTGCACCGTTAAATCCGTACCAACCAAACCAAAGAATAAAGCATCCCAACGCACCGAGAGTAATAGAATGTCCGGGAATAGCATTAACTTTTGTTACTTTGCCCGATTTGTCCTTTATATATTTACCGAGTCTCGGACCTACCATAATTGCGCCTATAAGAGCCGTTATACCACCGACTGCGTGTATTGCGGCTGAGCCTGCAAAATCGTGAAATCCCAGTTGTGCAAGCCAGCCCTTTGAGTTCCAAACCCAACCCGCTTCAATGGGATAAACAACCAATGAAATGATACCTGAATAAATGCAGTAAGAAACAAATTTTGTTCTTTCTGCCATAGCACCCGAAACGATAGTTGCCGCTGTTGCACAGAAAACAAGGTTAAAGACGAAGCTTGAAGCATTTTCTTGAATGAAACCGCCAAAATCGGAGAAGATATCAAGATTCGGAATACCGATAACGCCGAATAAATATTCTTCAGCCATCATAAGACTGAAACCTAAAAATACGAACATTACTGTACCGATACAGAAGTCCATAAGGTTTTTCATAATAATATTACCGGCATTCTTTGCACGGGTAAAACCTGTTTCAACCATGGCAAACCCTGCCTGCATAAAGAATACTAATGCGGCACCGATAAGAAACCAAACGCCAAAAACTTCAGTTGCTACTGCTTCCTGTACTACACTCATAATATCATTCATTATAATCACGCTTTCTTTAGAAATATTTTATTTATCTTACGCTGAATAACATATCGGCATAAGACGGGAAAGGCCAAAATTCCTTAGATGTAATTGTTTCAGCTTCATCAACGGAGGCTCTTAAATCTGCCATTTTAGGAAGAATTGTATCACGAATCATATAAGCCTCACTGTCGATATTCTCTGCGTCGCTGAGCTTGATTATTGCACTTTGCAATTCATCGGCAGACTTTGCAATTCTGTCACAAAGCATTGAGAGATGCTTCACAATACCCATTTCATATTCACAGGAAATTGAACTGTCAAGAGCCTTTTTAGTTGCGGCATTTGCAGCAGTAAAAGCTACAAATTTTGCAATGGCGGGAGCATAAGAACATTTTGCCATATCCACCATGGTATTTGCTTCGATAACAACTGTCTTGCAGTAGTTTTCAAGCATAATTTCTTCACGGGACTGAAGCTCTCTTTCAGAGAATACTCTATGTGAAGTAAGCATTTCCACATTCTTTTTGTCAAGCAAATGCGGCATACAGTCTGCGGTAGTGCGATAGTTTAAAAGCCCGCGCTTTTCGGTTGCCTCTTTAATCCAACTGTCATCATATCCGTTGCCGTTGAAAATAATTTTCTTGTGGTCTTTAATTGTTTTCTTAATCATTTCGTGAAGAACAGTTTCAAAGTCTTCTGCACCTTCAAGTCGGTCAGCATAAATTTTGAGAGATTCCGCAACTGCCGCATTCAACATAATGTTTGCACAAGCAATACTGTTAGAAGAGCCGAGCATACGGAACTCAAACTTGTTGCCCGTAAATGCAAAGGGAGAAGTACGGTTACGGTCGGTTGTGTCTTTTGTGAATTTCGGAAGCACACTGACACCGAGCTTCATCTTTGTTTTGCCTGCGGCAACATAAGGCGTATCTGTTTCGATAGCATTTAAAATACCTTGAAGCTCATCGCCGAGAAACATTGAAACAACAGCGGGGGGAGCTTCGTTAGCGCCGAGTCTGTGGTCGTTACCGGCAGTTGCAACTGAAATACGAAGCAAATCCTGATAATCGTCAACCGCTTTAATTACGGCACAAAGGAACAAAAGGAACTGTGCATTTTCATAAGGTGTTTCACCGGGAGATAAAAGGTTTACGCCTGTGTCGGTAGAAATTGACCAGTTGTTGTGCTTGCCGCTTCCGTTTACGCCCGCAAAGGGTTTTTCATGGAGCAAACATACAAGTCCGTGACGGGCTGCAACCTTTTGCATAATCTCCATTGTAAGTTGGTTGTGGTCGGTTGCAATGTTGGTTGTGGTATAAATTGGAGCCAACTCGTGCTGTGCGGGAGCAACTTCATTGTGCTCCGTTTTAGCGAGAATTCCCAACTTCCACAATTCGTCGTTCAAGTCTTCCATATATTCGGCAACTTTTGGCTTAATTACACCGAAATAATGGTCATCCATTTCTTGACCTTTTGGCGGTTTTGCGCCGAAAAGTGTTCTGCCTGTATAACGGATATCGGGACGGGCGTCATACATTTCCTTTGTAATAAGAAAGTATTCCTGTTCGGGACCAACCGATGTCTTAACGCATTTTACGGTATCGTTACCGAACAAACGCAATATGCGAAGCGCCTGAATGTTAAGGGCTTCCATAGAACGAAGAAGGGGAGTTTTCTTGTCAAGAGCCTCACCGCCGTAAGAACAGAATGCAGTTGGAATACAAAGGGTTTTTCCTTTAATGAACGCATAGGATGTCGGGTCCCAAGCGGTGTATCCGCGAGCTTCAAAGGTAGCTCTGATACCGCCGGACGGGAAAGAAGAAGCATCGGGCTCGCCCTTGATTAACTCCTTGCCCGAAAATTCCATAATCACACCGCCGTCGGGGGAGGGTGAAATAAAGCTGTCGTGTTTTTCGGCGGTAATGCCTGTCAGCGGCTGAAACCAGTGTGTATAATGTGTCGCACCGTTTTCCACTGCCCAATCTTTCATAGCGGCGGCAACGGCATTTGCCACCCCAATGTCTAAATCGACGCCTTCGTCGATTGTTTTTTTCAGGGAATTATAAATTTTTGCGGGCAATTTTGCCTTCATAACGCGGTCGTCAAAAACCTTGCTTCCAAAAACATTTGTAACTGTGCTCATAATAATGTACCTATCCTTTCAAAAATAGTCAGGGCGTCTTTAACTTCCGAAGAAATTAAAGACGCCCTTGCCTTTTATTATTTATATTTTTAAATATTACAACTTATACAATGCCTTGCGCATTCATAGCATCAACAACTTTTTCAAAGCCTGCGATATTTGCACCGGCTACATAGTTGCCGTCCATACCGTATTTCTTTGCGGCACCGTCAATACGATGGAATAAATCCACCATAATACTTTTAAGCTTGCTGTCTGCTTTTTCAAAGCTCCATTGCAATCTTTCACTGTTTTGTGACATTTCTAATGCCGATGTTGCAACACCGCCGGCGTTTGCAGCCTTACCGGGCAAGAAATAAACATTGTTTTCCTGCAAATAGTCAACAGCATCGGGAGTAGTCGGCATATTAGCGCCTTCGGCAACTGCGGTTACTCCGTTTGCAACAAGAAGCTTTGCATCATCAAGTGTAAGTTCATTTTGAGTAGCGCACGGGAATGCAACATCGCACTTAACTGACCATACGCCTTTGCCCTCGTGATATTCCGAATCAGGTCTGTAATTCTTATATTCTGTAAGACGCTGTCTTTTAACTTCTTTGATTTCTTTTAATGCCGCAACATCAATACCGTCCGGGTCATAAACCCAACCGTTAGAATCCGAACATGTAACTACTTTTGCACCTAATTGAATTGCTTTTTCAATAGCGTAAATCGCAACATTTCCCGCACCTGAAACAGCAACTGTTTTTCCTTTAATGTCATGTCCGTTGTGTAAAAGCATTTCTTCGGTTATATAGAGAAGTCCGTAACCTGTAGCTTCCGTACGAACAAGTGAGCCGCCGTAGGAAAGGCCTTTACCCGTAAGTACACCTTCAAAAAGGCCTCTGATTCTCTTGTACTGACCGTACATATAGCCTATTTCACGGGCACCCGTACCAATATCGCCTGCGGGAACATCGGTATCCGCACCGATATATTTAGAAAGCTCTGTCATAAAGCTTTGGCAGAATTTCATTATTTCACGGTCCGATTTTCCCTTGGGGTCAAAATCCGCACCGCCTTTACCGCCGCCAATCGGAAGTCCTGTCAACGAATTCTTGAAAATTTGCTCAAAGCCTAAGAATTTTATAATACCGAGATTTACCGACGGGTGCAAACGAAGTCCGCCCTTGTAAGGTCCTATTGCACTGTTAAACTGTACACGGTAGCCTGTATTAACCTGTACATTACCGTTATCATCAATCCATGGAATACGGAATTTAATCTGTCTTTCCGGGTTTACAAGTCTTTCAAGAAGAGCATCCCGTCTGAACTGTTCTTCATTTGCCTGGACAACCGGTCTTAAAGAATCGAGAACTTCTTTAACCGCCTGATGAAATTCGGGCTCATTGGGATTTTCTCGAACTATTCGCTCGTAAACTTCATCTACATAACTCATTTGTGTTTCCTCCTATAACAACAAAAAAGCGCCTTTAAGGGTGAGCTTATTCACCGCTTAAAGACGCCTTTGCCTTTTATGCATTGCATTGTACACCTACAAAAAAAGTTTGTCAACCCGTTTTTTAAAATTTTTTCAAAAAAATATTCAAATATTTAATTTGCGGATTGACACGAAAAATCTTTTGGTGTATTATATGCCATAATGAGCAAAGGCGTTCATTTCAGTATGGAAAGCTTTCCGTACCGAAATGAGCGCCTTTTAATTTTACATAAGAAAGGATGCAAATCTTTATGAATAATATTGAAGGAAAGGTGAGAATTCCGTCAGGCTGCGCCATTGCCGCTGTGATATCAAAAGACGGAAACCGAATGACCGGTGAAAAGATAGTGGAGTCTATGAAGCCTATGCATGACCGTTCAAACGGACTCGGCGGCGGTTTTGCGGCATACGGAATTTATCCCGAATATAAAGATTTCTATGCTTTACATATGTTTTTCAATGACAGAGCCGCACGAAAGGAATGCGAAGCTTTCTTAAAAGAACGCTTTGAAATAGTTAAAAGCGAAATAATGCCCACGAGAAAAATTCCCGCCATTACGGATGAACCTGTTATTTGGCGTTATTTTGTCGCTCCCTTGCAGTCAAACCTTCATAATTTACAGCTTGATGAAAAGGAGTATGTAGCTCGCACGGTTATGAAAATCAACTGTGAAATGTCGGGCTCATTCGTATTTTCAAGCGGCAAAAATATGGGCGCATTTAAGGCGGTGGGCTTTCCCGAAGATGTAGGCGTGTTTTATAAATTAGATGAATACGAAGGCTATTCCTGGACTGCTCACGGCAGATATCCGACTAATACACCGGGTTGGTGGGGCGGAGCGCACCCGTTTACGCTTCTTGATTATTCAATTGTTCATAACGGCGAAATATCGTCCTATGACGCTAACCGTCGTTTTATTGAAATGTTCGGGTATAAATGCACGCTTCAAACCGACACCGAAGTTATAACTTACATTATGGATTATCTTCTCCGTGTGCAAAAACTGACTTTAAATGAAGTTGCAAGTGTTATTGCGGCACCTTTCTGGAGCACAATTGACAGTAAGACTGACCTTTACGATAAGCAAAAACACGAGTATTTGCGTACCGTATTCCCGAGTCTGCTGATTACCGGTCCCTTTTCTATTGTTTTCGGATTTAACGGCGGACTTATGGCGCTTAACGACCGGTTAAAACTTCGCTCGATGGTTGTGGGCGAAAAAGACGATAAGGTGTTTATTGCAAGTGAAGAAGCCGCAATTCGTGTTATGGAGCCAAATGCTGAAAATATGTATGCTCCGGCAGGCGGCGAACCTGTAATTATTAAAGTAAAAGAAGGTGCGTTTTAATGGCTTTACTGTTTTATCCCGAATTTGAAGTAGTGAGAAATGAAAACAGATGTATTGCTTGCCGTGTTTGTGAAAGACAGTGTGCAAATGAAGTGCATACCATTGACAGTGAATCTGGACTTATGCTTTCCGACGAAACCAAATGCGTAAACTGTCAGCGTTGTGTGAGTCTTTGCCCGACAAGAGCGCTGAAAATAGTAAAAAGTGACTGCACATTCAGAGAAAATGCCAACTGGCAGGACGATACAATTAAAGAGATTTATAAACAGGCTCATTCCGGCGGTGTGCTGTTATCGTCAATGGGCAATCCCAAGCCCTTTCCTGTGTATTGGGATAAAATTCTCATAAATGCTTCTCAGGTGACAAATCCCTCCATTGACCCGTTGCGTGAGCCAATGGAGACTAAGGTTTTTCTCGGCAAAAAGCCAAGCCGAATCGAGCGTGACGAAAAGGGTAATATTAAATTCAAATTGCCGCCTCAACTTGAACTTTCAATGCCGGTTATGTTCTCTGCCATGAGCTATGGCTCTATCAGTTATAATGCCCATAAATCCCTTGCCACTGCCGCAGAAGAACTGGGAATTTACTATAATACAGGTGAAGGCGGACTTCACGAAGATTTTTATGTCTACGGTGAAAATACTATTGTTCAAGTGGCTTCAGGTCGTTTCGGCGTTCATGAAGGCTATTTGAAAGCGGGCGCCGCTGTTGAAATTAAAATGGGGCAGGGGGCAAAGCCCGGCATCGGCGGACATCTGCCGGGAACTAAAATAGTTGGCGATGTTTCCCGTACCCGTATGATTCCCGAAGGCAGTGACGCTATTTCACCTGCACCGCATCACGATATTTACTCTATTGAAGATTTAAGACAGTTGGTTTATTCCTTAAAGGAAGCAACCGAATACAAAAAGCCCATAATTGTCAAGGTTGCGGCAGTTCATAATATAGCCGCAATTGCCAGCGGAATAGCCCGAAGCGGTGCAGATATTATCGCTATTGACGGTTTCCGCGGCGGTACGGGTGCCGCACCTACAAGAATTCGTGACAATGTGGGAATCCCCGTTGAGCTTGCCTTGGCGGCGGTTGATAAAAGACTGAGAGACGAAGGAATACGAAATAATGTGTCCTTGGTAGTGGGCGGCAGTATCCGTTCGGCTTCCGATGTTGTCAAGGCGGTTGCTTTGGGTGCGGACGCTTGCTATGTTGCAACGGCAGCACTGTTAGCTCTCGGCTGTCATCTCTGCCGCACCTGTCAAACAGGCAAATGCAATTGGGGTATTGCCACACAGAGAGAAGAGCTTGTGAAACGACTTAACCCCGAAATCGGTAAAGAACATCTCGTCAATTTAATGGTGGCATGGCGGCATGAAATCAAAGAGCTAATGGGCGGTATGGGCATTAACTCCGTCGAAGTGCTCCGTGGCAACCGCTTAATGCTTCGGGGAATAGGACTTACCGAAAAAGAACTTGAAATACTCGGTATTTCACATGCAGGGGAATAAGAATATATTTTTTAAGACTTTATCCTAAAATTTATATAGAAATATGATTTAAGGTGTGATAAAATATTATGATGATAGATGTAACGGGTCTTGAATTTAATGAAATTAACCAAAAATTGCGTGAGAGTGACAACAAAGTCATTCTGCAAGGCTGTTTAGGTCAACGCTTTATTGCTTCCGGTATGAAAGATAAAAATATCGCCATTGACGGAATCCCCGGCAATGCTCTCGGTGCATACCTTAACGGTGCTTCTATTACCGTAAACGGTAACGCCCAAGATGCGGTGGGGGACACTATGAACGACGGTAAAATTATTATTCACGGAGATATAGGTGATGCCGCAGGATACGCCATGCGTGGCGGTAAAATCTATATAAAAGGCAATGCGGGTTACAGAGCGGGAATACACATGAAAGAATATCAAGACAAGGTTCCGATTATGATTATCGGCGGTTCTGCAGGCAGTTTCTTAGGTGAATATCAGGCAGGGGGCGTTATTGTCGTTTTGGGACTTAATACAAACGGTAAACTTGTCAGCAATTTTCCCTGTACGGGAATGCACGGCGGTAAGGTGTATTTTCGCGGCGAACCGCCCAAAAGTGTTTTTCCGAAAAATGTGTGCTTAAAACTTGCCACGCAAGAAGATATGAAATATATAGAAAAACAAATAGTTGAGTATGCAGAAATATTCGGCTATAATAAAGATGAAATACTAAATGCGCCATTTACGGTGGCAACACCCGACAGCAATAATCCGTATAAGCAGATGTATGTGGCGAATTAAAAGAAAGAGGTATCGCTTATGAAGTATTCAAAGGAAGAGGTTATGCAGTTTGTAGAAGAAGAAGATGTGAAGTTCATCCGTCTTGCTTTCTGCGATGTGTTCGGCAAACAAAAGAATATTGCAATTATGCCGTCGGAGCTTGCTCGAGCTTTTGAATATGGCATAGCATTTGATGCGTCCGCCATCACGGGCTTTGGTGATGAAAGCCGTTCAGATTTACTTTTGCATCCCGACCCCGAAACACTTATGTTGCTCCCTTGGAGACCTGAACACGGTAAGGTTGTGCGTATGTTTACATATATAACTTATCCTGACGGAACGCCTTTTGAGTGTGACACAAGGGGCATTCTCAAAAAGGCTATTGAAGACGCAAAAAAAGACGGATATTCGTTTTCTTTCGGCGCAGAACAAGAATTCTATTTATTCTTGCTTGACGAAAACGGCAAACCTACAAAAATTCCTTATGATGAGGCAGGTTATATGGATTTGGCGCCCGATGACAGGGGCGAGAATATCCGCCGTGAAATCTGTTTAACTCTTGAACAAATGGGCATTAAACCCGAATCGTCCCACCATGAAGAAGGACCGGGGCAAAACGAGATTGATTTTCGCTATTCCAATCCGTTATCTGCCGCAGATAATACATTGACTTTCCAGACTGTTGTTAAAACAGTAGCACGCAGAAACGGACTTTTTGTGGATTTTTCACCCAAACCTTTAGAGCATAAACCCGGCAACGGATTTCATATTAATGTTTCGGTATCTCCTGAAAACAGTATTGAGAATATGCATTATATGATTGCGGGTGTACTGAACAGAATTTGCGAAATAACTGCATTTCTTAACCCCACCGAGAATTCTTATGACCGTTTCGGTGAAAATAAGGCTCCCGCTTTTGTTTCTTGGTCAAGAGAAAACCGTTCTCAGCTTGTTCGTGTTCCCGCTTCTCCCGAATCGGCAATGCGTGCGGAGCTTCGTTCACCCGACCCGTCGGCTAATCCTTATATTGCTTTTGCACTGGTTATATATGCCGCTCTTGAAGGGCTGAAGAACAAAACCGAGCTTATGCCGCCGGCAGATATAAACCTGTTCCATGCTGATGAAAAAACACTGAACCGATTTAAAATGATTCCGCAAACCTTGAATGAAGCTTGCACAATTGCGGCAAACAGCGATTTTGTTAAAGAGCATATTCCGAAAAAGGTACTGCAAATTTATTGCAATCAATAAGTTAGGATATATTAACTTGAAAGGGGTGGTAGCAAATGAATTTAGAAGACAGAGCTTACAGTGTTCTTGTGGTTTCAGCATCAGAATCTTTTAACACTGCAGCTCGTGAGCTTTTGCCGCCATCCCAATATCAACCTGTATGTTTTACATCAAATATCAGTGAAGCAAAACGGCAATTTGCCGATAGAAGCTTTGATTTTGTTATAATTAACTCACCTTTGCCCGACGATAACGGCACTCGTTTTGCGGTGGATTGCTGCCGTTCAATGACGACGGTGGTTTTATTGCTTATTCGTGCAGAAATACATACCGAGACATACAGCAAGGCTGTTCCTTACGGCGTGTTTACTTTGCCGAAGCCCACTTCAAAGATTATTATGTCGCAAGCACTCAGTTGGCTTGCAAGCGCAAGAGAAAGACTTCGCAGATTAGAAAAGAAGACCTTGTCGGTTGAAGAACGAATGGAAGAAATCCGTATAGTAAACCGAGCTAAAATACTTCTTGTCAGTGAACTGCACATGACGGAGCCCGAAGCACACCGCTATATAGAAAAACAAGCCATGGACCGTTGCACTTCAAAACGAGAAATGGCAGAAACAATTATAAATACATATTCATAAAACAAAATGGGGTTGTAAAAAAACTAAAGTTTTTTTACAACTCCTTACATTTCCACTATTCTCGCATTCAAAAATTCTGCGTCTTCCGTATCGTGGCTGATTATTATAGAATCTCTTTTTTCACTTTCATTTTTTATAATTTCACAAATTTTAATTTTCAATTCCTTGTCCAGCCCTTTAAAGGGCTCGTCAAGAATAACCAAATCACTGTCATAACAAAGCGCACGGGCAAGGGAAACCCGTCTTCTCATACCGCCGCTGAGAGATAGGGGAGAACTGTCTTTTTCGTTTTCAAGCTCCATGAGGCTGAGATAATAAAGCGCCTTTTTTTCATCGCAAACCGCCGTCAGATTTTTCAGCACCGAAACAAAGGGGATGAGCCTGTCTTCCTGAAACATAAAAGAAATTTTATCGGCGCTTTTTATAATTTCGCCTTTATCTGCTCTTTCGAGACCTGCAATAATTCTCATAAGTGTAGTTTTTCCAAGTCCGGAAACACCTTTAATCAGCAGTATTCCCTCAAAATCAAAAGTGTTTGTGTAGTTTTCAAAAACTGTCTTGTCACCGTATTTTTTACAGAGATTATTTATCTGTATTTTCAATGAAATAACCTCCCTTTGACATAACTTTTTTGAAACACAAATCAAGAATTGAAACAAGCAATTTTTCAAGAATAAGACTTAAAACGATTACAACAACCGTCCATGAGAAAAGGTCAACAGTTTCAATATATACTTGTGAGTTTCTAAGGTTGATACCGATAGAATTCTGCGGAGTACAAAGCACTTCTGCGGCAATACCCGCTTTCCAGCCGAGACCTACCGCAGTTTTACAGGCGGCGACAAATGCGGGCACGGCAGACGGCAAAAATATAAGCTTCATTTTTTTTGAAAATCCGAAATTATATGCGTTTGCCATTTCAATAAGCTCTTTATCGGTATTCACTATTGAGCTTGTAACATTAGCCCAAACAATAGGCATAACCATTAGAGTTGTAATAAAAATCGGAACACTGACTTTTGGAAGCCAAACAAGAGCAAGAATAATAAAAGACACAACGGGAGTTGTCTTAACTGCTGTCAGAAACGGCTTAAATAAAGTGTTTAATGTGCTTGAAAACGCCGTAATAATACCGAAAACACTTCCCATAAATACCCCGATAATATATCCGAGTGAGATACCTTTAAAAGAGTTGAAAATAGTCAGCCAAAAGTTGCCGTCAGGCAGAAATTCCAACAACCTTTTTGCAACATCAATGGGGGATGCAATTAAAACATCAAGCCCCACAATTTTATATGCACAGAACCAAAGCCCTAACCAAAAGACAATGGTCAGGGCTGTTTTCATAAACTTTTTAATTGTTACCTTTTTATTATGCTCCGAAATAGAAGTCATCACCCGGTAACTTGCCTCCGATAGATTTTGGATTTGCATCAAAGAAAATTTGAAGGTTTGCAGAAATTGATGCTTTCATATCTGCACCGTCAATAAATGCTATATTGCAATTTGGAATAGCTTTTTTAGCGACAGCCGCCTTTGGAATAATACCGTATTGTTCACAAAGTGCGGATGTTGTTTCAATGTCGGTATTGGCAGCATTTATTGATGCTTCATATTCTTTCAAGAACATTTTAACAGCTTCGGGGTTTTGCTCTACGAAATCTTTTTTAGCAATAACAACACCTTGAATAAGAGTTTGACCGCTGATTTTTTCAAATTCTTCAGTGAGATTAAGTGCAATTCTCAGGTCGGTATTCTGTGAGAGTGCCGCAGTAACCTTCGGTTCGGGTAGCATTGAAATTGTAGCCTTACCCGATGCCGCAAGCGTTGCCAATTCATCGTGTGAAGCAACATATTCAACCGTAACCTTGTCGGTGATACCGCTTTTTTCGAGAAGATAGTTGAGAATATATTCAGGAGTTGAGCCTTGACCTGTTGCATAAAGCTTTTTGCCTGCAAGGTCGGCGAGTGAGTTTACCAAGTTGCCGTTTTCAAGAATATAAAGCACACCCTTTGTATTAACCGAAAGCACCTGAATATTGCCTTCAAGCTTGTTATAAAGAGTAGCCGCAAGGTTAATGGGGCAAGCCGCAATATCATAAGAACTGTTTGTCATACCCGCAACAATTTCGGTGGGGTCGCTGACTACCGAAAACTGATAGTCATTCTTTGCGGTTTTATCGTCTTGAGCTTTCATAAGATTAACCATACCGATACCGGTTGGACCTGCAAGCCCCGCAACTTTCATTGTGATGCTCTGATAGGGAGACTCTGTTGCTGTTTCGGTATTGTCCTCATCGTTTGTTGTACCGCAAGCCGCAAATGCAAAGAGAATTGCGAATACAAGAAGTAATGAGATAGCTTTTTTCATTTTCATCATATCCTTTTTAAATATATTTTTTTACCGTCACGGCAGATTTTTCCTTGCTGTTCAAGAGCTTCAATAACTCTGTAAAGACTTGCACGGCTAATGTGCAAAACGCGGGATAACTCTGTCATTGAAACGGATATTTCACATTTTCCGTCGGTATCATCGCAGTTTTTTTGAAGATAAAGCAATAGCTTTTCTTCGGCGGAAGACTGTGTATAGCCTTCGATTTTAGAATTGAGAAAACCGATTCTTTCGGAAAGATAACTGATATAATTGAAAGAAACAGAAGTGTCATTTTGAATAAGCTTGTCTATTCCGCTTTTTTCAATAATTACAACTTTCAAGGGTGTTATTGCAGTAACGGTGTTCTGAAAACGGTAATTTTGATTATACAAAAATGCCGCACCGAAAATATCACCGTCTTTAATATGCGAAATAACAGTATCGCCTTTACTGACTCTCGCTTCACCTTTGATGATAATGCAAATGACGGGAGAATAGCTTTCACTTGAAAAAACAATGTCGTTTTTACAATATGAAACAGATTTTCCATAGTCTTTTAAAACACCGGTTAAAAGTGTTTCATCGGCATCTTTAAAAATATTGGCTTTTTTAAGATAAGTCAATGCACTGATTAAAGTCGATTTTGTCATTTTTATTGCCTTTTTGTCTTAAATAATACAAATTTTGCTAATATAATAACACAGAGTTGCTTTTGTGTCAACATTTTAAAGAGAGAAATATATTTTTTTATTTGTTGTAAAATTATTACTTATATGGTATATTAAACTTATATATTATGATTAGCGGAGGCTTATTATGAGATATTTAATCAACAGAGCAAATTTCAGACAGTTTGATGTTGCCGAAATCAACAAATTATCCCCACGGGCATACTTTGTTCCGTATTCTTCAAAAGAGAATTTAGTAAAACAAAATGTGCTCACCGAACGCTATAACAGTGACATGGTGAAGCTTCTTAACGGAGAGTGGGATTTTAAATATTATGAAAAGGATATGCTTATCCCAAATGAATTTTTCAGTGAAAGAATTCAGTTTGACAAGGTGAATGTTCCAAGCACCTGGCAAAGAACAGGCTACCGTGAGCCTTGCTATCTTAATACCCGTTACGAATTTAATCCAAAGCTTTACCCTGAAATGCCCCAAGATGTACCAATGGGTATTTACAGAAAGATTATAAACATTGATAATCTTGAAAAGACATATATCATTACATTTTTAGGTGTAATTTCGTCACTTGATTTATATGTCAACGGCACTTTTGTAGGTTATAGCGAAGGTGCTCACAATTCAGCGGAATTTGATATTACAAAATATCTTGTCGAAGGCGAAAATGAACTTATTGCAGCAGTCAGCAAATGGTCAACAGGCACCTACCTTGAATGTCAGGATATGTTCCGTGAAAACGGAATTTTTCGTGATGTGCTTTTAACCGAACTCAATAAAACCTATCTTTACGATTTCGTTGTTGATACCGAGAGAAAAGGCACAACTTATGATTTGTCAGTATCATTCAAAATCAAAGGTGATAAAGATGACTGTTCAATCGGCGCAGAGCTTTATGACGGCGATACTCTTATAGCAAGTGAAACTGCCGATGCAAAAGCAAAAGATACAATTACATTTTCAAATCTTCAAGTCAAAGAATGGAACGCAGAAGAGCCATATACCTATGACCTTTATGTCAGTTTAGAAGACGCACAGGGCAATAAAACATTTGCTAAAAATATTACAGGCTTCAAAACCGTTGAAATCAAAGGTAATGTGTTCTATTTCAATGACAGACCGATAAAGTTTAAAGGTGTAAACCACCACGATACAAATATGTATAACGGCTATGTGCTTAAAGGTGAAGAGATTAAAGCCGAATTAGAGCTTATGAAGAAGTTTAATGTAAATGCTATTCGCACATCTCACTATCCGCCCGACCCGACTCTTTTAACCTTGGCAGATATTATGGGCTTCTATATTGTGGACGAAGCGGATATCGAAACTCACGGAGCAGGGGATATAAAAGTCCCTTATGATAATGATATTATCAGCCACGACTTAAAGTGGGAAAACAGATATGTTGACAGAGTCAGCCGAATGGTGTGCCGTGACAGAAATCATCCGTGTATCACTATGTGGTCATTGGGCAACGAAGCCGGGGGATATAACTGCCAGGATTCTTGTTATGACTACATAAAAAATTCAGGCTCAAAAATTCCCGTTCATTATGAAGGCGCAATTCGTACAAAGCGCTTTGCTTATGATGTTATTTCCGAAATGTATCCCAGCCAAGAAAATGTTGCAAAATACGGTTCACAAACCGCAAAAGATAAAAAATACCACGAAAAGCCCTATTTTATGTGTGAATATGTTCACGCAATGGGTGTGGGCCCCGGCGGAGCGGAAGAATATTGGGATAGTATTTATAAATATGACAACCTTATGGGCGGTTGCGTATGGGAATGGGCTGACCACGCCGTTTATCACGACGGTACCGATAAATACAAATTCCGATATACTTACGGCGGTGACCACGGTGAAGAAAAGCATGACAGTAACTTCTGCGTTGACGGTATGCTTTATCCCGATAAAACACCCCACACGGGCGCTTTTGTAATCAAGGCAGTTTACAGACCTGTCAGAAGCCGTCGTATCAGCGGAAAAGTATTTGAATTTACAAACACAAACCGTTTTAAGAATTCCAACTATCTTCGTGTTGAATGGACTCAAACTCTTAACGGTACTCCTAAAAAGTCAGGCGAATTGACTCTTGATATTGAACCTATGCAGACTAAAAAATATGAAATACCTTATGTGGACTGTGATTCTTCGCAGGATAGCCATATCAATATTACATATTTCGACGGTGAAAATCAGGTTGCAATCGAGCAAATCACAATAAACGATACTGCCGGCTTTTTGCCCGAAATCAATAGCGTTGGCAGAGTTAATGTCAGCGATAACAACAATACTCTTACTGTCGAGTTTAGCGACGGCAAGGTTGCATTTGATAAGAAAACAGGCGAAATGATAAACTATATCAAAAACGGCTACGAATTTATGAACATCAATCCTGCCGACGGCAAGAGAGGCTTTGTACCAAATCTTGTGAGAGCGTCACTTGATAATGACTCCTACGGTTCGCCCAAAAAACCTTGGGACAGAATTAAACTTCACGAAGCAGATACGGTGCTTAAAAAGTTTAGTTATGCAGATAAGTCATATTGCGCAGCGATTGCCGCATCATATACGGTTAAAAAAGCGCACAAAAATTATTTCTATATAAATGTTGTTTACACAGTTACCGGTGACGGACTTGTAACTGTTGAAGCAAGTCTTGATAAGGCATTTTTCGGCAGCAATGAAATTCAGCGCTTCGGTTTGATGACGGAATTGCCGGCAGATTTCAGTATTGTCGAGTTCTACGGCAGAGGCTCAAAAGAAAAAATGGAAAATCTTTGCGACCTTAAAGACCACGCTTATATAGGACTTTGGAAAACAACCGTAAAAGATATGCATGAGCCCTATGTTATGCCGCAAGATAACGGTAACTGCGGCGGTGTTAAATGGCTGAAACTCTCGAATGAAAGCGGCAACACATTCACGGTTTTCGGCGTTCCGAAGTTCAGCTTCTCTGCTCATAATTACACACAGAAAGCGCTCAATAATGCAAAACATCAAGAAGAGCTTGTATTTGCAAATTCAACTGTTTTGTGCATTGACGGATTTATGCGCGGTACGGGTACAAACACTTGCGGTCCCGATACTCTTGAAAAATACAGAGTAAAGACCGATAAGCCGATTTCATTCCGCTTTGCATTCAAGGGTGAATAAAATGATAGAATACAAATGGATTCCCGCAGGGGTTACAGACTCATCATTTAGAAATATCAGAATTGATGTTTTTGTAAAAGAACAGGGTGTCAACGAAGATGCCGAATTTGACGATTTCGATATGCAAGTGCCCCATTTAGTAGTTTTTCAAGACGGTGAAGCAGTGGCAACGGGAAGAATTATTCCCTATGGTGAAAACACTGTAAAACTTGGCAGAATTGCGGTGAAAAAAGATAAAAGGGGATTGCACTTGGGTGAAAAGACCGTGCTTGAACTGTTGCGAAAAGCCAAAGAAGACGGTGCCGAGAAAGTTTTTATCGGTGCGCAAACTCACGCAGTAGGATTTTATGAAAAGTGCGGATTTTCACTTGTTGGAACACCCGAGTATTCAGAAGAAAATATTCCGCATTTAGATATGGAAATGATATTATGATTACAAACAAACTTATTTATGCAAAACCACCATCAAAACTCAAACTTAAAAAACCATATTACGCAGGGTTTAAAAACACTTGGGAGCAGACTGCTCTGCCGCTGGGTAACGGCAGCATCGGTCTTACTGTAATCGGTGAAGTTAAAAGTGATAAATTGGTGCTTAACCATAAAACCTTGTGGGTGGGCGGACCGTCAAAAAATCGGCCCGACTATTGCGGTGGTAACATAACAACTCCCGATAAAGACGGAAAAATGCCCTATGATTATCACAGAGAAATTTATGAAGAATTTAAAAAGGGCAACGATAAAAAAGCTCATGAATTGTGCGAAAAGCTTGTGGGAATAAAAGACGGCTATGGCGCTTATCAATGTTGGGGCAATCTTGAATTTGAGTTTAACGGCATAAAAAAATATTATGACTATAACCGCACTCTCAATATGGGTGACGGCAGTTGTACAGTGTCATATTCGGCGAAGCTCAAAAACAAAACAAAAGTTTTCGACAAAAGAGAATACTTTGTTTCATACCCTGATAAATGCGCAATAATCAAATTCTCCCGTGACGGTGGCAAACTTGATTTAAAATATAAACTTGCAACCCAACACGGTGGGAATATCGAATATTCAAAGGGTATCCTTCATACCGGAAAATTAGATGATAACGGTTTAGCCTATTGTCTTTATGCAAAAATCATAACCGACGGTGATTGCGTTACCGTGGGTGACACTCAAATGATTACAAATGCAACAGAAGTTATTTTCATCTTATCGGCGGATACTGATTATATTGATACATATCCCACATACAGAACGGGTGAAAGCTTAGAAAATCTTAAAAAGCGTGTGATAAGTGTTGTTGAAGCTGCAAGTCAAAAGAGCTTTGATGAGCTTTATAAAACTCATACAGACGATTATAAGTCACTTTTCAACCGAGTATCAATCGACCTTGACGGAAGTGACTATACAGATGTCAATATGCTTCTTCGTAAATACACAAGAAGTCCCGGCACAAAGCAAAGAACAGCGGAACAGCTTTTATATCAATACGGCAGATATCTCGCAATCGGTTCAACCCGTGAAACAGATGTATTACCGTCAAATTTACAAGGTATATGGAATTGCAGCAATCATCCCATGTGGAGCAGCGACTTCCATACAAATGTAAATTTGCAAATGAACTATTGGCCCATATTTAACGGAAATCTTGCAGAGTGTTCAAAGCCTTTAATCCGTTACATAAAGTCAATGGTAATCCCCGGCAGAATTACCGCAAAATATTATACGGGTATTGAAAGCGGCGAGGGTGAGCAAAACGGATTTTTATTCCACACTCAATGCACACCCTTTGGTTGGACCTGTCCCGGTTGGCAGTTTGACTGGGGCTGGTCACCGGCGGCAATGCCTTGGATTTTGCACAACTGTTTTGAGCATTACGAATACACATTGGATAAAGATACGCTTCGTGCCGATGTTTACCCCATGCTAAAAGAATGTGCCGAATATTTCAGCAAATTATTAGTCGAGCATAACGACAGACTTGTGACATATCCTTGTTTTTCACCTGAACACGGACCGAGAACAATGGGCAACACTTATGAGCAAGCACTTTTGTGGCAACTTTATGACGACGCAATTAAGAGTGCGAAAGAACTAAATATTGATGCAGAATTTTGTGATAAATGGGCTGATATTCAGTTAAAACTCAAGCCCTATGAAATAGGTGAAGACGGTCAGATTAAAGAGTGGTATCACGAAACTAAACTTGGAGAATTCGGTCAAAAGCATCATAGACACATGTCGCACCTTTTGGGACTTTTCCCTTGCAATGTGATTAACTGGTATCAAAATCCCGATTTAATAAAAGCCGCAATCGTGTCAATGAATCACAGAACCGATAAAAGCACAGGTTGGTCCATGGGGCAAAAAATCAATACATGGGCAAGAGTGGGTGACGGTGACCGTGTGTTAAAAATTATTGGTGACTTGTTTAAAAACGGAATTTACACAAACTTTTGGGATTTTCATCCGCCGTTCCAGATTGACGGTAATTTCGGATTTACATCGGGTGTCAATGAAATGCTTATGCAAAGTCATTGCGGATTTATCCATCTGCTGCCTGCGTTACCGACTGCATGGCAAAAGGGTAAAATAAAAGGCCTTGTTGCCCGCGGAAATTTCACGGTTGACATTGAGTGGGAAAACGGAAAAATCACAAGCGCACAAGTCACTTCAAATATGGGGGGCAAATGCAAATTATATTATGCCGATTCCGAATTTTCTGTTGACGGAATTTGCAAAAGCGAAAAGGGCTTTGCAGAATTCAGCACAGAAAAAGGTAAAACTTATACAATAACTTTATAAAAAAATAAGGTAAAGGATTTTTTGTTCCTTTGCCTTACTTTTTTGCTTAAAATGCTCAAATCCCTTGATATTGCGTGGTTGCAACCCAAAGTTTACATAAAATAAGTGTAATTGACAACGAAAGTTTATGGTGCAACCGACCAAAATTTACTATTATGTGAGTGTAGCCAAAACAAAGGAGACAACAAAACTAAAAATACAAAAACATATATCAAGGAGATAAAATTTATGAAAATCACAAACACAATCAATTTCGGAATTCAAAGAAAAATCGTAGCAAATATGACAACGGAAAGCTGGGAGACAATTCCCCATGTAACATATAATTATGAGCCCGATGTCACCGAATTTATGAAAGAATATAAGAAACTCAATTTCAACAGAAGAGGTACAGATAAAATTACGGTTAATACTCTTATGCTGAAAGTTATCGCAGAAGGACTCAAAGCGGCACCCATTATGAATTCGCATATTGAATATAACAGAAAACTCGTCCGCGGAAAAATCAATACATTTGAAGATATAAATATTTCAATGCCCATGATTATGCCGAGCGGAGAAATGATGACAATCAATCTTCACAATTTTGAAAATAAAAATCTTGACGAAATGACAGACTATATCAACGATGTCTGCCGCCGTTTTGAAAATACAAATCTTAACGAAGCGATGTTTGAAGTATCACTTGATAACACTCTCACGGCACTTAAAAAGGGTAAAATTAAACAAGCAGTTTACCGCCTTATCGGTTCAAAAACTGGCAAACACAAAGTTAAAACTTTAAGCGGAAAAGTAAAAAAAGAATATGAAAGCATACCCGAAACCGACAGAATAACAAAAAGCGATATTGAGCAGGGTACGGTAACAATTTCAAATATAGGCTCACTTTACCGTGGACAAAAAGGAAATGTATCACTTCTCGAAATAATTCCCCCGCAGGTGTCTGCGTTCGGTGTAGGTGCAGTGCAAGACAGACCGGTTGTTGTAACAGACGAAAACGGAGAAAAGAGTATTGAAATTCGTCAAGTTTTGCCCATCTGTATTGCCTTTGACCACAGAGCGTTAGACTTCGGTGAAGCAATTCCCTTTATTAAACGCCTTGATAATATTTTTGAAAATCCCGAACAAATCCACAATTGGAAAGGTGCAGAAAAAGACAGCCGATTCAGTGAATTTAAAGTTACAGCGGTATAAGACAGAATAAAAATGAGACTGTAAAAAACTTTCGTTCTTTACAGTCTCGTTTAAGTGTTGTCAGAATTTAATTCTTATTTTTCTTTTCTGCTTTCTTTGCAGCTTTTTCAGCTTTAATCTTTGCTGCAAGGGCTTCTTCTTCAGCCTTCATGCGTTCGGCTTCTGCAGCGGCAAATGCCATAGCTTCTTCGTGACGGGCTTTTGACTCGTCATACATAGCGGCGATTTCGTTGAAACGGCCGTAGTTTTCTTGTTGCTTGATAAGTTTTTCAGCGTCAAGATAAGGCTTAGCGGCACGGCTGAAATATGCGTGTTTGTCCATTTCAGCCTTTGAGTTATCACGGGCAGCCTTGCGCTTTGCGTTAAGATTTTTGATTTCTGATTTAATTGAAGAAACTCTGTTTAAGTCTTTTGCTTTCTTAGCCTCGCTGAGTTCAAGATAAAGTGCCTTGAGTTTTTCGTCACACTCATCTTCCTCTGCAAAATACTTTTCAACAACTTCAAAGTCGGGTTGAGTAAAGTCTTCAGTATTTGCGAAATACTTTTTGATAGCCTTATAAGCACTTTTTTTGCTCCTTGCAACTTCAATAGCAAACTTGCGGAGATCTTTTTCTTCTTTGGTTGATTTAAGCATTGCTTTTGCATTTTTTAGTTCGGCTTTCACTGTTTCCAAATCCATTGCAAGAAGACCGTCAAGACCTGCTTCATAAACCTCTGAATAGATTTTAACCTGCTGTTTTACAACATCTGTTGAGAATTTATCAAGTTCGTCACAAACGAATTTTGAAATTTCGATTTCTTCGTTGAACTTAATATCTTCACGGTACTGCTTTTTGGCGGCTTTGCGAAGTGCTTTATCTTTTATTGATTTATATGAATTTTTATCAATTTCCTTTGGTTCTGCAACAGCCATTGTTTTAGCGTCACGAATAATGTCGATTGCTTCAACAAGGTCTGCGTCACTGAGTACGCCGTTTCCGTAATCTTCAAAGAGTGCACGGACTTTAAGAACACGAACAACTGATTTCTGTTTTCTTTCGTTGAAATCGTACCAGAAATAGGGGATAACATTCATTAAAGCGCCGATAGCGGAAATGATAATGAGAATATGAAGAAGATTCAAAAGAATTTCAGGGTCATACAATGCAGAAAGAGCAGCATTTCTCGGGTCCTGACCGTTTGAAATCTGTTCTTGAAGAATTTCGCCGACAGTTCTGCCGTCACCTAAAATTCGGTTGAGAACTTCGGGTCTGCCTGTAACCGCAAAAGCATTTTCTTTTGTAAGACCGCTCTTTTCATAAATAATGGGAAGAACAGAAGAAGTTGCAAGAGCAATAACAGTACCGATTGTTGCAACAGCAGAGAACATTCCGTCAATTCGTTCACCGGTTTTATATTGTTGATAGTCACGAATATCAGCCTGAATAGCGGGATTGAGAATGTGAGCAAAAGCACCCATAAATCCGTTAAGATACAAACAACCCATAACAAGCCAGATTGTAAGATTATCAATCTTTGTTGTGAAGGGGAGCATCATAAGAATGAATGCAATGTTGAAAAGGTTTGTAATAACAAGAACCGATTTTTTACCCCAGCGTCTGATACATAAAGGTGCTAAAAGCATACCCCAAAGGGATGAATTGCCGTAGAGAGTGATAAGCAAGCCGTAAACATTACCTGAACAGGCACCGCCGTAGTTGTACATCCAGAAAAGAATGTTAGCGTATGATGCTTCAAGGAAACCTATCCAACCCGCAAGTGAAATAATCCAGAAATATTTATTCTTTGCAACTGCACGCAAAGCGTCAGAAAATTTAATCTGAACAACATGAGTTCTTGCCTGAACAATTTTTTCTTCTGTGTATTTATAAACGATAATGCAAAGAAGAATACCGAGTACACCGAGAATGGGATAAAGAAGTCGGTAAACACGAATATCTGTTGTATTGGTATGGAAAATGTTTTGTGCAATAATAGGTGTAAACAAGTTTACAAGAGTGGGTGCAAGTGAATAAACAACACTCTTTACCGCAGAAACATCGGCTCTTTCCTGTGTGTTAGGCGAAAGCACATGAATGAGATTTTCGTATGCGTCATAGAAGAAATAATAGAAGAAATGCAGGAAAAGGTTAAGTACCATTATGATTGCACATTTGGCAATATATGCTCTTGTTTCGCCGAAAACGGTACCGGTGCCTACAATAGCTTCAAGTTTGTTATAGGGGAACCATACCATCAATATGCATATAATTGCGGTGGGCAACGCCATTGAAACTATGTAAGGACGATATTTACCCGCTTTGTTTCTTGTGTTGTCAATAATGTTTGCACGAATACCCGTAAGGGGAATGTTTGCAAGAACAGCGATGACATACATAATGTACATATCGGTGGGGTCAATACCGAGAGTACTTGAAAGCAGCGTGTTATTTGCCGCAAGAAGACAGGCAGTACCCAGTGTAATAATCATATAAGCACCGATACCGCCGCCTGAATATGCCGCAATTTCCTTGAAGGTCATATAACGGCCTGCCATGGGCGTTTTCCAGTATGTGCGAACTCTGTCAAAAGTGTCTTTGGCTTTTTGAGTAAGGTTCATTTTTTGCACTCCTTTAATGATTTTAAATAAACAATGATATGGTAATTTTATCATATATAGCATAACTTTTCAATCATTAAACCGATATTTTTTAACAAAAAATGAACATAGAAAACCAATTTCGTGAAACTTAAACAAAAACCAATGCCATTTAATGTGCAAGTTGCCAAAACCTAAAAAATAAATAAAACCAAGTTTTTCTTGAATTTTCTATTGACAAATAGCATTTTTAGGTTGATAATATCTAAGTAAAACCTATTCGGTAGGTAAGGCTACCACAGGGATACGGATTACTGCCGCGAAATGGTGGAGACACTGTCAGTTGGTCAGCAAGTCATATCGAAAAACAAGGTATGATTTAATGTAATTTCATCGCCCTGCGAAGCTAAAGCTTGAACGAATTGTGTGGTGTTTTTGACTGCATTTTTGCGTTTGAGCAAATTTGCGGTTTTTTTATTTTGTTTTAAAGGAGTGAATAATTGTGGACACATATCGAAGTACAACAGCGAAACCTCCGAGTATGAATGCGGATGTGCTCCGCAATTTATAAATCTCGAAGCGTTTCACAAACTTATATTATGAAGGAGTGAAATGTATGGAAACTTTTGAAATTTTAACTGAACTTTTGCATAATAAAAAATGGCAAGAACTCAAAAATATTCTTGATGAAATGAACGAGCAGGATATAGCCGAGCTATTTATGGAGCTCAGCGAGCGTGACCTGACGCTTATTTACCGTTTGCTCAATAAAGAGCTGGCGGCTGAGGTTTTTGTCAATATGGAGCCCGAATATCAAGAAATGCTCATCCGTGCATTCAGCGATACCGAGCTTCGAGAAGTCCTTGACGAGCTATATGTTGACGATGCCGTTGACTTAATTGAAGAAATGCCCGCAACACTTGTTAAGCGTATTCTTCGTCATACTGACCCCGATACACGAAAGTCAATCAACGAAATATTAAAATACCCCGAAGATTCTGCGGGAAGTCTTATGACAATCGAATATGTTGACTTAAAGCGTTCAATGACAGTTGCCGACGCCTTTACCCGAATTCGCAGAACGGGTGTTGATAAAGAGACGATTTATACTTGTTATGTAACCGACAGCAAAAGAAAGCTTAAAGGCTATGTAACGGTAAAGGATTTGCTTCTTGCCGACGAAAACGCAACAATCCGTGAGATTATGGAAGATAATGTTATCTCTGTGAATACTTACGAAGACAAAGAAGTGGTTGCAGACCTTTTCCAAAAATATGACTTGGTTGTTTTGCCCGTAGTTGACGGTGAAAGCAGACTCGTGGGCATTATCACAGTCGATGACGCTATTGATGTTTTGCAAGAAGAAATTACAGAAGATATGGAATTGATGGCAGGTATTACTCCAACCGATAAACCGTATCTAAAAATGAGTGTTTTTGAAAACTTTAAAAAGCGTATTCCTTGGCTGATGCTTTTGATGGTTTCAGCCACCTTCACAGAAAAAATTATCACTCACTTTGAAGGGGCACTGACTGCCTGCGTGGCGCTTACGGCGTTTATTCCTATGCTTACCGGTACTTGCGGTAACTGCGGCAATCAGTCATCATCAACAATTATTCGTGGATTATCATTGGGTGAAATTGAATTTAAAGATACATTTAAGGTTGTGCTTAAAGAGTTTTTTATTGCCCTTGTGTGCGGTATCGCACTCGCAATTGTCAACTTTGCAAAGCTTATGATATTTGACGATATCGGCTGGAAAGTGGCACTGGTTGTCAGTATCACAATGATTTCAGCGGTAATATTTGCAAAGGTGGTAGGCTCTGTCTTGCCCGTTATCGCAAAGAAAATAGGCTTTGACCCGGCTGTAATGTCAAGTCCGTTTATTTCAACCATAGTCGATGCGGTAACACTTGTAATCTATTTCTCAATCGCATCAACAGCATTAAATTTGTAATATTATTAAAAATGTAGGGCGGGGGCTTGCTCCCGCCGCTTTTTATTCCAATATTTGTATCTTTCGCTTCATTGACTTTTATTGTCAAATATTGTATTATTATAGTATATTATTTATCAGGGTGATTGATATGAGAAAAACATCTAAATTTATGGCAATTATATCTGCCTTTATAATACTTGTTTCAATGCTTGCACTTCCCGCAAATGCGGCAACGAGTGTGAATTATTCAGTTTCCAGCGCAAGCGGACAAAAGGGCGATACAGTAACTGTAACCGTCAGCGTTTCAAGCAGTATCGGTGTAACATCAGCAATGCTCAATGTTAAATTTGATAACACAAAACTTCAATATGTAAGCGGTACTGCGGGCAGTATGTTCAGCACATGCTCTGTCAAAGCAAACGGCACTTCAAGTGTTCAGTGTACCGGTATGACAATGGGTGACAACAACGCTAAGAAAAGCGGAACTTTTGCTACTCTCAAATTCAAAATTTTGGCTGAATCCGGAACAGCAGCCCTTACAATTTCTCCGTCAAGTGACGCGGGTGACCATAGCGGCGTGGGAACTCCCCCTACAAGACTAAGCCCCACAGTTTCTAACGGAAAAGTTACAATTACAAAACCCGTCACAGGCGTTTCGCTTAATAGGTCAAGCGTAACTCTTAAAAAAGGCGAAACTTCTGACCTTGTAGCAACAGTAAGCCCAAGCGATGCAACTAATAAAACCGTTACATATTCAAGCTCAAATACAAAGGTAGCAACGGTGAACAGCAGCGGCAAAATCACCGCAGTAGGTGGCGGTACTGCAACAATCACCGCAAAGGCGGGGGGCAAAACCGCAACTTGTAAGGTCACGGTTACAGTGCCTCAAACAGGAATTGCTGTCTCGGGCAGTTCTTCAAGAAGTGTGGGAATAGGCTCTGCATTGACTTTAAAAGTGGCAAAAGTGCCGTCGGACGCAACCGACAGTTATTCAACAACTTGGACTTCGGCTGATACAAATATCGCAACGGTATCTTCAAAGGGCGTTGTAACAGGCGTGGCACTTGGCGAAACAACTATTACGGCAAAGCAAAATAATTGGACTGTTACATATAAAATTACAGTTACCGAAACTGCTACCGAAAGTTCAACCGATGCAGAAGAGAGTTCAACCGAAGAAACTTCTTTAACCGAAAACACAACAGAAGAAACATCTCTTTCCACTACAACAGAGACTGTTTCAGAGCCCACAACAGACGATGAAAAGGAAAATTTCATCAAAACAGTTTGGGCAGAAATCAATGATAAAAATAATACTGTTACAAAGCTTTATCACTATGCAATGCTTTTGGGTGTTGGATTTATTGTTGCAATAATTTCAATAACGGTTACATTTTTTGTAACATCGGGTTATTATAAAAACAAAACTAAAAAAGAAGAAAACGACATAAAAAAATAATCATAAAATGAAAATTCCCAATCCAAAACGGATTGGGAATAATTTTTTTGTGTTATTCTTATTTTACAAAGCCTGCATTATTGATAATCTTTTCTGTTTCATAGGTTGCAACTTCAAAAAGTCTTTTGCCGAGATTTTTATAATATTCGTCGTTTTCTTTACCGCAAAGCATTGCGAAAGAAATACCGATATTATCAGAAATCTCAATGCCTTTTCTGACTGCAAGATAATAAAAACTGTATTCAGCGGCATCGTCAAGTCTGTCATAAAACTCAAACGCCTTTTTCTTAACCGTGTCATATAAAGCGTTAACTGCCGTATTCACAAGCAAGGGAGAGAACAAACAACGGTTTATTGAATATTCGGCAGAAAATGCAAGCAAAACCTTCATTTGATACATAGTGTTATCGTCACGGGGAATTTCACCGATTTCATTTTCAAGGTCACAGAGCAGGTGAGCTTCGTCAACAAATCTTTCGGCAAGAGTTTTGCCCAACTCTTTTGCCTTTTGTGAATTGCCGTTACTTCTGTTTTTTGTCATTTCTGAGATAATTGAAACTTCATCAAAAGTTTCTTTTTCGTTGTCGTTAAAAATCTTTACATCGCTGTCGTCAAAAATCATAGAACATTATCCTTTCATGATGTTAAGACTTATTCAGTAGTTTGCTGTGCTAATTTTTTCTGCAATCTCTTTTGCTTCGATTTATATGTGAGAAGTGCGTGCATACAGTCATCGGGAGTTAAGTAATCACCGACAGAAACATTATATTCGTTATAAAGCCCGTGAAAGTCACTGCCGCCAGTACAAAGCAATTTGTTCTTTGAAGCAATTTTTTTAAGCATTACCTGTTCTTCTTCGCTTGCACTTGGGTGATAAACCTCAATGCCGTCAATACCGCTTGCAATTATATCGTCAATAATATCAATGCATCCGTTCACCATGGGGTGAGCAATAACCGCAATACCGCCGGCAGTGTGAATTTCATCAATTACTGTTTTAACATCATCATATTTCGGAACAACAAGAATATTGTTTTCACTTTCTTTTGTGAACAAAGACTTATAAATGTCACCGTTGAATGAATTTGCATAGCCGCATTCAATAAGAGCCTGCATAATGTGTTTCTTATAAAGGTTAGTAGAGCCTGTTGAACATTTCATAATAAACTCTGTGGTAATAGGAAAACGCTTTGCAGTTTGAAGCATCATAAAATGACCGGCTTTTTTGCGAGCCAAAGAGTTTCTCTTGCAAAGACCTTCCAACATATCGGGAGAATCCGGCAAATAGCAGAGAATGTGAATGTTTTTATTTGAAGTCTCATGCGTTGCAGAAAGCTCAACACCGGGTATAACCTGCACACCGTGGCGTGCGCCAATAATCTTTCCTCTGACAGTTCCCGCAAGACAGTCATGGTCAGTAATTGCGATTGCTTCAATACCCTTTTTCTTCGCAAAAATAATAAGGTCTTCAATACCTAAACTACCGTCTGATAATCTTGTGTGACAATGTAAATCTCCGCTCAAACTAACGAACCTCCTAAACAGGGTAAAAAAATGCGTAAACCCCCTCAATATATAACAGTATTATACAACAAAAATCAGTAAAAATCAAGAAAAAGTACGAAGTTTAGTTAATTTTTGTATTTTTGACGGATTTTTTTGTTTCATTAGTAGAAAAATTAGCCTAAAATTCCATATTTTGCACAAATAAAAAACCGTCTGTATTACTACAAACGGTTCATATTGTATTATTTTAAATATTCCTTATATTTAATCTCATTGATAATATAACCGATGAGAAAAGCGGGAACGCCGATTACAATTATAGGAATTAAGAATATGAGTAAAAGAAGAATTAAGATGATTATAATCGGTAATCCTTTTTTACTGTCCTTTACTGTGTCGGGCTTAACGGGCGGCTCGGGAACAGGACCTTGCTCATCGCCTTCATATACGGGCATAATGGGAAGAAGTGCGTCGTATGAAGGAATACCGCCGTTATAGAGTAACGGCTCAATAATTCCGCGAACAGTGTCAGAAACCTTAACCAACTTTTTAAGGGGTATATGTAATACCTTTATAATTGAGTCAATAATGTTTATCAGACCGATAGCAATTTTATATTCATTGTCGTCGGGGGTATAAAGGCTCTTTCCGCCGTAAAGATTAAGAACTAAATCGACAATAAAATCAACTACGCTCTTGTCCTTTATATCGGCATAATCTTCTTTTTTAAGCCCTGTTTCAGCCTTTGTCCAGTTACCCACAGTGCCGATTTTAAGAGAGTTTAAAAACTTGAAAACAGGCTTTAAAATCCAACCGATTTTGTAGCTTAACTTTTTCTTGATGCTGATTGCGGTTGCCATATCGGCAAATTTATCAATGTCTTCACCGGCAGCCTTGATAACATCTCTAATCATACCGATAAGGTGGTCGGCAAGATAGGTCTGCAAATCCTTGCCTTTTGTATCAAAGCTTACAGGCTCCGTAATCAAATCCGTTGTGGTTGATACCATATTGTTGTCAACATCAAATACAACAGTTCTGATAGTTGCAGGGTATCCAATGGTTGATGCAGTCGAAATATCATAGAAATAGTTGCCCTTGGGGCTTATGTGCTTGTCAATATCGTGTACATGAGTATGACCTGTGAGCATAAATTGAATACCAATATCGGCAAGCTGTTCACGCCGAATTTCATAGTCACCCATCATATCGCCCTTGCCGATGATTTCATACATAGGTGACGGTGCAATTAGCGGGTGGTGAGTCATTGCAACAATGAACTGACCGTTAGCCTTTGCGTCTTCTGCCTGTGCTTTTATCCATTCAAAGCACTCATCTGAAAAACCGCTTTTGCCGTTTCGATTTGTATCGTCATTGAGAGCAAAAAGACGGTATCCGTCAGCCAACTGAACTATATATGACATACTTTCTTCGTGAACTGCAATGGCCTCATCAGGACCGAATTCCTTATACATATCATAAAGCTCTTCACGCTTTGCGGCGGGAATTGAAATTCTTTCGTCACCATCATATTTATGAGTTAGACCATCCCATTGATAGTCGTGGGTAGCGGTGAGAACATAAACTCTTTTGCCTTTTGATTTAAGGTCACGAAGCATTTCGATGAATTCTTTGTGAGAATCATAGTCACCGTTGCTTGTTGTGTCACCTGAAAGAAGAACAATATCGGTTCTTGTATCCTTTGCAATCTGTGAAAATGCCGCTTCGAGCAATTCGGCGGCTTCCGCTAATAATACGCCGCTTTTATTGTTTGCGGTTTTATATGCTTCACCGCTTGTGCCGAGTTTTTTAGAATAATAATGTGTATCGGTAATAACCGTCACGGTAAGTGGATTAGGCATAATGACTCTCCTTATCTGACTTTGTTGTCGATTTCTTCTTTGAGCATATCTGCAAAAGCATCAAATGTCATTGAACCGATGTCACCTTGACCCCGTTTGCTTACTGATACCGTGCCGTCTTCAACTTCTTTGTCACCCACAATAATCCAATAGGGGAGCTTTTGAAGTCTTGATTCACGAATTTTATAGCCTGTTTTTTCGCTTCTGTCGTCAACAGTTACACGCATACCCATTTTCTCAAGCTCTTTCTTGATTTCGTATGCTTTGTCATGGTGACGGTCGGCGATAGGAAGAATTCTGACTTGTTCGGGAGCGAGCCAAAGAGGGAATGCGCCTGCATATTTTTCAATAAGAAGTGCAAGAGTACGCTCGTAACAACCGATTGAAGTTCTGTGAATGATATACGGGCGCTTCTTTGTACCGTCTTTGTCGGTGTATTCCATACCAAATTTTTCTGCAAGCAACTGGTCAACCTGAATTGTAATAAGTGTGTCTTCCTTGCCGAATACATTTTTAATCTGAATGTCAAGCTTAGGACCGTAGAATGCAGCTTCATCAATACCGACAGTATATTTAATTCCGAGATGGTCAAGAATTTTGCCCATAATACCCTGTGCTTCGTCCCACTGCTCGGGAGTACCGATATACTTCTCTTTGTTGTTGGGGTCCCATTGCGAGAAACGGAAAGAAACATCTTCATAGAGACCGAGAGTTTGAAGCATATAGTTTGCAAGCTCAAGACAGCCCTTGAATTCTTCTTCAAGCTGTTCGGGGGTGCACATAAGGTGACCTTCCGAAATTGTGAACTGACGAACACGGATAAGACCGTGCATTTCACCCGATGATTCGTTACGGAAAAGAGTGGATGTTTCGTTATATCTCAAAGGTAAATCCCTGTATGAACGGGGACGGTTTAAATATGCCTGATATTGGAACGGACAAGTCATAGGACGAAGTGCGAATACCTCTTCGCCCTCATCTTCTTTGGCAGGGTCACCGAGCACAAACATACCGTCAAGATAGTGGTCCCAGTGTCCCGAAACTTTATAAAGGTCGCTCTTTGCCATAAACGGAGTCTTTGTTAAAAGCCAACCCCGTCTTTGCTCTTCATCTTCAACAAATCTTTGAAGAAGCTGAATAATTCTTGCGCCCTTCGGAAGCATAATGGGAAGTCCCTGACCGATTAACTCGCTTGTTGTGAAAAGCTCCAACTCTCTTCCTAACTTGTTGTGGTCACGCTTCTTAGCTTCTTCAAGCTGTGCTAAATGCTCGTCAAGTGCAGACTGCTTTGGAAATGCAGTTGCATAAATTCTTTGAAGCATTTTGTTCTTTTCATTGCCGCGCCAGTAAGCGCCCGTGCAGGAGGTGAGCTTGAATGCTTTAACCGCGCCTGTTGACATAAGATGCGGGCCTGCGCAAAGCTCTGTGAATTCACCCTGCTTGTAGAATGAAATGGGCTCACCCTTGTCAGCGTGCTCTTTTATAAGCTCAACCTTATAAATTTCGCCTTTTTCTTCCATTATAGAAAGTGCTTCGGCAGGGGAGAGCTCAAATTTTTCAAGGGGTAAATCTTCTTTGACGATTTTTTTCATTTCCGCTTCGATTTTTTCAAGAACATCAGGGGTAAATGAAATATCTGAATCAAAATCATAATAAAATCCGTTATCCACCGACGGACCGATAGCAAGCTTTGTGTCGGGATAAAGTCTTTTAACTGCCTGAGCCATAATGTGAGAAGCAGTGTGCCAAAATGTCTTTTTACCGTCAGTTTCATCAAATGTTACGATTTCAAGATTACAGTCTTCACTGATGGGGGTTCTCAAATCACAATAAACTCCGTTGATTTTACCGCCGCAAGCAGATTTATATAAACCCATACCTATAGATTTAGCAATCTCCGCAACAGTAATACCGTTATCATATTCTTTGATAACATCGCCTTTAAGTGTTACTTTTACCATAATATATTTCTCCTTTGATTAGTTTATAAAAGAAAAAGCACTTCATCCTATAATTACAGGATGAAATGCTAAAAAACAACATTCCACGGTTCCACCCGCATTGCAGAATAAAATTCTGCCACTCAAAAGACTTTAACGCAGTCATACGGTACGGCTTAATCATATACAATATGTTTTCGCCGACGCTCGAAAGTGGTCTCGGGATATTGAACTGATTTCTTGCACCGACCGAAATCTCTCTGAAAATTCATATTATCCGTCGTTCTTTCTCATAGCTTTATAAATATGTATATATTTTATACTCATTTTATATAAATGTCAATATATTTAATTTTTTCTGTTATTAACAAATTATTTACAAATATTTCCTTGACATTTTTTGCAAAAGAATGTATATTATTTAATAGAGTTAGCACTCTAAATGTGAGAGTGCTAAACCGAACAAAAAGGGGTGACGAGATGCAACTCAGCGAGAGAAAAGAACGAATTCTTGCGGCGATAGTTGAACGCTATATTGCAACGGGCGAGCCGGTCGGTTCAAAAACTCTGTTAGAGTTTTCGTCAATACCCGTTTCTTCGGCAACAATTCGCAACGAAATGGCAGAGCTTTCCCGACTCGGTTTTCTCGACCAACCCCACACATCGGCAGGGCGTGTGCCGTCACAGTTGGGCTACCGCTATTATGTTGATAAGCTGATGAACCGTTACGAATTGCCGCTTAACGAAAAAAGACTTATCGAAGCAAGACTTGCAGACGCAGGCGGCGAGCCACAGCAAATACTCGAACAAGCCGGTCAGGTGTTGGCGGAAATTACAAATTGTGCAGTTGTTTCAACAACTCCAAGTGATACAAATGCAGTCATTCGCAGAGTTGAGTTGGTACCTCTCGGCACTCATACCGCAATGATGGTTATGCTTTCATCATCGGGTATATTAAAAAGCCGAGTTTGCAGAACTGACAGTGAACTTAATTTAGAACTCATTGAAACATTTTATAATATAGTTGCAAAGCACTTTATCGGTAAATCCGCAAGTGAAGTGAGCATAGCTCTTATTCAAACCTTGGCGCTTTCTCTGGGCAGTAAATCACTTGCAATTTCTCCCTTGCTTATAACACTTTCCGATTTGGCGCAAATGACTGAACAAACACAGCTTTTGTTAGAAGGTCAGTCAAACTTATTGAATTATTCCGATTATCCAAACGCTTATGAATTGATGGAGTTTTTAAGACGGGGTGAACCGTTGACAAACCTTTTCTCAAATCATAAGTCACAGGGCGAAACGAATGTGCTTATCGGTAAAGAAAATCTTCACCGTGAATTGCATGATTCAAGCGTGATTTTTTCACATTATTCCGTTAGCGGAAAAGACAGCGGCACATTGGGGCTAATCGGTCCAACAAGAATAGATTATGCAAGGCTTATTCCGAGCCTTAAATATTTAACAGAAATCGTCGGCAATATAATGTCCGACACATTGGAGGATTAAAATGGCTGAAAACAAAGAAAATCTTCAGGCAGAAGAAACAGTTGAAGAAGCAGTTGAAGAAATTGTTGAAGAAACAGAGCCGACTGCAGAAGAAAAACTCACGGCAGAGCTTGACGAAACAAAAGATAAACTTTTGAGAGTTATGGCAGAATATGATAATTTCCGTAAACGCTCACAAAAAGAAAAAGAGTCGGCTTACGGTGATACAAAAGCTAACACAATAGCGGAGTTTTTGCCCGTATACGATAATTTTATGAGAGCGATGAGCACAGAAGCCACCGACCTTGATTCATTCAAAAAAGGTATTGAAATGATATTCAATCAATACGGCGAAACTTTCAAAAAGTTGGGCGTTGAATCATTTGGTGAAAAGGGTGAAACCTTTGACCCGAACATTCATAACGCAGTAATGCACGGTGAAGATGATTCTCTTCCCGAAAACTGCATTTCAGATGTATTCTCAACAGGATACAAAATGGGCGACAGAATAATTCGTCCGGCAGTAGTAAAAGTAGTCAACTAAACTGTAAAAAACAGTTAATAATAAACATAAACCTATTAGGAGGAATAAATTTATGGCAAAAGTAATTGGTATTGACTTAGGTACAACAAACTCATGCGTAGCAGTAATCGAAGGCGGCGAGCCGGTGGTTATCGCTAACGCAGAAGGCGCAAGAACAACTCCGTCGGTTGTTGCATTCTCAAAAACAGGCGAAAGAATGGTTGGTCAGGTAGCAAAAAGACAGGCTATCACAAACCCCGACAGAACAATCGCATCTATCAAAAGACACATGGGCAGCGATTACAAGGTAAATATTGACGGCAAAGATTACACTCCGCAAGAAATCTCTGCAATGATACTTCAAAAGCTTAAAGCAGACGCCGAAAGCTATCTCGGTTCACCTGTAACAGAAGCAGTCATCACTGTTCCCGCATACTTTACAGACTCACAGCGTCAGGCTACAAAGGATGCAGGTAAAATCGCGGGTCTTGATGTAAAGAGAATTATCAATGAGCCTACTGCCGCAGCTTTGGCTTACGGTATAGACAAAGAAGAAGACCAAAAAGTTATGGTTTATGACCTTGGCGGCGGTACATTCGATGTTTCAATTATCGAAATGGGCGACGGTGTTCAAGAAGTTCTTGCAACAGCCGGTAATAACCGTCTCGGCGGTGACGACTTTGACCAGAAGATTATCGACTGGCTTGCAGACGAATTCAAGAAAGAGCAGGGTATCGACCTTCGCAACGATAAAATGGCAATGCAGCGCCTTAAAGAAGCGGCAGAAAAAGCAAAGATTGAGCTTTCAGGTGTAACAACATCACAAATCAGTCTTCCGTTCATCACTATGGACGAAACAGGCCCTAAACACCTTGAAACAACTCTCACAAGAGCAAAATTCAATGAAATGACTGCAGACCTTGTTGAAGCAACAATGGGACCTGTCCGTCAGGCACTTTCAGACTCGGGGCTTCAACCGTCACAGCTTAATAAAATCCTTATGGTAGGCGGTTCTTCAAGAATTCCCGCAGTTCAGGAAGCAGTTAAGAAATATACGGGCAAAGAGCCGTTCAAGGGCATCAACCCCGACGAATGTGTAGCAGTCGGCGCTGCAATTCAGGGCGGTGTTCTCGGCGGTGAAGTTGAAGGACTTCTTCTTCTTGATGTTACTCCGCTTTCACTCGGTATCGAAACAATGGGCGGCGTCAGCACAAAGATTATTGAAAGAAATACAACAATCCCAACAAAGAAGAGTCAGATTTTCTCAACTGCTGCCGATAATCAAACATCAGTTGAAGTTCATGTTCTTCAAGGTGAAAGAGAATTTGCAAGAGATAACAAAACTCTCGGTATTTTCCACCTTGACGGTATTCTTCCGGCACGCCGCGGTGTTCCGCAAATCGAAGTTACTTTCGACATTGACGCCAACGGTATTGTAAATGTTTCTGCAAAGGATTTAGGCACAAATAAAGAACAGTCAATTTCAATCACATCTTCATCAAATATGTCAAAAGAAGATATTGAAAAAGCAGTTCAGGACGCAGAAAAATTCGCAGAAGAAGACAAAAAACGCAAAGAGGCAGTTGACACAAGAAATGCCGCTGACCAAATGGTATATCAGTGTGAAAAAATTCTTGCCGACGAAGGCGACAAGCTTCCCGAAAGCGATAAAGCGGATATTCAGGCAAAGGTTGACGCTTTAAAAGAAGCACTTAAGGGCGAAGATATCGAAGCAATCAAGTCAAAGCAAGAAGAGCTTACACAGAGCTTCTATAAGATTTCGGAAGAGCTTTATAAACAGGCTCAGGCAGCACAGGGCGGTGCAGATGCGGGTGAAGGCTATGACCCAAATGCTAATACAGGTTCAGCACCGAACGGCGACGGTTACTATGATGCCGACTTTAAAGATGTTGAATAATTATTAAAAATAATACGGGCAGACTTTAAAAGTCTGTCCGTGAATCCGTATTATTTGGAGAATACTTATGGCAGAAAAAAGAGATTATTATGAGGTGTTGGGCGTTGATAAATCCGCATCCGACGATGAGATAAAAAAGGCTTATCGAAAGGCTGCGAAAAAATATCACCCGGACTTAAACCCTAATAATAAAGAAGCAGAAGAAAAGTTTAAAGAAGCAAACGAAGCTTACGAAGTTCTTTCCGACAGCGAGAAAAAAGCACGGTATGACCAGTTCGGTCACGCCGGCGTTGACCCAAACTACGGTGCGGGCCAAGGCGACTACGGCGGTGGCTTTGGGGGAATGGATTTCGACTTAGGCGATATCTTTGGCTCAATATTCGGCAACGGGTTTGGCGGATTCGGCGGCGGCAGAAGAGCAAATCCCAATGCGCCTCAGCGTGGCAGTGACACTCAGGCAAGCGTGACAATTTCATTTGAAGAAGCAGCAAAGGGCTGCCCACGCAGTATTGACGCAATGAGAATTGAAACCTGTGACGAATGTCACGGAAGCGGTTGCCAAAGCGGACATTCACCTAAAACCTGTCCCGAATGTAACGGTCGCGGTCAGGTGACAGTTCAGCAAAGAACACCGTTCGGCGTTATCCAGTCTGCAAAACCCTGTACCCGTTGTAACGGTAGGGGAACAATTATTGAAAATCCCTGTAAAAAGTGTAACGGTGCAGGCAGAGTCAGAAAGAGCGTTAAGATTGATATCAATATTCCCGCAGGCGTTGATGACCGTCAGATACTTACGGTTCGCGGTCAGGGCAATAAGGGCGTTAACGGCGGTCCCGCAGGTGACCTTAACATTGTTGTCAATGTTCGTCCGCACCCATTCTTTGAGCGTGACGGCTATAATGTTTGGTATGACGCTCATGTGTCATTTATGCAAGTGGCTTTGGGCTGTAAAATCAAAGTGCCGACTCTTGAAGGAACAGTTGAATACACAATTCCGGCAGGCTCACAACCGGGGGATGTGTTCAAGCTTCGAGGCCGCGGTATTCCCAGCCGCAGCGGAATCGGTAAAGGTGATCAGCTTGTTAGAATTATCGTCGATATTCCAAAGAAGCTTACAGATAAACAAGAAGAACTTATAAAGCAATTGGCACTTGAATTCAATGTTGATAATTTGGGTGACGAGAAAAAAGGATTTTTCGGCAAAAAGAAAAAATAAGATTATGGGAATTGTAAATGTTTTTTTACAATTCCCTTTATTTATATATTGCAAATTAAAGCGAATAGTAGTAATATATATTCAGGTGATTTTATGAGCAGATTAGATTCAATTAAACTCGTGAACTATTCACGAAAAGAAGATTGGGTGAATTCAATAACCCATATAGTCGGTGCGGTTTTTGCGCTCACCGCAATCGTATTGTGCATTATCAGAGCAATTAAGTTGCATAGGGTCGACTACCTTTTATTAAGTCTTGTTTACGGCATTACAATGCTCGCAGTTTTTGTCTGCTCGTCGGTTTATCACGGCTTAAATCCCAACAACGGAAAAAAAGCTATGCGTATCGTTGACCACGCCATGATAAACTTTATGATTGTGGGCACCATAACACCCTATACAGTTGTTGCGGTTGCACCGATAAATCCGATAATGGGCTGGTCGTTACTGATTGCCTGTTGGGTTGCCGCAATAACTTCTGTTGTATTGACATTTACACTGTTTAACAAAACAACTGCAATACGAATGGTTTTATATATGGTAATCGGCTGGTCTATGTTTATGACCGTGTTTGTATTGTGGAATCATTTTAACAGAAATGCGATAATCCTGATGATTGCAGGCGGTGTTGCATATACTCTGGGAGCAATTCTATACGGTATCGGTGCAAAGAAAAAATACTTCCACGCCGTATTCCATATTTTCATAATAATTGGCGCACTTCTTCATTTTCTTGGATTATACCTGTATGTTTTCGTGTAAAAAAAGCGTGATAACCAAACGGCTATCACGCTTTTTTTATAACTTTTTATCAAGTTTTGCCTTCTTAATTACCTTATATAACGGTATGCCGAGTCCGTAACAAACTACAAGTTGACCGAAACCGACTTGAAATGCATTGATTAAAAATGCCTGTAAAGCAAATCCTTCGGGCATAAATACAGTAATTTCAAGCCCGACAATTACAGCGTTGGCGATAACGGGAAATACTGCCGAAAGCAGCGGCATATCCTTGAATTTTATCTTGCGTGTGAAATATGACAATACTGCCGCAATAAGTGTTGCAAATGTGCCGCACAAAACATCAACAATGCCGTAGGGACTTGTAATGTTGCCTAAAAAGCAACCTACCGTAAGTCCGGGTATGGCGGCAGGAGTAAACACCGGCAAAATCGTCAATGCTTCCGAGAGTCTGAATTGAATGGGACCGTAGGCTATTCCGAAAATAGACGAAAGGTAGGTAAGTCCCGCATAAACCGCAGCAATAACAGCTGATTTCACAATAAAATCTGTTTTTTTCTTATTCATTTTTATCACTCCGTAGTTTTATTTTAAGTCAGGATGGTTTCGAACTGACTTGATTTCGGCTTAATTTAGTTTTGAACAGTTAAACCGATAAACCTGCCAATAAATTATGATTGTTTTATCACCTCTCATAAATAGTATTATATCAAATCAAAGTATGTTTTTTACTTTGATTTTTCTTTTTGTATCTGCCCACAGCTTTTTAGGCGTTGATTTAACATTTCTGTTAATGGTTGAGAAAACATTTCCGAAGCATTTAAGCATCATATTTCGTGTTTCGGGGTCAAGGTCTTTGATTGTATCAATCACAAGCGTTGTGTTGCCTTTGAGATTTTCGCTCCACTCCGGAAAGCACCTTGCATTCTGCTTATTTGTAGCTTCAATAATATCAAACATTGTTTGGATAAACAATTCCCTTTGATGTTGGTCGGTACTGTAAACCCAGCCGTTAAAGGTTTCGTCAAAAAACTGTGCGGCGTTTTTGATTTTTTCGCCCGGTATAAAATCGTTATTTTTGACTTTCCACATAAACGGGTCATGCTGAAATATGCCTGTGCCGTCACTTTTAATAATATGATAATTATTGTTATTATTGAGCAGTGTGCCAACCATTGACTCTTCGGGAATATATTTACTGATTTTTGGTTCTGTTTTAATATATTTTTCCGAATTTATAAATTCCTGAGTAAATCCCGGGCTGTCAAAGCTTTGAATTTCTTTAATTCTCTTTTTTGTGGCTTTATTGCACATGGTTGCCGCATAAATCGCAAGATTGCCGCCCTTTGAATGACCTAAAAGGATAATATCTCCCGCAGTCTTTTCAGCCACTTTTTCAACATATTTTACAGAAAGCTTCTGAGCCGCAACAGGCGACATATAAAGCATATTAAAGTTTTCTTTCCAGCCTGTAATGGTAGCGTCTGTACCCCGAAAAGAAATACACACATCGCCGTTTGGCAATATAAATGTTACAGCGGCAAACTGCGTATCGTTTTCATAGTCAAAAATATTTTCATAGTAATTGACTTTCATACTGCCGAACCGTTTACTGTAGGCAGTTGCGTTTAACAGTCTTTTATTTCTTTCGGCAGTTCGTTTAAGCGGAAACAGTTTTTCATAATTTTCCGTTTCCGCAAGATCTGACAAGCGCACACCTTCACTGCCGTCGGCAATACAAGGTACAACACCGTCAAAACTAATGTATATCAACTGGGCAAGAATAAGTCCGTCAACTTTTGAAAAAGGCAGCGCATCAAATCCTCTGTTTGCATTTAAAACAGAATAGTCAATAATATTATATGCCATATATACTACACTCCTTTTATGTGTACTATTTTATTTTAATGGTGGCAATGTCGGTAAGGCTCATTTTTCCGTCGGGCACAATGAATGTGCTTCTCATAACACTGAGCGCCGCATCAAGCGATGTAAGGCAAGATGTACCCGATTCAACCGCAAGACGACGAAGCTTGAATCCGTCACGGTCACTGAGTCTGCCGTGAGTCGGGGTGTTGATGATGAGTGAAACTTCACCGTTTTGCAGCATATCCATAATATTAGGCGACGGAGCAGTCAAAGGATTAACCTCTTTGCACTGAATTCCGGCTTCACGAATAGCTTTGCAAGTACCCGGTGTAGCATAGAATTCAAATTCTGAGTCCTTGAACTCTTTGAGCATTTCACCGATTTCCGCTTTGTCCTTATCACGGACAGTAACAACAATTTTTGCGTTTTTAGGCATTGAAACACCGCCGCCTTCAAAGGCTTTAAGCAATGCTTCATTGTAGTCTTTTGAAATACCGAGAACTTCACCCGTTGATTTCATTTCGGGGCCTAATGAAGTGTCAGCGCCGATAATCTTTTCAAATGAGAACACGGGAAGCTTAATTGCATAATAGCCGCTGTTCTTGAAAAGACCTGTGCCGTATCCCATATCGGCAATTCTCTCGCCCAGCATGGCTCTTGTTGCAAGACTGATTGCGGGAATACCCGTAACCTTTGAAATATAAGGAACAGTTCTTGAAGAACGGGGATTAACCTCAATAATATAAACTGTTTCACGAAGTACGATAAACTGAATGTTCATCATACCGATAACATGCAATGCAGAAGCAAGACGCTTTGTATAATCAACAATGGTTTTCTGTACCTTTTCAGAAAGTGTAACGGCAGGATAAACCGAGATTGAGTCGCCCGAGTGAATACCCGCACGGTCAATATGCTCCATAATACCGGGGATGAGAATATCTTTGCCGTCGCAGATAGCGTCAACCTCAACCTCCTGTCCCATAAGGTATTTGTCAACAAGAACAGGGTGCTCTGAAAGGTCGGGGATTGTTCTGGTGATAATATCCATAAATTCGATAATATCTTCGTCGCTTGCCGCAATCTGCATACCCTGGCCGCCGAGAACATAGCTCGGACGAACAAGTACGGGGTAGCCCAGCGAGTGAGCCGCCGCAATTGCTTCCTGTGCTGTGAACACTGTCTGTCCCTTGGGACGAGCTATATCACAGAATTCAAGAATTTCGTCAAAACGCTCTCTGTCTTCAGCCGCGTCAACATGGTCGGCGTCTGTACCGAGAATTTTAACGCCTAAATCGTTAAGAGTTTTTGTAAGCTTGATTGCAGTCTGTCCGCCAAACTGAACAATGGCGCCGTCGGGATTTTCAAGCTCAACAATGCTTGTTACATATTCGGGTGTCAACGGTTCAAAATAGAGCTTGTCGGACACATCAAAGTCGGTTGAAACCGTTTCCGGGTTGTTGTTTACGATAATTGCTTCACAGCCGGCCTTTTTAAGCGCCCAAACCGAGTGAACTGAACAATAGTCAAATTCAACGCCCTGACCGATTCTGATAGGACCCGAACCGAGTACCATAATCTTTTTCTTGTCGGTTCTCGGATTAACTTCGTTAGCAATACCGTAATCCGAATAGTAATACGGCGTCTGTGCGGGGAATTCAGCGGCGCAAGTATCAACAATAGAGAATGCGGGAATAATATTCCAAAGCTTTCTCAAATGCTTAACAGCGCTCGTTGTTGTACCCACATTTTTAGCGATAACAGAGTCGGTAAAGCCCATTTTCTTGGCGGCGAAAAGAGTTTCTTTATCGCATCTGCCTGACTTTAGAACCTTTTCCATATCAACAATGTTTTTGATTTTATTTAAGAACCACATATCAATCTTCGTGATATCGTAGATTTCTTCAAGAGCGATACCTTTATAAATCGCAACCGCAATTGTGTAAACTCGCATATTGTCAACATTATAGAGCTGACTGCGCACTTCTTCTTTGCTCAAATCCATAAGTGAGTCGAGAAGCAAAGACTCTTTGTTTTCTTCAAGTGAGTGAAGTGACTTATGAAGCGCCGCCTCGAATGTGCGTGCAATTGACATAACTTCACCGGTGGCTTTCATCTGTGTACCGAGAGTTTTTTTGGCAGTAACAAACTTGTCAAAGGGCCATTTCGGGAATTTGCATACGATATAGTCGATAGTCGGCTCAAATGATGCATAAGTTTTTCCGGTAACAGCATTAGGAATTTCGTCAAGACCTAAGCCGAGAGCAATTTTTGACGCAACTCGGGCAATCGGGAAGCCCGTTGCCTTAGATGCCAACGCTGATGAACGGGAAACACGGGGATTAACCTCGATAACCGCATATTCAAATGATGTGGGGTGAAGTGCAAACTGAACATTACAACCGCCCTGAATGTCAAGAGCGTCAATAATGTTGAGTGCGGCATTGCGAAGCATTGAATATTCTTTATCCATAAGTGTCTGCGCAGGGGCTACAACAATTGAGTCACCCGTATGAATACCGACGGGGTCAACATTCTCCATTGAACAGATTGTAATGCAGTTGCCCTTTGAGTCACGCATTGTTTCAAATTCGATTTCTTTCCAACCTGAAATACATTTCTCAATAAGAACCTGATTAACACGGGAAAGACGGATACCGTTTGATGCAATTTCGTGAAGCTGTTCTTCGTCATAGGCAATACCGCCACCTGTACCGCCCAGCGTATATGCGGGACGAACAATTACGGGGTATCCGATTTTGGCAGAGAATTCAAGTGCATCTTCAACCGTTTCAACAACAAGGGATTCAATACAAGGCTCGCCGATAGCTTCCATTGTGTCCTTGAATTCTTGTCTGTCTTCGGCTTTTTTGATTGAGTCGGCATTGATACCTATAAGACGAACATTGTTTTCTTTAAGAATACCTAACTCGTTAAGCTCCATTGCAAGGTTAAGACCTGTTTGACCGCCAAGGGAGGGGAGAAGTGAGTCGGGCTTTTCTTTTTCAATGATTTTTGTGAGTGTAGGAATTGTGAGAGGCTCAACATAAACCTTGTCCGCAATGTCGCCGTCGGTCATAATTGTAGCGGGGTTAGAGTTTACAAGAACTACCTCAACGCCTTCTTCTTTAAGAGAGCGGCAAGCCTGAGTGCCCGCATAGTCAAATTCGGCAGCTTGACCGATAATAATAGGTCCCGAGCCGATAACCATTACTTTTTTTATGCTTTTATCCAACATATTATTTGCCCTCCTTAATTATATTCTTAAAATCGTCAAACAAGAAGGCTGTGTTCGGACCTTTTGCGGTGTCTGGAATAAACTGAACAGTCATAACGGGCTTGTTCTTATATTTGAAACCTTCAATTGTATTGTCGTTTACATTTGAGCAAAGCACATCTGCGTTTGCAGGAGCTTCTGTCACCGCATATCCGTGGTTTTGCGCAGTGATATATGTTTTATCAATATGGTTAAATCTAACGGGATAGTTGCAGCCTCTGTGACCGTGAAGCATTTTTTCAACCTTGCCGCCATTTGCAAGAGCAACGAGCTGGTGACCGAGACCGATTGCAAAAATTGGTACATTTTTGTCCATAAGCTTTTTGATTTCTTCTATCGTATAAGCAAGTGTATCAAAATCTTCAACACCGTTGGAAAGCACAACGCCTTCAAAGCCTTTTGCGATGATTTCATCGGCATTGAGCTCAGAGAAAGCAGAAACCGCAAATCCACGCTTTGCAAAAGCGTCTACAAAACTCTTTCTTGCGCCAAAATCAATGAATGCAAGGCTTGTTCCGTCATCGGAAATTTTTCTGTCAGCACCTTTGTAATCATTCTTAATCCCAAATGCATTGATTTTATCAAAAAGTGCGTCTTTATTTGAAATGTCATCTGTGATAATTGCTTTCATAGCGCCGTTTTCACGAAGATTCATAACTATTGCGCGGTCATCAAGACCTTTTATGCAAGGAATTTCATATTTGATAAGCAATTCTTCAAGCGTCATCTCACTTCTGAAATTCGACGGAGTATCACAAAGCTCGTGCACCAAAAGTGCGGCGGGGTAGAGCCTGTTACTTTCCATATCTTCAAGACAAACACCGTAGTTGCCGATAAGCGGATAAGTCATAACCACACCCAAACCTGCATTTGACGGGTCCGACAGCATTTCAACATATCCGGTCATTGATGTGTTAAATACTAATTCACATACAGTTTCTTTGAATTTTCCGGCAGCCTGTCCTTCAAAAACAGCGCCGTTTTCAAGCATTAAATACGCTTTCAAAATTCACACCAGCCTTTCTGTTTATTTCAACTGAATATTATACTATAATATACGGTGTTATTCAACATATAAAATGAAGAAGAACACAAAAAAATAACGACGGAAAAACCGTCGTTAAAAAGAAAAATGAAAAATAGAAACATTATCGCTAAAAAATTGAATAGCAATACCAATGTCTTTTTGCTTTTGCTTGCAGATATTCAACATTGCCATCACTCCTTCAATTTGCTTATTGAATTTTAACATAAAACAGAAAATCCGTCAATAAAAAAGCCACAAAAAAACTACTTTTGTCATAATGTATAAAAAGATATATTCAATATACATTATAATTAAACAATTTTTGTATAAATTTTATTTAAGATTTTGATTTTGAAAAAACTTTTTCAAACTACTTGACATATATTGACAAGCGTGATAAAATACTCGTACCTCGAGAAAGAGGGTTTTATTTTTGTGCCCATTTTTACGAGGCAGGCTATACACAGTTATCTGCTGATTTTTCAGATAACATAATAACGGAGGTGCCGAAAATGAGAGTAAAAATCACATTAGCTTGCACAGAGTGCAAACAGCGAAACTACAACACAAAGAAAAACAAGAAGAACACTCCCGACAGAATGGAAATGAACAAGTATTGCAGATTCTGCAAGAAACACACTCTTCATAGGGAAACAAAGTAATTCGGAGGTTAGTGAAATGTCTGACAAAAAAGAAAAGACCGCTACCGAAACAGTTGAGAAGAAGAAAAACGCCCCCGCAAAGAAAAAGGAAAATCCTTTAAAGAAAATCGGGCCGGCAATCAAAAAGTTCTTCAAAGACTTTAAGGGTGAGTGCAAAAAGGTTACATGGCCATCCGGAAAAACAGTTCTTAACAATTCATTGGTTGTTATTGTTGTTGTTGCAATCGTTTGCGTTGTAATTTTCGCAATTGACCAGGGACTTGCAGCAATCATTGACGCTTTAGTCGGACTTGCTTCAAAAGATGAAGTTAAAGAAACAACAACACAGGCAGCAAATATGATTAACTTGTTTTTAATGAAGTAATCGAAAGGAGATTAAGTTATGGCAGAAATCTCCAAATGGTATGTAGTTCATACTTATTCAGGTTATGAAAACAAGGTTGCTTCAACAATTGAAAAATTTGTTGAAAACCGAAAAATGCACGACTTAATTTTAGAGGTTAAAGTTCCCACAGAAATCGTTACTGAAATTAAAGACGAGCAGAAAAAAGAAGTTGAAAGAAAAATTTTCCCGGGTTATGTAATGGTTAAGGTTGCAGTTTTTGAAAACGAAGAAACAGGCGACCTTGAAATGACAGATGACACTTGGTATGTAATTCGCAACACTCGCGGTGTTACAGGCTTTGTCGGCCCCGAGAGTAAGCCCATTCCTCTTACAGAGAAAGAAGTTTACGAAATGGGTGTTGAAAAGAAGGTCATCGAAATCAATTATGCAGTCGGCGATATGGTTACAATTATCGACGGTGCATTTGAAGGCATTATGGGTGTTGTCCGCGAGCTTGATGTTGATAACAACTCGGTATGCGTAGTAATTTCAATGCTCGGCAGAGAAACCCCTGTCGATCTTGAACTCGACCAGGTTGAAAAGGTCGAAGACTGATTTATTTATTTGGTAATTAGCGTGATTTACGCTTTTTATGACGCTTTTGTCAAAGCGTCGTGGGAGGAGCAGAAGAGCTGTCTGTTCCGCCATACCACGAATTTTGGAGGTGCTAAAAATGGCTCAAAAAGTAGTAGGCTTTATTAAGCTTCAAATCCCTGCCGGAAAAGCAACACCGGCACCACCTGTCGGACCTGCACTTGGTCAGCACGGTGTTAACATTATGGCGTTCACAAAAGAATTCAACGAACGCACAAAGAACGATATGGGACTTATTATCCCTGTTGTAATCACAGTTTATGCAGACCGTACATTTACATTCGTAACAAAAACTCCACCCGCAGCAGTTCTTATTAAGAAAGCATGCGGAATCGAGAGTGGTTCAGGTGTGCCTAACAAAACAAAGGTAGCTACAATCACAAAAGAGCAGATTAAAAAAATCGCTGAGCAAAAAATGCCCGACCTTAACGCTGCAACAATTGAAACTGCAATGAGTATGATTGCAGGTACAGCACGCAGCATGGGCGTTACAGTAGTAGACTGATTCTCCTTGTGGGAGGAAAAATCAGAATCCGATTAACCACTATTTTGGAGGAAATTGAATTATGAAACACGGAAAGAAATATGTTGAAAGCGCAAAGCTTATCGACAAAACAAAACTTTATGATACGGCAGAAGCTCTTGAACTCACAGTTAAGGGCGCAACTGCTAAATTTGACGAAACAGTTGAGCTTCATGTTCGTCTCGGCGTTGACTCTCGTCACGCAGACCAACAGGTTAGAGGCGCAGTAGTTCTTCCTAACGGTACAGGTAAGAGCGTTAGAGTTGCAGTATTCGCAAAAGGCGATAAAGTTGATGCAGCTCTCGCAGCCGGTGCTGAATATGTCGGTGCAGAAGACCTTATGGAAAGAATCCAGGGTGGATTTATGGACTTTGATGTATGTATCGCAAGCCCTGATATGATGGGTATCGTTGGCCGTCTCGGTAAGGTTCTCGGTCCTCGCGGTCTTATGCCAAGCCCGAAAGCAGGCACAGTTACACCCGATGTTGCTAAGGCTGTTACAGAAGCTAAGGCAGGTAAGATTGAATACCGTCTTGATAAGACAAACATCATTCACTGCCCAATCGGTAAGGTATCATTCGGTGCAGACAAACTTAAAGAAAACCTTGATACACTTATGGATGCTATCGTTAAAGCAAAACCCGCCGCAACAAAAGGTCAGTACATTAAATCTGTTACTGTTGCTTCAACAATGGGCCCGGGCGTTAAAATCAACGCTAACAAATTCGTTGCAGCTCCTGTTGCCGAATAATTAAAAATACTTGACAAACCGTGTTGGTTGTGTTAGTATAATAAAGCTTGCCAAAGACAGTAGGTGCATTTTGCATAAAGTTTCAACTGCCTACCGAGGATATTAGCATTTAATTAAAATGTTTCTATGCCTTTTCTGTCTTTGCAGAAGAGGCATATTTTTTCTCCTTGCAAGCGCATTTATAAAAAATAATAGGAGGTGAATTCGTTTGCCAAGCGAGAAGGTTTTAGAATTAAAGAAACAGCAGGTGGCTCAGCTTAAAGAAAGAATTGACGCTTCAATCGCAGGTGTTGTTGTTGATTACAAGGGTATCAGCGTTGAAGACGATACAAAGCTTCGTAAAGAGCTCAGAGAAGCAGGTGTTGAATACACAGTTGTAAAGAACACACTTTTAGGTCGTGCCATCGAAGGAACAAGCCTTGCTGATATGGGCAGTGTTCTTGAAGGAACAACAGCTATCGCAACAAGTAAAGACGACTATGTTGCAGCAGCAAGAATTCTCGGCAAATATGCTGAGAAGAGCGATAATTTCACACTTAAATCAGGTTTCCTTGACGGTGAAGTTATTTCTCTCGAAAAACTTGAAGCACTTGCAAAACTTCCGTCAAGAGAAGTATTGCTTGCTACAGTTCTCAGTGCGTTTAACGCACCAATCGCTTCTTTTGCCCGTGCAGTACAAGCTATTGTCGACAAAAACGGCGAAGCAGCACCGGCTGCTGAATAATTAAAAAACAAACTTAAAAATAATTGATTTAATAATTGGAGGTAAATTACCATGGCATCAGAAAAAGTTATGGCAATCGTTGAAGAACTTAAAGTTCTTTCAGTTCTTGAGCTTTCAGAGCTCGTTAAAGCAGTAGAAGAAGAATTCGGTGTATCTGCAGCAGCAGCAGTAGCAGTAGCAGCTCCGGCAGCAGGCGGCGCAGCAGCAGCTGAAGAAAAGACAGAATTTGATGTTGAGCTTACAGAAGTAGGCGCAGAAAAAATCAAGGTTATCAAGGCTGTTCGTGAAATCACAGGTCTTGGTCTTGCAGAAGCAAAAGCAATCGTTGACGGTGCTCCTAAAGTACTTAAAGAAGCAGCATCAAAAGAAGACGCTGAAGCTGCAAAAGCAAAGCTTGAAGAAGTTGGCGCAAAAGTTACTCTTAAATAAGTTAACTTTCAAGTTTTTATACCCCGTTCTTATAGGACGGGGCTTTTTTATTTGTTAAATATTAACAAAAATCAGACTGCTTTTTTGTTGAACATTTTTCAACAAAAGTGTTGAAAATAAAACGAAATAGTAGTATTATGTATACAAGAGATAAAGAAGGAGGTGCGCACAATGGAGGCTTTAGCAGGTATTTTTGAAACCCTTAAAACTTTATTTGAAGGCTTTGACCCAATGGAGCTCATCAATGTTATCCTTGGCTTTATTGGCGTAGCATAATTTTAGGTGATTATTTAATAAAGAGAAGGTGTGTTTGGCACACCTTCTTTTTATCAGGTGATATATATGAAAAAACATTTATTTGCTCTGACTTTAATTTTGGTGATTTTCTTAATGTGTGTGGGTTGTTCAGGCACAAATAACGACGATAACACAACTTCAACAACAGAAAGTACAACTGTATCATCAGAAGTCTCAACAGAAGCAACAGAGAAACAAACAGAAAAGCAAACATCTCAAACAATAACTAATAATAATGATAATACAACAACTACTACAACTAAGAAGAGTCAAAGCAATCCTTTGATTAGTGATGAAGATTTAGAAAAAATTGAAAACAGTAATGCCGAGGTATATTTTACAGACAATCCTAACAATAAATACATAGTTGCTATTGCGAATAAATACGGTGCAAAAAAAGAGAATCTTGTGGCTTTAATAAAGGTCAATGCCGAGATTCCAAGCGCCATGGTTTTTGAATTCTCCGGCAAAAAAGACGAAAACGGCGAGCTTGTTATGACCTATGACGAATTCAAATATTTTTACAACATTGACGAGTCAAACAACAAAACAATAAGGGTAAGTAAAAACGGAGTTGGCAATGACGGAGTGAATTTTGTTGAAGCACAAGTATATTTAATGATAGCGAGAGAGTATCTTATCCCTGAATTGCCAAACTTAAAAGCAAATAAAAGATACCCTGAATAATTTTGAGCAGTAGAATACTACTGCTTTTTTTATTGCAAGAAAAGACAATGTGTGGTATTATTTACATATATATTGAAAATGGGTGATAGTTTTGTCAAAGTATTCAGATAGAGCAGTAGAACTTTTTATGAACGGAAAAAACTGTTCACAGGCAGTTTTTACAGCATTTGCAACAGATTTGGGACTAACCGAAGATATGGCGTTGGCTGTCTCTGCAGGTCTTGGCGGCGGCGTGGGCAGAATGCGTGAAGTCTGCGGAGCTGTCAGCGGAAGTGCAATGGTGGTGGGACTAAAATATCCCGAGCTTTCAAAAGCAGAAGTTTATGAAAAAGTCCGCGCAATTTCAGATGAGTTTAAGAAGACAAATCATTCAATCGTTTGCAAAGAGCTGTTAGGACTTTCAAAACCTGAAAAATCAAGTGTTCCCGAAGAAAGAACAGCAGAATATTATCAAAAGCGTCCCTGTGTAAAAATTGTTGAAGACGCTGCAAAAGCTACAGAAAAAATACTATTTGGAGAATAAATTAAAGGGGATTTTTATATGGCAGGAGCATACGCATATTTTGAAAACGATACAGCAATAATCGGTAACGATTATATTGAAAGACGGTTTTCAACAAAAGATAACCGTCTTGTTACAACAGAGATAATAAATAAATGGATTAACGGTGAAAAGTCAGTTAAATTTAACGCTTTTTCTGCTGAATTTTTCGTAGCATTCAAGAATAAAAAAATGCTTGGCTATAAAACCGACTTTTTATCATCAAACAGCCTTGAACTCGACAAAGTGAATGTGTTTAAGCGTCGTGTTGAGTTCATTTTTAAGCCCTATGCCTATAACGGTGCAAGAATAACATTTATAGTGAATGTCGAAATTGAAGATGAAAAGCATTATATGCACAAATATATCGAAATAATGATAGATAAACCGGAGCGTCAACCGTTAGTGACAATAGATTATATAGATACAGAGCATATTTCCGTTCATAACCCTGAAAATCAATGGACAATCGGCAATATTGAAAAGGCATATTTAAGCAAATACCATAGCGCATTGGGGCAACCTGTTTATCTCAACGGATTGTTTTTCGGAACGGAATTTCCCCTTGCAGATAACAGTATTGACGGCAATACGCTTTATTGTCGGTATTATAGCGGAAAACGCTTTGATAAGCTTAATTTGAATTGCGGTCATACATTTAAAACCTGGAAAACAGTTGTGGGTGCAACCCGCAGTCTTGATTTTAGCGTTATGCGAGAAGATTTTTTGACTTATATCAGAGATATTTCCCGCAAAGTTAAGCCGAGATTTCAATACAATTCTTGGTATGACCACATGCACGACATTACAAACGAAAATATCACAAAATCATTCCAAGAAATCGAAAATAATCTCTCAAAAACAATGGTACCGCCGCTTGATTCCTATGTCGTGGATGACGGATTTGTAGATTGGACGGCAGATTTTTGGGCTTTTAATTCAAAATTTCCCAACGAATTATATCCTGCGGCAGAGATTGCCCGAAAGTTTTCATCGAACTTCGGACTTTGGAACGGCCCGCGCGGTGGATACGATATAAAAAAAACACCCGCATTCGGCAAACAGATGGAAAAGGCCGGCAAGGGCGGATATAACAAAGCGTCAAGAGATGTTTGCGTATCTTCTCTTGAATATATAAAAAACATCACAGAATATTATTTGGAACAAGATGCAAAATTTGATATAAATTACTGGAAGTTAGACGGATTTTTGCTTTCTGCCTGTCCGTCGAAAAAGCACGGTCATATGACCGGCGGCTATAACGATATGTATCAGTATACGGAAATGTGGGAAAACTGGATAGATATATTCAGAAAGCTCCGTATTACCCGTGAAAGCGTCGGCAAGGATTTGTGGATTAACCAGACAAGCTATTGCAATGCAAGTCCCTGGTTTTTGCAGTGGAGCGATAGCTTGTGGATTCAAAACAGCGGTGATATAGGCTTTATTGATAAAACACCGAAAGGCGAGAAATTAAGCCAAAATGATGTTGATAAAGTCCTTACATACCGTGATAATTGCTATTACGATTTCAGCGTAAGAAGAAATTATCAATTCCCGCATGAATTTATTTACAATCACGACCCGATTTACGGCAATACCGCAAAAATCTCTATGACGAACGAAGAATTTCGCAAATATATGTTTATGATGACAACCCGAGGCACTGCATTCTGGGAGCTTTATTATTCATATAATATGTTCAATTCTGCAAAGTGGCGTATAAATGCCGATGCTTTGAGATTTATCCGAAACGATTATGAAATCCTTAAAACATCGCAGTTTATTGGCGGATGTCCCGAAAGAGCAGAAGCTTACGGTTATTCCTGTTGGAATAAGAACAGGGGAATTGTGTCTCTTCGAAATCCGGGCAACAACACTCAAAGCTATACAGTTGTGCTCGATGAAAAAATCGGCGTAAACAAAGAATGTAAAGATATGAAGCTTGTATTTGTACATCCTTATGAAAAGCCGTCGAGCGATAAAACATATAGTTACGGCGACGAGATAACATTTGAATTGGCACCGCTTGAAGTGTTAATAATGAAATTTTCAAGTGAAAAAGAAAAGGTTGCATCACTCATATACGGCAGATTTCAAAGTGATAAAGAGCTTTTGCTTTTCTTTGATGACAGAATATATATAAGCTCCGATATGATTTCATCAAATGCAAAAATATCGGGCTATGAATTGCTTGAAGATTACAGCACATTGAAAATAACCTTTGAAAATGCTGTTAAAAAGCCCTATGTTTCACTGACGGTTAAAAACGCTTTCGGCGATTGTGCAGATGTCACATTTAAGGGAGAGTATTATCCTGATTTCATTTGTGATAATAATAAGCTGCCAAGCGGCAGAGATTTTACAGTTTATTGCACAGTCACAAAAGCCGAAGACGGAACACTTTTAAGCTTTGACGACATATTTAATGTAAACAGTCACAGTGGATACGCAGTAATTCGTTTGAATGATAAAACTAAACATAGCGACTCATTTTTGAAAAATGGCGATAAGTTATGTGTTGTGTGCGAACCTAACGGACTGATAAAGCTTTATGTGAACAGTAAATTAGCGTGTTCGGTTTATAATGGTGAAGCGTTGACATTTGAAAATACAGAAGTTAAATTATCTGAAAACGCAAATGAACTTAAAATTATGTCAAAAGCACTGTCTTATGACGAAATATAATAGGTGGGGATATTATGTCAGAACTTAATAAACAGTTATTAGCAAAAACAGACGGAACGGCTTGTGAAGATAATATTATCGTCAGCAATAATGTCAGAGTCACGGTTTTAACCGAGAGAATGATTCGTGTCGAAGCTTCCGCCGACGGAGAATTTACTGATTTACCGTCACAAGCAGTGTGGTATAGAAATTTCGGTAAAGTAAATTACTCATATACCGAGTCGGTTGATATTTTGAAAATTTCAACCGATAAAGCAGAGTTTGTTGTTAATAACCATAACGGAAGTTTCAAATACGCAGTTATTGACGGCCGGCAGATTTCCTATAACAGCGAGCATAATTTAAAAGGAACAACCCGTACACTTGACGCTACATTCGGTCCCGTTGAACTGAAAGACGGTGTTATCGGCTTTGACGGTGTCTCTGTTTATGACGACAGCAAAACCTTGCTGTTGTGCGAAGACGGAACGCTGGAAGCAAGAAAAAACGGAACAAAAGACATATATGTTTTTGCATTCGGCAGAAACTATATTGATTGGCTCAATGATTTCTATAAAATAACGGGCAGACCGCCCCTTGTGCCGAGATATGCACTCGGCAACTGGTGGAGCCGTTACAGAGCGTACACTCAAAAAGAATACGAAGACTTAATGGAAGAGTTTTTCCGCCGCGATATTCCGCTCACAATTGCAACAGTTGATATGGATTGGCATTGGGTGGATGTCAAAGAAAAATTCGGTAAATGTGAGAAAAAATCAGTCAAGTGGGGAAGCGGTTGGACCGGTTATAGCTGGAATACCGATTTATTCCCCGATTACAAAGCATTTTTGCAAAAGATGCACGATATGGGACTAAAAGTAACCTTAAATCTTCACCCGGCTGACGGTGTGCGTAGCTTTGAAGATATGTATGCCGAAATGGCGGATGCTATGGGAATAGAAAAAGAAAGTGGAAAAACAGTTGAATTTGATTTAACAAATAAAGACTTTATCAATGCTTATTTTGATATTCTTCATCATCCTTATGAAAATCAGGGAGTTGATTTTTGGTGGATTGACTGGCAGCAGGGCACAAAAAGTAAAAAGGCAGGGCTTGACCCGTTGTGGCTTCTCAATCATTATCATTATTGCGATACAGATAAAGCGGACAGACGCCCTATGATTTTGTCCCGCTATGCAGGAATAGGCTCACACCGTTATCCTTTGGGCTTTTCGGGTGACACCGCAATCAATTGGAGCGTTCTCAACTTCCAACCGTATTTTACAGCCAATGCCGCAAACTGCGGTTACACTTGGTGGAGCCATGATATCGGCGGACATCACATGGGTGAGCATGACGACGAGCTCTATATCCGTTGGTTGCAGTTAGGGGTGTTCCTTCCGATTTTAAGACTACATTCAACTGCTCTTGAAACCCTTGGCAAAGAGCCTTGGAATTTCTCTTGGGAAGCAGAAACATTGGGCACGGAGTTTTTGCGGCTTCGTCATAAATTGATTCCCTATATCTATGCTATGAATTACCGTTCATATAATGACGGCAGAGCACTTTGCGAACCGATGTATTATGAATATCCCGAAGAGAACATCAGTTATGAAGTGCCGAATGAATACTTTTTCGGTTCAGAATTGTTGGTTTGTCCCGTAACAACTAAACTCGATAACAAAACAAAAACTGCCGCTACAAAGGTGTGGTTGCCCGAAGGCAGATGGACTAATATCTTTGACGGAAAGATTTACAAAGGTAATCAAACTGTTTATGTTAACAGCCCGATAAACACTATTCCCGTTTTTGCAAAGCAGGGTGCAATTATTCCAATGTCAGCGGATAACGGAAATTCATGGGAATGTCCCGAACGCCTCGACATCAATATTTATCGCGGAAATAATACCTTTAATTTCTATGAAGATGACGGTGAAACAGGCAAATATAAGAACGGTGAGTATTCAATTTCTACAATGACAGTTGCAGAAACAGACGACACATTAACATTTGAAATTAAAGGCGGTAAAACGCTTAAATGTATTCCGCAAAAGAGAACTTACACTCTGAATTTCAAAGATGTTGAAGATTTTGACGAAGTAACAGTAACGGTAAACGGATTGCTAACCCCGGTTACTAACGGCAAATCTTTCGTTAAAATCAGCGATATCAGTGTCGAAGATGAAATATTTGTAACTCTCAAAGGTGTTAAAGCAAGACAGAATAAACCTGTTTATGACCGTGCTTTGGATTGCCTTATTCACCTTAACGGGAACAATATGAAAAAGGTTGTTACAACTAATAAATTAAAGAACTGCAAAGACGAAAAAGATTACAAAACATTTGTCAAGAGAATCAAGGCAAAGTCTTTGAGAATGTGCTTGGATGAAGCAATTTTTGGATTAGAGTAGGGGATATTATGTCGTTTGCAATACCGGCTGAAAGTAAAAGCGGAAAATACCTTTTCTGTTATTTTGTAGGCAATGAACCGCATAAAGAGAGAATACATTTCGCAGTCAGCGAAGACGGATACAATTTCAAAGCGCTCAATAATAATGAGCCCGTGATAATTCAGACAAAAGGTAAAAAATGTGTTCGTGACCCATATATTTTCAAAGGCCAAGACGGTTTTTATTACATAATCGGTACCGATATGAAATGTCAGGAGGGCTGGACCTCAAACCATGCATTAGTTACCTGGAAATCAAAGGATTTAGTCAATTGGACCGACGAAACAATCATTGATATCCGTGACTTTGGCGGTGAATTTCAAAATACCACAAGAGCATGGGCGCCACAGGCGTTTTGGGATAAAAAAGAGCAGAAATATATGATTTATTGGGCAAATTCAACCGCAGAAAACGATGTGGCGGGAATGTATTATGCACATTCAAGCGATATGCAAACAATGACAGAGCCCAAACCGCTCTATATCCGCCCAAACATTCAGACAATTGACGGTGACATTGCGTTTTGCGAAGAAACCGATACATATTATCTCTATTTCAAGCACGACGAAGACCAAACAATTGCCTATGTTAAATCTAAAAACCTAACAGGACCTTATGAAGATAATCCGGTTGTCGTTTCTCTTGCAAAAACCGGGGTAGAGGGCAGCGAAATTTATAATATCACAGGCACAAATCAGTGGGTAATGGTTATGGATGAATACGGCACCGACCGTTTCTTTATGCAGCAAACAACTGATTTTGAAAACTTCAAGGCAGTAAATCCCGAAGACTATTCAATGCCTTTTAACCCCCGACACGGCTCAATTTGCGCAATTCCCGACGAAGCTTACGAAAGACTTATAAAAGCATATAAATAAAAGAAAAGCAAATAACTTGTTACCTATTACTTTTTACTTATTACTTTCCAAAAATCCTGTTTCATACACATTCAAGGTAAAAGTGAAGAAGTAATAAGTAATAAGTAAAAATCCCGCCCACTTGCGTGAACGGGATTTTTGGCTGGGGTGGCAGGATTTGACAGTCTGCTGCGGCTGCGCCTTGCAGACCGCACGCTCGTCATAAATGCCTCACGCCTTTTGGCTAAAAACAATTCACCGAATTGTTTTTTTACGCCAAAACCTTCACAGGTTCAAATCCTTTTATTACAGAAAAAAATATAGTCCACACAAAAGTGCGAACTATATTTTTGGCTGGGGTGGCAGGATTTGAACCTACGAATGCAGCAGTCAAAGTGCTGTGTCTTACCGCTTGACGACACCCCAATATTAGGTTTTTTGTTTAAAACTCCGCTCGAGTTTCATCGGCGGAGTTTTATGTTGGTGGGGTGGATAATCGGATTCGAACCGATGGTCTCCAGTGCCACAAACTGGCGCTTTAACCAACTAAGCTATACCCACCATATAATTCAGCGCACACTGTACGCTGATTGGCACGCTGAAAGGGATTCGAACCCCCGACCCTCTGCTTAGAAGGCAGATGCTCTATCCAACTGAGCTATCAGCGCATAATGTTGCTTTTTCGGCAACGCAGATTATTATAACACAAGCCAAATAAA
>CALZID010000003.1 GCA_945787805.1 uncultured Clostridia bacterium | reverse complement strand
TATTATTATACGCTATTTCTCGTCAAAAATCAACCATTTGTTGTGACAGAGCCTTTACTAAAAATGCGTGAAAAACATCTTTGCACCCGCTTCGAGTGCCATTTTTTCTTGACATATATTATGCCCTCCTCATCTGTTCTTTGCAGAAAATCGCAAATTTTTTTCGTAAAAACATCAATAGTTCTTGCAATTTTTCTTCAGATGTGGCATAATACTTGTAGAAGAATATCGGATGCTCGCATCCAAAGAGAACGCACTTTGTAAATTGTTGCCGCAATTTACTGAGTGCTTTTTCTATTTGTACGACCTTTACAATCATATAACATCACCATCCTTTCTCTTAATTTTCTATTATACAGCTTCTTTGAAAAGCTGGAGTAATCGTATTTCGTAATTGGTATAATCCTTATTGCCGTAAGTCAACCATTTACGATAGTAAGAGAAGGCGTAGCCTGCTGCTTCAAGGCTGATGTCAAAATGCTCGTAAACCTCGTAGGCATCCTTTAACTCTAATTTGTGAATTAGAACGGGCGGTGCGAGAGCATACTTTGCAAAAAACTTCGCTTCGGCTTCTGCCAATTCGCTTTCTTCCGTGTGATCCAACACTATATGTCCACACTCGTGGGTTAGGGTGTTGTTGACACGTCCGTAGCCTTTTGCATCGTTATAAAAAATGTACCACACGCCATCTTTCTTGATAGTAAATCCGTCCTCGCTTCTTTCCATCATAAGCTGACGTGTTTCTTCGGATTTTGAGGAATAAGGGACTACCACCGCACCGAGTTTTGTAGCCATTTCAAAGGCACTTATCGGAATACATCGGATGTTAAGTTACTCGAAAGTGTTGACCACAATCTCCTTAATTTCCTCACAACGCTTATCTGATAATCTAAATGCCAATATTAGTCCTCCCCGAACAAAGCAGAAATAAGTGCTCGTTTTTGTTTTTCCGACATTGTTGTGGCGTTTCTTGCCAACAAACGCTCTACCTTTGGAAAATCAAAATCATCAGACTCTATACCGAGCAGATAATCAGAAGTGGTATGCAGGGCGGTAGCGATGTTTGCAAGCATATCCGCTTTAGGCTCTCTGTCGCCGGAAACGTAACGAGAGAGCGTGGCTTCAGTAGTGTTAATTCTATCAGCAAGCTCCTTTTGTGTTATACCTTGTTTTTGTAATAGGTTTAATAACCTCTGTCCAAATGCTTTACTCATAGTATTTCCTCCTTATTTGCGGAGTAACCTCTACTCCGACTTACCAAAAGTATAATATACCTTACCGAAATTGTCAAGGCTTTTTCATAATAAACACTATATTTTGTTTTGAATTTGAAAGACAGACACAAAATAAGACGAAAATAATAAGGAGACAACTTCCTTACGGAGTGTCTCCCTTGGGGTGTTTTTTTATGGGCTGAATATTTCGGCGGGAGCAAGCATTACTCGCCTACCAGCTCAGACAGCGCTTCTGCTCATTTCATTCGCAGAGGTGTCCATTTATTTGATTATTTTGATTGTATTGATTTCAAACGGTTTGAAGTCAACGGAAATTGAATTATCAGCAACATCTAATTCACAAATATTATTTTCAAGCATATCGCAAAGGTATGCTTTTTTTACATCAAAGCCGAATTTCACATTTGCAGTTGTACGCTTGTTGAAATATTCACAGCCGCGAAGCACGATTGTATCTTCTGTTTCTGCTTTCTTTGCAGTTTCAAAGATTACATTATCGCAATCAACTGTAAAGAGCGAAAACTCATTTGAAAGTGTGCCCTTATTCTCCCCTGCTTTTTTGCAAAGCATCGGAACATTAAGGTCGTAGGCTTTCTTTATTGTGCCTGCTTCACGGAAATCCCCTGCGTGTGGGAAAAGAGAATATGTGAAATAATGTTCGCATTTATCTGCCTCGGGGTCGGGGAATGTGCCGCACTTAACCATAGTAAGACTCATTACACCGTCGTGAACAGCGTGACCGTATTTACAGTCATTGAGAAGTGATACACCGTATCCGTATTCTGACAAATCGCAGTATTTATGGGCGCAGACTTCAAATTTTGCTGCATCCCAGCTTGTATTTTTGTGAGTCGGTCTTTCAACCGAGCCGAACTGAATGTCATAGGTTGCTTTGTTGGAATTCACATCAACGGGGAATGCGGTTTTGAGAATAATATGTGATTCTTTCCAATCCATATAAGTTTCAAAATCAATCTTGTCAATGTTGTTATAAAGATAGATGCTCTGAACGATTATGCTATTCTTAAATGACTTTGTAATTTTAAGACCTGCACGCTCGCCTTCGTTGAGAATTTCAACGCTTTCTACCTTGTCTGCTTCCCAATGCTTTTCTGTATAATAACTGCTCATTTCCCAGTTATCATATTCTCTCGGGTAATCTTCATAAGCGGTGATAACATTACCACGCTGACCGTTTTTGAGAACCTCACGGTTGTTTCTCTTGTCAAAAATGCTTGTGAATGTGCCTTTTTCGTCAAGAATCAAACGGAAGAAATCATTTTCAATTGAATTTTTTGTAACAGTAATTTTTGATTTTTCTGTTATGGGGTTGATTACCTTATATCCCTTTGCGGGAATGTTTTCTGCGAAGTAGTATTTACCGTCGATTTCAACGGCACCGCTGTTTTGGAATGAATGGGGATTGAACACAACATAACCGTCGGTTGCTTCTACATTTTCTGCAATTTCATTTGTTGTATCGTCTATGATTTCATTACCGACTGCACCGATTTCTTCATACTGTGCAACAGAGTCAACATAAACTTCATTGATTGACGAGCCCGGAATAATATCGTGGAATTGATTGAGAAGAATTGTTTCCCAAGCATTCATCATATCTTCTTTACGGTATTTATATCCGTTTAAATGCTCGTCAATAAGAGAAAGAGTTTCTGCTCTTTGGAACATAAATTCACTCTTTCGGTTATATCTCTTATTCCTTGCCTGTGATGTATATGTACCACGGTGGAATTCGAGATAAAGTTCACCGCTCCAATGTGGGATTTTCGGGTTATTCTCTGTCTTTGATTTAATATCGTCAAAGAATTCGCCCGAGAATGCCATAATCGGTGTGCTCGTTCCCGGGATACCTTTTTCTAATCTGCGGAAATACTCTAAATCCTTTGCGTAAGGTCCGCCACCGCCGTCACCGAAACCGAAGGTCATAAGAACATTGTCATAAAGGTCTTTTTGCTGATATCGGTCATAAGCACCTCGAAGCTGGCTCGCATTGAGTTTTCCGTTATATGTAACATTTGTTGCAGGTTCTACACCCTTTACTTTATCTTGTGCGGTCATAAAGTGAGTGAACACAGGTGTATTGTCAATACCGTGCCAAATGAATGTGTCATAAGGCATTTTGTTCATTTCGTTCCAACCGATTTTTGATGTTACAAATTTATCAATTCCGCATTTCTCTAAAATCTGCGGAAGTGCCGCTGAATAGCCGAAAACATCGGGGAGCCACAAAATTTTACTGTCAACACCGAATTCGTCTTTCATAAAGCGTTTACCGTAAATGAACTGACGGACAAGACTTTCACCGCTGCAAAGGTTACAGTCGGCTTCAACCCACATTCCGCCTTCAACCTCCCATCTGCCCTGTTTTACCATTTCTTTAACTTCTTCATAAAGCTCGGGAGCGTCCGTTTTGAGATATTTATAAAGCTGCGGTTGGCTTGACATAAACTTATATTCGGGGTATTTCTTCATAAGCGTCAGCACTGTTGAGAATGAGCGCAAAATCTTTTCTCTTGTTTGAGCAAGAGTCCATTCCCAAGCAACATCAATATGAGTGTGACCTATACAGAAGGCAAAAACATCGCCTTTATGACAGTATTTTCCGTAAAACTCTGTTTTAAGATAGTCAATTGCCTTGTCGAGAGATGCGTAGTATTCATCGGAATAAGGACTTCTCATATCAATAAAATTGAGAGCATTATTAAGATGTTTTTTAATTTCAAAGTAATTTCTTGAATTTTCGTCTTCAAAAAACAATATTTCAAAAGGCACTTTTATATCGTAATAGAGTTGTTTTGTCTTTGCATCTATAAGTTGAAGATTTGTAACAAAGTCAACATATTCGTCATGCACACTGCCTGAATAAGCATAGAGATAAACTTTATGAGTGCCCTTTGCTAAAAACACTTCACGGTGATTTTTGTCAATGCCCTGTTGAAGTTTACCGTCAACATAGGCGATAAACTGGGGATTGATATCGCACCAGCCGAGACGGGCATCGGAAGCCACTGCAAGCTGAATTTCACCGTCCCAATGTGACGGAACTTCTATTTCGTTATAAAACCATGCGTGTTTATCTTTTTTACCGCCCCAACGGTTAATATAAGGCGTAAAAAGAGTGAACTCGCCGTCAATTTCGGGAAGAGTGTTATCGAGTTTATAATCGCACTCTTTATAGAGAAAATCTGTTATGGGGATATTCTCTTTAATAATCAGTTTCTCAAATTCTTCAAGAAAGACATTTATTCTGTCTTCGATAAAATCTTTATACATAGAATTTTGCCCCCTTTTCATTCACCGAAAATGTCACTCATCATATAAAACGACCCGCACACAAGTATTGTTTCATCTTCTTCGGTGTTTGAAAGAATATATTTATATCCCTCTTTGGGATTGTGTATGAATTTTGTGTTTTCACAGTATTTTTCTGCGATTTCTCTTAAAGCTTCGCCGTCCAATGCTCTCGAATTGCCGGGTGTTACGGTTAAAACCGATTTACAAAGGGGCGCAAGCTTTTTTACATAGCCTTCCACATCTTTGTCAGCCATCAGACCGATTAACATATTGATATTTTTCACATTGTATTTTGTGAGAAAATCATACAGAGCATTTGCGCAGCCTTCGTTATGACCGCCGTCACGGATAATAAGGGGATTTTCACCGATTATTTCCATTCTTGCAATCATTTTGGTGTTTTCAATACCCTTTACCATTGCCTTTGGGGATAACCCCAATACATTCGCACATTCGATTGCATTGACTGCATTTTCAATTTGATGATTACCCGTAAGTTTTGTTTTATATGTATTTTTGTCATAAACAAATTCTGTGCCGAAAATATTGTCACGGACGATTTTGGCAAGTTTTGGATTTGTCAGAGTCAACTCACAGGATTTTTCTTCACATGTTTTTTCAATTACCTTCAAAGCGTCGTCTTGTTGGTTACAGGAAGTTATAACTTTTGCATTTTCTTTGATTATTCCGCATTTTTCAAAGGCAATTTTTTCGACTGTGTCGCCTAAAATGTTAATGTGGTCCAATGAAATTGAAGTGATTACCGCTGCTTCGGGATTTTTAATCACATTTGTTGCGTCAAAGCGGCCGCCGAGCCCCACTTCAAGGACAACATATTCACATTTTGCCTTTAAAAAGCATAAAAACGCCGAAACCGTTATGGCTTCAAACTCTGTGATAACAATGTCTTTTTTATTTAATTCTTCTATTTTTTCACGGACTTCACTCACCGCTTCGGCAAATATATTTTTATCAATATTTTCACCGTTTATTTGAATTCTTTCGCAAAAATCAATAACATAGGGTGAAGTGAAAAGCCCTGTTTTGTAACCGTCCGCTATGAGCATATTGGAAATATAGGTGGAAGTTGAGCCTTTTCCGTTTGTGCCTGCAATATGGATAAATTTCAGTTTATCTTGCGGATTATTAAGCAAGTCTAAAAGCATTGAAATTCGCTCTAACCCCGGTTTTATGCCGAATGCTAAAAGTGAATGGATATAATCTACTGAGTCAATATAATTCATATTATTTCATTTTCATTGAGATATCGAAGGCTTTTACCGAGTGAGTGAGAGCACCGAGAGAAATAATATCAACACCTGTTTTTGCAACTTCTGCGATATTGTCAAGTGTAATATTGCCCGACGCTTCTGTCTTTGCTCTGCCGTCAATGTATTTCACACATTCTGTCATTTGCTCGTTTGTCATATTGTCAAGCATAATAATATCCGCACTCGCCGAAACCGCTTCTTTAACTTCGTCAAAGTTTCTCGTTTCAACTTCGATTTTTACCATGTGGCCTAATTTTGAGCGAAGAATTGCAACTGCATTTGTAATTCCCCCGCCTGCGTCAATGTGGTTATCTTTAAGCATTGCTCCGTCGGAGAGATTGTATCTATGGTTTTTACCTCCACCGCAAACTACCGCATATTTCTGTAATGCACGAAGTCCCGGTAATGTTTTTCGGGTATCGGTAACCGACGCTTTTGTGCCTTCGCAAAGCTTAACCGCTTTATTTGTTGCAGTTGCAATACCTGACATATGTTGAATGATATTAAGGGCAGTCCGTTCCCCTTTTAAAAGGCAAGCGGTTTTACCGTTAAATTCAACTATTAAATCACCTGCTTTTACACTGTCACCGTCATTTTTATGGGCAGTGTAAGTAAAAGTATCGTCAAGCAAAGTGAAAACTCGCATTGCAATATCTAATCCGCAAAGAATACCGTCTGCTTTGGCTACAAAATATGAGTCGTTTCGCTGTGTGTCGGGGATTAAGTAATCCGCTGAAACATCAATATAGTTTATATCTTCGCCGATTGCTTCTTTTATGAGATTATCAACATAAAACTGATTCAACTTCATTGGTCATTGACCTCCTTGAGAATTATATAAGCCACTGTTGCAAGGCTTAATGCTTCGCAATAGTCGGGGGTAATTTTAAACTTGCCGTTTTTAAGTCTTGTTAAGATTTCACGAACCCGTTTATATCCGTTTCTGACTGCATCTTCATTTGCGGGCATTACAAAATATGAGCGCTGCATAATATTACGAATTTCTGTGCGTACACCCTTTAAAAGCGGAGCACCGTCAAGGTCTTCTTTTTCGATTTCGGTAATCTGCACTTCGGGGTATTTCATTTCAACACAACGGGCAATATCGTCTGCACAGCGCTTGCCGAATACAAGTGCTTCAAGCAGAGAATTACTTGCAAGTCTGTTTTTACCGTGAACGCCCGTGTTTGAACATTCACCCACCGCATACAGTCTTGAAACTGTTGTCCGTGAATTCAAATCCACTTCAATTCCACCCATTAAGTAGTGCTGACAAGGGAATATGGGAATTAAATCTTTTGTAATATCAACATTGTATTTTAAACAGCCTTGATAAATCCCGGGAAAACGGTTTAAAAGATATTCTTTTTCACGGTGAGTTATATCAAGATAAAAATTATTGCTACCTGTTTTTCGTGACTCAATAATAATTGACTTTGAAACAACATCACGAGGCGCTAATTCAAGCCTTTCGTCATAGCGGTGCATAAATCTTTCTTTGTTGCAGTTGAGAAGATATGCTCCTTCACCGCGGACTGCCTCGCTTATAAGAAATTGCTCATTGTCGTCTGAATTAAATGCTGTGGGGTGAAACTGCACATAACTTAAATTTTTAATTCGAGCACCCAGTTCAAATGCGAGACGAATTCCGTCACCCGTTGCAACCTTGGGATTAGTTGTATATTTATAAACCCGACCGATACCGCCTGTGGCAAGAACACAATATGATGCAAAGATTTCATCTTGTCCGTCATCGGTTAAAATGTGAGCGCAGATACCGCTCTTGACTCTTGTCAGCTTGAAAACGGGAGTATTTTCAACAATGGTAATATTACTTCTGGTTTTTGCTTCTTTTACCATTGCACGCACCATTTCTGCGCCCGTTGTATCTTTATGGTGAACAATTCTCCGTCTGCAATGCCCGCCTTCAAGAGTCATATTAAGCTCTCCGTTGGGGCGCTTATCGAACTCAACGCCGTATTCAATTATTTTGCGGACTTCCTGAGGACCTTCGTGAACAAGTGTTGTAACCGCGTCAATATCGTTAGCCTGCTGACCTGCAATCATCGTATCATTGATATGAAGCTCATAACTGTCATTTTCTAAGTCAAGGACTGCCGCAACGCCACCCTGTGCCAAAGACGAATTTGAGTCTGTACTGCTCTTTTTGGCAAGGATTGTTATATTCAAATTTTCGGGTAATGAAAGCGCTGTATTAAGCCCTGCAACACCGCAGCCCACTATCAGCACATCACATTTTTTTGACATCTTTTATTCATATCCCTTCAATATTTAAAAGGTTTTTTCTAAACATAGCTATACAAATTGTATCATATCACAAAAGTTTGAAAATTCATAGTATTTTTTATAAAAATTCAAGAAGTTTTTGCCTTATTTCTCGGCGAAATAAATCTTGACAGTATTTGCGGCTTGTGATATACTTTCCTTGTAAATATTTGAAATAATTCAGTTAGGAGATATTCAAATGGAAAGAATTAAGACAATCGAAACAAGAGACCTTAAAGAAAGCGCAGTTAAGGGCGGTTGCGGTGAATGCCAGACATCTTGCCAGTCAGCTTGCAAAACATCTTGCGGTGTTGCTAATCAGCAGTGCGAAAATGTTGAAAGCAAATAAAATTTATAAACAATTGCTGAAAGCAGGTAATGCGTTTGTATTACCTGTTTTTTGTTGAGAAGGATAACTTATGGTACATCAATATAAATTAAACGGATATAACATTGTGCTTGACACTTGCTCGGGCTCTGTTCATGTGGTTGACGAAGTTGCTTTCGACATTATTGCTATGTATAAAGACAATTCTCCCGAACAGATTGTCAATTACATAATCTCTGCATATAAAAACGAAAACATTACAGAGCAGGATGTTTTAGAATGTATCGAAGCTGTTAAAAGTCTTGAAGAGGCCGGAAAGCTCTTTACCCCCGACACTTATGAGAATATGGCTTTTGATTTCAAAAACAGAAACACCGTTATTAAGGCGCTTTGTCTTCATGTTGCTCACACCTGTAATCTCAACTGTGAATACTGCTTTGCAAGTCAGGGCAAATATCACGGCGAAAGAGCATTGATGAGCTTTGAAGTGGGCAAGCGTGCACTTGATTTTCTTATTGAGAATTCAGGTACAAGACGAAACCTCGAGGTTGACTTCTTCGGCGGTGAGCCCCTTATGAACTGGGATGTTGTAAAAGAGCTTGTTTCTTATGCCCGTGTCCAAGAGAAAATCTATGACAAAAACTTCCGTTTCACGCTCACAACAAACGGAATGCTCATTGATGACGATGTTATTGAATTTTCAAACCGTGAAATGAGCAATGTTGTGTTAAGTCTTGACGGACGGAAAGAAATTCACGACAGACTCAGAGTTGACTATATGGGCCGTGGCAGTTATGACAGAATTGTTCCGAAATTTCAAGAATTTGTTAAGCGCCGCGGCGGTAAAAACTATTATATGCGCGGCACATTCACACATAACAATACGGATTTCACAAACGATATTTTTCACATGGCGGATTTAGGCTTTACAGAACTCAGTATGGAGCCTGTTGTATGCTCGCCCGACGATGCAAGTGCTTTGACCGAAAGCGATTTGCCGATACTTTTTGAGCAATACGAAATTCTCGCAAAAGAGATGATTAAGCGCAAAAAGGCGGGTAACGGATTTACATTCTACCACTATATGCTTGATTTAACACACGGACCTTGCATTTATAAGAGAATTTCGGGTTGTGGCTCGGGCACCGAATATATGGCGGTAACCCCCACCGGCGACCTCTACCCTTGCCATCAATTTGTGGGGGATACAAAATATTTGCTCGGCAACATTTGGGACGGTGTTACAAACAAAGAAATTCAAAACGAATTCAAGCTTTGCAACGCTTATGCAAGACCCGAATGTAATGACTGTTGGGCAAAGCTTTATTGCTCGGGCGGTTGCGCCGCCAACTCATATCACGCATCGGGAAAAATCACGGGTATTTATGAATATGGGTGCGAGCTTTTCAAAAAGCGTATTGAATGTGCGGTGATGATTCAGGTTGCCGAATCGGAAGGAAAATAAAGGATAATAAAATGAACACACCAATTTATGACTTTGTGCAGAATTACATTAAAAGTAATACTGCCCGACTTCACATGCCGGGTCATAAAGGTGTGTCTTTTTTAGGCCTTGAGGCCTTTGATATTACTGAAATTCAAGATGCTGACGAGCTTTATGCACCAAATGGGATAATACTTGAAAGCGAGCAAAATGCCGCTCGCCTTTTTGACACTGCAAAGACTGTTTATTCTGCAGGTGGCTCAACACAGAGCATTCACGCAATGCTATATCTTGCATATTTAAAAGCCGATAAAAGCAGTCGTCCTTTTATTCTCGCCGGAAGAAACGCTCACAAGGCATTTCTTTATGCAAGCGCAAAGCTCGATATTGATGTTGAATGGCTCTGTCCGCAAAATACTGACAGTATTTGCTCTTGTATTATAACTGCCGAAAGTCTTGAAAACAAACTGAATACTTTTGAAACGAAGCCCTTTGCGGTATATATTACAAGTCCCGATTATTTAGGTGTGATGAGTGATATAAAAAGTCTTTCAAGGGTTTGCAGAAAGTTTAATATCCCCCTTTTAGTTGACAATGCTCACGGCAGCTATTTAAAATTTTATAAAAATGATTTGCACCCAAGCTCTCTCGGTGCGGATATGTGTTGCGACTCTGCGCACAAAACTCTGCCCGTGCTCACAGGGGGCGGATACTTGCACATTGCAAAAGACGATAAATACGGTTTTTCAAAAAACGCAGTTAATGCTATGGGAATTTTCGGGTCTACAAGCCCGTCATATCTTATTTTGCAGTCACTTGATTTATGCAACAGATATATTGATGAAAAAATCAAAGACGATATTAAAAATTGCAGTGAAAAAGTTGCCCGATTACAGTATTTAATCAATCAAAAAGGTTTTGACATTGTATCAAATGAGCCTTTGAAAATTGCAGTTGATTTCAGGGGTTTCGACTTTGATTTTGCAGAGTATTTCAGAAGTAACGGCATTGAATTTGAATATGCTGACAATGATTTTATTGTGTTTATGTTTTCACCGCAAAACGCGAATTCAGACTTTCAAATAATTAAAAATGCTTTTGAAAAACTAAACATTCAAAAGACAAAAGAAATAGAGAATATTGAATTTTGCGTTGCTGAAAAGGCCATTTCAATTCGCGACGCAATTTTCGGTAAATATGAAGAAATCGACACAGAAAATGCCTTAAACAGAATTTGTGCCAGTCCCAGTGTCTCCTGCCCCCCTGCTATTCCTATTGCAGTCAGCGGTGAAAGAATTACAGAAAACCATATTGCATTATTTAAAAAATACGGAATTGATAAAATTTTAGTTGTCAAATAAAAATGAGAGAGTACAGTTTTTTGTACTCTCTCGTTTATTTTTACCAATTTTTAACTTCTTCGGGATTTGCAAGGATTTCGTCGATACGCTTCATAAACGGTACTGACTGGCCGAAGTCAAGGGCACGGTGGTCGATTGCCATACAGATTGGCAGAACTTGTCTGACAATAATTTCTTTTTCGCCTGCTTCGTTTGTAACTACCTGAGGTCTGTCTTGCACGGCTGCAAGGCAATAGGTTGATACTTGCGGCGGTACAACTTCAAGAATTGTAACATTTCCGCGCTGGCCACGATAAAGTGAGCCGACATTCGAAACCGTTACGGAGCCTTGACGGATATCGTCCTTTGTAATTCTGTCTTCCTTTGGAATTTTCTCGTATTCTCTCTTTTCTTTGCCTTTGAGCGTTTTAATTTTATGCTTACCTGTTTTTGAGCCGATAAGACGGTTTAATACCTTGCAAATTTGACCTTTTTTCAAGGCTTCAATTGTATTTTCCATTGATACTTCAAACATTGCCTCTGCAAGATTTGAGTTTTCTGCCCGACGGCGCATATCTGCCATTTCACTTTGAATTTGCTCAACCGATTTATTTTCAAGGTCATGCAAAGTGATTGTCATCATTTCGTCGTTAGGTAAAATCACAGGCATTGAAATATCAATGCTTTCAAATGTTGTAACCTTACCGCGAACAAGCTTTTTATTAAACTCAATATGAGAATTGAGAATAGGTGCTGCTTTAAGGCCTTCAATAATAAGCTTTAAGAAATATGTATTGAGTGAAACCTTAGTTTCTCTTGACGCATTTAATTCTTTGCAATATGCGACAAATTCCGTAACATCGGGTTCATAGTTAAAAGCGATGTGGGGAATATTGTCCCAACTCTCTGTTGTCATATTGGCGATAATTTTTCGTTGAATTCCAAAATGGAAGCTACTCAAAACTTTCATTGCATAAATCTCCTTTGCCGTTGCAATTTATTTATTAAGTATAGCACAGTGAAGACTTTTGTCAATGAACTTTTTGTACAAAAAAAATAGAAAAATAATTGCTGTATTATGGTAAAAATTATCTTATTATATTAAATATTTATGCAAAAAACTCTGCGTATCTAAAAGACATTCCTATCGTTTCTTTTTCGCATTGTCTTATCCGTCTTTTTAGAACGCCGGAAGGGATTTTGTCCCGGCACTGCCGTGCCTATCGCCTCGCTTCGCTCGTTGCCACGTCGGCGAAAACAGTCCACCGGACTGTTTTCTTCTGCAAATCTTTGATTTGCTCCCTCCTTGTTCGAATCCCTTCCTATTATAATATACAAAAAAACAAAAGAGCCACAAAAGTGACTCTTTCATTTTTGGCACGCCGGAAGGGATTCGAACCCCCGACCTTTTGGTTCGTAGTTTTATACTGCATTATTTAGTGAAATTTTGTTATCGTTATTGAAATTCTTTGTAAATCCTTAATTATCAAGTGTTTACAGTGAATATAAGTGTTAAATGGCTCTTAAACTTATATTTATCAAACTAAATGACTTTTAGCACATTCGTTAGAAAAGTGTTAGAAACACCGCTATTATATAAAGAGCCACAAGATTTCTTGTGGCTATTTTGTTGGTGCGTTGTAGTATGTTGGTGGGTACAGGGTGCAGATACTTATTGCGTGTGGTAAACTAACCCCCTGTATTTAGCATCTAAAATCAAAAGCCCTCGCAAGAGGGCTTTAACCGATTATGCCTTGTATATGGGACTTACTGTTTGCAGTCACTATAAATGCACTATGTCACTAATTGTTAGCAGACACCACGCCATTATTTAGCAACGCCTTGTATATGGGACTTACTGTTAGCAGTGACTACAAATGCGACCACACACTATTTGATTTCGGTTGTAACTCTTAATGCTTTACCAAAGATAATAATATCATTAATGTTGACGGTTTCACAAGTATATTCATTGTTTATCGGCATAAGTGTAATTGCTTTTTTATTATCACTTATAACAATTTTTCTTGCAAACACTTTGCCTTTATTCTTTGTTTTTCCGATACAAACAACATCACCCGTTTTGAGTTCATCAATTGGTTTGTACTCAATTTGTACTAAATCACCTTTGCGTATTTGTGGAGACATTCCGTCATCACTTATCGACAGACCTAAATTTTGTTTAATTTCTTGTGTGATATTAAAATCTTCACCTTTTTGAACTGCTTTAATGTGTCCTGTGCCATATTCTTTTGTTATCTTCGTTGCCATATTTTCTTTAACGAGTTCAAAAATAAACTGTGACATTGGTAAATTTTCAACGGCTTTTTCAAGTTCTTTTTGTTGTTGTGTTGTAATTTTGTTTTCCAAAACGCCCATTGTAATTGGTACAACCATCTTTTTGTATTGATTAAAGAAATCATTAATAATTTTTGGTGACTTATCCAAATATGCTTCAACAATCAAACATTCTTCATATTTCGCACCACACGCCTTTGCGATTGCCCTTGATACATTATCTGATGGTGCAGTGTTTTTTGTGTCATTTCTCAATTTACTAATATATGCAGATGTTATATTCACACCGTTTTCGCCACATTTTTCTGCTATTTGTTTTACAGTTAAACCACTATCGTGAATTAAGATGTTTAACATTTCAGTGTATGCCATATAACCACTCCTTTTAATAGATAATAACATAAAAAAACTTTTTTGTAAATATGTTGACAAATTATTTATTTAATGTTATATTAGTGTTGCGTAAATTATTTGTTAGCAACTAACTCGTTTGTTAGTTATGTGGGGTTATCTTTCAGTGATGCACACCCCCCTTGCTTGTCGGTTGCGACTGCAAGGGGTGGCACACAGACAGTTGCTTACTTGACTAACTATCAATTTATGAGAAATTATGTAAGAAAGGAGTAAAAGAAAATAAATAACTTATCAAAGAACAAAGATTGTTTTAGTTTTTTAGATAAGTTAAAAGAGCCATTATATAAATACAATCAGTCTATTGTAAAGGAATATGGTTTAGGTGATAGCAAAATGCTTAAAGTCACCACAATGAATGTTTTGAGAACATCAGGGCTTGATGTTGATAACAAAAAACAATATGCTCGTTGCACAGTAAATGAAAAGAAATTAAGCAATAATGTTTCCCGTGCAAGAAATAAAATATATGAATTGGCTTCTTGTAATCCGTGGGATTTATTTGTAACTTTAACTATTGATAGCAACAAATTTGATAGGCAAGACCTTGAAAAGTACCATAAATCTTTTGTCATTTTCTTGCGTGATTATGGTAAAAAATACGGTATAAAAATTCAATTCTTACTTATTCCCGAATTACACAGTGACGGCAAGTCTTGGCATATTCACGGCTTATTTTACGGCTTACCTACATCACATTTACATCAATTTCAAATTGGTGACACAATGGGGTCAAAGGTAGCAGAAAAAGTAAAGAACGGTGATACTGTCTACAAGTGGACACCTTATGAAAATAAATTCGGTTGGTGTGTTCTTGAGCCTATAAAAAACCACGAAGCCGTTAGCAAGTATATTGTTAAATACATCAATAAAGATTTAGAAAAAAGTGTCACTGACCTTAACGCACATCTTTATTATCATAGCAGAAACCTTAATGAAGCAACAACGCTAATGCGTGGCACACTTATGGCAGATATTGGCTATGATTTTACCAATGAATATTGTTCTATAAAAGCATTGCCATATACACAAGAAATAGTTGATTTTCTTAACGATAATATTATTTAGAAAGGAGTAAATTTATGTTTGAAAGTTTTAATGATGTATTAACTTTTGAAGAGACTTGCAAAGCATTACGAATGGGTAAAAATATGCTTTATAAGTTATTGAGAAACGGCACTATTAAATCTGTGAAAATTGGTCGCAAATACTATGTGCCAAAAGTTTCATTGAATGAATTTATTAACTCATATTGTAATTGAAAGGAGTGTTATATATGACAGGCAGTCTCCAAGAAAAGAACGGCAAATATTATGTTGTTCTTAATACAAGAGATAGCAACGGCAAACGCAAACCTAAATGGATTTCAACGGGTTTAGATGTCAAAGGTAATAAGCGTATTGCAGAACAAATATTGCGTGAAAAAATAAAAGAGTATGAATTGCGTGAAAACTTAATACATACAGATGTTTTATTCAGTGATTATGTTCTTTATTGGCTTAACCTTATTGAAAACAGTGTTGATACAATTACACATCAAGGTTATAAAAGTGTTGCCAATGCTCATATAGTTCCATATTTCAAAAACAAGGGCATTAAACTTGCAGACATTAAACGCAACCATATTCAAGAATATATTGATGTAAAAAGCAAATCAGGGCGTTTAGACGGCAAAGGTGGTTTGTCACCAAAGACAATGAAAACACATAGACTTATTATTCAGCTTGTTTGCAAAGAAGCTTTGAAAAATGATTTGATTTCAAAAAATCCGTGTGAATTTGTTGTAATGCCTAAACAACAACGCCGTGAGCCAGACTTTTATAGTAATGACGAATTACAAACAATGTTCAACGAATTACGCAACGAACATATTTACCCGTTATTGTATTTCACTGTTTTGTATGGCTTACGCCGTAGTGAAGTTCTTGGGTTGAAATGGGACAGTGTTAATTTTGATAATAACATTATTACAATTAAGCACACTGTTGTTAGGTTTACAAAGGTTGTTGAAAAAGATAGCACAAAAAACGCTTCGAGTTTTCGTTCGTACCCTTTAACACCCGATGTTAAAGAAATTCTATTGTTACTTAAAGCACAAGAAAAAGAGAATAGGCGTTTATTCGGCAAGCAATATATTGACAATGACTATATATTCAAGTGGCAGAACGGCAAACCTTATGCACCCGACTATATAACTATGAAATTCAGCAAACTTTTGAAGCAACACAAATTGCGTCATATTCGTTTTCATGATTTAAGACACAGTTGTGCAAGTATGTTAGTTTCAAATGGCTTTGAATTAAAAGATATACAAGAGTGGCTTGGTCATTCTGATATTCAAATCACTGCAAATATTTACGCACATCTTGACGCTAAACGCAAAAAAGATATTGCAAATTCAATGTCAAATTTGTTTTCGTTTTAATGTGTTAGAAAAAGTGTTAGAAAAGTCTTGTTTTTGTAGAAAAAGAAAAACCCCAATACATAACGAATATCGTTATATATCAAGGTTTTTAACTTGGCACGCCGGAAGGGATTCGAACCCCCGACCTTTTGGTTCGTAGCCGCGACGATACCATTAAAAGATAGATTTTAAGCCAATTCTACTCTAATAATTACAATAATTCAAGCCCAATTTTCAAATAATTCTAATATTCCCACCGCGTTTTCACCTCAAGTGGTCCATAAGTGGTCAGAATAATAGCAATTATTGATGATTCAAAAATCCAATTACTTCATCCATACTCCAAGCTATATCCTTAGCTGTATTCTGGTCACGTAAAATTTCTTCCAAGATGCTGTTGCAAAAACATCTTTCCTCATCAGATGAATCGCAATGTTGCAATGAATCTTCTAAATGTTTTTTTACTTCATTGTAATCATTATGGGCAATTTTTCTGAATGCATTATGCAGACTATTCCACAGGCCGAAAGCATCCTTATCTACAAATCCTGGCAAAAATAATAAACTCTGTAATTTTGATAGAATTGGTATATGTTCAACTTCGGATATCTCCGATATTTTTTCTGTAATTGGAGAAATACCATTTTTCGAAGAAAAATCTGGCAAAGTCATATTCTCTTTAGCTAATTCGTAATATTTTTCCAGACCATAACTACTTTTTAAAAATACAAGTTGAGACAAATATGTTAATGGGTCTGTAGAATTGCGATTGATTTCCTCTAACTTCTCAATAAGTTGAGGGTCACGATGATTAATTGTACATTCAACTATACATTTTAGCACAATATCATCACAATTGTATAAATATTTATCATACAAATACTTATATCCACATATGTCAATAATATATTCTACTGACTTTCTTTTTAACCATTCGCTATCAGAATTTTCGAGAAAATCTTCAGCAAGTTCAATTGTAGAATTTAACTTGTTATGTTGACAAAAAGTCATACAATCTTCAGCAACCTCTTGAAGTAATTTGTTAGGTTTTGCATTAGTACTTATCCAGGTTTTTATATCATTATCTGTCAAATGCTTTGTTACATAACTAGAAAAAGCACTGTTGCGTGAATAATCTGAATTACGATAATAGAACTTAGGAATAAAAAGCATCTTCAAGAAAATTGATTTTGGATAAGTAAAGTCAAAATGTGCTGATAAAAATATTATATATACCATTGACCAAGTAATTTTCTTGCTATTGGGGTCCCATTGTTCAATAGTCTCAATGTTATCCTTACACAATTTTTCAATATAATACACCTGCTCTTCGGACACATTGATTTTATTATCACCTTCTAATAATCGGTAAATAGTACGCATTGAAAAACCTTCCCAATATATTTCAGATACAAATTTTTTTACCTTTTGACTTTTATATTCATAGTTGTCTAAGTCGATTGAAAGTTGGAATAATATTTCGCCTTTCGAAATATCCTCAAAATCACGCCTATGAATTTCTTGTAATTCACTATATGTTAGGTCAGGATTTTCGGCATACTCCAACAGAGAATTAATAAGTACTGAAAATATTTCTTTATTGAAAAGGCTATCAAAATATAATTGTATTCCTTTTTGTCTCTCTGCCGAATAATCTATGAATTTTCTCCTTTGGGGGATATCTCTTCCAGCATTCTTTAACGCATCTTCGTAATTAGATAATAGCGGATGATTTTCCTGTATTCGAACATAGAGATGCGAAATAAGGTCAATATATTTTTCAGTATCATCCAATAAAGCTTCATAACATTCGTTATCAGCGATGGATTCAAGTAAAAACAACAAATCCAAATCGCCTTCAGAGTATTGAGAAGAAAGAGTGACAAAAGCCTCCTTTAAAGTGTTTGTATCTTTAAAGAATTTTTTACAATACTCTCTGAACAAACTATTATATTTATGTTCAGTTGTTACTATTGCTTTCAATATCACTTCAAATATATTTTTATTTCCACTCATGTACTCACTTGTGGCTTTTGCAATTAAATTTTCAAAAAGTTCTTTATCAAGGGAATGATGTTCTTCGCATTGACTAAAATATGTTAATAGTTTGCAAAGGACATTGTATTCTTGAGACTTTTCAAAAAATTCTTTGATTCTTAAGTAGGTATTACTAGAATAATCCTTGTTAGGGTGACCACATTCATCATATTCTTTTATGAAAATGTCTATATAGTCTTCATTGTTAGGTAAAGAAATCAAATAATTGATAATACCATATGCAACCTCATTGGAATCATTTTGTTCATATTTAGATAATAGATATTCTGTAATTGCAGGTGTTGCTATTCTTAATTCCGCAATTACTTCTATTGCCTCACGCTTTTCATAATCACGAGTTTCACTAGATTTTATGCACGAAAAAAGAACATCTCTTGTAGTTTCATCCATATTATGCTTTTGTGAAAAATTTGATAAAACCTGTATAGCGTTGGATTGACTTCTAAAATTTACAGGGTTTTGAATTTGTTTTAAAAGATATTCGCAGGTGTTAGGTGATTCACCGAACCGTGCTAATTCATCAGCGGAAATATTTGTTCTTGAAATCCACATGTTACGGTTTGATATGCTATCAATTAGACTTCTGGTAATGCGATTTCTGTCATCTTCGCTTAGACGCGTTCTTTCAAATTTAACCACAAATTCTGGTCCTATTTCACATAACCAGGATAACAAATCTGGGCTATCATATATAAGTACTAAGTAAGATAAAACATTTACCCATGAATCTTTAATAACACCGTCACTTGTGCACAATAATTGTTGAATTGATTCAAAGTCTAATTGGCAAAGATATTTGGCTGTTAAATATTCACGGAAATTATTATGTTCAAACCGATGTTTGTCGTTTTCAACTTTAGAAAAGATTCCCGAATAATTCAAGAGTTTTCTTTCTTCTAAACCCAATAACTGCTGATAGTCATCTTCGGTTATTTCAATTTTATGCATGCATTGCATAGCAAAAGCTACCTTTTGCAAATTAATCATTATTTCCCTTTGATTAGCATGAATGTTCTTTGTAGTAGTATATTTTTTAATATCCTTACTAAAACGACTTAATATTATTTTTTCCATTAACTCTGATTTTTCAGGCAATTTTTTATCGGTTAATAATAATTTGACAAGTTCGACTAAATAAAAAGGATTACTTATTAAATCATTTATTTTACGTATATATATTTCTTTACAAAACAACTCCCAACTTAAGCCGTTATCAACAACATACTGCTCAATCTGTTTATAAGTTAATGAACATAAAGAATACTCTGTAAAATTTTCAAATTTTGCTCCGTAGCCATCTTTATCAGCACAAGTATAAAAATTATTTCTAGTAGAAATAATTATAAATGTATCGGGATATTTCTTAGCAAAACTGCTTAATTTACGAGCAAAACGATTTTGCTCTTGTTCTTCTATTTCGTCGTATGCATCAAGTATTAAGAATACCTTATCTTTATTAATTTGAAGATATTCAGATTCAATAATTGCTTCAATTTCTTCTGTAGTATATAATCTTAAATCATATAAAACAGGGAATAAATTGTTATTTTCATCTGCACTAATTTCAGCAGCTAATTGTTTTAATGCAAAGCTCTTTCCGCATCCTGCTTCTCCTAAAAGAACTACTCTTTTGCTTTTAATACAAGCGGCAAATAAGGAACTTCTTAATTCTTTATAAAAAAAGAGGTGCGTTTCTCCTTTTTGGAAATCATCGAAAGGAACAACCTCTCTTTTAATAATTTTATCTAAAGAAGGATATTGTTTTTTTACAGGTAGATTGGCGTTTTCTTCTATTATTGCAAGTTCATGCTGCTTTTTTATTTCAAACAGTTTTTCGGGCGGATAATCCTTTTCTTCATTATCAATTTTTTTATGACAGTTGCAACATAAAAAAATAAGATTTTCCTCACTGTTAATGAATGTTTTATCTTTTGTTGCATCATATCTTGCTGCTCCAGGATTTTCTCCATAGATATGGGCATTTTGGCCAATGCATGCTGAAGTAACATTCTTAACATCCACCAAAACAATTTTGCATATAGCACACCTATTCCCACTTTTAGCATGTAATTTTCTTTGTTCTTTTAATGGTATGTAACCTGACATATTTTCACCACTTTGTGTTTTTCTTACCTAATATTGTACTACAAATTTCTGTAGTCTTCAATCTAAAAATCTCCATAATCGATTTAATCTGCTTAGTAACAAAAATCTTGTCACATTTTGCGATTAATATTCGATTTATATAAATAAGGTGTACTATCATATAAAAGGAGTTTAAAATGTTTACAAATTATTTTAGAAACAAAAAGATGAAAAAACAGTATAGTGAAAATAATTGTGGATTTACTTCAGATGGCTCATATATAGAAGATGTTCTAGTGAAAGCTAAAGATGAAAATATGTATTTGATTCGCCACACTCAATATGCCGATGAAAACAAAGAACTGACTACTTTTGGTATATATAGAATATTCAATAACAAGGACAAGCAGATCGGTCATTTGAAGTATGTTTTCAACAATAAAGATAAAAACGATGTTCACATGATTCTATGTGATATCTATTTCGATTTTTTATATCGCAACATTGGGCTTGGTTCAAAAACTTTAGCTTTATTCGAAAAAAGAGCGAAATGCTATGGAGCACAATATATAACAGGTAAATTGAGTGATGTTGATGAGCAAACACCATATGAAAAAGCTCTTCGAGATGCCTTTTATTTAAAAGCAGGATACGAAATATTTATTTCTAAAGAAATACATAAGAATCTTAGCAAATAACATTTTATATTGTATTAACAAATTAAAAGAGTATATTTATGAAAAAGTCAAATACACAAGAAAATATTTATGCGAAAGATGAAAAGTTCTATCAAGAAGAACACGATAAATTTTATAAAGATATTGATGACAATACAATTAGAATTGTAGAAAATAAAATCTGTATAGTTGATGAAAGTAAATATTGTTTTCCAAATTTTGCAAGCACATTGGAAAATAACATGAGAAATGAGGAGGATTTTTTTAACTTTCATCTTTCTTATGCTAATAAAGAAACGATTTTATCAGACAAGAGAAAAATAAAAGTATATTATCTCGTTGATAATAAAAATCGAGTGAACAAAGTACAATGTTTTTTTGCAAGAACATTATCAGAATTTTTGGATATCATTTCTAAAATTGAATCACTAGATAATTGTAAACATGTATACAGAGGTCACGATGATTGGAAATATGATTTAGTCCCCAGTATTTATCGTAAAGGAAATGAAAAAATATTAAAAAATGAAGCTAAATATATTAGAGATTTTATTGCTTCATATCCTCAGTTTTTTGAAGAATGTAATTCAGCTCTAGACTATTTGGCAGTATTACAACATTATGGATTCCCAACTCGTCTTTTGGATTTTACAGAAAATCCATTAGTTGCATTGTATATGGCTTGCAATAATAAAAAATCTAACATTTCGACAGATAAAGACGTAAGTAATAATCAAGAAATTGACACTCAAGCATATGAAGATGTAATTAATCGCAAAGAAATTGACAGTTCAGCACATGGGGATGTAATTAGAGTTGATTTAAAAGAAGATTATTATAAGTACTACGATAGTGATACAGTGTCAATATTATCCAATATTGCTTTTCTTGACAATATAGATGTATCCAATTTTAAATTTGATGAATATAAAGAGCTTTTTGATTTTCCAACTGGCTATTCATACAATCGTTATGGACAATGCATTAATAAGGAAGCGCAAGATGAAATGATAGATTCTTTTAACAATAGAATAGATATTCAAAGGTTAATTCACAATATAAGAAATGAAAAACCGCATTTCATGCCAAAAATTGACCCACAACATCTAGATAATATGCTTCTAATAGTAAAACCTAGACAAAGATTTAAACGATTAGTATTACAAAGTGGATTGTTTGGAGTATTCGGTATAAATAAGGAAAAAGAGCAACCAGCGAAATTTGAATCTCAAAATCTTGAGTTTAGAATTACTCATATCATTATTCCAGATGAATGTAAAGAAAATATATTAAAAGAATTAGATACTTTACATATAAACAGAGCAACTCTTTATGGAGATATGGACAATATAGTTGCTCATTATTTGGATACAATAAAAAACAATTAAAAATTTCATTAATGTATAAAGGAAAAAGAGCTAATCATTTGATTAGCTCTTTTTTATATGCAAGGAAATTGGTGCCTAGTAATTTGGATAACTATGCTCATTTTTTTATGTTTGCGTCAAGCTTTCGCTAAAATGATACATGAGCGGTCCAAATTATGAGCATGCTCCAAGTAAGTGTTCAGTTATTATTTTGCAGTAATTGTATCTATGACAACATCTCCGTCGTCAGTAAATCCATTAGGATAAACCAGTGTGTATTTATCAACATTACAACTATAATTTTCATAACACATAGGGTGTAAAGCATATTGAACATCGTTTTTAAATACATGGTATCTAGTGGTAGCTGAGATAATAAAGTCAAAATTTGCTGTTAATATGCAAATAGAATTATTGTTATTTTCAAACATATGATTTTCAATTATCACACTTTTTTTCGTTATTTCACCAACTAATCCACTTTCCAAAAGGATTTGTGAAAGCAAGTATTCGTCTAATGGTTCATATGAGTTATCAACACTTAAATGTTCTGCTGGTGTTAAAATGTTTTCAGTTTCTTTTTTAGCAGCTTGAATTGCTTCTTTCAATTTATCGGTAATCGATTTGCCAGTAAAGACAAAATCATTATCATTAAATAAACTTTCAACAGCAGCATAAATACCAGAATATGAATTTTGATACATACTCAAAGCAGAACTAATCATATAATCTTGTGTAGAATGAACAATATCCTTAATTTGATTTGGATTTTCAAGAAGAAACTTTGAATTTTTATTTTTTACAATTTGTTCAATAATTTTATTAAACATAAAAATAATTTCTCTAGGTTTCTTCAATGTATGTCTAATGCAATAGGGCAAAGTTAGAAAATCAAAGGAAAGACTTGTTGGACAAGATATTGGTAAAATGTTATTGAGAAGATTAATTGAATTTTCATAGGCTTTAGGATTTATATCATAATAAAAATCAGTATAATCATTAAATTCTTTGCAAAAATCTAACTCTTTGTATTTTTTTGTTTTATAACAAGCATAAATTCTTAATGCAAGTAAAACAATAATTTCTTTATATTTCCATCTAATTACCACGGTGTTGCCAACTTGTTTACTAGGTAATCGTATCAAAACTTTATTATATATTTCTGATGGAAGGGCTATTTTCATGAGTATTTTATTGTTGGGATGATTATAGTAATGAAAACAAACATCTATAAGACCTTTTACAATTAAAACGATATCTTTTTTGTTAACATCGTATTCATTTAAAGAGTCTATGAGAACCAAAATTCTTTCGCGCTCGCTCATGTGTTTTTGCATGGCTTCTATTGCGTTTTCATAACCTCTAGCGGTTAAAGTGTCGATTATTTTAAGAATAGAACTGGTTACTTTTAAAGTGTTGTTTGCGATAGCATTATCAGTTTCGATAACACTAGCAACTTTAAGAAAACTATTGATAAATGTTTGCCCGATTTTTTTATCTATAAAACCATTTCTCTCAAGATAATCTTTAATAACTTTGATTTCAGTGGTCCGTTTCTCGTCCTCTGTCGCATTTTCGAAAATTGATTTCATAACTATACTATTTATAAACATTTTGATGATTTTTTTGATTTTTATAGTAGTTGTCGTTTGGTTTGTTTCACTTAATTCTTCACAATTAGCTAAGTTTATGATTAATTCTTGACAACTAATGCTTATAACAGAAGAACAACGGATGCTGTGTTCGTTTTTTTTGCGTGCATCATCTTCAGCACTTAACATTATTGCAGTTTTTCCTGTTCCAGTTCTGCCTAAAAGAATTAAAGAATTATCATTTAAAAACTCGTGATATGCATCAGTATGTAAAAACATATGACGAGCTAAATTCTTATCCTTTTCCCATTCATAAACAGCATCTGAATCACCTATATAATTATTCGTTGCATTTTGAGGGAAATAGGTTTTCGATAACTTGGTAAGGTTTTCTTTAGAAATAACATAGTTGTTATCATTATCTAAAAACGATGTGTTCATATTATTACTCCTTCTTTTTATAAGTATTTTGTTATATAATTAATCGAAACTATTTAATGTTTTGTGACAAAATAATTTAAAAATTTACTAAAGATCACTATTATTCATGTTCTTTTTTAACCTATTAAAATTTATATAAGACAACTATCTCTTTCGTAATTTATTGTAAGTTGTTGACAATCGATAATATTATATGTAAAATAGATAACAGAACAAATGTTCGTGAATAAAAACTACTGTCGACAAGAAAAACTATGTTTTTTATTACCCATAGGATATAATTACCGTAAAAAAGCAATGCGAAACTTTATGATTTTTTCGTAAAATCATAAAGTTTTTTGAAATATACGCAAAAAAATGTTGCATTTTGTAAAAAAAGGTGGTAATATTTATATGCACAAGAAATTACGAGATATTATTGTAATGCAAGGGGTAGAAAATATGGAAATTTTGAACATTACGGTTGGCGGTTTTAGAAATATATCAAAAATTAAATTGCATTTTGATAATATTACCGCTCTTGTAGGATTAAATGGATACGGTAAATCAAATGTTATGGACGCTATTGATTTTGGCTTTGATTTTATTCATTTTCCTAGTAAGGCAAGGACTGCGTTGATGGCATCTAAACAAGGAATTCCTATTTTGAAGGCAAATGCTGGTAAAAACTTTGAGTTCGATATGGAGGTGAAACTTACTTCAAAAGAACAAGAGTATTACGTTAATTACGGATATTCATTTTCGTGGGAAACTGATAATTCTCCAGCACAAATTGCAAATGAATATTTAAATATTAAGAAAAATGAAAAAAATCAAAAATACAACTCATATATAAATAGGACTGATAATATTGCTCAATTTAGACCTTCTGAAACGGGACGTTGTAGCAAAAACATAAAGATTGACGGAAACAGTTTAGTATTAAAAAAACTATTGGCATTAGACGACTTGTATTATTTGGATATTCTTAAACAAGTAAGTTCTATAGAATATTTTATTGAGAGACATTTAGATGCTGGACCATCTTTTGCACCAGACCCATTTGTTATTAAAGGTTTTCAAGAACTAGAATTACAAGGAATTCAAAGCATTCCTCGTGCAATATATTATTTAAAAAAGGATTACGAGAGCAAATATTTATTATTAATTAATGCATTTAAACAATTATTTCCAGATGTTAAAGATATAATTGTAAGAGAATTCAAATTGAATCAGGATGTAAAAGTAAATGTTTCTAGTGTTTCAGAAGATGTGCCATTTATATTTACAGATAGCATCTATTCAATGAGCATTGTTGACGACAAAATGTTGCAACCAGTTGGCTTTGAAAGTTTATCCGATGGCACAAAACGAATTTTTTTAATGCTGACTTTTGCAGTTATTGCGGATATTAAAGGATTATCTATGATTGCTATTGAAGAACCTGAAAATTCGATCCATCCAGGATTATTGCAAAATTATTTAGATGTATTAAGTCAATTAGTTAATAATTGTAAAATTGTAATTACTAGTCATTCGCCATATATAATTCAATATCTGAATCCTCACAGCGTATATATCGGAATGTCTAGTAATACCGGAGAGTCAAAATTCAATAGAATTGCTTCAAATAAGGTGAATCTTCTTCTTAAGGATGCAAGTGAATATGACAGATCCGTTGGAGATTATATATTTAATCTTATTGCTTCATCAGATTCTGATGAATATTTAATGGAGTATGTTGAAATCGATGGCTAATAAAGTAATTGCTTTATTTGTTGAAGGTCCTACTGAAATTGAGTTCTATAAAGCTGTGATAAAAAGAGCTCATGACTTAATGGATGCCCCTTTTACTTGTTCTTTTGAATGGGTTGATATGAGTGGTATAGGTAATTATAAAAAAGACGCATTGAGAAAATTTAATTATATAAAAAATAAAAATCCTAATAAAGAAATTAGAGTATTTATGTGTATTGATTCTGATGCTTTTGAATTTTCTAGAAAACCACCTTTTAATAAAAAAGCGGTTGCAGCTGCATTGAAAGAAGCGGGAGCTAAGCAAGCAACATACATTACGGCTAGACAATCAATTGAAGAATGGTTTTTGTCAGATTTTGAGGGCATATTGGATTTCCTTCGATTGGCACACACAACAAAACGCCCCAAAGGAACGGGGCAAGAATCTTTAAAAACTTTGTTCAAATTAGCAAACAAAGTGTATGTTAAAGGAAGTAAAGTGGAAGGGTTTGTTAACAAATTAGATATTTCTAAAATAATGACTGAACATTGTACTGACATAAAAACACTGTGTAATACCATTGGGCTAGATTGTAAAAAAGTGTGCAACAAATAATTTTTCTTGCTTTATGAATTTAATTGTGAAAAGAGCTAATCAAACGATTAGCTCTTTTTTTATGCCCAAAAGGAGTTGATGATATATGATTTAATTAAAAATATTTGTTAAAAAGCAATTTAAACATTCGAGGAGGTGAAAATATGAACGAATGGGAAAGAATGAGCAGAATGGCGGAAACATATAAAAAGCAATATCCTGTCGGAACAAGAGTATTGCTTTTGCATATGGGTGATGATCCCCGCCCTATTCCGCCGAACACAAGAGGAACTGTAAGAACAGTTGACTCACTTGGAACTGTCCATTGTAGTTTTGACAATGGCAGACAGTTGGGTCTTGTCCCTGGCGAAGATTCCTTCCGTAAGCTCACGGAACAGGAACTTGCAGAAGAACAAGGCACAACACAAAATGATGATGACATGGATGAAGATAATGGTCCAGTCATGGGAATGTAAAAATTGATGAAAGTATAGAAGTCTCGGATACCTTCAGGTAGTCCGATTTTTTTATGCCTTTTTTCAGAAACAACTAATAAAGGAGAGAAACAAAAATGCCAAACCATATTACTAACATAGTTAAATATGAGGGCGATGCCGACAGAATCAAAGAAATGCTTGAGCAGATTAAAGTTGACGAATTCGGTATTGGTACTATTGACTTTAACAAACTCATTCCAATGCCCGAATCACTAAACATTGAAAGCGGAAGCAGAACAGATAGAGGTCTCAAAGCATACAAGGAATTCCTCGAAATTTATACTTTCGGAAGAAAAGTCGAGAATTTAGATTTACTTAATGTCCCTGCTGAAAGTGAAGAAAAATTCCTTGAAATCCGCAAGGATGTTGAACGAGGAGATTGGGAATTAGGAAAGAAAGCTTTCCAGAATGCTTATCAGTATGGCTACTCAACATGGTATGAGTGGAGTATCAATAACTGGGGTACAAAGTGGAATTCTTATGGCTACAGTGAGGATATGTCCTATGCCGAAATGGATGCTCTATATTTCACAACTGCGTGGTCATCACCTCACCCAGTTATTAATAAACTTGCTGAAATATTCCCTGATATTAAATTCAGTCATGAATGGGCTGATGAAGATATCGGTCAGAATTGTGGTAGATGGGAATACGAAAATGGCGAAATCACTTCGCAGTACTACCCTGAAAATGATAGAGAATCAATCGAATTTGCGGCAAAAGTTATGGAGTATGACCTCGAAGAAATTGGTCTTGTTCTCAATATCGCAGAAAATGATTACATCTCTGTTCACTATGGTGATTATGAACTCGTAGAAGTTCTTGGTAAGCCTGCGTTGTATTCAGATAAAAAATTGACTGACCATGATGTTCCAAAAGGTCTACACTATTACCATATCCGTACAGATGATTCCGGCGAATACAGTACATTGGAAGAAAATGTAACAGTAAACTTCGGCGGTACTATTGTCATCAATGAAAAACTTGATTTGGGTAGTCAGAAGTTCATTACCTTTGATGAAGATACAAAACCACATTTTATTGGCAATGATTCAATTGCATTCGGTGATTACCTTGACGGTGACTATACACTGCCAGAAGATGAAAACGAAGACGAATCAGAAGATATAGGAGAATTAAACTTATGAGTATAACCAATATTACTAGTAATGACCTTCGTCGAATGAACGAAAAAGAAGGATTGGTTCTTCTCGGATGCGGCGGTGACCTGCAGGAATGGGTTGACGGCATCAATGAAATGCTGACAAAAGACGGTATTCTTTTGAACAACACAAAATTTACTGACTGTCAGAGTTTCACTCATAATGACTTGACTTGTCTTTTGTTCCCATTTGAAAATGTTGCGCTTGATATAGGCAAATTCGCAATCTGGCGATTGAAAACATACGAGTCATTTGCTGGTACTTGGCTTTCAGATTTTGTGCCCAATAACCTGGGTGGGTTCATTAGAGAACGCCGAAAGCCTGACTGTCCCCTCATTGGCAAGGATGGAAATATCTTCAACCTTATTGGCATTGCCTCAAAAACACTTCGTGATAATGGATTGGCTGAACAAGCAGTACAAATGCGTGACCGTATAAGAGTATCTGGAAGTTATGACGAAGCTCTTTCTATTATCGGTGAGTATGTAAATATCACATCAGAAGATGAGATGAACGAAGATTATGAGGAAAGATTCGAGATACAGACATAATTAAGGGTGGTGATAATTTGCTAAAGTTTTTTATAGGTTGTGTTGTCGGCTGTACGATTGGCGTTATTGCAATGGCGTTTTGCAATGCAGCATCAAAAGCTGACGAAGATATGAATAGATAAAGATTTACGGTATCAATCGTTTTTAACAGATTGGTACCGCTTTTTGTTTTGAACGATTGATGCCTTACGAAAGTAAGGTGGTTAATATTAAGACTCCTGTATCAAGGGTGGGAAATAAATCTTCCATCCTACATATTCTTTATGCCGTGTTTCCTTTGAACTACGGCAGATTTATTGATGTATTCGGTGGCTCAGGTAGTGTGTTGCTTGGTAAACCCGAAATACATCCCTTTGAGGTGTATAACGATTTTGACCGAAATTTAGCTAACCTCTTTCATTGTATGAAAGAACGCACAGTAGCTACAATTCGTGAGTTAGGGTTTTGCAACCTCAATTCCCGTGAGGATTTTATCGCAATCCGCAGGTTCTTTGACCATGAGCAATTCAGCGATGAATACCTTTCGGAAGAACTTAAGTTGACAGAATTGTCATTCCCTGTTCCCGAAGCAGATGAACTTAAAGAAATCCGTACAAGGATAACGAAAGATTATGATATACGCCGAGCCGCAATGTTTCTGAAATTGCTTCGCTACAGTTATTCGAGTAGTTGCAAATCCTTTGCTTCACAGCCTTTTGATATACGGAAATTATTCGGTCTTATTCAGGAACTTGAAAACAGAATGGCAAATGTGGTTGTTGAAAATCAGGACTTTGAAACTCTGATTCGTCATTACGACAGAAATGATGCCTTCTTTTATCTTGACCCGCCATATTTCTCTACTGAAGATATGTATGCTGTGGAGTTTGGATGGGATGACCATGTAAGGCTTCGTGATACTCTCAAAAATATCAATGGAAAGTTTTTGTTGTCCTACAACGATTGCCCTGAAATAAGGGAATTGTATAAAGGATTTTCAATGCTTGATTTCTCACGTACTCACTCTATGGCTCAACGATATGATGCCGGGAAAGAGTTCAAGGAGTTGCTTATTGGTAATTACGATTTGTACGAAAGAGAAAAAGCAAAACCCAAACAAATGACTTTATTCAATCTTCATAACGGTATTAAAGAAGATGATGTAAATTATGAAAAAATCTTAAAGGAGTGTATTGTTCAATGCAAGATAAAAAATTAAATTCAAATGAATATATCCTTTTAGCAATCCCGACTGAAATACTTGAAGAAGCCGGTGTAAGCCAAGCTGGTATTTTGTATATCAGTGCTCGAAAAGGAACTATTGTAATTAAAGTTGCAGAAAATGAGGGCGATTTCGTTTGCGATGGCAATTGCGAAGAATGTGAATTTCTCAATATGGATTGTGATGAAGACTGTGCTAACTGCCCTTGCTTCGATTTCTGTGAGGAATGTGTAAAGGATGTGGTGTAATGAAACTATTCAGAATTCTTGGTAAACGAGGAAGAATTACAATTCCATTTGAAATCAGACAAAAAATTGGATTTAACTACAACGATGTATTATCTTTCACAGAAAATCCTGACGGTACTTCGGTTACAGTAAAAAGAGAGAAAATCTGTGACAACTGCAGTCAGCATCATACTGAAAAAGATGATGAAGTTACACTTTATGACTTCCTCAATGGCCTTTCTGCCGAGCAACAGAGAGCAGCACTTGTTCACCTTTCAGTAATGTGGGCAGAACAGCAAACCAATATGAAAATGGAGGTTTAATATTATGAATATTAAAATTTATCAGATTGACACCAACAGAGATAATGTTGGTGCTAAATTTCAACCACTTGACCATCTCAAAGATAAAAAAGTTGATGCATCTTTGTATAACGAGGTTTTCAAAGGAGATGTTGAAAGTAACTCACTTGAAGATGTATTCAAAAAGTTCAATACAGATGGTCATCCGTTACATAGAGGTCATTCACTCTCTGTATCGGATGTGGTTAAACTTGAAGAAAACATTGATAACCTTGAATCTGGTTTTTATTACTGTGACAGTATAGGTTTTGCAAAGATTGACTTTGACGAATCACTTGTTCACAAACAGGACAACCTGATGCAAATTTTGTATGTTGAACCACACAGAAAACCTTTTGTTTCTGAAATCGAACATACACTTGATGCTGAACAGAAAGCAGTTGGTGGTCTTATCGAACTTGTTTATAACGAGGATGGTACTGCCATCATATGTAACGAAGAAGGTAAACTCATCGGTCTTGATGGTAATCGCCGTATCGGTAATGGTTCTTCAATTATCGCTGGCTCTTTCTTTGTGGTGGGATTGACAGAAGATGACTTCTGTTCCCTTACAGATGAAGAAGTACAAAAATATATGGAACGCTTCTCCGAACCTGAAGAAATCCTCGAAGAAGATGTTCAGAATGATATGGGATTCACAATTTATTATGGTTAAGAAAGGATAGTCATTATGGCAAACAAAAAATCAAATTTTAAGAACACAAACAAACAGAAATCTTCACTTAATATCAAAGCAAAAATCACACAGATGGTTGATTATGAGGACAGTAATGTGAAGGCAGTTGCAAGTATCACGATTTCTGATGCTTTTGCTTTTCACGGAGTAAAGGTAATTGAATCTAAAAAAGGTCTTTTCGTATCAATGCCACAGAGCAAGTACACAAAAGATGGTGAACAGAAATATTCAGATGTATGCCATCCAATTTCATCAGAAGCTCGTGCTGAACTCAATAGCGTTGTTCTTAAGGCCTATGAAGAACAGTTAGAAATGAGAGAAAATCAGACGCAGAGTGAAGATGTTACACAGGATGAAGCTGTTTCTCAGGATATGTAAAAAACATTCGCAATTTGCTGGACTTTTGAAAATTTTTGTGTATTGTATGAGTTAGAGGTGAAAATTATGAAAAGAGCATTATCGATGTTTCTATGCATAGCACTCCTTCTAAGCATAACAGGATGCAGAAATACTGAAGAACAGACTACCACTACCCAATCAAATGTAACGGTAAAGGAATCCACAACCGAACCAGAAACAGTTGAGAAAGCAACTGAAAGCACTACCGAACCTACAGAAGAAAGTACAAAACCTAAAAGTGAAGAAATAACAAGTGGCCAAAATGCTCATAGTAAAGAAACGACAACTGTTAAGGATTCAAAAGCAACCATCATAACAACTACCCCCAAGTCACAAGAAACTGAAACAAAAACAACAAATCCTATTCAGTATGCTACAAAGGCTGATGAGAAAGCAATAGCGGAAAGGTTAGTTTATTACATTAATGAGTATCGTAAAGAGCAAGGTGCTCCCGTAGCGACTAAACTGCCTGGATTAACCAAATACGCAGAATATCGTAGTCGTCAATTAATATCTAACTTTGCTCACGATACAGAAGATGAACGAACTGCCGCTACTGCACTCAAATATGGTGAGTATGTTAACCCATCCTTGTATGGAATGTCAGGTGAACCCTACTACACCGCTAATGCTGGCGAAGCAATAGCAAATGCTAGGTATGTAGGAACGGCTGATGAGATAGCAAAGAAATTTGCAACACTCACAAGGAACAGTTCAGGACACTGGGCGTATGTTGGTGACAGTCGATACAAATATATCGGCATAGGAATCACATACGAAAGTGGAATGTGGTATTGTGACATCGCAGTTACTATGGAAAATAGCGATAATTTGTAAAACAAAATATATTAAAAGGAACTCTGTTACTTAATGTAGCAGAGTTTTTTGTTTGAAAGGACGATATTTATGTTCAATAAAAATATTAACATTAAAAATATTCTGGCAATCATTCTTGCTATAACATTAATGTTTTCATCAATTAGTATTACAGTATTTGCTACACCTTCATCAGATATTCCTGATGAGATGCTTGATAATGTCTATCTTGATGCATTGGCATACACAGGATATGATGTGCAAGCATTGAAAAACAACGGTCAAATTTTTATAAAATATGGTTCAATGGTATCAGACAGTATTCTGTCAAATATTAGTTATGACTCGAGTTTTGCAAATGAAGGTATAGAAACGATTACAGACATATCAACGATTTCAGGCAAAGCGCCAAACCTTGCTCGTTTTGAGAAGTATGGTCTCTGCTGTGCCTCATATTGCTCATATGTATACTTTAATTACCTTCCTAACATTGTAGGAATGGATACATCTGACTATATTCGCCCGACAAACCTAAAGTCATCAGGTGCATGGTCAACTTCTGCACAGAAATGGGTTGAATCAGGAAAAGCAAGAGAAATCTCGTTTAAGCAAAGTTCAGATGGAAAGACTTTTACAGCGGATGAAGAAATCCCAATCGGTTCGTTGATTGTGTTTACTGCAAGCGGAACGGTAAGTCATGTCGGCTTGTATGCTGGTAAATATAACGGTAAAAACTTCATTACTCATGTGGGCAACAGTCGTGGTCCTGAAATTATTACTTTAGAAGGTTTATCAAAAAATGGTGCGGCAGAGTTAGTATCATCAGTTATTGTTCCAGAGATTATTGAAGAAAATGGTGTAATTGAAATATACAAAAAGGATACCAATGGTAAAGCATTAAGTGGTGCTGTGTTTGTTGCTACACATAAAGAAACAGGCATTCAATACAAAATTGGTCCAACTAATAGCAACGGATATGCAATTACACAGGAAAGAATACCTTACGGCACATATACAGTAAAAGAAACTGTATTCCCTACAAATTATCAAGCATCAGGTCAATCAGAATGGACTGTAACTTTAAATTCCAGTAATAAAGGAACAGTTACTATCAATGCTGTGAATGAACAGATACCCGGTAAAGTCCAGATTGTAAAAACATCCGAAGATGGTAAAGTTGATGCAATTTCATTCCATATCAAAGGTAATGGTGTTGATAAAACAGTTAAAACCGAAAATGGCGGCAGAATTACCATAAGCAACTTAAAACCCGGTACATACACCATTACAGAAATAGTTGAGGATAAATACGAGCCACAGGAAACAAGAACTGTAACTGTAGTTTCAGGACAGACCTCAACAGTAACTTTCAATAACACTCTCAAACGAGGAGACTTGAAAGTAACAAAAACATCAGAAGATGGTTTCAACAAGGGCATTAAATTCCACCTTTACGGAACATCTCATTCAGGACTTAAAGTTGATGAATATGCAGTAACTGATAAAAATGGTGTTGCGACATTCAATGATGTACTTATGGGTAACAACTACACTCTTGAAGAAGTCGATGTTGATTCAAAATATGTAATACCTGAAGTGCAAAGTGCGAACATTGAATGGAATAAGGTAACTGAAAAATCATTCCATAATGTACTCAAGAAGTTCACAGTAACAGTTACAAAAGCAGATTCTAAAACAGGCTATGCTCAAGGCGATGCAACTCTCACAGGTGCAGTCTATGGCATTTACAACGGTAATGAGTTGATTGATGAATACACCACAGATGCTAATGGTAAATTTACAACAAAAGAATATGTTTGCGGTGACAATTGGACATTGAGAGAGATTACTGCAAGTGAAGGCTATCTTCTTGATGAAACAGTATATAAAATCGGTGCTGAATCAAAGAACTATACGGTAGAAAAGAATACACTCTCAATGAATGTAACAGAACAGGTTATTAAAGGCAAGATTGCCATTATCAAGCATTCAGACGATGGTAGTACTCAGATTGAGCATCCTGAAGTCGGTGCTGAATTCCAAGTATATCTTAAATCTGCTGGCAGTTACAATAAGGCAAAAGGAACAGAACGAGATACACTTGTGTGTGACGAAAACGGCTTTGCACAGACAAAAGATTTACCATATGGTACATATACCGTGCATCAAGCCAAAGGTGCAGATGGCAAAGAATTCATTTCTGACTTTGATGTGGTAATCAATTCTGACGGTCAGACATACCGTTACATCATTAACAACGCAAACTTTGAAAGCTATGTTAAGGTAATCAAAAAAGATGCAGAAACAGGAAAGACAATTCCATACGCTGGTGCAGGTTTCCAGATTTATGACCCTGATGGCAAACTTGTAACAATGACATATACCTATCCTACACCCACAACCATTGATACATTCTATACCGATGCAAGCGGTTCACTCATAACACCTGAAAGGCTCCCTTATGGTAAAGGATATACTCTTGTTGAAGTTCAGGCACCTTACGGATATGTAGTTGAAAAAAATCCTATATCTTTTGATGTTACTGCGGATACTGCAACAGAAGATGGTGGAATTACAGTAGTGGTAATAGTGGTTGAAAACAAGCCTATTCGTGGAACAATTGTAGGTAAGAAAATTGATGAAGATGGCTTTGCTATCGCAGGTGCAGTCTTCGGTCTTTTCGAAGAAAATGAAACTGAATTCACAGAAGAAACTGCCTTTATGATTTCTACTTCAAATGAAATTGGTGTGTTTGGATTTGAAAATATTCTATACGGAAAATGGATTGTTCGCGAACTTAAATCCCCCCCTTCATTCAAACTAAACACTACAGTATATACGGTAAATGTTATGGAAGATGGAGAAATTATCGAGCTTATTGTAGAAAATGAATTTATTCTTGGCTCTGTTAAAGTAACAAAAGTTGATGAAGATAACCTTGAAACAAAACTTTCAGGAGCAATATTTGAAATCTATGTGGATGTTGACGGAAACAAAGAATTCAATCCTGAAATTGATATTCTTATAGGCGAACTCAAAGAGGATGAAGTCGGTGTATATATCATGAACGATTTAAGATATAATGGATACTTCGTTTATGAGAAGTCAGCCCCAGACGGATATATCAAAGATGACGGATATCATTACTTTGAAATCACAGAAGATGGCACAATAATTGAACTTGAAATCTCAAACGAAAAAATACCTAAATCTGAAACACCAAACCCTAATATTCCTAATACAGATGTGCCATGGAGATTAGGATTCTGGATTGGTATGACTGCTGTTGCTTTTGGTGGACTTGTAGCATATGTTATTATCACTATCAAGAAAAAAGATGAAGAATAAATCAGGAGGCAATCTTATGAAAAACAAACACTTAAAAACAATTGGTGCGGCACTGCTTGTTACTTTGATTATCTGCAGCTTTTCTGTAATGGCATTTGCTGCAGGAGATGTTGCAGGTGCAGTTGAAAATACTTGGAATGCAGCTAAAGGTCAGGTACAACAGGTTGTAAACAATGTTGTCTTCCCTGTGGTTGACATGATTCTTGCAATCCTTTTTTTTGTAAAAGTCGGAACAGCATATTTTGAGTATAAAAAGCATGGTCAGTTTGAATTTACTGCACCGTGCATTTTATTTGCCTGTCTTATCTTTACACTTACTGCTCCATTGTACATCTGGACAATTATCTGATGCGGAGGTGTAGAGCATGTTTGATTGGCTCGGTGACCTTATCTCCGGTATAGGAGATTCAATAGGCACAGTCTTTGATACTCTTGGCGAACAGATAGCAAGAACTATTTGGGACACCGCATTGCGTTGGATTTATGAAATGGTGTATGGTGCTATTGCCGACTTTTTTACGGTTATGGGTAATCTCGGTGCAGAAATCTTTGAACTTGAATGGGTAGATGCAACAATAATGATATTTACTTTGTTCGGTTGGACACTGTTCACCGCTGGTACGGTTGTAGCAGTATTTGATGTTGCAATTGAATATCAGCAAGGTCGTGCCAATGTAAAGACAACTGCAATCAATATCTTAAAGGGCTTTTTTGCCTGCTCGCTGATAGGTATAGTACCAGTAGAATTGTACAAGTTCTGCATAAACTTACAGAATACATTCTCGCATGACCTTGCAAGTATCTTTGCAAACGAACAAGGTATCAATTTGTCACAAAAAGCATTGAACATATTAACCTCAACATTTATGGCACCTCAAACTATGCAGATTACACTGTATAGTTTGATTGCCCTTATTGTGTTTGGTTACTGTGTTGTTAAGATTTTCTTTCAGAATATCAAACGAGGTGGAATTCTGCTTGTGCAGATGGCAGTCGGTTCGCTATATATGTTCTCCGTTCCGAGAGGATATACGGATGGCTTCAATCAATGGATGAAACAGATTGCTGCTTTATGCTTAACAGCATTTTTACAGACAACCTTGCTATACCTTGGCTTAATAACATTCCCTGACAATATGCTTCTCGCACTTGGTATTATGCTTGCCGCAAATGAAGTGCCGAGAATAGCTCAACAGTTTGGTCTTGATTCAAGCGTAAAGGTAAATATGATGTCGGTAGTTCATGCATCAACAACTGCTGTAAATATGACACGTTCACTTGCAAGAGCAAGATAAAAAAGGAGAAAAATAATGACACAATACTTATATCCACAAAATCTCAAAGCTACCGCAAACTTATGGTTGTGGAGTCTTAAAGATTTTACAATATTAGGAGTGTCTCTGCTTTTATCCATTGTTGTTCTAGTGCAGTTTAAATGGTTAATTCCAATTGCCGTAACCTTGTGCTATGGCTTTTTAACTATCCGTATGGATGAAACCACAATATTGGATTTTATAAAATATGCAGTGAGATACTTCATTTCAACCCAACAATATTATGAATGGAAGTGATTTTTTGACAAAGAAAGATAAAAAGAAAAAAGGACATTCAGTTCAGGACTTAATCGGCGTTACCAAGTTCACCCAATATGGTGTAGAAACCAATCGTGGTGAACTTGTTTTCTATACGATTGCACCGACCAATATCTCTGTGCTTTCAAGTGTAAATATCGAAAACAAAATTAGGCACTTCATGATGCTTTTATCAGCATTACCTGATATTGAATTTGCTTGTACAGATGCATCAGAATGCTTTGATAACAATAAGATGTATTTACAGAGCAGATATGAGGAAGAACCAAATTCAAAGGTCAAGAAAATCCTTAAAAATGATATGGACTTTCTTGATGATATACAGATTGAAATGGCAACTGCCCGACAGTTTGTTTTTGTTACCCGATACCGTTCACAAAAACCTGAACAGGTCTTCTCCTCTGCCAACAAGGTAGAGAAACTCATATCCGAGCAAGGCTTCGAGGTGAGACGAATGAAAAAAGAAGATATTAAGAGGTTCTTTGCCTTGTATTTTGGCGCATCAATGAATGGTGAAAAGATGCCTGATATTGATGGTGAGCAATTCGTTAGCATAGATTCGCTTTGAAAAACATTAAAATTATTGATTTATTATATGAAAGTGTGGTACAATAACTTGAAAAGAAACGAAATGAATGGAGGTGGCATGAATGGAATATTCATTAATGCATAAAAATGTCTTGGTTGCAGATTTGGATTTAGATAACGAAACCGGACACATATTAAAGATTGTAAAAATATTTAATGTACAACATTTCCCTGTGGGAATAGTTGACAAGAATGGTATTGCCGACCGTGTCGCCCTCAATGATTGGTGGGTTGACCGTTCAATCCCCGCAAGCCGTTCGGGTGTAAAAAAAGCATTAGAAGTATTGAATATTTCTAATCCCAAAATTTTGTTAACTAAATGCTTTGGTTTAAGCCTTTCAGACCAGTATTGGATTAAACCTCAAAACGAAAACATATCTTGGGAAACAGTTAATTTCTTTGATAATGAGTTTTCTGAAGATATTGGTGACGTTCTTTGGGGAAAACGACTTAATAAAGATGATGTTAATTATCATTCGCCTGATAATACTTCGGATGGTTGTCTTAAAAAGCGTTGGAAAATTGTTAATGGAAAACGTTGCTTGTTAAAATCAGGCAGTACTCCGTTTATGCAGCAACCTTTCAACGAAGTAATTGCATCGATAATAATGGATAGGTTAAATATTCCTCATGTTTCATATTCTGTAATTTTCGATGAAAATGGTCAACCATATAGCGTATGTGAGGATTTTATTACAGGGAATACCGAATTAGTCAGTGCGTGGCGTGTGATGCAAGCTAATAAAAAGAGAAGTGATGTTTCTGTATATCAGCATTATATCAATTGTTGTGAATTGTATGGTGTGAAAAATATTATTCATGCAATTGACCAAATGATTGTTGTTGATTACATTATCGCCAATGAAGACCGTCATCAAAATAACTTTGGTCTTGTTCGTGATGCAAATACTCTGGAATGGTTGTATCCTGCACCTGTTTATGATAGCGGTTCATCCCTTGGATACGATAAACTTACAAATCAAATCCTCTCTGGCAAAACAATAGAGTGCAAACCATTTGAAAAGACTCATGAAGAACAATTAAATCTTGTTACCTCTTTTGATTGGATTAATTTTGAAGCGTTAAAAGGAATCAACAGAGATATTAAGAAAGTATTTGAAAATGCTGGTGAGTATATCGATGCAGACAGAGTAAATGCAATTATTTCATCTGTTGAGAGTCGAATTGAATATCTTCAAGGTATCGCAATATCTAGCCGTCAGATAGTTGATAATATTGATGATGACGTGAATCAAGATGTTGCCGAGGATTATACCTTAAATATGTAAACTAATTGACCATTTTGTGTTAAAGCAAAGTGGTCTTTTGTTTTGTATTTTATAACTAAAGAATTATACTCTAAATAATTATACTTCAAAGTATAACTATTAAATTCGGCCGTCTTGTTAAAAACAAAGCGGTCTTTTTCTATTTCATAGGAGGTAAAAATGAAAAAACATAAAGAACTAACTCCCGAACAGATTGAAGAAATTCGTACAAAAAATTTCTTTGATTGTATTCTTCCAAGCACAATCAAATTCCTCTCTGACCACTATATAGTTGGTGACTCATATCGTTGCGCATGGGCAGTAAGAGAATATCCACCAGCAACTGAAGAACAGGCAATACTCTCACAACTTGCCGATAGAAATGGCGTTACATTGAGAATCTACCATCGTCTTGTTGAAAGTATGGAACAGCGTAAGATTATCCAGAATGCAACAAGAAGAAACAAACTCAAAAGTGGTGGCAACGATGTAAATGAAACCATTGAAGCTGAAGGCAATTTACAGGATGTAATTGAAATGCTTGCAAACCTTCGTAAGAACAGAGAACCGCTACTTCATTGTTCCGTATTCATCGAATTAAAAGCAAAAAGTATGGATGAGTTAAAGGAATTACAGAGTGAAGTCGCGATGGAACTTACTCGTTCGAAGATTTCAGTTGAGCGTCTCACTTTGCGACAAAAAGAAGGTTTTTTATCTGTTCTGCCTGTGGGATTTAATCAGTTTGGTACACAGTTTGAAAGAGTGCTTCCTGCAAGCTCTGTGGCAAACTTATATCCATTTAATTTTTCAGGTAAGACAGACCCTAATGGTATCTACATCGGCAGAGATAAATATGGTACGAACATTCTTGTTGACTTTGACAGACGAGCAGAAGATAAGACAACATCAAATATTCTTATCCTCGGTAATAGTGGTCAGGGTAAAAGTTATCTTCTTAAACTGTTGCTAACAAATATTCGCGAGTCGGGTAAGAAGATTATCTGCCTTGACCCTGAAGCTGAATACGAAGAACTTTGCTCATCTCTTGATGGTTGTTATATTGACTTTATGTCAGGCAAATACACAATCAATCCACTTGAACCTAAAGCATGGGGAGAAGATTTTGATGAAGATGACTTGTCTGCTCCTGAAGCATTCAGAAAGGTATCAAGATTGTCACAACACATTGCATTCCTTAAAGACTTTTTCAGAAGCTACAAGGACTTTACAGATGCACAGATTGATACTATTGAAATTATGCTCTCCAAGTTGTATGAAAAGTTTAATATTACCGATACAACAGATTACAGTAAAATGAAGCCTAAGGACTTCCCTGTTATGAAAGATTTGTATGACTTGTGTGAAAAAGAATTTATGACATACAACAATCACTACAAGCATCTTTACACAGAAGATACTTTGCAAGAAATCTGTTTGGGTATTCACAGTATGTGTGTAGGTGCTGAAAGCAAATATTTCAATGGACACACAAATATTACTGATGATGCATTCTTGGTGTTTGGTGTCAAAGGACTTATGGATACAAACAAAAGGCTCAAAGATGCAATGCTCTTTAATATCTTGTCATATATGAGCAATCAGTTGCTCGGTGTAGGTAACACAACCGCATCCATTGATGAACTTTATCTATTCTTAACTAATATGACAGCAATTGAATATATCCGTAACTCAATGAAAAGAGTACGAAAAAAAGAATCCTCAATCATTCTTGCAAGTCAGAATATTGAGGACTTTTTGATTCCGTCTATCAGAGAGTTTACAAAACCGTTGTTCTCTATTCCTACACATCAGTTTTTATTCAATGCAGGTCAAATTAATCCCAAGGATTTTATGGAGGCATTGCAGATTGAACCGAGTGAATTTGAGTTGATTAAATACCCTGAACGTGGTACTTGCCTTTATCGTTGCGGTAATGAGAGATATCTGTTACAGGTAATCGCACCTGACTACAAATCTGCATTGTTTGGAAAGGCTGGTGGCAGATAATGTCTGCTACCATTGCCGCCGCATTAAAGAAAATTGCACTCGCCATTGTCACAGAACCCGAAACCTTGAAAAAGGTTCTCTGTATTGTCCTTTCTGTTGTGGTGGGCTTGCTGATGCCCATAGTGGCAGTCGTGTATTTTTTCAGTGGCAACATTGAATTAGATACAAGCGGAACAGAAGAATCCGTTATATCAAGTTTAACTGCAGAAGAACAAGCAAAGTTACAGTTTGTTGAAGATACAATGTACAATATTGATTTGGCAATGACCGAAGCCGGTCATTCAGAAAATCAGATAAAAGAAGCCCAAATACTTTATGTGCTTGGGCTTTCTGATTATGCAAAGCAGAATGACTTTGTTTCAAAACTAACTGCTTGTTTTTCAGCTAACCAAACCGATGAACAGTTAATCTCAAAAGTCAATTCAACCTTTGGAACAGACTTGTCTGTTGATGATTTCTTAAATGTAATGAACGGTATCCGTTCTGCTTACATTGACACATCAGGATATGTGGATGCAACAACCAAGAACAATCTTGACCTTGTCACATGGGCTTGTAGTGCGGCAGATAATAATTGGGGATATGTTTACGGTACATACGGAACAGTTCTTGATAAAAGTATGCTTGAACTGAAAACTCAACAGTATCCCGATATGGTCGGAAATAATGTTGACTTCATAACGGATAACTGGCTTGGTAAGAGAACTGCAGACTGTGTAGGTCTCATCAAAGGATACAGTTGGTATGACACAGAGAATAAGAAAACAATTATCAGCTCAAATGGTATGCCTGACATTGGTGCAGACAAGATGTTTGAGAATGCAAATGAAAAAGGAACGATTGATACGCTCCCCGAAATACCCGGACTTGCTGTTTGGCATAAAGGTCATATCGGTATTTACATAGGTAACGGTGAAGTCGTTCAGGCAGCTAACACTCAAGTGGGAGTTATACGAACAAAGGTATCCTCAACCGCTTGGACACATTGGTTGAGGATACCATATATCGAATATTTAGAACAGGAGGAAAATATATGAGTTTAATTTTTAACGCTACATTCAGACGAAAAGAAGCAGACATTGAAACAGAAAAATGTAAAGTGACAAAAACTATAGAGTTAACACAAAGCGACTTTGATTATTTCTCAAAACACTTACTTAACAATTATGATTTTATTTTAGAAAACCGTGATTGCATGGGATACGAAGATGATGTTCGTTGTTGTATGTTGGTGTTATCTGAAAATAGTAATGACGGAATTCTCGTTGATGCACAAGGTAGTGCTTATGCAAGGTATGTTTCATTTCTTCCTGAAGCACGAAAGATTTTTGATATCAATAACGATATCAATCTTAAAAATTTATCAGAGGATATGGGCTCTGATATATCAATATGAGGTGTAGAAAATGGATTATAAAAACTTAAAAGTCTATACTGACAAAATGAAAGAGATAGCTGACGAATGTGTTCAGAGAGCAATAAAAGGACAACATAATGGTCGCTATCTTCTTGATATTGATTCAATGAGTCAGGAGTTCGGTATGAAATCAATAGATCAAACATTGTTAATGGATATGCTATCGGAAAGAGAAGAAGTTGAAGTTCCTTGTTTTTACTGTGGTGAAATACAGTTTATTATCAAGCCAGAATATCTCAATGAAGAAACAAAAGACAATTTATTTGTTCCTACTCCACAAGAAGTAAAAATTCAATTAGCGAAACATTTTCTTTGGCTTAACGATGAGTACGGTGGTGTTCAGGCAGACTTCAGAAATATGTTTTTTGACAACTATGACTTCAATGGTCTTGAATTGAACAGTGCAATATTCAGTGGTTCAAAACTCATTAACTGCAGTTTTCATGATACACAGATGTGCTTTGCAGAATGTATCGGAACATCATTTGAGGGTTGTTATATGGAAAAAGCAACTGCTGAAGAAGCTGATTTTACAGATGCGGAATTCATTAAATGTGATATGCAAAATGGCGTTTATACTCACTCTAATTTTGCTAATGCAAAGTTCTTAAAAACCAATGTAACAAATATGGATTTTTTGAATTCATGCATAGTAGATGTACAGTGGATTGACACAGACATATCGAAAGCAAACATGAAAAATGTATCTTCTTTTCTTTTAGAATGGGAAGAAGAACCCGTAGCAACTATTAAACAAGAAATATAAAGGATGATGAATGTATGATAAAAAAAGTACCCATTAATTTTTCGTACGATGAAGAAAAATTAAATGCATTAAAAATCTATCTCGCACAAAAAGGTGTATCACTTGAAGACGAAATTGAAAAAGCTACTGAAGTTGTCTATGCAAAGTATGTACCACAGAACGTAAGAGAGTTTATTGAGATGAAGAGTGGCAGAGTCACTCATGCTCCCAAAAGACGAAAGAAAGAAGCTTTGGCGGTCACAGATAATGAAAACAAAGAATAGCAAATTGTGACCGCAAAAAAAGCCCTGTAAAGCTTTTTCGGTAGAAAATCGAGTAAGTCCCCGATAAATCTATCTAAACGATTTTGTGGGGCAATTTTTCAAACTAACTTAAATGAGAGAAAATCAGCAGTTTTCACTGTCCGATTTTGTTGCAGGAAAAAGGGGGACGGTTGCAAAGCGCCTGTGCCCCGTTCACAACAGCCCGCAACGCGGGCTGTATCAAGGAGTTTTGGACTTTCAAAAAATGGGTTGCAAATGGCACTAAAAAATCGCATTTTGACTGCAAAATCAAGAAACTGCGCTGTTTAGCCATTTAGAGCATGGTTGCTACACAATTTAGAGTAAAAGGAGTGACAGTATATGGCAAATCCAAAAGGCAAAAAGAAATTTCAGTTATGGTATTATCCTGAAACAGAATTGAAGATAAATGAGTTATATAAAAAGGATGGATGCAAGACTAAATCAGAGTTTATTGAGAAAGCCATAATCTTTTATTGTGGATTCCTTACTGCGCCAAATTATCGCGAATACTTACCGAATGTTGTTATCTCTACTATGAAAGGAACGCTGGATAGTTTTGAAAACAGAATGGCAAGATTACTTTTCAAAATGGCAGTCGAGATTGCAATGATGCTTCATGTAACTGCGGCAAGTAATAATATTGAAAAAGATACTTTAAACGCCCTTCGTGGAATGTGCGTTGATGAAGTCAAGAAAATTCAAGGTACAATCAGACTTGAAGATGCAGTATCATTTCAAAACTACGAATAGAAAGGAAACTTTTATTGGCTAAGATAATATTAAAATGCAGATACATAAAATCAGGTAACTTTAAACATTCAAAAAATTTAATCAACTATATAGCTACAAGAGATGGTGTTGAAAAGATAGATGCCTCGTGGGAATTCTTTCCTGCAACTGTTAAACAACAAAGGTTGATTGATGAAATTGTGAAAGATTTACCTGATACAGTTTCAAACTTTGAATACAAGGATTACTTATCTTCACCGACAAGGAAGAATGCTTCTGAATTCATATCTCGTGCTATAGAAGATAATCCTGAAGTTATAAACCAAAAAAGAAAGTATGTGGAGTATATTGCTAAAAGACCAAGAGTTGAAAAACGGGGTTCTCATGGTTTGTTTACTGATGATAATATGACTATAAATCTCTCAAAAGTTTCAGAAACAGTTGCAAATCATAAAGGCATAGTCTGGACTGATATTATCTCATTGAAAAGGGAAGATGCAGAACGATTAGGATATGATAACTCTTATGCTTGGCAAAAGTTAATCCGTTCCAATGTTCCTGCAATGGCAGAGAGTATGAAAGTTCCTATTGAAGATTTAAGATGGTATGCGGCGTTTCACAATGAAGGTCATCATCCTCATGTCCATGTGGTTGCTTACTCTGTTGGTAAAGAGCCGTATATGACAGAACAAGGAATTCTTAAACTCAAGTCTGCATTTGCGAGAGATATATTCAGGCAAGATTTGTTACAGATTTATTCAAAACAAACTATGTATCGTGACGATATTAAAGAACGCAGCAGAGAAATATTAAACGATATTAGTGAGCAGATTAGTAAAGGTCATTATGAGAACAAAACAGTCGAAATGTTAATCGAAAAACTTACTAATGAGCTTGGTGATTATACCGGCAGAAAGGTATATGGCTACCTTCCTAAATCTGCGAAAAATATTATTGATGCTATTGTTGACGATATTGCAAAGGATGAAAAAGTTTCTGTTTTGTATTCGCTGTGGTATGAACAAAGAAACAATGTTATTCATACATATCAGGATAACTTGCCAAAGAAGATTCCCTTATCACAGAACAAAGAATTCAAAAGTATTCGTAATGCAGTTGTAAATGAAGCGTTCAAACTTATTTTACAAGAAGATGAACAACAAGAAAAAGTAGTCGAAGATACCAAAAAAGAGATAAACAATAATGTCCAAAAAGAAAAAAGCGATGCCACCTCAAAAGTGACATCGCGTAAAGGTTATATAGACAACAAAGTTTCAGCTGCTTCAATTGCTCTTTCCTCGCTAAGATTGTTTGCTCGAATTTCTCAAATCATACAAGAAGATATCGAGAGAAACAACAATATCAATCAACACATCGAAAAGAAACTTCAACAAAAGATTGAAGAAAAGAAGATGGCTCAAGGGCAGAAGATGTAATAAACAAATATTTTTTCTTGACAATGAAAGAGAAATAATTTATCCTAATTGCTGATAAATTATATTAATGAAAGAATGATATAAATGATTGTTAATTCAATACCCAAGAGCAGTCTTTACATCCTACAAAAGAGTGAAGTTCACAAAATAGTTAATAGCAAAATAAGTGAAAAAGAAAAAACTGCTATAAAGGATAATGCTAAACTATTTAGAAAGAATAACATTAGCGATAAGGATAAATAATATTCAAAAAATAATTTGTATTTTTTTACAATATTTTTCATATATAAACATTGACATTTACGATGCTTTTGCATATAATATAAGTGCAAAGAGAAATCTTTGCACGGGCTATGAAGGTATCTGCCCAGTCAGTGGGTGGACCTGAGCCGCTATCTCGGTTAGCATTTGTCCGTACTCTGACTATGTCTTTAGGCAAAAAAATGCGATGCGAAACTAGTTGGGCACTTCGGGTTACCGAAGTGCTCTTACTGTTTAGAAGGATGTTTATGGGAATAAAAGATTGCTTTAATATTTACAATAAACTGTTAAATAAAAAATATGTTTTACATATTGAAGGTAATATGCAATTAGAAATTACCTTTTCCAAACACAATCTTAAACATCTTTTAGGGTTGCAAAAACTTAAAGATATCAATATAGTTACCGAAAATAAAGCACCTGTTGTATATAACTTGATTAAGAAAAACATAGTTAATGATAAGTTGATTTGTGGTAGCCAATATTATTCAAAGATAGAAGAAAGAATTTTGTATTTTTATCTCATACCAACAATTTTACAAAGCAAAATAATTGTTGATTTTGACCCTTCAAAAATTCCTGATAGTTATAAGTCTAAATTGCAAGAAACAGATTACATTCTTTATCATCGTATAGATAGCACAACGAATGCTCATCTTACTCTTTCAGAAAAAGACGAGCAAAAACATAAATGTTATCCAGAAACTTTTTTTGTTGAACATTCTCAAATGTACTTAACCGGTCAAGACTTTAAGGATATATTAAATGTTGAAATAATTGAATTATAATGAGAACTCTTGGACTTCCTATTTGGGAGTCCTTTTTTAGTATATGAATTTACAAATTACAAAAAAGCAAGCAAGAGAGTTTTTCATGTGTTTTTAGGCAAATAAAAAAACAGTCTACGAACAGTAAACTGTTTAAAAATATTTTTAATATGTTTTAAGTTGTCTCTTAAACAATACCTTAAACAATATATTTCCTACTGTATAAAAAAATGCACCAATAAGCATAACCGTTAAAAGCACTAAACAGATATACAATTGAACAAGAGGTTGTTCAATGAAATAAGGTACAAAAATAGAAACTAAACAAAAAATCATATTGATAATTGAAAATGCTATACCAACATAAAAACCATACTTCATCATTATGTAACATATATCATCTCGAAGATAACATTCAAATTCAAAATCATCTTTGAGTTTGCGTATTTCTTTTTTACTCATTGTATCACCTCAATAATTTTTCCTTTACAATATAAATCGCAAAAAAGTGCAATTTTGTGATAAAAAGATTAACTTTTATATAATCTAGGAGGTGAAAAAGTGTATATTCATTTTACGGAAGAACAGAAACAACAAGCACGACAAACTGACATTGTTAGTCTTTTGCAAAGTCAAGGTGAGCAAGTTAAGAAATCAGGTTCAGAGTATGAATGGCTCTACAACTCGCAAAAAATAACCATAAGAGATAACTTATGGTTCCATCAATATGAAAGAGTTGGTGGAGATGTAATTGACTTTGTCCGTAGGTTCTATAACAAATCTTTTCAAGATGCCGTGGAATATTTGCTTGGCAATAGCAGTTGTACAATAATCCGAACTCAACAAGATAAGAAAGAAAAACAAATCAAAGAGTTTATACCACCAACTAAAAATAATGATATGAGTCGAGTATTTAACTACTTAACCATTAAACGAGGAATAGACAAAGAAATCATATATTCATTTGTGCATGAGCAAATGCTATATGAATCAAAAGACTATCATAGTGCCATATTCATTGGATTTGATAAAAATAGTGTACCTCGTCACGCTCACAAAAGAGGCATAGGTACAAATAGTACATATAAAGGAAATGTGAGTGGCAGTATTCCTGAATATAGTTTTCATAGACACGGAGAAAGTAGATATCTGTTCTTGTTTGAAGCTCCAATTGATATACTATCCTTTATCTCAATGAATAAAAAGGATTGGAAGAAACATAGTTATGCGGCATCTTGTTCGGTATCAGACAGGGTGCTTTTTCAATGTCTTAAAGACAATCCTAACATCCAGTTCGTCTATCTGTGCTTTGATAATGACATTCCAGGACAAGAAGCTAACAACCGAATTCAAAACAAACTGAATGCATTAAATATCAAATCGAAAATCCTCGTTCCAAAGCACAAAGATTGGAATGAGGATTTAATATTTTCTAAATAAAGTGAGGTTGAAAAACAATGTCAAACATTGCAACTTTGATTATTGCCTTTGTGGTAATGTTTTGTCTGTTCGGTAGTATATCCCTCATTGCTCACATATACAACCTGAATAATATCAAGAGCAAAACTGTTGGTGACGGACAACACGGTACTGCTCGATGGGCAACTAAGTCAGAACTACAAAAGATTTACAAACACATTCCATTTACACCAAAGAAATGGCGTAAACAAGCATTAAATGGCAAAACTCCAACTGTATCAATAAAGAAGAAAGAACAACCATTGCCTCAAGGAATAGTTGTGGGTTGCAAAGGTGGAAAACATAACACAACTGCATTGGTTGATACAGGAGATGTTCATGTGTTGATGATTGGTGCGGCAGGTGTGGGTAAGACTGCATATTGGCTTTATCCTTGTATTGAATATGCCTGTGCGAGTGGTATGTCTTTTTTATCAACAGATACCAAAGGCGATATTATGCGAAACTATGGTTACATAGCCAAAGACTATGGCTATAGTGTAGCAGTAATTGATTTAAGAAATCCGACTCGTTCAAACGGAAACAACCTTTTACACCTCGTTAATAAATATATGGACTTATATCTATCTAATCCTGATAAACTCTCTTACAAAGCAAAAGCAGAGAAATATGCCAAGATTATATCTAAAACAATTATCTTATCGGGTATGGATGCTGCTTCATTCGGACAGAATGCATATTTCTACGATGCATCTGAAGGCATCCTTACTGCAACAATATTGCTTGTAGCAGAATTTTGTGAGCCGAGTAAAAGACATATTGTTTCTGTATTCAAGGTTATACAAGAACTGCTTGAGCCTACACAAGAGAAAGGTAAAAATCAATTCCAAAACTTAATATCTATGTTACCTGATGACCATAAAGCAAAGTGGTTCGCAGGTGCGGCTCTAACCACTTCCGAAAACACAATGGCAAGTGTTATGAGTACAGCATTATCAAGACTGAATACTTTTCTTGATTCAGAGTTAGAGCAATTATTGTGTTTTGATACCGAAATAGATGCCGAGAAGTTCTGTTCAGAAAAGTGTGCAATCTTTATCAATATGCCCGAAGAAAATCCCAACACCTTCTTTATGGTATCTCTTATTATTCAACAGTTATATCGAGAAATACTTGCAGTAGCCGATGAACAAGGTGGAAAACTCAAAAACAGATGTGTATTTTTCTGTGATGAGTTTGGTACACTTCCAAAGATTGAATCTGCCGAAATGATGTTTAGTGCGTCTCGTTCTCGTAGATTACAGATAGTGCCTATTATTCAGTCATTCAGACAACTTGAAAAAAACTATGGGAAAGAAGGTGCAGATATTATCGTAGATAATACACAAATAACCTTATTCGGTGGCTTTGCTCCTAACAGTAGTTCTGCTGAAGAACTTTCTAAAGCATTAGGTAGTAGAACAGTAATGTCTGGTTCAGTATCCCGTGGTAAGAATGACCCATCACAGAGTTTACAGATGATTGAAAGACCATTAATGACTCCTGACGAGCTTAAATCACTACCTAAAGGTCAGTTTATTGTAATGAAAACAGGTGTTAATCCAATGAAAACTAAACTCAAACTTTTCTTTGAATGGGGAATAGAATTTGATGAGAGTAAACCATATATCGTATCTGATAATGCTAACAGAAAAGTCGAATATGCTTCACGAAAAGAGTTGATGAATGCTATTGTTGCTAAATTTCATCCTGAATGGTTACATCATGAAACGAACGAAGACGATACAGACGAACACGATATTACACAACATAAAAATGGGAAAGATAAGACACAATTGCGTATAGTCCCAGTAAATCACATAACAAAACATAGAACTATAGCGGAGGCGATGAAAAATGGGTAATTTAAACCATGTGTATCAATCTGAATTACCAAGTAGAGCAGTTCTTGTTTATCTGTATCTATATGACCGAGCTAACGAAAAGAATGAATGTTGGCCATCAATAGCTACAATCTCAAAAGATTTGAAAATGTCTCAATCAACAGTTAGACGAGCTCTGAACGATTTAAGAAAAGAACGAATGCTTGAAACCGAACAAAGATATAGAACAAATGGTGCAACAAGTAGTTTGTTGTTCAGATTGTTATAACGAAAAAAGAGCCATCTACAACCAAGTGACAACTATGCCCTTCAGTTGGTAGGTGGCTCCTGTCATTACGATAGTGGAAAGTGAACTACTCACTAGAAGATAAACAGCAGAAAAGAAATTATAATGAGTACACTTATGGTGTCACTTCACATAAAGGAATGAGGATAGTAAGTAATCTCTTTAACTCATTTGGACTAGTATCAATAAGTGGTTCATACATGAAAGAGTTAAGATGAATATTTTCCGAAGTAAAAAGTGATATAGGTTCTATAATTTTGACTAGTTCAGCATTGTTCCCGTAAACGCTTTTGTATAAATTTATTAACTCCCGTGTCTGATTTCTATCCATTTTTTTAATTTCGTTTTCATAATCCCCGCTACGAAGCAAGTCGTCTACAATTAACTTTTCGCCTATTATACGACTAGCAATTGATAATACTATTTTATCTTCTAAATTAACTTCCGTATCCGCTTTTGTATTCATAATATTACGAGCATTACCAATAAGTAAAGATAATACCGATTCATTTGCATCTCTATCTTTAATTATATCCACATCTTTCCACACAGTTTTTATAGCATCGTTAAGTTCACCTAATGTGATTTTATCTGTTGATGGAGAAGAGAATTTTTTATAATGTAACAAACTTGTCAAGAAAAGATAAGTATCATCCTTTTCTGATTTGGTATACTCTATGATATTTCTAATAAATGGTATTGTTGCTATAACAATTGCATCATTCTTATGAATATTTTGACGCCAATATGCAAAAACATTTTTCAAATATTCACCATTAGACAATTTAATTTGATTATTGGCTATATCATAATTAGCCATCAAAGAGTGCTCTCTATTTCTATTTAACAATCTTGACGATACTGTTCTAAAGAAGTCAAAATTATGTGTTAAAATTATAAAATTAAAATTATTATAATTATGATTTTCATACAAATATTCAATAATTGCATATTTATTTTTATAGTCAAATGATTCAGCAATATCGTCACAAATGATAAGCATTTGTTTATTTTTTTGTTTTAATGACTCTAATTCAAAAATAATATTCATCAAATACAGTGCTCTTCTTTCGCCACCACTAAGTAACGACTGAAGTTTACTTCTATCGATAGTAACCTCATCTCCACTATATTTATCCTTGTATTTAAAGACGAGAGTAGGTACGCTATTCTTTAAAACAACATCTTCCTGATTAGCAATTTCCACTTTGAAAGGCACATGGAAACGTTCTTCAAATATCTCTAGTACCTTTCGCCACTGGTTTTCTTGTGAAGATGCTTCTTTTTGCAAATTTTCAATATCGTGTTTAGATTTTTTGTATTCAATAACAAGTTTTTCTATATCAACCCAGTTTTCTTTCAGTATGCTATTCCAACATTTTTGTTTAAAAGATTCAAAAGGTACCAACTCACTAATTAAATCTAAATCATTTTCAATTATTTTTCTAAAATTTCTCAATTGATTGTTTTTAGATAGTTTTTTGTTTATGGAATTAAATTTTTTTACTAATTTAGGGTCTGTAAAGACTTTTTCTTTTTCTCGTTGCAACAATTCTTCAAGTTCCACAGCAGTTAATATTTGCGAACTATCATTCAACAAAAGCCTATGTCCGGCATCAAAATAACCGTTTTCGCTTAATGAAGCACTAATGTTATCAGCATTATATTGGCTAAAAATGCCTTTTTTAAAATACTTACAGCTACTAATAAGGTCTTCATATTCATTTTTATATTCCATTAATTCTTTATAATTACTGTTTATAAATTCCTTTACTTTATCATTAAACATGTCGGAATATGGTATTTTACTAAAATCCAACTTATACTCTTTGCCAGTTCCATTATTATAAATCTCTTCTAGCTTTTTTAGAAAATCGTCACATGCAAATGTTGAGTTAAACTCCGTTTCAAAAGTTGAATTTTTATCAAATCCATAATTCAATCGATTAATTAAGTCTTGCTTTTTTGCTAAAATATTCTTTACAGCATCATCATACTTTTTCTTTAGTTTTTCATTCATAAGTAATGTAGACATATTTTTAGATGAATAACTTTCATCATATGATTTAACTATAAAAATATTATCATATGGAATTGGAACATCTGTCTCATCAGTAACGTCGCAAATTGGATCTCTCCCAAAAATTTCTTCAACTGGCTTTTTACCGTTACAAATTGCATCAAATGTTTTAGTGAATGATGTTTTCATCAGGCCATTAGAGGCGTATATTATGTATGCACGTTCATCAGAAAAATCAAATTTATATTCCAATTTTGATATTCCATAACAATTCTCTAAATTTACTTTTAATTCTTTCATTTTAATCTCCTTTTTAGTATAATTGAAAATCAATTATAATGACTAGATTGTTTTAACAATGTTTAGTTTTATCATATTAAGCAACCTTCATAGATTAAAACCACCCATTAAATGAGCGGTTTTAATGTACAAGTTATTAGTTTAATTAAAATATTTGTTGTAATCTTTTATAAAATCATCACCACTGTTGGAGTCGATAGGAATAAGCATTACCTTTCTATTTTGTTGGGAAAGTACAGGATCAAGTTTACCATTCGCAGTTAGGTCATTTACCCTCCAACGATAATTGTCGTCTATATACTCTCTGCCTATTCCATAAATTTTAAGACAACTTTCTGGTATACCTAAATCATTAAGCATATTTTTAATTACTTTCGCACGTTCTAAACTTAATTCGATGCAATCTTTGTGCGAGTCAGCAGAGGCAGTACTTCCTATTACATAGAATTGAGGATAGCCTGCGTTTTTAATATCCTGTACGATTGGCTTCAATATTTCAATAGTCATTTCTTTATTTTGCAAAATAGAAGTGCCAGGTTTAAAATTAAAATCTTCTATTGAAAAAGGAATTCCTCCAATTTCTGCTGTACTTACTTTAGGGAAATCAATCTTATCAACTGTATTTTCAGTTGATATTATTTGTGGAGGTTTTTCATTAAAAATTTCATTTATATTTTCAAATTTTACACCACATTCTTGTAATATTTGTCCCCATAAATTTTTGAGTTTGTATAATTCAAATGCACCGAATTCTTTTTGTTCTCCTTCAACATGATTTAGTCCATACCATACAATTTCTATATTAGACAAATCGGGTAAAGCATGTCTACTCTTTAATAGCTCAATAATTTCGAGTGGGTCGTCATAAATTAATTCTGGATTTTGTGAAAAATTTAATTCGCCAGTAGTTGAAATTCCGGAACTATATATAACAATTTTTTTATTATCTGCATTTTTATCAATTGTTTTTGATGCATAGTTTAATGCTGCTAATATATCAATTTCTTCATCATTAGGATTGCAGGTTGAAATTTCTTTTAAACGATTATTAAGTATTTCCTGATTATTATCTTCTCCAACAAAAACTCGGTTGGAAGTCGTCATTTGACCACTAATTGAGATTTCATTAGGATTACCATCAATGACGATTACAGAATAATTACTGTTATTTTCCATCGCATACCAAATCTCGTCTTGTAAAATATTGGTACTTATCTGTTTTACATTTCTAGTATTTCCAATAACAAAACAAATGTCGGTTTTAGGCTGTTTGTCTACGCAAGATTTACATAAAAAAGCAGATGCCAATACTACAATCACCAATATCAAAAAAATTATTAGTCTCTTTTTCATTGGTTTTCTCCTTCATTTATAGTATAAACAGGCAATTTAATACTTTTAATAGACTTTGCATTTCTATCTGCTGAGAGTTCTGTTGTGTCAGCCGGAGAGTGTAATATTGGTATTATTTCTGTTCGGATATAACTTTTATAATATTCTCCAATAGTTTCAATTAAGTCACACGCAGACTCATATAAAGCATTATCCTGAATAATAAGATTTTCCTTGTAATTAGGTATTGCCTCAGCTTCTGTTATCATTGCATCAATTTCAAAAATATTTTCCTGAATGAACAATTCTTGATTTTTTAAACGCATTAATTCATTTTTAATGGGATTAAAAGAAATATAGTTTACTATAAAGCACATCATTGTTGTGGCAATTGGAATCATAACCATAAATATTGCCCAAATATAATCAACAATTGGTCTTGGATCATCAACAAAATATAATGCGCAAATTCGATAAGCTGATATAATTATTAAAAATATAAAGATTAATGTAATGCTTAAAACACCAAAAATTTTAATTACTTTCTTCTTACTAACATTTATTCTATGTAAATTTTGAGCAAAAAACATTGGCAAAACATCAATAGCTATAGCTGCTCCCAAAGCTGGTAAATAATCTAAAATATTCATACTTTCATCAGCAGGAATATTTTCTTCAATTAACAACCCATAACATATTACGTCGATAACAACCGCTATTATGGTTACAATAATTGCAACTATTGAATCTTGAAATATTGTATTATTAGCAAATTTAAGTTTAATTAGCTGGTCTCTTGTATAAGGATTTGGAAAGGATGTTCCTATTTGTTGAATTCCTGTGTATTGATACTCATCTCTTTCAAATTCCTTTTCAGTTTTTGATTTATGGACTTTTGCTTCCCAATTCGCTCCACCGGCTTCAAACGCGGAGAAATCTCCATAATCATCTATTTCGGCGTCGACTTTGTTTTCTTTTATTTTTCCTTTTATACTAATCATAAATAACCTTCTTATCTATTACCAATTTGTATATTTTTGTCTTTCTTCTTCGTATTTTTGTTGAATTATTGACAGTTCCTGTTGAATTTGTGCCAAATTTTTCTTTTCAACATCAAGCCAATCTTTAGCATTTTTCACATTAGCTTTTCTTGAACAGTCAATTTGATTAATTATATTTATTCTTAATGCACGCTGTGTATTAAGGTTGGCTTTTGCTCTGTTTTCCCAATTTTTTATGTAATTATCTAATATATCACCATTCTGACCATCTATACAATCTGGAGCATTATTAATAATTTCATTCAATTGATCATTTAATCCTTCTACTAAACTAATGGTGTATGGACGTATCTTATAAACATTTAATGAAAGGTCACCATAGGGTATTCTAGAAACGGACCTCAAATTAGGTTTAGAACGTTTTTTGCTAGTAAATATTGACACTATTATTCCTCCTTATTCGACATATTCAAGTTCTAAAATTTCTTTATGACATGTCTCAATCGATGCAATCTTATTTTTCAGACCCTCACGTCTTTCTTTGTGTATGTTATTAATATAATTATTATTAGCTTTTGGGGGTGTTTGTGGCATAATATTTTTTTGTGGGTGTTTTAATAAAACACCCTGCCAATACCAAGATGTCCTTCTTTCAATATTGGAACACAACTCCCAAAAGAAAATATCAAGTTCAGACTCTAATGTGATGATTACTTGATAATTTCTTTTAATTTCCTGAAAATCACTTTTCAACTTTATTCTCTTTCTAAAAAAATGTTCTTTAGCGTTATGAATCAATTTATTGTATTCATTATATCTACGCAATCTTAATCCTAATGCATCACATTTCCCTTCACTGTTTCTTTTTGCATTTATCATATCATGTAATTCTTTTGGTAAGGTGTGATTATTGCCTATTACATCTTTGTATAGAATACCTTCCCTGAGAATATATGTGTGAATGCGTTTGATTTCTAATGCATTCTGTTCAAAATCAGATATAAGCGATTCAGTTTTTGCATATAATTCTCCACATTTTTCATCAACATCATACCAAACTTTTGCCATTTTTTCGTCTATTTTTGCATATTCTTTTCTTAAAGTAGGGGACATCCATTCAGCATTGTTTCTGTCAGAAGGAATCCCTTTTTTTCCATCTCTTTTTCCCATATACATTAAAACAAGTTTAGATAATGCGTTTGTAAAGACACGGGGTCTTTTGGTTTTAACGAAATGTATTTCATTGCCGTTTTTTTCTTCATTAATCATCAAGATTCTCCTTTAATTGTCATAATGTTGATTTTACTTGCATAATGTTAATATTTAATAATAGTTTACTAAAAAACAAGTAAAATCTTTTGCTTCTATAAAAATTAATTTTTGTAATTAAATTAATAATGACATTTCTTAAATATGAAATCAATACAATTTCATAAATGTATAAAATTGGGGTACAAATGTAGAAATTTGTCAATAAAAGTTGAAGATGGTTTAGTTTGAACTTGAAATATATTGATAAAAAATAGCCGATGGGGTGAACCATCGGCTGGGGATGAGGTGTAGGATGATACAGATAGATGGGTTGAGATGGGAAGTGGACTGTTCTTTATTAAATTATTCTCTTATCAAGATAAAGAACAGATTGTCAAATATTGACATTCTATCTTACGATTATATCGTTCATCCTCAATAATATAAATCGTGTAAAAGATGTGTTTTGTGATAATAATTTTGCTTTTTTCGACAAAAACAGCCGATGAGATTATTTGATATAACCCCATCGGCTTTTAATGTGACTACTAAGTTTTAAAAAATCATTATTAACACATCAATCAAATCTTTTTCTAACAACACCAAAACTTATTCCAGTCAATCTGCTGATTTGTCTTATTGACAAACCGTTTTGTTTTAGAATGGCAATGTATTCATCGCGAAGTCTCGGGTCAAGGGCTTGAAATTCAGTTGAATTCTCACAATTTGAAATCTTTTTAATAATTCGTTTTGCCTGTTCATCAGTTACACGAATTTTTGTTGTTTCTTCAATTTCAAGGCATTTGTCAAAATTTACTTCATTGTTGTATCTGACAAATTCTTTCTTTGAAATCATATCAAATACAAAATCCGTATCAACTAACCAAGTTTTTGTAATGTATTCTTTATAACTACTGTGTTTGTAATCTTCAACTTTCTTACAAATTCCCGCTTTGACCGGATTTTGATGAATATATCGCAATACCGTTAAGAAATATGAGTCATCGTCAACAGGTTCACTTTTAAAACGGTCTTGAAACAAATGTCCTACCCTCTGATATTTAACATTGAACCAATATACATATCTTGCACCAATTCTCTTAAAAACCTGTTCAATAGGTTCTTTTTCAAACTTGATTAATAAATGTATATGATTATTCATAAGGCAGTAAGCGAATATCTTAAAATCACTTACTGCCTTACATTCATGTAGTATTTGAATAAACTTTTCGCAGTCTTCTGTATCTTCAAATATCTGCTGTTGGTTTATTCCTCTAAGCATTATGTGATATATTCCACTTTCACTTTTCTTTCGTGCTTGTCTTGGCATATTTCATCACCAAAACAATTATACCACATTATACCATTTCCGTCAACACAAGGAACCGTCCCCTGTGCAATTCATACAAATACTTGACTACATTATTGACTCTGACTTTGCTGACATTTCCATTTTTATACTCATACTTAGTTGTAGTAGTTGATGAATTTTCAAAGTCGCCGTTATGATAGGTTGATTGTGTAATTCTATCACGATTTGCTCCTGAACCATATTTATATGAAATAATGGTAGTATCACCAACAGAAACACTTGTTAACTGACCCCATATATCATAAGTCAAGTTGTATGTGAAACCATTATGACTAATGGCAACTAATCTATCGTTATTATACACATAATTTGCAGAGTTTGTCAACGCATTATCGGCCGAAACTTGTGTTAAAGCACCGTTTGCATTATAAGAATAGTTTGTTCTGTTGCCGTTAGCATCAGTAACAGCAGTTAAAATACCGTTAAGAGTATTGTAGTCATAATTAACCGTATTTCCGTCCGCATCTGTTTCAGATGTGAGATAATTGCCGTCTGCGGTATAATTTGAAAGAGTTACAATAGTAAATGAATTAAGGACAGGTGCGAAGACCTGCCCCTACAAAGTTAACCGTCAACACAAGGAACCGTCCCCTGTGCATTCCCGTCCCCTGTGCATTCCCCGTCCCCTGTGCATTCCCGATTCACGCTAACCGTCCCCTGATTGACTTAATATTTTTGGGGGAAAGGTTTCCCATCCTTCCATGTCATATATGTTGGACGATTAACTGAAGAAAAGAAAGAACTAATGAATGTATCATTTATGCCATCTATAATTTTAATCTTTTTGCGTTCAGAAAAGATGATTAATAGTTCTATAATTATTCCAAGCACAAAAAACAACATAATTAAGATTATAATTGATATATTATACTTCAAAATGGCACCTAAGGATATACTAGTAATTATACCCGCAATTGATGAAGATATAACTCTATCAATAACTTCTTTTCTATAGGCCTTTTTATAAACATATTCAAATTCTTCTTTTCCACATACCGTATAGAAACAATTCATAGAACAACCAACATCAATATTATCAATTACAAAATATTCATAATACAAATTTAAAGGTTTGGCTACCGCTTCTCGAACTGTGTGAACTCTAATTTCACCTATGTTATCAATATCTTTTAGAATATAATGAGTATCTAAAACTATATTTGCAATTTTTCTTTTTGTCCATCCAATTTTCACCTTGTTATAAGTGCTTGTATAATTATAGCATAGTGAAAGTTTAGTTTTGTTACTAATTTCAACCGTTCTAACTTCATTTGGAAACAATTGAAATGACACAGAATTATTAATTTTAATTAAAAAATCAGTTTGACTACAGTTTTTAATATTAATTCTCATAATTATGTCACTTTCCCTTTTGAATTTACTTTTATTCTAAACTTTCCATCAATATTACCATCTATCATATCAAATAAAAATAATGCCAAAATATCACCGATTGAGCCAAACGAAGAAATGACTATATAAATCTTTTCACCTATTTTGCTTTTAATTGCTATAATGTCTTGAATAATGCTACTTACAACATGGTCTTTTAAACTACTTTTGAAGTGAAATTTTTTTGCAAGTATTGAGCCAACAATAGTTTTTAGTATAAATTTACCCACACTACTATTTATCAAAAAGTCAATTATATTTCTTGCAATTTTAATAGCAAGATTTTTATTAGACTTAAGATATTTAACCATTATATCTCCCAATAAATCAGTAGCTATTCCCACTGTTTTTCCCGCAACAAATTGCTTAATAATAAAATTAATTACTCGTCCTATTGCACTTGTTCTTATATTCAAATATCCATTTTCTACAGACCATGGTTTTTGCAAACTATTGAAAAACGAAGTTTTTAAAAAGTTGAAAACATTTTTTAATGCGTTAAAAACTATTGTAGCAGAAAATGCACCGTTTGCATCCTCGCTTAGAACTGGATTATTCTCACAATAAGAGAACAGATTAAAGCTCAATACTGTTCCCGTAGCGCCTAAATAATCCGTACTATCCGCATTAATAAATCTACCGATTTCAGGTGAATAGTATCTTGATTGCAAATAATAAAGTTCAATATCATAGTCATAGCAATAACCACGATAGGTGAACGGGCTGACATATGAAAGAGTATATGCTAACAACATATTCTGCATTGAAGTTGCAGAGAAAGTTACTGCACCCCAAGCGTCATAGGTGTAATTGAGAATTGTCTGTCCGTTTTCATTTACAACTGATGTAATGTCACCTTGCAAATTCTTTGTATAAAGATATGTTGCTGTATCATTGAGAACAAATCCTTGCAAAGTTCCCCAAGAATCATAAATGAATTTAGCACTGTTAGTTGTAGCTACTTCACCATTTGAATATGTTGTGTAGGTTTGTGAAACTAATGAGCCATTAGCCCATACATAGTCATACCGTTCTGTTACAACACCGTTTTCTGTCACGGTTTTACGGTGTCTTAATCCGTTTTCATCATATTCAAATTCAATGGTTTTTGTTCCTTGCGTGTAGGTTTCAAGTTGACGGCCGCTCCAAGTAAACGATTTGTCACCAATGGTTAATGGATTGCCTATATTGTCATAGGTAAGGCTTGTATTGCCGTATGAAACAAGTTTATCTTTCCAAGTTAAGTCATAGGTGTAATTTACACTTCCGCTTGCAGTACCTAAATCACCTGTGGTATAAGGATATGTTGTTTTTGCAAGAATATTACCTGCACCGTCGTAGGTATAAGTGTAAGTCTTTTGCGCAACAGCATCATTAACACGGACAAGCTGATTCAGTCCATCATATACATATCCGTAACGCAAAGTTTCCGTTCCGCCTGCGTCAAGGCTATACTCTGCAATAATATTACCGTTAGAATCATAATCATAGGAATAGCCTGTGTATGATGTATAACTGTTATCTGTGTCTGTGCCGTAATACACCTTGTTAACATAACTTTCAATACGGTTTGAGGTTTTGTTGTCAGCGTATTCGGGATAGGTATATTCTGTCTTGACTGCGGCGAAAGTGTTTTCATCTTTTGTGTCAGTTGCACTTTCAGTTTTAACAATGCTTTCTGTGTATCTGCCGAACCAATCCTGCTTATCAACAGTACCTATTGTTTTGCCATTAGAAGTAGAAACATCGCTAAACTCAGTAGTGATACCAGTTGTAATGTCATAAGCGCTGTCGTAGGATTTTGATGTATATGTCACACCGCCGATAATTTCGATAAACTCGCCGTCATCGTTGGTATATGATGAGTAAATAATATCTTTAGTTTTGTAATCTATTACATCTGTTCTACCATCCGTATACTTAACTGTACGGCTATTTATTTCACTAACAGAAGAAAGATTTCCTTGTGAGTCATATTCATACAAATACTTGACTACATTATTGACTCTGACTTTGCTGACATTTCCATTTTTATACTCATACTTAGTTGTAGTAGTTGATGAATTTTCAAAGTCGCCGTTATGATAGGTTGATTGTGTAATTCTATCACGATTTGCTCCTGAACCATATTTATATGAAATAATGGTAGTATCACCAACAGAAACACTTGTTAACTGACCCCATATATCATAAGTCAAGTTGTATGTGAAACCATTATGACTAATGGCAACTAATCTATCGTTATTATAAACATAGTTTGCAGAACTTGTCAATGAATTATCTGCCGAAACTTGTGTTAACATACCATTGGCATCATAAGAATATGAAGTTTTATTGCCATTGGCATCGGTTATTGCGGTTAAAATGCCATTGAGAGTGTTGTAATCGTAAGTAACAGTATTTCCGTCAGCATCGATTTCAGAGGTGAGATAATTGCCGTCTGCGGTATAATTTGAAAGAGTCTGAATAGTTTTAACTCCGTCAATACTACTGCTTGATGTAATGTTGCCGAAAGAATCTTTTGCGCTTATGTCGCTTCTGCGTTTGCAAAGCGTGCAGTTGCAAAGCGCTTCGCTTTCACAAGCACAAATGCAATTTTCTTCTTCGCAATCTTCACAAGGACAAGTTTCAGTGTTTTCTTCGGTGTTTTCTTCGGTGTTTTTTTCATCTTCACTGATTACAACTGCATCTTCATCTTTTGAAAGTTCGATATTTGATACTAACGCAGTTTGAGTATGCTTTGAATAACGAACAATAACTGTTATAGTTTCGCAATCACCTTTAAGCACGAAATTTTTTGCTGCAAACTGCCAATCATCAATATTTTCAGCAAATGGTATTTCGATTTCTTCTTCATGTGTTACTATTGTTTCTTCGGTTTCTCCACCTGTTATTTCATTATATTGATATCTCACTTCAATTTGTGCGTAGCGGTCTTCGGTGAAATTGCAGATTTTAGGGTCTGCTGATTCTTCAATTATCTTATGCAGCCAAGCGTTGTTAGTAGTAGAATTTACAAAACAGCCTTTTAACCAGCCGCCAACTGTAAACACATCATCTTTTTTACCGTTAATTGTAACTGTCTGATAGATTGTATTTACTGCATCTGTTCCACCGGGTAGAGTAACCGCATTAACAGTTTCTTCATTGATTGTTGATTCGGCAGTTATGAAATCATCTGAGCCAGTCCAATAATCTAAATTGTTTCTAAATCCGCCATTTGTAATATAATTATATGAACTTGCTGACAATGACTGTTCAAGTTGAACATTGTCAATATAGAATGTTCCGCCATTTTCATTAGACAATCCAACAACAAGTTCTTCTGCATTTTCAGGTGCAGTGATTGTAACGGTGTATCTTTGCCATTCACCCCCTGTTGACTCAATAGTTGTTGTATTTCCGTCGTCAGCGTCACCCGAATCGTCAATAGAATATAAAGTCAAATTTAATTTCTGACCACTTTCAGCATTTGATTTAACATATGCTGATAATGTGTAATCTCCACCTGAAATCACAGGAATAATTTGTTCTGCAGCACCTTCATTATTACTTACTGTTTTGAGAACATAGTCACCGAAATATGCGTTTTCATATGTTGCTCTTTCAAAAGGAGAGTTCGAACTCTCCCAATATTTTGCACGGCCTGTATTTAATGCGCTGTACTCAGTTTCAAAACTTGGATTAAGTAATAAGTTTTCAGAATTCACGCCGTAATCTGATGATGCAATAAAATATGTGTCGTCAGTTGAGCCTGAACTTTCGTTCATAACATAGTTACCCAAACTATCAACGGTATAAAGAAGATTTCCGGACTTGCCAAACTGATAGATTTCAAAGTTATCTGTACCGTCTGTAAGTTTTATCTGAGTTGAACTCAATCTCTCATAAGTCAGGGAGTTGCCGTCAATATAATTTGTGCCATTATACGCCTGCTCGGTAATTTCTGTAATTCTACCGTTAGAATCGTAATCGTATTTAACACGATAGCCATCAATATTTGTCATTGAGGTCAAATTGCCGTTTTCGTATGTATATGTTACAGATTTGCCGTCAGGGTATGTTACAGTTTCAAGGTTATTGTTTTCATCATAAGCATAACTAACTTCAAGCGGCAATTCAGTTGTTCCTGCAGTAATTGCAGTACCATTGGCAGAATAGCATTTAACTTTTATCAACAAATTAGTTGTTGCATCGTAAACATAGTCATATTTTCTGCCAACACCGTCAGTTATATAGTCAATTCGAGTTCTTGAATCATAAACAACATTAATCGTTTGTTCAGGATAATCGGGATTTGTTACAGAAACTAAAAGTCCATTACTGTTAAACTGTTCAACATAGCCGTCAGGTCTTGTTATTGTAATATATTCGTCTGCTGTTTCTGTTGCGGCATGGTATTTTATTTCGTAACCATGTTCACCGTAAATATCAGAATAGGTTTCGGTAAAAACAACTTCGCCGTTTTCATCAGTTGAACGTGTATAGTCAATTGAAGCACCTGTATCTGTATAATATGTAAGTTGATTATCGTCATCAACTAAAAATGCTCGCAAATAATTTGGAATCCAGTTATTGCCGTATGTCAATATGCTGTTATAGTTTAAAGCTTCAACCTTTGCGTAAGTTGCAGTATCATATATCATACCTACGGTTACAGGCATAATATTTCCGTCAATTGAAAGGTCATCACGAATCACTGAAAGGTGTTGTGTGAAATCGTTTACATAACCTGTTCCGGCTCTGCCTGCTGATTGGCTGTGATAATTAAGGTTTTCGTTATAGCCACCTAAATCAACGTAGTCCATAACCATTGCAGTATTTTCAGAACTGCCATTAATAACCATGATAGAAAAGGTGTTCTCTGCGGCGGTTATGGCAAATCCTTTATTAATTTTGCCGTTAAACCATTCATTAAAAATTTCTGTAATATTGAAATGAATAATTGTAAAATTATTAAATTCTTCACCCTCAGGCAATGGGGAAGTATAATAGTCAATTATTTCATTTGATAATGCCGGTTTAGTGTTGTATGTTACGGTGTTAACATTCCAATCTCCTAAAATTTCTCTTGCAAACAATTTTCCATCAGTGTTTGTTGCGCCGGCAACAACATATTGCACTTCTGTGAAAACAATGTCGTTGCCTAAATTCTTGAAAAAGTCGGTATTGATTTTTGTATATACTTCGGAATCGAGAGTTGAAGTTGTTCCGTCGCTGTTTTCTCCGGTGAACATATTAGTTAATGCCGTAAGATACTCATCGGCACCGTTTTCATCAGCTACTTCGGGTTTGTCACTATTGTAACATACGTATGTATCTTCGATAAAGTCCGGTTCCTCACTGTCAACTACAATTGCAGGGTCAATAGTGATAGGATATGAACGGTCAGAACTGCTTGTCCAATCAATGGACGGTGCATATTCAAGTGTCACCGTACCATTAGTATTTTCAGTTAATGAAACACCGATATCGTATGAAAATGCGAAATTAGCATCAGTCATAACAGGGCGCGGGATACTAAATTCAACTTTGTTATCTAAATTCTTAAAAGAAACACTTCCGTCATCTGCAAGAACACAAGTTAAATTTCCTTTTTCAATTGTAAATGAATATGAATCTTTAACACTATTTTTATCGGAAACAATAACATTTTCTTTAATCGAGTTAGGTGTAACTATATATTGAATGTCTGTGTCTGCTTCAACATCTTCATAAGTGATGCTTGATTGTGTATTAGCAATAGCATTATCTACGGCATCAATCTGTGTATCACTTTTGCCGATAGCATTTTCAACAACACCGTCACTCTCACTAACATTGTTTACAGAGAAAGCGATTTCGCTTTCGCCATTTTCAATACTAATTTGAGCATTATCATCAAGTGATTTAGGAAATATAGCATTAAAGATGTTACTTGCATTGGTAAAAGTATTACCATCACTTGATAAACTATTGTCAATTTCTTCCCACACACCATTATATAAATAATGAAGTGGTTCTTTAGAAACGATGGCAGTATATGACCCATCGGTCTTTTTATATACCTTTGTAAACTCGTCTCGTTTCTCTTCGACTTCATAAAGAATCTCTGCTGAGTCTGCATTTTCAACATCAGTAGGATTATTCACAAGTTCTTCGATAAATTGTTTTTCGGCGACAGCAGCAGTATACGCTTCTGCCATAACTTGTGTAGGCAGTACTTCAAGAATGAAAAGAACGGCAAGAAATACTGACAACACTTTGCAAAATGTTTTAATACCTTTTTTCATAAGCATATCCTCCTATATTTTTTACAAAAGCACATTTAAACGATTATATAGTAACAAATACCAATTACTAATTTAACTTTTTTTCGTAAATGCAGAAGAATTTGACCTAAATGCAAAAAAAGTGCACCACTTGAAAATGGTGCACTTTTTTAATATGGTTTATTTATTTTTAGAAAAAGCAATTATTGTTTCGAACGTATTGGATTTTTCATCATAATTCCAATCATATATTCCATTGTATCTATCAACAACTTTTATTACGCTTTTAAGACCAATGCCGTGAAACCTTTTATTTTTCTTTGTGGTTTGCAACTTTTTGCCAGATGAGATTGGCGGACTACTACATGAATTTGATAGAGTTAAAGCATCAAATGTCTTGCTCTTTGAATAAATCTTTAATGTTATTTTCTTTTCTTTGGTTTGTTCTGCTGCTTCTACTGCATTGTCAAGTAAGTTGTTTAATAATGTTGATAAATCAGAATCTAAAATATAATTTAGGTTAGCAGTTTTTACATCAATTGAAAACTTAATATCTTTACTTTCACAGAGTTTAATATATTTGCTAATGATTAAATCAAGCATTTTGTTTTGACTGATACCAATTGAACTAAATGTTTCTATTTGAGGATATATTGAATCAATGTAGTTTTTAGCACTTTCCAAATCTTCCATATTTCTGATTTGTATAAAATGATTCTTAACATCGTGTGCGAAAACTTGCATATCTTTATTACTTTGTTCTATAACCTCAAAATATCTTTCATCATTTTCTGCTTGCTGCTGAATGGCTTTAAGGTCACTCAATTCAATAGCATCTTTTTGTGAAGTTTCAAAAATAATAAAAACAATAACATTTGAAAACAATACAAGTAATGCAGAAAAAATCCATAAAATATAGTTTTTTGATGACAAAGGTGAAGATATGGAAATATTTCTAAAAATAGCTATCATTACAATACTTGATAAGGGCATTATAAGCATTAACCAATATGGCTTGGCGTTATATTCTTTGTTCTCTTTTTTCGCAAAAATTCTTGCAATGATTACCAAAATAACAAAATAAACTAATCTACTGATAACTACATCAGCAAAATATACATTAGAACTAATATTTTGTATATCGAAAGCAGCTTTTGTAATAAGAGTAACTATTGACATAGAAGCAAATTCACTTCCTACCATAACGCCAAACAATATAAACGATTGGAAAAGTGAATTCTTAAAACTCATTGAATAGAAAAATCTAAAAAGCCATGTGCATATCACTATAATACTTAAACCTGTGGCAAGTAAATTATTAAATTCATAGACAATAAGAAGTATTGAATAGCCTAATATGATACAAGAAATAGAAATACTATTCTTTTTCTTTGGATTTGAAATCATTCCAGCATACAACCAAAATACAAATGCCTCGAAAATATATTGGAAAAAATCAATTATAAGTTTTTCTGTATTCATATCATCGATTTTCTCCTATAAAACTCATGAATTTCTGTTTGAATTCAGGTTGTTTTCTTGTAGCAATTGAAATTGTATGAGGTTCTTCGCCAAAATCCATTTCAAGTCTATCTCTTTTATATGATAATACATAGTTGAGATTAACTATATAACTGTTGTGTGGAATAGCAAAATATGAAGAATTAAGAATATCTCTAAATTTGGTTATTGGTTCATTACATTCTAAAATTCCATTTTTAGTATAAAAAGTAGTTGTTTTTCTTACAACTTCAACATATATAATATCGCACTTTTTAATCTTCTTTATTTCAGTAGTTTTAGTATGAATAGTAATACTACCATTATTAAGCTCTGAAACGGCTTTATCAAGAACGGAGGTAATTCTATCTTGAGTTACAGGCTTATCAATAAACCTCAAGGCATTCAAATCCATTGCAGCATCAAGATATTTTCGATAGTTAGTCACAATGATGATAATTGTGTTTGGGCTGTAATTTAATATATGCTCAGCCACACTAATTCCACTGATATCATCAAGTTCGATATCAAGAAACAAAATATCAAAATTGATATTAGAATTTATAAGGTCATTACCATTAGAGAAAGTGCGAACTTCATATTTAGTGTTATTCATTTTAAAGTAATACTCTACATAACTTTTTATAGAACTGCAATATTCAAAAATATCATCACATATTCCAATCTTCATTTTATCACCACACAAAAATAATCAAGTCCTTTTGGACTTGATTATACACTACAACAAAATATATTTCAAGTTTTCATTTTACTTGATAAATGCATCGACAATTTTTGATAGAATAACTTTATTATCATCAGAACACATTTTGATTTTATCTATAATTTCTTCGTTAATATCCGAATAAACCGTACCACTTATTAAATAGTCTGAGTTTATTTTTAACACTGAACATATGTCTATAAAAGTGCCAAAGCTTGGCATAGATTTGCCGTTTTCAATGTTCGATAGGTGTGTTGGTGATATATGTATTTTTTCTGATAACACTTTTTGACTCATATCTAATTCTTCTCGTCTAAGTGTTATTCTTTTACCAAATTGTTTTAAATTAATACTCATATCATCAACTCCCTACACAATAATATTTTATCATTACATATATTGCAAAAGAATAAATTGATAGCAAATTTCTTTGTTTTTATTTTAATTTGTTGCGATTCAATAAAATCTGTTTGAAATTACTTTAAAAATCAGTATTAAAGTCAATTAATTCTGCATTTGTATTTAAATGTTGAAGTTCAATTATTAATTTGATAATTTTAAATATAAACAAAAGCACAAAACTTTAGAAAGGAGAGTTTGTTTATGAAAAAAACAATTTCAAAGATTTGCAAAAAAGCAGTTGAAAATTCAATGAAAATAAACGCTAATAGTACAACTAGTTTTCTTTGTTTTCAACCTAAAGCACCAGCAGAATTGAAAAAATTCTCTAAAAATGCTAAATAAGTTAGGAAAAAGACTAACAAACACTCTCATTAATAACAACCAGATTGATGAGAGTGAGCGTAGTCTTTATGAGTATGGTTTTTTTATTCTTCTTTCTAATGTCATATATGTGACTATAACACTTATTCTTGGAAGTATTTTTAATATTATAATTGAAAGTATGGCTTTTTATATTGCTTTTAGCTTGATTAGAAGATATGCTGGTGGTTTTCATGCTTCAAGTGAAATGAAATGCACTTTAATAACCACAATATCAATTTTTCTTTGTCTTTTATGCACCAAGCTATGTGAAACAAATAACATACAAATGCCGATATTGATACCAACAATGATTGCGGCTATTTATATATTTATTTTATGTCCGCTTGATACGCCAGAAAAGCCACTAACAAAAGAAGAATATAAATACTTTCGTAAAATATCATGGTTAATATTGCTTTTGATAGTGCTTATGATAAGCATTGGATGGTATTTCAAACTTGAATTTATAATGTATCCTTGCTGTATGAGTTTAATATTAGAAAGTATATTGCTTGTTTTAGGAAAGATTAAAAGGTTAATCAAAAAATAATGGATAACACAAATTTCTTTGGACTCTTTTTAAAAGAGAAGCGTCTGCAGAAAGATTTATCTCTAAGAAGATTAGCTGAGTTATCAGGGCTATCGCACATCTATTTATATAATGTAGAGAGTGGTGGTAAAGCTCCACCTAGTGATGTGGCTCTGATGGAGTTAGCAAATGCTCTGAATTTGGATAATGAATCTAAAATTATATTCTTTGACCTTGCCGCTAAAAGCAAGTCTGAACATGATAAAAACAGTTTCTATTCACCAGTTGATGTTGCTCGTTATATAAATGAACAGTCAAATGTAAAGAATGTCATTAGAGAAGCAGACAAGCAAAATAAGTCAAATGAATTTTGGGATGAACTTTTGAAAGACATGATGAAATAAATATGTCCCTTAAGGGATATATTTTTTATCGTGAGTGTTAGCCATTGGGGAACAAAAATGATTACTTTATCAAGAGTTGTTGAATTCGATGTTAAAAAGGTGCATTGTCCCGTTTGTGGTGGGAGATTGTGTGATGTGAAAATATCGGAACAAATATTTTTTGATAAAAAGAATATGAAAAGTGAAATTGTATTAAAGTGTTACAAGTGTGGAAACAAAATAGGAATATCCATACAGTAGACTTAATAGAAACTATTAAATTATATGTACAGTGCTTCATGAAGATAGAAGTCTGACGAATTTTCGTTGGGCTTCTATTTTTTATTGTCCTTCGGAAAGAAAGGGCAATAAATGATAGTTTATTGGTTACCGTATATCGCGAAATATCCGTAGTCTCTAATTTTTTATTTCAACCAATAAAAAAATCAAAGGAGACTATTAAAATGTCAAAAAAATATTATTTATATGTACATAACACTATGACTGGAAAAACTGAAAAAGTTGAGGTAACAAAAGAAGTTTATGAGATTTATACAAGAACATCATGGGCGATAAAGAACAATGATAAAAGTTTCTATTTACATGAAATTCAATTTAGTTCATTAATAGGATGTTACGAAAATTTTTCTGAGTTTATTATTTGTGATGACTGTAGTGAATATATAGCAAACAAACTAATTTTTGAGGAAATCATTTGTTATTTGAAGATGTGTTCAAGACTAGAAATAGAGATATTTAAGTTATCATTTATAGATGAATTAACCGAAAGAAAAATTGCACAAGTTTTGCAAATACCGAAAAGTACAGTTCATGATATAAAGCATAAATTAATAACAAAAATAAAAAAACATCTAAAATATTAAAAAAATTCCGACCAAAACGTCGACTTCTTACCCTATACAAGTGAAAGGATATACTTTTCGTGAACCTTGATAAGTGAATACACAGCACATTTTTTACTTCCCTTCTGCTGTTGGCGATGCTGACGAGCTACATGAGCGAACATTGGACAAGTTTTTTGTTCGGTCTTCAGGACTCAGACGATATAGTGCCTCTATATCGAAGGCGATGACAGGCAGGAGAAATAATGATACTTGCGTTTAGTCCTAAAGTCGAGCGTTGAAGCGATTGAACAATCGTGAGCCGTCGCAACAAAGGAGAGCGCCTCGCAGAGAACCTGGGAGTGGTGAGATTCCAATGAAGTCAAAAGCATGACTGGAAAATGTGTTCCCTTTTGCTTGGGGGTATCGAGGATAAATACAAGTAACGATTGATACTAAAAAGGCGGTTGCCTGTAAAGTGCAGACAACCGCCGATTATATAAATTAAATGAGGTGAAATTATGTCATATGCAAACTATGAGGATATGCCTATGTTTTTAACGGTGAAAGAGATTTCAGATTTATTAGGACTTTCAACTGCCGGAGTATATAATCTCGCAAATAATGATAAAACCTTTCCTGTAGTTATTTGCGGTCGGCGGAAAGTAATTCCACGCGATGGTTTTAAGGAATGGGTAACCAAGCATACAAAACATTAAAAATTTATATGGACTTTGAACAAATAGTGTGATACTGTTTGTTGTTACAAAGGAGTGAGAAAATGGCTAAAAGAGCAAGGGGTTCAGGTACATTAAGAAAAAGAAGTGATGGACGATGGGAAGGCCGTATTATCATTGGAAAAGACGAAAACGGAAAGAACATATATAAGACAGTTGTATGTAAAAAGAAATACGAATGTGAAGAAAGACTAAAAGCATTGCTTGATGAAAAAGCAGAAGCAGAAAAACAAGCAAATGAAACTACGGAAAATAGATATAATAATTGTAAAAATCCAACCGTTAAAGAATGGATAGAAATATGGATTAACAACTATTGCAAAGGTTATCTCAAACCTACAACAGTAGATGGTTATGAAGCTATTATAAAAAGTTACATCAACCCATATATTGGTAATCTGCATTTAAAAGATTTAACTACATTGACTTGCCAACAATACATAATGGATATTTATGAGAATGGCAGGGTGAATAAAGAACGAGCTAAAAACAATCAGAAAGAGGTTGGTTTAAGTTCAAGAACAATCAAATCGGTAAAAATCGTTCTTCATGCGGCTTTACAGAAAGCAGTGGATGAAGAAATTATAATAAAAAATCCTACCAATAATCTTAATCTTCCTAAAGGTAGAGAAAGAGGAATGAGAACATTAACAAAAGAAGAAAGCAACCGTTTGCTCGTAGAAGCACATAATAGCGGTTGCTTTGAATTTTATTATCTTGAATTAACAACGGGCTTGCGACTTGGTGAAATAACTGCATTGGAATGGGAAGACTTCGATGCTGAGAAAATGTCATTGAGAATAAACAAACAAGCACAAAGAATAGATGGTGTAATCAGACCTGAAACACCAAAAACAAAAGCATCAATCAGAACTATAGCATTAAACAAGAGTTGTGTAGATATATTGAACAGATTAAAAAAGCAACAAGCAAAAGAAACTAAACTAATGTTTCCGTCTCCTGTGACCGGTACATATCGTGACCAAAACGGAGTTTTAAGACAACTTAAAAGAATGCTCAAAAGAGCCAAATTACCCGATGTAAGATTCCATGATTTAAGACACACCTGTGCAACGATTGCTCTTGAAGAAGGTGTTGATATTAAAGCGGTATCAAATATGCTTGGACATACAGACTGTGGATTTACGATGAATACATACATTCATGCCACAGATAAACTTAAACAGTCTGCAGCAGATAAGATGCAAAGTGCCTTTGAAATAGGTTTTAATCAAGCAGAAAGCAATAAAATGATTGAAAATCTAGATACCAATTCAGAAACGATAAGTGGTCCATAAGTGGTCTAAAGCAGTTTTCTCACTAATTAAACAAAATTCAAGAGAAAAAGAAAAAAGCCTCAAACCCACGCAAAATCAATGGTTTTGAGACTTTTAACTTGGCACGCCGGAAGGGATTCGAACCCCCGACCTTTTGGTTCGTAGCCAAACACTCTATCCAGCTGAGCTACCGGCGCATATATGACTTTCAATTGCCCGAATATAATAACATTTGCAACGCAAAATGTCAACAGTTTTTTGAAAAATATTAAAACTTATCAAGAAAAGCCACACTTTCGTGTGACTTTTCTTCTCATTACTTGGTAATATGTAAAATACAAATTTCATTCATATAATCTTCATCATAAAAAGACTTAATTACTTTTGCGTTACATTTTTCATAACAAGATAATGCTTTTTCATTTTTACACATAACTTCCAATACAATTACATCAGCATCTTGTTCAAAAAGCAAGTCAACTGCTTTGTTCAATATTTTTGTGCCGAACCCCTTTCCGAGATACTCACTTTCTCCGATAAACAAATCCAAAATAAAAGGATTTTTATAGTCATAAACATTATATTTTTCAAAACCTTCAATAATCGGTTGTGTTTGAACATAACCGATTGGTTTTCCGTCTGTTTCGACAATATACGGAATTATAGGAACTTTCCCGATAATTCTCGGCTGATACTTTTCCTTTGCTTGTTTCAAATTTTTGATTTGCGGGTGAAAATATTCTTTTACCTGTGGAGTGTGATACCATTTTACAAGCAACCGATAATCCTCGTCGAAATCCTTCATTTTTCTTATAACAACTTCATTCATATTATTTCTCTTTGGCAGTATTTACAGAAGCAATTAGTATTCGTTTTAATTCAATGCAGTCTTTCAGGAGAGAATCACCTGTTTTCTCGTCGATGTATTCCGACATAACAAGCAATCTAATCCAATACTCTGTTTCTGCCGTTTCTTTAAGTGCAATGTGCATTTTAGAAATAAAATCGGCTTTGCTTTGACCGTAATTTGCTTCATTTATATTTGCGCCGATACTTGTTCCACTCCGTACAATTTGTTTCGATATAACATACTCTTTCTTTTCTTTTACCAAATACTTGTTAAGTTTCACAATTCTTGCTGCAAATAAAACAGACTTGTCTATTAAAACATTTTCTTTCAAAACAACCACCCTTTTATACAGAGTATCACAAAAGAGAATAAAAATCAATTATTCATTATTCATCAGCGCAAGCGGTTTCATTATTCATTAAGAAAAGTCGTAACCGTAAATGAATAATGAAAAGTGAAGAATGAATAATACAAAAAGAAAAGCCACACTTTCGTGCGACTTTTCTTTTTGGTGACCCGGACGAGAATCGACCGTCTGCTTCGCATACTGCCGGCTCGGCGACCCAACGCTCTGCGTTCGGTACCCGCCTCACCGCTTTCAGCTAAAAACGATTCACCGAATCGTTTTCTTTGCGCTGAAACTCTCCCGAGTTCGATTCTCTTGACATAAAAAAATAACAGCCCGAATTTATCGGACTGCCGTTTTTTATGGTGACCCGGACGAGAATCGAACTCGTGTTACCGCCGTGAAAGGGCGGTGTCTTAACCGCTTGACCACCGGGCCGTATGCGCGGCAACTGCTTGCCGCGATTTGGTAGCGGCAACGGGACTTGAACCTGTGACCTTCCGGGTATGAACCGGACGCTCTAGCCAACTAAGCTATGCCGCCATAGTTGCCGTCATTAAGACGGCTTGATTATTATAATATAAGACTTTTATTTTGTCAACATATTTTTACAAATATTTTTTACTTTTTTGAAAATTATTATTCTAAGGAATTTTCACTGTTTATTTTCTTTACAAAGTATCTTGCTTTGTGCTAAAATTTTTATATATTCTTTTGATTTTTATGAGGTGGAAACAATGAATCTTAAAGAACAAAGGCAATGGGTTTTAAAAGAGCTCGACAGCGTTGCTGACTTTTGGCTTTTAAACGGTATGGATAAAGTGAACGGCGGTGTTTACACTTGTCTTGACAAAGACGGAAAAGTTTTTTCTACTGATAAAAGTGTTTGGATGCAAGGCAGATGCGGTTGGATTTTCGCTTATCTTTGCCGTATTTACGGTGTAAAAGAAGAATGGCTGGCAGCTTCAAAGAGCTGTCTTGACTTTCTCGAAAACTATTGCATTAACAAAAATGCCGGCGGAAGACTCTATTTCACGGTTACCGAAGACGGAAAGCCGCTTCGTCAGAGAAGATATTGCTATTCTGAAGCATTTTATTGTATTGCAAATGCGGAATATTACGGTATTACAGGTGAAAAAGAGCATTTAGACAGAGCTCGCCGTGCCTATGATATGTATTGGAAGCTTAATCACGGAATGGCGGACCCTACGGGACTCGGTGCGAAGACCGAACCTGCAACACGCACAGGCCGTGCCCTTGGTATTCCTATGATTCTTTTAAATGTAACATCGGTACTTCTTCGTGTTGACCCTGAAAATGCCGAGCTTTATAACAAGAGAGCAGACGAATGTGTTGAAGATATTCTAAAATACCATGTTAAGAAAGATTTAGGTTGCACTCTTGAATCGGTTTCGCTTGACGGTACTCCCCGTCTTAATATTACAGAAGGCAGAGTTGTAAATCCCGGTCACGATATTGAATGTAGTTGGTTCCTTATGGAAAGGGCAAATCAAATCGGTGACAAAGAATTACATAAAAAGGCAATTGAGATTTTTGATATGGCTTATAACAAGGGTTGGGACAAAGAATTCGGCGGAATTCTGTATTTCTTCGACTGTCTCGGAAATCCCCCTGAGGCTTATGAGCACGATATGAAGCTTTGGTGGCCCCACAATGAAGCGCTTATTGCCTCATTGATGATTTACAGAGATACAAATGATAAAAAGTATCTTGATATTTTCAATAAAATTTTTGATTATACAAAAGAGCATTTCTCCGTTGCTCCCTGCGGTGAATGGTACGGTTATCTTCGCAGAGACGGATTGCCCACTCTCCCCGCCTGTATCGGGTCAACATTTAAAGGACCTTTCCATGTGCCGAGATGTCTTATTATGCTTGACCAAATAATAAAGGAAATTGAAGAAAGAGGTTAATAAAAATGAGTCTTGAAAAATACAAGGGTGTTATTCCCGCTTTTTATGCTTGTTATGATAAAAACGGTGAGATTTCTGTTGACGGTACAAAGGCGTTAGTTGAATTTCTCATTGCAAAAGGTGTTGACGGTCTTTATGTGGGCGGTTCATCGGGTGAATGTATTTATTTAAGTGTTGAAGACCGCAAAAAGACGCTTGAAGCAGTTATGGAAGCAAACAAGGGCAGAATTACAATCATCGCTCATGTGGCTTGTAACAACACAAAGGACAGTTGCGAGCTTGCCCGTCATGCCGAAGCCTTAGGTGTTGACGCTATTGCTACAATTCCACCCATATATTTCAGATTACCCGAAAGTGCTATTGCAAAATATTGGAATGATATTTCGGCTGCTGCACCTAATACGGATTATATTATTTATAACATTCCGCAGCTTGCGGGTGTTGCGCTCACGCTAAGCCTTTTTGATGAAATGCTTAAAAATCCACGGGTTATCGGTGTAAAGAATTCATCAATGCCAATTCAAGATATTCAAATGTTCTGCCGTCAGGCAAAACTTAATAACAGAGAGGTTATTATTTTCAACGGTCCTGACGAGCAATTCGTCGGCGGCCGTATGATTGGCGCCCAAGGCGGTATCGGCGGCACTTACGGTGTTATGCCCGAGCTTTTTGTGAAGCTAAACCAAATGATTAAAGACGGCGATGTTAAAGATGCGGGAGCATTGCAAGACGATATAAATGAGATTATCTACACAATGTGCAGTACAAAGGGAAATATGTATGCAACAGCAAAGGCCGCCCTTAAAAAGAGAGCGGGACTCGACCTTGGCGGTGTCAGAGAGCCGCTGTTAAATCTTCAAGACGGTGATGAGATAATCGTTGACAAGGTTGTTAAACTTGTTGAAGATGCAATCAATAAATGGACAAAATAAAAGCTCCCGAAAGGGGTCTCTCAGTTAGGGATTTAATAGGTTTTAATCCTATCCTTTCCGTTAATACTTCACGAAAAAGCCTCACAAGGCGTCAGCCTTGCGAGGCTTTTATCATTTTGTCTAAACGAAAATTATATGGATTAAAACTGCCTTGCACCTTAAATCTTATAAGTTTGAGTGCAGAACGAGGCATAAATGCGTAGGAATCCTGACGGATTTCAAGCATTTTAACGATGTTCTGTGCCAAAATCATTGATTTAAGGCTGTTAAATCCCTAATTGAGAGACCCCAAGGGAGTTTTTATTTTATACTTATACCGATATTTCAAAGCGAATTATTGGAAAATATGCTCAAAAGTATTATTTGCGTTCCATTAAAGATACCATTACTGCTTTTTGTGCGTGGAGTCTGTTTTCGGCTTCGTCAAAGATTTCGTCTGCGTGTGATTCAAAAACTTTTTCGGTAATTTCTTCACCGCGGTGGGCAGGAAGGCAATGCTGAACCATACATCCGGGATTTGCCGCTTCTAATGTTTTATCGTTGATTTGATAGATACCTTCAAAGACCTTTCTGCGCTCTGCGGCTTCATCTTCTTGCCCCATTGACGCCCAAACATCAGTAAAAATTACATCTGCACCGGCACATGCTTCAACAGGGTCACGGTAGAGACCGAATCCGCTGTATTCTCTTGCAAAGTCGAGAACTTTTTGGTCGGGGTCAAAATTTTCGGGACAGGCAACCGTGACATTCATACCCATTTTAAGACCGCCCACAATAAGCGAGTTTGCCATATTATTGCCGTCGCCGATATATGTCATTTTAAGTCCGTCAAGATGGCCTTTATGTTCACGGACCGTCATTAAATCTGCAAGTACCTGACAGGGATGGCAAAAATCTGTGAGTCCGTTTATTATGGGAATTGAGCCGTATTTTGCAAGATCTTCAACTTCTTTTTGCTCGAAAGTTCTAATCATAATACCGTCAAGGTAACGGGAAAGTACACGGGCAGTATCTTGAATCGGCTCTCCCCTGCCTATCTGCAAATCTCTGTTTGAAAGAAACAATGCCTGACCGCCCAACTGATACATACCTGTTTCAAAAGAAACACGGGTTCTGGTTGATGATTTCTGGAAAATCATACCGAGAGTCTGACCTGCGAGTCTGTGGTGTGTTATATGATTTTTTGTTTCATATTTCAACTGGTCGGCAAGATTTAAAATTTTCGTAATCTCTTCTGTTGAAAGTGAAAGCATACTTAAAAGATGGTTCATTGTTTAGCCTCCAAAAATCCTTTGAGAATTTCAATTCCCTTGTGGATTTCTTCTTTTGTAATTACCAATGGCGGTAACATTCTGAGTTTATTCTTTGCGGTGAGAATTAAAAGTCCGTTCTCACTGCATTTTTTTGCGATTTCACCGGCATTTTTGGTTTTAAGTTCGATACCGAGCATCATACCGAGACCGCTGATTGATTTAACTTCTTCTATTTCAAGAAGTTTTTTTCTTATGTATTCACCTTTTTCAGTAACTTCGTTCAAAAAATCATCTGTGAGTGTATTAAGCACATATTTAGCGCCCGCACATGCTACGGGATTTCCGCCGAATGTTGTTCCGTGAGCACCCGCTGTCAATACATTTGCACACTTTTCCGTGCTAAGACAAGCGCCCATGGGAAGCCCGTTACCGATACCCTTTGCGGTTGTCACGACATCGGGCTTAATTTCTGCATATTCATAAGCAAAAAGCTTACCCGTTCTGCCCATACCCGTTTGCACTTCGTCGATTATCAAAAGAATATCTTTCTCGTTGCATACTTTTTCGACAGTTTTAAGAAAGCCGAAATCGGTGGGCACTACTCCGCCTTCGCCTTGCACGATTTCAAGGATGATTGCACAAACCGACTCATCTGCCATTTCTAAAAATTCTTCTGTATTACCCGATTGGCAATATTTAAAGCCTTGCACAAAGGGGTTAAAGAACCGGTGATAATGCTCTTGTCCCGTTGCGGTAATTGTAGCCATTGTTCTGCCGTGGAAAGAGTTTACCAAAGTGATTATATTGTGACGGTTTTCACCGTATTTATCAAAACTGTATTTTCTTGCAAGTTTGATTGCACACTCGTTTGCTTCTGCACCGGAATTGCAAAGAAAAACTCTGTTAAAACCGGTTTTTTCCGTAAGCATTTGTGCATATTCCGCAACAGTTGAATTATAGTAAAGGTTTGATGTGTGCTGAACCTTTAAAAGCTGTTCTGTTACTGCTTTTATCCAGCCTTCGTTATTATAACCCAGTGAATTTACACCGATACCCGAGCCGAAGTCGATAACTTCATTGCCTTCGCTGTCAATAAATGTTGCGCCGCTGCCCTTTTCAATCGAAACGGGGAAATGCGCATAAGTCGGCATTAAATTATTATCAGCAAGATTTTTAATATTTTCTAAATTCATTTTAACACCTTCTTATAAGAACATTGTACCGATACCGCTATCGGTAAGCATTTCGATAAGTATTGAATGGGGAATTCTGCCGTCAATAATATGTGTGCGCTTAACACCGCGACGGACTGCTTCAACACAGCAATCGATTTTCGGAATCATTCCGCCTTTGATTATTCCCCGGCTTTTAAGCTGGGGCACTTCACTTGCGGTTACAACATGAATGAGTGTGTCTTCGTCATCTTTATCTCTTAAAAGTCCGCGAACATCCGTCATAAGCAGAAGCTTTTCGGCACCCAATGCCGCCGCAATTTTTGCCGCCGCAATATCTGCATTGATATTGAAAACTTCACCGTTTTTGCCGCCGCCGACAGTTGAGATTACAGGGATATAATGTTGGTCGAGAATTCCGTGAATAAGAGTTGTATCAACATTCACAATGTCACCTACAAAGCCAATATCTTTCTCAACCTTTTCCGCTTTAATCATTCCGTCATCAAGTCCGCAGATACCGATTGCGTGACCGCCGTGATGATGAAGAAGATGGACGAGTCTTTTGTTGACTTTACCCGCAAGAACCATCTGAACAACATCAATAGTTTCTTCGTCCGTGTAGCGAAGTCCGTCAACAAATTTCGACTCTTTGCCGATTTTACCGAGCATATCGTTAATTTCGGGTCCGCCGCCGTGAACTAAAACAACATTGATGCCAACGGAACGAAGAAGAACAATATCGGTCATAACTGCGTCCTGCAAGTCTTCATTTATCATTGCGTTGCCGCCGTATTTAATAACAACTATTTTATTGTGATATTTTTGAATATACGGTAGTGCCTGAACAAGCACTTCGCTGCGGTCAGCGTGAGAAAGATTTGAAATATCCATTAGTTTGCCTCCGAGAAATAGGATAATTATTGTCTGCACGGCGGGAGCAAGCCCCCGCCCTACTTTCGCTGTGGTATACGCAAGTTGCCGTGTGAAAAGTGCAAAATGTGCGTGCTGTCTCTATTGATTTTACATAATTTTCAAGAGTGCGTACAGTTTGTGCTTTTCGCATGGCGAAGCGTATATTGTATACGCGAGTTGCCGTGTGAAAAGTGCAAAATGTGCGTGCTGTCTCTATTGATTTTACATAATTTTCAAGAGTGCGTGCAGTTTGTGCTTTTCGCACGGTGAAGCGTATATTGTATACGCGAGTTGCCGTGTGAAAAGTGCGAAATGTGCGTGCTATTGGAAATTATGTACGGTAATCTCCGTTGATTTTTACATAGTCATAAGTCAGGTCGCAGCCGTATGCGGTTGCAGTTGCTTCTCCGTCATTGAGAGAAACTATGATAAAAATTTCATCTTCAACAAGCACATATTTTGCGATTTCTTCCGAAAACTCAATACCTGCACCGTTTTTGCAGACTGCTATTTCTCCGCCCTTTGACTTGAATGAAACATCAACTTTATTAACATCAATATCCGCACCTGAATATCCGAGAGCACAGAGAATTCTGCCCCAGTTAGCATCTGCACCGAACATTGCAGCTTTAACAAGTGACGAGCAGATTACCGCCTTTGCGCAGGTCTTTGCAATTTCGACGGTTTTTGCGCCGCTGACCTGACATTCGACAAGTTTTGTTGCGCCTTCACCGTCTTTTGCCATAAGTTTAACTAACTTTTCACAAATTGAATTAAGTGCTGAAAGGAATATAAAATAATCTTCGTTTTCGCTTTCTATTCTTTCGTTTTCGCAAAGTCCCGATGCCAGAACCGCAACAGTATCGTTGGTTGAAGTATCGCCGTCAACCGAAAGCATATTAAAACTGTCTTTTACTGCTTCAAGAAGCGCTTTTTTGAGCATATTGCTTGAAATATTTGCGTCGGTTGTGATAAATCCCAGCATTGTTGCCATATTGGGATGAATCATTCCGCTACCCTTTGAGATTGCACCGATTTTGCATTTTTTCCCGCCGAGAGTAAATTCAACCGCAAATTCTTTTTTAACTGTATCGGTTGTCATAATTGCCTGAGCCGCAGAATCGGAGCCGTCTGCGCTTAACTCTTTTACAAGTTGCGGCATACCTTTTTTAATCGGTTCAATATCAATGGGCTGACCGATTACGCCTGTTGAGGCAACAACAAAGTCAGTAGGTTTTATATTAAGTTCTTTTGCGGCAAGTTCGCACATCATTTCGGCTTTTTCCACGCCGTCCGCATTACAGGTATTTGCAATACCGCTGTTACAGATTACCGCCCTGGCTTTTCCGTCGGCAATATTGTTTCTTGTAACGGTAATAGGTGCGCCGTAAACAAGATTTTGTGTATATACTGCGGCAACATCACATTCTGTTTCGCAGAAAATGAGTGCTAAATCTTTCTTTGTTTTATTCTTGCGAATTCCACAGTGCACACCGCTTGCAAGAAATCCTTTCGGTGCGGTAACACCGCCGTTGATAAATTCAATATTCATAATATTTATACCTTTCCGGATTATAAATCAAGTTGAAATTCAGGAGCAATACCCATCTTCACATTAAGGCACTGCACTGCGGCACCCGAAGCACCCTTGCCTAAATTATCGTATCTTGCGATTAAAAGAATTCTGTCTTCATTACCGCAAACCGTAACTTCCATTGAGTCCTTTTCGCTCATTTTGTTACCTGAGATAAATCCGTTTTCGTCAATACTTTCTTTATACATTACAATGCTTGAATTGTATTTTGCTTTATAGAGAGATTTAATATCTTCTATTGTTTTGCCGTCTTTCAAATCTTTTTTGAAAATCGGCACGGTCATTACCATACCGCTGAAATAGTCGCAGATATAGGGTGAGAATATGGGCTCGTTATAAAGTCCTGAAATGGCTTTCATTTCTTTTAAGTGTTTATGCTGCTGAGTGAGAGCATATTCTCTGGGCGCATCTAAAAGTGCGTCACGGTTTTCATCTTCATATTGGGCAATTCCGTTTTTACCCGCACCGCTGTAACCTGAAATTGCATGACAAGCGATGCAAAGATTTTTGTCTATAAACTCTGCATCAACAAGGGGTTTCACAAGTGCAATAAATCCGCTTGCGTAACAGCCGGGCACTGCAATTCTCTTGGAATTTTTAAGTTTATTTTCAAACTCCTCTGACAATTCGGGAAATCCGTATGCCCAACCATCATTTGTACGGTGGGCAGTTGAAGTGTCGATGATGACTGTTTTATCGTTTTCAACAAGACTTACTGCTTCAATTGCCGCCGCATCGGGCAGACAGAGAAAAGCAATATCGGCAGAATTTAATGCTTCTTTTCGGGCATTTGTATCTTTTCTTAAATTTTCGGGAAGAGTGATAAGTTCAATATCGTCTCTCTTTTTTAGTCTGTCAAAAATTTTAAGTCCGGTTGTACCCTGACTTCCGTCAATAAATATTTTAGTCATAATATGTCCTTTTCGGCGGGAGCAAATTCTCCGAATTCAGGCACCTTTCGGCGGGAGCAAGCATTACTCACCTGCCGGTTCAGACAGCGCTTCTGCTCATTTCATTTGCAGAGGTGTCCACCGGACACCCGCGCCCCCGCCCTACCTTATAAAACGGACATTTCTCTAACAGAGGAATCTCCCCCGCCCTACATTATTTGTTGATTTCTTTTACTCTCTTTACCTGTGCCAGAACATTCTGCGAAGCAGGGCCGCCGAGTGATGTTCTGTCATTTACGCATTTATCAAGATTGATGGCGTCATAAACTCCGTCATCAAAAATATCGCAAACTGCTTTGTATTCTTCTAAGGGTAATGTTTCAAGGGTCAGACCTTTTTTAATGCAGAGTGCCACAAGTTCTCCTGTTGCCTTATAAGCATCACGGAAAGGAAGCCCTTTACCTACAAGATAATCGGCGCAGTCGGTTGCGTTGATAAATCCCCCTGCCGCCGCTTTTCGCATATTTTCGGGAAGTGCTGTCATTGTGTCAAGCATGGGAATAAATGCTGTCAGGCACATTTTAACAGTATCGAATGCATCAAAAATTGCCTCTTTATCTTCTTGCATATCTTTATTATATGCAAGGGGCAAGCCTTTCATCATTGTGAGAAGTGTTGTCAAATCACCGAACACTCTGCCCGATTTACCGCGGATAAGTTCGGTAATATCGGGATTTTTCTTCTGCGGCATAATGGACGAGCCCGTGCTGAATGCGTCGTCAAGTTCCACAAATTTGAATTCCCAAGAACACCACAGTACGATTTCTTCGGAAAAACGGGAAAGGTGCACCATAATAATTGACAGTGCCGATGCAAGTTCTATACAGAAATCTCTGTCGGAAACCCCGTCGAGAGAATTTTGCATTGCACCGTTAAAGCCCAAGGCTTTTGCAGTCATTTCACGGTCGGTATTATATGTTGTTCCCGCCAATGCGCAAGAGCCAAGCGGACAGTAATTCATACGGTCAACCGCTTGAGAAAGTCTTTCTTTATCACGAAGAAGCATTTCCGCATAAGCCATTAAGTGATGACCGAATGTAATGGGCTGCGCTCTTTGAAGGTGAGTATAACCGGGCATTACGGCGTCTGCATATTTTTCCGCCTTATTGCAAAGCACATCAACTAATTCTGTAAGTTGCTTATATAGGTCTTCACATTCGTGGCGGAGATAAAGCCTGATGTCAAGTGCAACCTGGTCGTTTCGGCTTCGTGCGGTATGTAATCTTTTACCCGCAGAGCCTATTCTCTGTGTCAATTCCCCTTCGACAAAAGTATGAATATCTTCTGCGTTGGGGTCGATTTCCAACTCTCCGCTTTCAATTTCTGCTTTGATGGCTTTGAGCCCGTCGGTAATCTGTGCCAAATCTTGTGCAGAGATTATCCCTTGGGCGCAGAGCATTGCCGCATGAGCCAGACTGCCGTCAATATCTTCTTTATACATTCGACTGTCAAACTTAATTGATGAGTTAAAATCGTTGGTTTTCGGGTCGATTTCTTTTGAAAATCTGCCTTTCCAAAGCTGCATATTTATTCTCCTATATTAGCACAATACGACAAAGAGAAAAATCCCTTTGCCGTTTGTATTTTTTGTTATAAATTATTCTCCGCGCTGTTTATCAAGCAATGCTTTAACTTTAATCGAAAGACCAAAGAGATTGATAAATCCTGCTGAATCTTTCTGGTCATAAGCGCCGCCGTCGTCACCGAATGATGCAACATTTTCATCATAGAGTGAATAGGGTGAAGTAATACCCGCATTGATGATATTGCCCTTATAGAGCTTGAGTTTAACATCACCCGTTACTGTTTTCTGTGTTTCGTCAACGAAAGCGGAAAGTGCTTCACGAAGTGGTGTGAACCAAAGTCCGTTATAAACAACTTCGCCGAATTTTTGTGCTATAAGCTTCTTATAGTGTGAAGTTTCACGGTCAAGCGTAATCATTTCAAGAAGTTCGTGTGCCTTATAAAGAATTGCACCGCCGGGAGTTTCATAAACACCGCGGGATTTCATACCAACAAGACGGTTTTCAACAATGTCGAGAAGACCGATGCCGTTCTTACCGCCTATTTCATTGAGTTTTTCAACAATTGCAAGACCTTTCATCTCTACGCCGTCAATTGCCGTGGGAACACCCTTTTCAAAGTGAATTGTAATATATGTGGGTACATCGGGTGCCTGTTCTGGTGAAACGCCCAATTCCAAGAAGCCCTCTTTATTATACTGTGGTTCGTTTGCCGGGTCTTCAAGGTCAAGACCTTCGTGGGATAAGTGCCAAACATTCTTATCTTTTGAATAGTTTGTTTCACGGTTGATTTTCAAAGGAATATTGTGTGCTTCGGCATAGGCAATTTCTTCTTCACGGGATTTGATATCCCATTCACGCCAAGGTGCGATAATTGCCATTTCGGGAGCAAATGCTTTAAGCGTTAATTCAAAACGAACCTGGTCGTTACCCTTACCTGTACAGCCGTGGCAAATAGCGTCTGCGCCTTCTTTGATAGCGATTTCGGCAAGTCCCTTTGCAATGCAGGGACGGGCATGTGATGTGCCGAGAAGATACTGCTCATATTCGGCGCCTGCTTTAAGGCAAGGCCAGATATATTCTTCAACATATTCGTCTTTCAAGTCAAGAACATAGAGCTTTGAAGCGCCTGTTGCAATTGCTTTCTCTTCAAGTCCGTCAAGCTCGGTACCCTGGCCCACATCACCCGAAACCGCAATAACTTCACAGTTGTTATAATTCTCTTTAAGCCAAGGGATGATGATTGATGTATCAAGACCGCCCGAATAAGCTAAAACTACCTTTTTAATGTCTTTTTTATTCATTGTGTATTCCTCCGAAAAAATTGCTCATTTTTTGTGCAACCTGTAGTACGGGTTATATTATACACTCATTTATAAAGAAATCAAGCGTTTTTCTGATATTTTTTCAAAATTTTTGTATTTTTATACAATAATTTACATATTTTATGAATATTTACTCTCATTTTATGCAATTTGTTTACATATTTTTGAATTTTTATGCATTTATACATAATATAATGTATAAAATCGCAAAAAAGACGGTTGAGTTTTACCCCAACCGTCATTCTTTTTGTTTATTTTACTGAAATTACGGAAATAATATCGCCTGTTGCATCTTTTTGGACTGTGAATGTGATTGTGTCCCCTACATTGAGAATGACAATCTTTTCAGCATCTTTCACTGCGACCTTATAATATGAGTTATTATCTGCAAGTTTAATATAGAAATAAGTTTCTCCGCCTGTGATGACGCTTTTTATTTCTGCTACCGTACCCGCAACTTCAACAGTTTCTGTTTCATGGGGTACATTCTCTTTGTCTTCGCCCATTGAATCAACATCTACCTGAACATTGACGCCGTTCTTTTGAAGCTCCGAAGCATAGTTTTCGGTACACTCCGAAAGGCTTGAACCGACGCCTACAACAGTTGATTGCTTAACATTTACCATTGCATACATTTTTACAAGCTGGCTTGAGTCTTTAAGTGCCATAAAGTATGTGGGCTCGCCGCTGACATTGAGAAGAATCGGGAATGTTGAAATATAGCCGTACTGCTGAACCTTACCCTGTGCCGATGTCATCGCTGTATTTTCAAGAGCGCCTGAAACCTGATAATATCTTGCTTCCTTTGTTCTTTGGTTAATAAGAACAAAGCCGATAATTGATTGGTCGGAGCTTATCGAGGTAACGCCCGTGTACATATAAACATCATCATTGAGAGCGATATAGTTATAGCCTTGGCTTGTGATTTTAACATTTTCCTGACCGATAATTGAGTTCCAGAAACCATTGTTATATTTACCGTAGTAATTATACTGCTGATTCAAAATGGATGCAGAATAAACCTGGTCAATCCACTGATATTCTTTATCTGTGACAAACTTGTCTGTGGGAAGCTTTGTTGTTTTGTCAAGACTTGTAGAAACAAGAGTTGTTTCACCGTTGATTGAGTCAACAACAACCGCACCGATTACATCCGTTCCGCCGAAAAGACCGATAGTTTTATCAAGCACGGGTACAATCCAATAAGGTCTGCCTGTTTCATCAATTTCAAATGACGGCTCGCTTAAAATAAGTGACGGATATTTAAAACGGACATGGCGAATGAGATATTCGTTGAAATGCTCGGCAGGTGAATATTTCATTCCTTCTTCAAGACGGACCGTTTCTGCCTTTTGAGTTGTCATATCCACAATGATATAAGCAGGAATACCGTTCTTTGTATTTTTAATCCATTTGAAAACATCGCCGTAATCAAGTGACTGCACACGGACAGGTGTTCCCTTATAGTTTATCTGTGTCGAATAATAACCGTTTACAACAAACTGTGAAACATAATCCGACAGCTCGCCGAGAGCACGGGTTGCAATCATACTTGATGAATCTCTGTCAAGTCGGGGTACGCTTGAAAAATCAATTTCTGCGATATCTTCAGCAAAATCGCCTTCTTTAACCTGAATGATTTCTGCATAGTCTTTTGCACGGAACAATTCAACACCTGTAAGATATCCGATTCCGGCAATTACTGCAAGAACAAGAAGCAAAATCAGGGGAATTTTCACTTTATTTTTTGCATATTCCATATATTCAGGTCTGAAATATGCTTTTGACACTATACCGAAAATACCGATATAGGCAAAAATAACTATTCCTACATAGAGATATAGTTCAAATGCTTTGAAATTTAAAGCAGGAAGCATAAAATAATAAATAACTGCGCCTAAAACAAGAGTAATTATTAAACTGATAACAACTCTTTTAATGGTGCTGCCCTTTGGCTCAACAGCTTTAGCTTTTCTGTTTTTTCCGCCGAAGTCAACATTGATTGGATTCATAATATTACCTCTTTTCCATAATATGTTAATAGTATAACATAAATCGCAAATAAAATACAATAAGAAACACCGTAATAAACTATATTATTCTTTTACAGGCGTCGCTTAAAGAACAGTTTTTGCAATCTGCTTTGCGGGCCGTACACACCGCTCTGCCGTGAAGCACTGCACGATGGCAAAAATCGTTGCTTTCTTCAGGGGGCAGAATTTTCTTTAATTCTATCTCAACCTTTTTAGGGTCTTTTGTACTCACAAGCCCCATTCTGTTAGCAAGCCTTATCAAATGAGTATCCGCCACGACCGCAGGCTTCTTATAAACATCGCCCACAATTAAGTTTGCAGTTTTTCTTCCCACGCCCTGCAAGGATGTTAAATCTTCAATATTATCGGGGACAACACCGCCGAATCGGTCACGCACTCCCCTTGCCATTTCAATAATATCACGGGCTTTTCCGTGATAAAAGCCGCAAGAATGAATAATATTCTCAATATCCTTTACATCTGCATTTACATAATCGTCAAGTGTTTTGTATTTGTCAAAAAGTGCGGGAGTTACTAAATTAACTCTCGCATCTGTACACTGTGCCGAAAGTCGGGTTGCCACAAGCAATTCAAAGGGATTGTCCGCAACAAGTGAGCAAATCGCTTCGGGATATTCTCTTTTCAAGCCTTCAACCAGCAACAATGCTCTTTGTTTTTTAGTCATAGATTACTCCGGATAATTCATATTTTTCGGCAAGCCCAACAGATAGTCTGCCGACACATTAAAGAAGTTGCACAATGCTTTGATATCTTTAATTGACGGCTCGGTTGTGCCCGTTTCCATAAAAGAAATTTTTCTTTGAGTAACGCCCAAAGCATTTGCCAGGTCTTTCTGCGTCAATGTAGGTATTTTCGCACATCTTAAATATTTTAATCTTTCACTGAAATCCATTTTCACACCCTCAAAAAATATGCTGTTTTTTTACACAGCAAGAATTAGCCTTGATATATTATCACAGTTTTTTTTATTTGTGAAGATGTAGAATAAAAATAACTATACAAATTTTTATTGAATTTTTTGGTAACTTTTACAATAGTTTTCGACAATTTGTGCATAGAAAAATTATATTCGTTCTTTATTTGCCCTTCTTTTATGTGCGTTCGGGTTGTATTTTCGGAGAATTATGTGTATAATTAAATATAACATTTTTTTGTGATTGGAGATTATTATGGCTAAAGAAATATCAATCAGAGAATTAAAAAGCAATTTTGTAAAAATGCTCAGTGAAGACTGGGCGCTTCTCACTGCCGGCAAAGATGACCGTTTCAACACAATGACTGTCAGCTGGGGCGGTATCGGTGAGCTTTGGAACAAAGATGTTGCTTTTCTTTTTGTGCGACCGCAAAGATACACATATCAGTTTATCGAAAACAACGATTACTTCACCCTTTCTTTTTTCGGCGGCGAATATAAAAAAGAGCTTGGCATTTGCGGAAGCAAATCGGGCAAGGATGTTGATAAAATTGCCGAAACAGGATTTACACCCGTATCAATCGGCGAATCAATCGGTTTTGAGCAGGCGAAGATTACCGTTTATATGAAAAAGATTGCATATCAGGATATGAACCCCAACGGATTTATTGATGACAGTATTATGAACAACTATAAGGAAAACGATTTTCACAGAATATATGTGGGTGAAATTTTAAAAGTGATTGTTGAGTAAATATTTCAAATTTGTTTACAATTTGTTTATTGCTTTTACGGTTTAATAAATGTAAAATATTTCCATAATTTATTAGTTGGTGATAAAATGAGCCTTATTGAAATTCACGATATTTACAAAATATATAATCCCGGCGAAAACGAGGTCCGTGCCCTTGACGGAGTCAGTCTCACCGTTGAACACGGTGAATTTTTAGCTATTGTCGGTCAATCGGGTTCAGGAAAATCAACACTTATGAATATGTTGGGTCTTCTTGATATTCCCACAAGCGGAACATATATTCTCGACGGTGTTGATGTCAAAGATATGACTGATGATGAGCTTTCGGAAATCCGTAACAAAAAAATCGGATTTATCTTTCAAGGCTTCAACCTTATTCCAAGTCTTACAGCAGTTGAAAATGTTGAATTGCCGCTTGTATATCGCGGAATGAAAAAAGAAGAGCGCAACAAATTGGCTCTTGAAGCACTTGACAGAGTGGGGCTTTCTCACAGACTTGACCATTTGCCGAAACAGATGTCGGGCGGTCAGCAGCAGCGTGTTGCCATTGCCCGTGCGGTTGCCGCTCGCCCGCCTATTATTCTCGCTGATGAGCCAACAGGTAACCTTGACTCACATTCGGGCGTTGAAGTTATGAAAATTCTTCACGAATTACACGAAGAAGGGCGCACGGTTATTCTTATCACTCACGACAATGATATTGCCGACGAAGCAGAGCGTGTTATCAGAATTTCAGACGGTCAAATTGTTGCCGATTTTTTAAACAAAAAAGGTTAAATTTGACCATTATATACACAGAACAAAAAAACGGAAAAATGTTACAAAAAGCGTAGCATTTTTCCTTTTTTTATGTTATAATATGTATTTGTATAATAACTTGGTATTTCTTTAATAATGCCAAAGCGGAGGTATATGAGAATGAAAAGAAACAGTATTGTAAAAAAACTTTTCTGCGTTATTCTTGCTGTTGCGGTTTTCGCTGTCAGTGTTCCTTTCACAGCACTTGCAGCAACTACTGACGATGTGAATTTCGTTATTTTAAGCGACCTTCACTATTTTGCGGATTCTGCAATGGGTTCCACAGAACAGGACAAACAGGAATTCAATGAAATGATGCTTATGAACAATTCAACAAGCGGTATTGCGCCTGAGCTTACAGACGCTGCACTCAAAAACATTGAAGAATCGGCAAACAACGGCGAAATTGATTTTGTGCTTATTCCCGGCGACTTGACAAAGAATGCAGAGTATTCTGCTCACCTTGAACTCACTTCAAAATTAAGAGCATTTGAGCAAAGCACCGGTGTCCCGGTTTATGTTATCAACGGTAATCACGATATTAACAACCAGAGAGCTGCATATTATGACGGTGAAAATCTTATAAGTGCTAAGAAAAGCCCCGAATTAAGAGATACTCTTGACACAACTCCGCAAGAATTTGAAGCACTCTATGCCGATTTCGGTTATACACCGGAAGGCGGATATTACAGTCGTTACAAGACAAGTGCCGAGAATTCAGAAGGCTCTCTTTCTTATGCTATTGACCTTCCGAACAACTACCGTCTCATCGCCATTGACGCACAGCTTTATGCCGCCGATGTTACCGACAGCGGTCTTGATGAGCAGGAAACAGCAGGCGCTATTACAGAAAATCAGCTTGCTTGGATTCTCAGTGAATGTGAACAGGCAAAGGCTGACGGTAAAACAGTTATCGGTATGTGCCACACAAATTTTATTCCGCACTTTGAAACAGAAGTTGACCTTTTTCAAGCCTTTGTTCTTCGTGATTGGGAAAGAATTGCCGATACCGTAGCAGATGCAGGTATGCATGTAACTGTTTCAGGTCATGTTCACATGCAGGATACATCAACTTATATAAACGACAACGGTGAACAGATTGTTGACTTTACAACAACATCACTTCTCAGTTATCCCAATATGTACAGAAGTGTGCAAATAAGCACTGCCGCAAACGGCAACATTACTTGCGATTATAAGGCGCACGATGTTGACGAATATTATCCCGTTGTAATTGACGGAATTGCACAGGCAAAGCCTTTTAGAAATATTGCGTGGATTTATAATTTCGGCGGTGACAACATCAAAAATTTTGTAATGAATCTTCTTGAATATCAACTTCGTTACGGATTCGGTAAAGATGTCAAAGACGCAGGCGGCCTTTATAACTATGTTGAACAGACAATCGGCATTCAAGAGCTTATTGCCGAACTTTCGGGAAGCGAAATCATAGGTAATTTATCTGCGGGAACTATCAGATTTCTTCTTATTGCTTTCTTCAACCAAGTTGAAAACGCATATCTCAAAGACCCCGACAAGACGCTTGATACTCTTGAACCAATGATTGATAAGCTTCTTGCGGTGGAGGTTTCGGACTATCCCTGCACAGCATTCAAAGACACTCTCGGATTCGGAAGCAACAATGAAAAAGGTAATCTCGGCGACTTGGCTTCTACCGTTCTTGCATATCATTATATGAACAATGAAGCTCCAGAAAATGATAAATTTCTTCAAAATGCGTTGGAGCGTTTTGATAACAATCAAAATGCAGAAGCAATTGTTGATACTCTTTTAACAGTTATTCTCGACGACCTTATTCAAGGCACAATTCTTAAAGACATAAAAATTGACCCTGTTTCAATAGGTATCAACGGTCCTATGAGTGAAATTGCACAAGGTATTTATGATACTATCCGCGATATTGTAGGTGCGGGCGATTGGACCGGTATCGGTCTCGGTGATATTATCTCCGTCATTCTTCTTTCAGGCATTGTGGGCGGCGACACTCTCAGTGATATTGTTTATTCGGCTCTTGACGAATATCTTACTCAAAGTCAGTACGATGTTATTGACGGTGAATTCTACAGAATTCTCAAGGATTTAACACACGACAAAAACCCAGATTATATGGCTGATTTAAACGGAACATTTAATTATAACGGTAAAGTTGCCGTGCCTCTTTCACAAGACAATCTTCGTCTTCCGTCACATATTGCAGTGACATTCGGTGAAGATTCAGCAACTTCGGTTAATATCAGTTATTTCACAAAATACAGTCTTACCGAAACGGATGTTCAAATTGTACCGTATTCTGAAAACCCTGATTTTTCAAGACGCTCAATCGGTGCTGTAATCACAACTGACTGTGAAGTTGACGCGGAGCGTGAATATTCTGCCATAGATTTAAGCTTCATCGGTATTATCAGTCATGGTATAAAGGTCAACCGCCACACTGTTAAGATTACGGGACTTGAACCCGGTCAGAAATACTGCTACCGTGTGGGTGACGCTGAACGCGGCTGGTGGAGCGATGTGGGTGTAATCAGCACTGCCGATAAAGGCACTGCATTCAGTTTCTTGCATATTACCGACCCACAGGGTGTTACTGAAAAACAATATAAAAACAACTGGGCTATGGCTCTTCAAACCGCATTTAATAATCATGATATCGACTTTCTTCTCAGTACAGGCGATATGGTTGATAACGGCGATGACTTCGTTGAATGGAAGAGAATGTTCAACTCTGCCGCCGACAGTCTTATGGACACAGTTTTAATGGCAGGTACGGGAAATCACGAAAATCGCGGTGAAAACGCAAATATGCAAAATTTTGTATATTCAAACCTTCCTACACAAGACACGACAAAGGGTGTTTATTATTCATTTGATTACAACACCGCACATATCGCAGTGCTTAACACAAATGATTTGAATGATAATAACGCACTTTCAGATGCACAAATTGAATGGCTCAAATCAGATATGAGCAATTCAAAGCAGCCGTGGAAATTCATCGCTCTTCACAAAGCAATTTATTCAAACGGTTCTCACTTTGACGATGATGATGTTGTTGCTATTCGGGCACAGCTTCTTCCCCTTATGAACGAGCTTGATATTGACCTTGTATTCCAAGGACACGACCATGTTTATATGCGTACCGATGTTCTTAAAGACAATGCAATTGTCGAAACCGAAACAGGTACAATCAAATATAACGGTCTTGAATATACAACAAAGATTAAGCCTGACGGAACAATTTACTCAATTAACGGTACAATCGGACCTAAACACTATAAACCGAAAGACAGTGCAGAAACAAGCGAGCTTATTCCCGACGGTGAAACAGTTCTTTATTTAGAAGTTCCGTCATATTCACACATTCAAATTGACGGCGGCAATCTTTTCTTTGATACATACAGCGTTGAAAACGGTAAAGAAACAAGAGTTGACCAATTTGCAATTTCAAAGGTTATTACACTCCCTGACGGCACGGTAATTGACGGTACGGAGAGCATAATTGCCAACAGCAACGGTTCTAACGGCAGCATTATTGATGACATTACAAACGGTTCTGCCGAATTGAGAAATACTGTTTTTATTGCAACGGTTGGCGCTATCGCTTTTATGGTTGCATATTTCATCGCAACAGCAGCAGTAATCAAACGCCGCAGAGAAGATTTATAATTTAAACCTATATCAAAAAACTCTCACCCGAAAGTGAGAGTTTTTGTTATATAATAAGTATTGACTTAAACAAAATGTTTTGATATAATTTCTAAGATATAAAAAACACAATGAAAAAGAAAGTAAATTAAGTGATTAACCTTAACAGAGAATTGTGCCACGGCTGAAAGCACAAAAGTCGAAAGCTTAATTGAAGTTCCCTTTGGAGTGGCTTTATTGAAATAGTAGTAGGTAAAGACGGTTTATTCCCGTTACAGAATACGGAAGTGTTTGCTTTTTGCAAAAATTTGGGTGGTACCGCGGATTTTATTCGTCCCATACGATTTTTCGTATGGGATTTTTTATTCCCTGTTTCCGATTATCATATTAGAAAAGGATTGAAGACTATGAAAGAAAAGCTTGAGGCTATCCGCACTAAAGCGGAAGCTGAACTCAGTGCTATTACCGACCTGATTGAACTTGAAAATTTCAGAGTGCAGTTACTCGGTAAAAAAGGTGAACTCACATCAATTCTTAAAATGATGGGCTCACTTTCAGCAGAAGAAAGACCTGTTATGGGTCAGGTTGTCAACGAAGTCAGAGCATTTGTTGAACAGAAAATTGCAGAAAAAATCAAAGAAATTAAAGAGCTTGAGTTAAAAAAAGAAATCGAAAGCACACCTGTTTTTGATATTTCCGTTCCCGCAAACTTAACTCGCGGTTCGTATCATCCTATTACATTGGTTCAGCGTCAATGCGAAACAATTTTCAAGTCAATGGGCTTTACCGTTGAAGATTACAGTGAAGTTGTAACCGACTATGAATGTTTTGAGTCACTGAACATTCCCAAGGACCACCCTGCCCGTGATATGCAGGACACATATTATCTCGAAAACGGCCAGCTCTTAAAGTCGCAGACATCTGCGGCACAGAATGCTATTTACAAAAAGTATAAAGATGCACTTGTAAATGACGGTGTGCCCATTAAGGCAATTTTCCCAGGCCGTTGTTTCAGAAACGAAGCTACCGACGCATGTCACGAAAACACATTCTTCCAAATGGAAGGCGTTATGGTGGATAAGGACATTTCAATTTCTAACCTTATTTACTTTATGAAAACAATGCTTTCGGAAGTTTTCCAAAAAGATATTAAAGTCAGACTTCGTCCGGGATTTTTCCCATTCGTTGAACCGGGCTTTGAGCTTGACATCAGTTGTCTTATCTGTGGCGGCGAGGGTTGTCCTTCATGCAAGCACAGCGGTTGGCTTGAGCTTTGCCCATGCGGTATGATTCACCCCGAAGTGCTTAAAGCCGGCGGAATTGACCCCGAAGAATACACGGGTTTTGCATTCGGTCTCGGTCTTACAAGACTTGCAATGATGAAATACGGTGTTAAAGATATTCGTGATTTAAACAGTGGCAGTCTTAAAGCACTTTCACAGTTTACAGACGACGAAAATTAAGGAAGGAGGAGTAAAATATGTTTTTATCAATGAACTGGATTAGTGATTTCGTTGACCTTTCGGGACTTGACAAAATGGACTTAATCCGCAGATTTTCACTTTCAACCGCAGAAGTTGAAAATGAGATTTTCTTAAAGGGCAGCGATTTTTCAGGTATCGTTGTTGCTGAAATCAAAGATATTCAAGACCACCCGAAATCAGAAAAGCTCCACCTTCTCAAGGTTGATATCGGTGAAGCAGAATTAGTTGATGTAGTTTGCGGTGCACCTAATGTTCGTCTCGGTATGAAGACTGCATTTGCAAAAGTCGGTGCAAAATTAGGCGAAATTGAGATTGCTCCCCGTCCCCTTGCGGGATTTATGTCAAACGGTATGTGCTGTTCTGAAAAAGAAATCGGCATCAGCGACGACAATTCGGGCATTATGGATATTACCGATGATGTTAAAAACGGCACTGACCTTAAAGATATTTATGAAATCGACGATATTGTTTTTGAAGTTGATAACAAGTCCCTTACCAACCGTCCCGACCTTTGGGGACATTACGGAATTGCCCGTGAATTTGCATCCTTGGCAGGCAGAGAGTTAAAGCCTATTCCACAGGTTGATTTATCACAATATGACAAGCTTCCGAAGGTTGACCTTAAAATCGAAGATGACCTTTGTCAGCGTTATTCTTGCTTACAGGTTGAAAACATTACAAAGAATATAAGCCCCGTTAATATGAGAATCCGTCTTTATTATTGCGGAATGCGTGGTATCAATCTTCTTGCCGACCTTACAAACTATCTTATGCTCGAAATGGGTCAACCCATGCACGCTTTTGACTCACGCAAGGTTGAAAAAATCAGAATTAAGAGATTTGACACTCCTTTCACATTCCAAACCCTTGACGGAATTGACAGAAATATTGACGAAAATACTCTTATGATTTGCAACGGCAATACTCCCGTTGCTATTGCGGGTATTATGGGCGGACTTGACAGTGAAATTGTTGAAGATACAACTACTCTCACTCTTGAATCTGCAACATTCAATGCGGCGTCCATCCGTAAATCCACAGTCCGTCTTGCACATCGTACCGACGCTTCAATGCGTTATGAAAAGTGCCTTGACCCCGAAATGACTGTTCCCGCCATTGCAAGATTTGTAAAGCTTCTTACCGATATTGATGAGAATGCAAAGGTTGTTTCAGCACTTACAGATGAATATGCTTATAAATATCCGCAAGTTACTCTTGACTTTGACAAGGCTTTTATCGACAAATACACCGGCATTGAAATCGGTAACGATACCATTGTGAACACTCTTAATTCACTCGGCTTCAAGGCTTCGAATAACGGCGATAAGTTCACGGTTGAAGTGCCCAGCTGGAGAGCGACAAAGGATGTTACCATAAAAGCTGACATTGTTGAAGAAATCACAAGAATTTACGGCTATGATAACTTTGATATTCACACAGCTTCTGCTCCGCTATACCCTGTTCGTGCACATGCAGAAAAGACAGTTGAAGACAGAATCAAAGACATTCTTGTTCACCGCTATTCACTTCACGAGGTTCATTCTTATGTATGGCAATACTATGATGAATATAAAGCATTGGGCATCGGTATTGAAGATAATATCAAGCTTCAAAATGCTACAAACCCCAACATTGAAACAATCCGTAAATCAATTATCCCGACACAGCTTTGTCAAGTGAAATCCAACGCAAATTTTGCCCCTGATTTCGGTATTTTTGAAATCGGCAGAATTGTTGACGGATTAAAGGATGACGGAATGTGTGACGAGCACAAAAAGCTTTGCATCACATTATTCAGCAAGACAAAGTCACTTGAAGCTCTTTATATTGAGCTTTCAACAATGCTTTCGGTTATGGCTGACAACATCAGGCATAAAACTCTCACATTCACTCCGATAAACGCTGCTCTTTCTTATGAGCACCCGAGAAACCTTAACGAGATTTCCTGCGACGGTGTGAATTTGGGTAAAATCGGTGTTGCACATCCAAATGTATCTAAAAAAATTGACAAAAAGGCTTCTGTTGTATTCGCTGAAATTGATGTTCCTGCATTTGCAGAAATCGGTGACGCAGGTATTCACTACGAAGAGCCTTCAAAATTCCCCGCAATTGATGTTGACCTTTCATTTGTCAGCGATACCTTTGCTCCAATCGGCAAGGCAATCGAAAATGCAAAATGCGGACTTATCAAAAAAGTGGAGGTTGTTGATACTTACCGTGACGCAAACGGTAAATCCATCACAACAAGAATTACTTTCTCCCACCCTGAAAAGACTCTCACAAGAGAAGAAGTAATGGATGTTGCAAACAGCATTATTGATGCTTTGGCAAAAGACGGAATTGCATTAAAGTCATAAAATTTGTATGGGGCTGTAAAAAAACGGAAGTTTTTTTACAGCCACTATTTAGGGGTTAGGAAAAAATGCGTAGAATGGACAAGCTGAGCGATAACAAGGCTTTTGCCTTGTTATCGGTTACCCGACGGCGTACAAAGGTACGCCGAGAGGCGAAGTTTGTTCATAGCATAAAACATTATTTTTTATCTGTTTTTTGTTTTTTATTACTTCTATTTGATTAAATGCTGTTTTTGGGTATTAAAAAACCTTTATATATGGAGTTTTATGCGGTCTACACTTTTTTTACAACCCCTACTTTTTTTGATTTACCTATTGTAATTTAATAATTTTCCGTGTATAATAATTATATCTATTATTAGGAGGTGGCGAAATGCTTGACCCAAACAAGACAATACAGTTTTCATTAAAGGATGAGCATGAAGAGGCTACAAGACAGACTCTTAACCAAGTCTATAACGCTTTGGTAGAAAAGGGCTACAACCCCATCAACCAGATTGTCGGCTATATTCTTTCTGAAGACCCTACTTATATTACTACTCACAATAATGCGAGAAGTCTTATTCGCCGCCTTGACAGAGATGAGCTTTTGCAAGACCTTGTAAAAGAATATCTTAAAATCAAATAATTCAGAGGTGTATTTTCATGGCTAAAAGCGAAAAATTCCTCACATATAAAGGCAAACCGTTAGTTCGTAACGGCAACACCCTTTATTATGGCGATCCCTCAGAAAAATATGTTATTATGATGCAGATTCTTGCAACTAAACCCATTGACGATGTGGAGGTTGCTTCAAAAGTTTCAATTCAGCTTCTTAATACTGACCCTGATGTCAGCCCCCGTGAGAGAATTGTTAAATCCAGTGAGAAAAAAGGTCTTTATGCAGCAATGGATATTGCTGAAGTGTGGCTTACACGCGCATTGGCAAATAACGACTAATCAACAAATTCGGCGGTGATTTCTCACCGCCTTATGTTTTATGAAAGAGGGTTTTGATATGGTATATCCTATTGAAGTTGCGGGGCTTAAAAGAAATTTGCCCCTTTGCAAGCTTAATGACAATCTTACGATTGCCGCCTTTGTTATTTTCGGTGATGTGGAGCTCACCTGTGCCTGTGCAAAAGCGCTTTTGGAAAAAGCTCCCGAATTTGACTATATGGTAGCCCCCGAGGCAAAGGCAATTCCGCTTATTCACGAAATGGCAAAGCAGAGCGGAAGAAACGACTATTTTCTTGTCCGCAAGAAAAAGAAAGCCTACATGAACGGCGTTTTTGAGGTTCGTGATAAATCCATCACTACCGAGGGTGAACAGATGCTTTATATGGACGGAGCAGATGCCGCTAAAATGAAAGGCAAGAGAATTTTAATTCTTGACGATGTTATTTCTACAGGCGGTTCACTTGCGGCAGTTGAAGACCTTGTTAATCAAGCCGGCGGTAATGTTGTCGGTAAAATGGCAATACTGGCAGAAGGCAGTGCCGCAGACAGAGATGACATTATTTTCTTGGAGCCTCTTCCACTTTTTGACGGTAACGGCAATCAGTTGAAATAATACATATTTTGTGGAGGACATGAAATGAAAGAATATTTTAATACAATCAAAACTATCCCGAAAAAATGGGAGCTTGTATATTGGTGGGTGCTTCGTGCAACTATGGTTTTTGCAATGGTTGACGCTGCATTCGGTCTCGGAAAATACGGTTTCGGTATTGAGCAGGCTACAAACATTCAACAGGTTTTGCAGACATTCGCTAACTTTGTAGGTATGTTTGCTTGGGAAATCTGTATGATGTTTTCAAAGAAAAAGTGGCCTCGCTATGCTACTCCCCTTTTTCAGGACGGACTGATTCTTCTTTTATGGCTTGCTTCTTTCGGCGGCGCATACATAAATTTCTATTACAGTATTAACTCTTATGACTACATAATGCACGCGGCTCTCGGTGCTTGGGCAGTAATCATCGGCTACGAAATTGCAACCGCTATGCAGAAGCGTGACAAGAAGAAAACCGATGTTCCTGTTCTTTTGCTTGCCGCATTCGGTTTCTCGTTTATTGTAGGTACGGGCTGGGAGCTTTTTGAGTTCACATTTGACCAGGTTGCCGGCGGTGACTCTCAGCACTGGTCACAGTCGCTTGCTGTATGGGCTGCGGAAAAATACAACAATCCCGCACTTGCAAAGCCGTGGATTTTTGACCCCGCAAGCTATGCTCCCAGATTCAATGAACCGACTGACGGAACTCTGCTTTACGGCTCGTTGGAAGAAGTTTATAATGCCCGATATGCCGTTATCGACACTATGGAAGACATTATTTTCAATACAGTCGGTGCGGTTGCCGCATACATTTTCCTTCGTGTAAAGCCTTATAATCACAAGGGCAAAAACGATGCAAACGCATTGGTTGAAGAAAAAGATACCGTAAACGCATAAATAATAATAATAAAAATCAATCCCTCAAAGCTTATGCCGGCTTTGAGGGATTTTTCTTTATTCTTCTGTGAAAGTCAATTCACCTTTTTCATCGCAGGAACAATTATAGCTCTTGCCTTTTTCAATTGTTTTGTCAAGAATTTTCTCTGACAGAACATCTTCAATTTTAGTCTGTATTGCTCTCTTTAAAGGTCTTGCGCCATACACCTTATCAAAGCCCGCTTTTGACACAAAATCCACAACACTGTCATCAAAGGTACAAGTGATTTCAAGAGTATTCATTCTCTTTTCAAGATTTTGCAAAAGGTTTTGGGCAATTTGACGAATTTCGTCTTGATTCAATCTGTTAAACACAATAATGTCATCCACACGGTTTAAAAATTCGGGACGGAATGTGTTTTTCAGTTCGCCCATAACTGCTTCTTTAATCTTTTCTGCCGATGAATTATCACTGCTTTCTGCAAAACCGAAAGATGATTTTTCTTCGGTAATAAGCCTTGCGCCCACATTGGAGGTCATTATGATGATACAGTTTTTAAAATCGACCTTTCTGCCTTGTGAATCGGTTAAAATTCCGTCATCAAGAATTTGAAGAAGCATATTGAAAACATCGGGGTGGGCTTTTTCAATTTCATCGAAAAGGACTACCGAATAAGGCTTTCTGCGGATTTTTTCGGTCAGCTGTCCGCCCTCGTCGAAGCCTACATAGCCGGGTGGCGAGCCGATTAGTTTTGATACGGTGTGTTTTTCCATAAACTCACTCATATCAAGTCTAATCATTGCATTATCGTCACCGAACATTGCGGACGCCAACGCTTTTGTCAGCTCGGTTTTACCGACACCCGTCGGTCCGCAGAAAATAAATGTGCCTATGGGTCTTTTAGGGTCCTTGAGCCCTGCACGGCCACGGCGGATTGCACGGGACACCGCACTGACTGCCGCCTCCTGACCGACAATTCTCTTATGCAACTCATCTTCCATTTTAAGAAGTCTTTCGCTTTCTTCTTCGGTCATTTGAGTAATGGGAATTCCCGTCCAACCTGCTACAATCTCGGCAATTTCGGTTTCGGTAACTTTCAAATCACGGTTAGAGCCGTCTGACTGCCACTTGGCTTTTTCCGCATTGTATTTCTGCAGAAGCTCTTTTTCTTCATCACGAAGCTTTGCCGCACTTTCAAAGTCCTGTCTTGAAACCGACATTTCTTTTTCGGCTTCAATCTGTGCAAGTCTTGATTCCATTTCTTTAATTTCAGGGGGCGCTGTAAAGGAATTAAGCCGAACTCTCGAACAAGCTTCGTCAATAAGGTCAATGGCTTTATCGGGCAAAAATCTGTCGCCGATATAACGGACAGAAAGTGTAACTGCACTCTTTATTGCTTCGTCGGTTATTTTCACCTTGTGATGTGCTTCATATTTATCACGAATACCTTTGAGAATTTCGATTGCCTCTTCGGCGCTCGGCTCACCCACTGTTACGGGCTGAAAACGGCGTTCAAGTGCCGCATCTTTTTCGATGTTTTTTCGGTATTCATCAATGGTTGTTGCACCGATAACCTGCAATTCACCCCGTGCAAGTGAGGGCTTTAAAATATTTGCCGCATCAACCGCACCTTCGGCACTGCCCGCACCCATAAGAGTGTGCACTTCATCAATAAAGAGAATAATGTCTTTTGCTTCTTTCACTTCGTCGATGATTTTCTTTATTCTTTCTTCAAAGTCGCCACGGTATTTTGTGCCGGCAACCATACCCGTTAAATCAAGGGACAGAATTCTTTTATCCTTTAAGATTTCAGGCACTTGACCTTTTGCTATTTTAAGAGCAAGACCTTCGGCGATTGCTGTTTTTCCCACACCGGGCTCACCGATAAGGCAAGGATTGTTTTTCGTGCGGCGGGAAAGTATTTGGATAACCCTTTGAATTTCGTTCTCACGGCCTATAACCGGGTCTATTTTGTTTTCTTTGGCAAGGGCAGTTAAATCCCTTGAGAATTTTGAAACGGTGGTTTTGTCGTCATTCTGCGGACTTGTCTGTCTTGACGACGGTTTATTATTGCCAACAGAGTTTGTGAGTTCTTTTATGATGCTTTGTGGACTTACACCTACCCGGTTTAATAAGTCACAAGCATATCCGTTACCTTCACGGCACATGGACAATAAAATATGCTCGGTACCCGCAAGGCTTTGTTTCATTGAGTTACTGAGTATTATCGCCCCTTCAATAATATGCTTGCTTCTCGGGGTAAAATCTGTTGGCTCTAACTCTGTGGGAAGCCCCACACCCACTCCCGATTTAATCATTTCATATATTTTGCGATAGGTGACACCTTTTATAGAAAGCAATTTGCCTGCTACACTGTCCGTACTGTCTAAAAGTCCTAAAAGAACATGCTCACTGCCGATATAGGTGTGACCTAAATCTTCTGCAACCGTCACTGACTTATTCAGCGCCATATTTGCTTTTTCTGTGAAACCTGTGAAGTTATACATAATATCACCTCGTTGTATTTTTTATAAAACGGCGAGAGAAAGTGATTTTCCCCCGCCGTTCATTTAGTTTAACTTTGCTCTGACTTCGTTTGCACGAATAGAATCTCTTTCCAAAGCGGGAAGCTTTTGCCCTGCTCTTGCATTGATAGTTGCAGGCTGCATTGACACCATTAACTCATTGACTGTTTCAATGGGGATATTGATTTTACCCGTTACCGAGCCGAGTCGCACAAATGAAAGATTTTCCATAAGCTCTTTTGTGGAAAGAAGTCTTGCCCATTTTAGAAGTCCGTATGCTCTGAAAATTCTGTCTTCCGCACCGACATCTTTTAGCATTTCTTCTCTTGCGGCTCTCTCTTGTGCACAGAGCTGTAATGTTATTGCTTTAAGATTTTTTATTGCAAATTCTTCCGATATGCCCAAAGTGATTTGATTGCTCAACTGATACATATCACCTATTGCAGTTGTACCTTCACCGAATGCGCCGCGGAATGTCAGCCCTAATTTTGAAACCGTATTGATAAGCTTATGGATTTGTCCGCTGAGCGTGAGTGCGGGGAGATGAAGCATTACGGACGCTCTCATACCTGTTCCCAAATTTGTAGGACACTGAGTTAAGAAACCTATTCTTTCGTCAAAGGCGAAGTTGAATTTTGCACCTAACATATCGTCAATTTCATTTGCAACCTGATATGCTTCGTCAAGAGCAAAGCCTGACTTCATTACCTGAAGACGGATATGGTCTTCTTCGTTAAGCATTATGCTGATATCTTCTTCGGGGGAAAGCATCAGCGCTCTGCCGTCTGAATCCGATGCAAATTCGGGGCTGATAATATGGCGTTCTGCCATGGATGCCGCTTCAAACCTTGCGAGAGTTCTCATCTCCATAAAGCGAAGCCCATATTTATTATCGCTTTCAACTGCCTCTTTTATTACATTATTCAGTTCCATACGGCTTTTAGTATTTAATTTGTTGGGGAATGGATATTCTTTAATATTTCTTGCAAGACGAATTCTTGTGCTTACAACAATATCACTTTGTTCGCCTGCGCCTATATACCATTTACTCATTATTTCCACTCTCCTTCATTCTGTTTATTTCGTCACGAAGCTCAGCCGCTTTTTCAAACTCTTGATTTTCAACTGCTTTTTTTAACTCGTTTTCAAGAGCTTCTATTTTGTTTATTTTTGTGCTTTCGGGACTTGCGCTTCTAACAAGGGGCACTTTGCCTTCATGCTTTGTTTTGCCGTGAATTCTTTGCAATGACGGTAAAAGCTTATCGTAGAAAGTGGTATAGCAATCTGCACAACCTAACTTACCGTTATTCACAATATCGTTAAATGTGTTGCCGCATTTTTCACAGCGTACCGTTCTTGAACTGAGAGCACTTGTGGGCTCACCGAAGAATGAGCCTAAAAGCTCCGAAAAGGTGTTGCCGAATCCGCCGAAAACATCGTTATAGCCCAATGCGTGGGCACAGTCACTGCAAAGATGCGCTTCTGCCGATTCACCGTTAATTATTCGTTTTACATGAGTTGTTGCTTCATATTTGCCACAGTTTTGACACAACATATTTTTCACTCCTTACAATAAATTAAAGTGTATTAAGTATTATTTGTTTAAATATTGACGCACGGATTACATCGCCGTATTCTCTCGGTATGTCGCGATAAGCATTACCCGTTAGTGCCGACAGAAATATTTTGACCGTTTTTTCATCTATAATATCATTTTCATATAAGTTTTTAAGGTGAGCTCGACAAACATTCTCGCTGATTGCATCGCCGATTGAATTGACAATATGCATTTTTATTGAATTTCTATCAATGCTCGCTCGGGTTATTTTGATATATCCCCCACCGCCGCGACGGCTTTCAACAATATAGCCATGCTCGGGTGTGAATCTTGATGAAATTACATAGTTTATCTGGCTTGGTACACAACCGATTTTTTGCGCTAACTCATTGCGCTGAATTTCGGTATATCCGTCATCTTCTATCATTTCCTGTATCATACTCGCTATGATATTACTTATATTCATCTTTGTCATCTCCTTTGACTTTGACTTTCTTTGACCTTTCTGATTATCATTATAGCAGTATTTTTAAACTTGTCAAGGTCAAAAAAGGTCAAATTTAAAAAATTCACAAATTTTTAATAATTGCATAAAAAAACTACCTGAAAAAAATCAGGTAGTTAAAAAATTACTGTTCATTCATTAACTGGTGAATGTCGCGAGTGGGTGAAAAAACGGTTAAAAAAGAAAAATGCAACCCTTTAATACTTAATTTCAGCATTTTTCTTTTTGTTCTGCGCTAAATGCGACAGCCCCTTAAAAAATTACTGTTCATTCATTAGCTGACGAATGTCCTTGCCGATAAATTTTACCGTTGCGAAAGTGCCTATAATTCGTGATGCAATACTTTCGGGATAGCGAGATTTCAATTCTTCTAAACTCAAATTTGAACTGATAATTGTCGGTACACCACGGGCTACTCTGCTGTTTATTACATTATAGAGAGCAGAAACCGTGTATGCGGTTGAAAACTCCGCACCTAAATCGTCAAGAATCAGCAAATCTGCGTCTATGAGCAATTCTTCGGTGTCAACTGCCGACTCTGCCCTGCCGAACTTCTCTTTTTCCATTTTATTAAGGAAATTTATTACTGAACCGTAAATTACATTGTAGCCTTTTTTGATGGCTTCGTTTGCGATTGCAAGGGAGAGATGAGTTTTGCCGAGACCTGTTCTGCCATAGAAGTAGAGAGAAGTTGAATCCATGTCAAAATTCTCGGCATATTTCTTGCAAGAATTGAAAACACTTGCCATTTCATTATAGGGTGATTCACCGTCAATTAAAGCTTTTGGATAAAAATCCAAACTAAAATCTTCAAAATATGAAAGCTCCAAAGGGGTTGAACGAGTCAGCTCATTTGCCGCATATCTCTTTAAAGCATCGAGATAACATTCACAGTATTTTGAACCGTATGACACTTTTCTTTCTTCGTCATAATCTTCGATATAGCCCATATCGTTACATTTTTTACAGGTATACTTTATGTCTAAATAGTCTTCGGGAAATCCCAAAGCCTTTAAAAGATTTGCTCTTTCATTTTTAAGCTCTGTATTTTTCTTTTTGAGCTCTTCAATTCCCACATCATTTTTACAGCCCGCTAAAAGCGATATTATTTCTATTCCCGTATTTGAAAGCGCATTATCAATCAACTGAAAGTCGGGGTATTTTTCTGTAAGCTCTTTTTTTCTTTGCTCCGCTTCATTTTCGGCATTGAGCTTTCTTCTTTTAATCTCTGCTTCTGCCTTTTCGTGAAGTTCTCTCGAATATGCCAAAACTATGCCCCCTTACCCTTTCGTTTTTTATTTTTCATATCGCCGAAATCTTTTCTGTTTGTCTTTGACTGTTGTTCGGCTTTTTTGACATCAAATGATGTTTCTTTCGGGTTTGTTGTTTTCTGCGATTTTGTTTCAAATTGCTTTGTTCCCTTTTCTATGTCTTCAACCGTATGCATTCCTGCACTGCGCCATTTCTTGATAATTCCGTTAATATGACGCATATTGTTCCAGGAGAGTCTGCCGGTTTGCTTTTCGGCTTTCATAATATTAAATGCTTTTTCAATTTCTTCAACGGTATATCCCCATCTAATCCACTCGCCGATAAGTTCAAGCACCGCAAAGCTCGGCGCAGAATCGTCGTTATTTGTACGCTTTGCCAATTCTTTAAACAATGCAAAGGATTTTTCGGATTCTCTTATGTAATCATCGGCAGCCGAGAGCGTTGTAATCCCGTTTTCTGCCCAATATTTTGCAATCTTCAAAATATCGTTATGCCCTGTGGAATCAATGCTTCTTGCGAAATGCAAAAGACAGTTTGCAACATCGGGCTTAATGCCGTAGCGGTAAACAACAGAATAAATTGTGCTTTGCATTGCGAAGCCGAATGTACGCCCCAATATCAACTGTGCTTCGTTAAAAAGGCGCTTCATTGAGCCGTTCTTTTTAAGCACTTTTTCGATTTCTTCTTGGGTTGGATTTGTAAAGTGAATTTCAGGCAGTGAAGCTTTGACAGGTTCGGCAGAATTTGTCTGACTTTCTGTTTTTACGGTTTTTTCTGCTTTTTCCGTTATTAAAATGCCGTTGTCAACCCAATATTCAACACATTCTTTTACTGTTGAAAGTGAGAGATTTGCAGTTTTTGAAATCGCATCTTCATCGCTTTCGGGATTTCTGAAAATTGCAATAATAACCTTTAACTGTTCGCCGCTTGCAAAACGAAGCCCTTTATCGGCAATTTCTGTGGGTATTGAAAACATTGACGAATAGACCTTCGGCGCAATTTTGAACATCCATATCTCTCCTTTCATCTAATATAGTTAAGGGTAATAAGTATATCATATTTTTTTGCATTTTGCAATCACAATTTAGGCGATAAGCCACGCACTCAACCCCTATATTTTGAGTTTTGTTGTTGACTTTAATTGCCGCTGAATATATAATGAATATATTAACATAATCTCTTATAGGAGTGAGAAAATATGGGTATTACAAAATCAGTTTTCGGTGTTACAAAAGACGGAAAACAGGTTGACTCGTTTTTAATTGAAAACAATAATAATATGAAAATTAACCTTATCACCTGGGGCGCTGCTTTGCAGAGTATTCTTATTAAAGATAAGGATGAAAATGAAATTGACCTGCTTTTAGGCTTTGACGATATGGAGGGTTTCCAGAACCGCCACGATTATCAGGGTGTAATTGTGGGCCCTGTTGCTAACAGAATTTCAAAAGGCGGACTTACCATTGACGGTGTGAAAGTGCCCGTTACCACAACTCACGGTGATGTTACACTTCACAGTAACGGCGAATTTTCAACTGCTGTTTGGGACGCTTTGATTGTTGACTCCGACTCTGTTGAGTTTTCATATTTCAGCCCGGACGGAAAAGAAGGATTCCCCGGCAACAAGAAAGTGACAGTCAGATATACTCTCACCGACAAAAATGAGATTATCATTGACTACAATGCGGTATCGGACAAGAAAACCGCATTTAATCTCACAAACCACGCTTATTTCAATCTTAAAGGCTATCAGAACGGCGACATTCTTGACCATACACTCTATATCAATGCTGACGCCTTTACACCCATGGGTGAAGGACTTGTTCCCACAGGTGAAATTCGTAATGTTGAGGGCACTCCCTTTGATTTCAGAGAGCCTAAAACTATCGGCAGAGATATAGGTGAAGACTATGACCAGCTCCACGCAGGTAACGGTTATGACCACAATTTCTGCATTAACAATTACAACAAAGAGCTTCGTCTTGCAGCGACTGTTACCGCTCCCAACGGTGTTCGTCTTGACTGCTTTACGGATTTACCGGGCATGCAACTCTATGTGGGTAACTTCCTTGAAGGTAAAATCGGCAAGAACAATACTCCGATGGAATTCCGCAGCGGTTTCTGTCTTGAAACTCAATATTATCCTAACGCTACAAACACTCCGTCTTTCCAAAACTGTGTGTTTGACAAGGACGAAGTTGTCAAGACTACAACCATATATAAAGTGACCGTATAATCAAAAGTAACACATTTTTTCTTCTTTCATAAGATGTAGTGTAAGCAACAACGGAGGGAGGAAAAAATAAATGTGTAACTTCTTTGGTAACAACTCTTGGTTGATTGTTATTATCATCTTAATCCTTCTCACTGATAATAACAACGGTTGCGGCTGTGGCTGTGAATGCAACAAATGCTGCGAACGCAGAGACTTTGACTGTGGCTGTTGCTAATATTTAGCAGCCAAAAATAAAGGACTAAAAAATGTGGGGGCGGTGATGTCACTGTCCCCTGCAAATTTTTAAAAATATAAGGAATATTTATGGATTTTTATGAAATTGATTCGTCACCCGAAAAGGCTTTGCTTTTGTGCGTTGACACGGGTGATTTTGATGCGGAAAGCTCAATAGAAGAATTGACCTTGCTCACAGAAAGTGCAGGGGCTTCTGTTGTGGGCTCTATTGTTCAAAGACGGGAAAATCCCGACGGTGCAACATATATAGGCAAGGGCAGACTTGCCGAAGCAGAGCTCTTTTGCCACAACCAAGAGATTGATTTGATTATCTGTGACGGAGAACTCACACCGTCGCAAATTCGCAACATTGAAAACATTACAAATGTTCGTGTTATTGACCGCACACAGTTAATTCTTGATATTTTCGCACTCAGAGCTAAAACCCGTGAAGGTAAATTACAAGTTGAATTGGCTCAGCTCAAATACGCTCTTCCCCGTCTTACAGGCAAGGGCAAGCAGCTTTCCCGTTTGGGTGGCGGTATCGGTACTCGCGGTCCCGGTGAAACAAAGCTTGAAAGTGACCGCCGTCACATTATGCGAAGAATGTATGCGTTGCAAGAACAGCTTGACGATGTAGAAAAACGCCGGGCATTACTTCGTAAAAGACGGGAGAAAAACGAAGTAACAACCGTGGCGCTTGTAGGATATACAAATGCGGGTAAATCAACGCTTATGAACGCACTTACAGATGCGGGAGTTTTAGCGGAAGATAAGCTTTTTGCTACTTTGGACCCCACATCAAGAAAACTGACATTGCCGAACGGACAAGATGTTATGCTCATTGACACCGTCGGATTTGTCAGTCGGCTGCCCCATGATTTGGTTAAGGCATTTCGCTCAACTCTTGAAGAAGCCGCAAGCGCCGACATTGTATTAAATGTGTGCGATGCGTCTGACATTCATTGCAGTGAGCATATTGAGATTACAACGGGCATTTTAAAGGATTTAGGCTGTAACGGTGATAACATTATAACCGTAATGAACAAATGCGACAAAGCAGAGAAAATTTTTGAAATTTTGCCAATGGGCAAAACCGTTATGATTAGTGCTCTCAAAGGAATTAACCTTGACTTGCTTTTAAAGGAAGTTGAAAAAGCACTTGCTCTCAAAATTATTGAGCTTGATTTGCTAATCCCCTTTTCAGACGGCGGCGAAGTGAATTTTTTGCGAAATAATGCAAAGATAATGAGCGAAGAATACACCAACGACGGCACACTTTTAAAGGTGATTATTCCCACGGATTTTGCCGATAAATTTCAAAAATATGTTATAGAATAAAAAAGTGGCTATGCCGAGCGCTTAAAGGTAAGTGTTTGTTTCTCAAGCAAGAACTCCCCTAATTATTGCCAAAAAGCTATGCCGAGCGTTAGCCTTGCATCGTTTTTATGGCTTCAATACAAGAAATTTTGTGCTTCTGCGAAACTGCGAAGCACTTTAAAATATAAATTTTGGATGCAAGAAAAGGCAAATCCCCCCGATAATGCTGACGCATATCGTGGGGGATTTAACGCATTATTGCGCCAAAAGTTCATATTTTAAAGAAATGCTTGCATTTAAGTGCTCGGCATATGAACCACTTTTTTTATTTAAGCAGGGGTATTCCCTTTTCGTCAAAATTCACTTTTTTAATTCTTACATGGCGGCAAGGGTCATAAAGGGGTTCGTCGCAATATGAACCGCAATTCTTATCGAAATGCGAAAAAGGACGGGCATGATAAACGATTAACTGATTACCGTCTTCGTCCACTACAAAGCTGTTGTGCCCCGGTCCCGATTCGTTAATTAAATCGGAGGTTTGTAATGCGGGTTCAGAGTATTTATACCAACTTTTTTCATCCATTAAGTCTGCATTAACATCGGCGCAGATTTTGCCTATGCAATACTCCGAGCCTGTACCCGAAGCAGAGAAAAATATAAAAATTTTATCATCGGTTTTTAATACGCTTGCGCCTTCGTTTACTTTGAAACGGATTTTTTCCCAATCGTATTCGGGCTTTGTGAGTAAAATAGGTTTTGAAATGAGTTTGTTAGGCTCATCAGGATTTATTTCTGCCATAAAAATTGAAGAGTCCCCCGATTTTTCAGCCCATATTACATAGTGCTTTCCGTTGTTTTCAAAATATGTCATATCAAGAGAAAACTCGGTAAAAGATTTATTGTCATCTGCACAGGGTTGAATTTTGCCGAGTTCTGTCCAAGAGTCGTTTATGGGGTCCTGACCGTTGCAGACAAGTGCAAAAGGACGGATATTCCATACATTTTCTTTTTCTCCTGCCGCAAAGTAAATATACCACTTTCCGCCGATATAGTGAATTTCGGGCGCCCAAATATGCTTTGACATTACACCTTCGTTATGAGCTTTCCAGATTGTATGCTCTTGTGCGGCTGCAAGTCCTATTACTGTTTCGCTTTTTCTTAAAACAATTCTGTCATAGCCTGCATCAACATTCATAAAAGCGGGATATGATGCGGTGAAATAATAAAATCCGTCGGGTCCCTTTGTAACATAGGGGTCGGCACGCTGCAAAATAAATGGATTTGGATAATCTTTCATTGTGAACACCTCGAAAAGATTTTAACAGAATTTATTTCTATCGTTCTTAAAGGCATATCATCATCGCCTTGGGGGTGTATTATAGCATAAAAATAAAGATAAATCAACGGCTTGCCGTTGTATATCATCAATCCGACAAAGATACACACCTAAAGGTATGATGATATACACGCTGACGCATGATGATATACCAAGCCTGTCGGCTTGGATAAAAAAATCTCGTTCCGAAGAACGAGATTTTTTGGGACCGACACTCAAAATGGAACAGGTCTAAAAGCTTGATTTTCTTTAATTTAAATTAAATGATGTTTATCTTTTCCTACAAAAGGTATTATATCAGTCTTTTCTTTGCAGAAAGGAATAATTTTACTTACCGCTTCTGAATAATCGTTTCCAATAACAAAAGTTCTAATCATTTTACCTTTTAGTTTTTTCTTGCAATCGTTTTTCATTGGACACTCATGCTCAGAAAAATACAAATAATAGGTATTACCCTCAAATCGAGTTTGACCGCAATAAGATAATCCCCAATCTTTAATATCAGTCCATTTTACAAATGTCTTATGAAGCCAAGACTTGCATAAAACACCATCGTTATTTATTGTAATCTGTTTACTGTTAGTTGCAAAGGCAAAAATTCCCATACTAAGCACAATTAATATCCAAACGCAAACAAAAATCAAGCCAAAGACATCTGCAAAAGTGTAGTTTTCTTCAAATGGTAATAGACCAAATACTAATCGAATACCTGCAATGGCCATTATTATAGTAACAACACCTATTCCTAAAAAGGTTGTATTTCGCTTAATGATTATCTGATTATTAGATTGTGAAAGTTCGAACATATCATCACCGCCTTGGGTGTATTATAGCATAAAAGCGGAGAAAAATCAATGCGGAGCATTGTATATCATCAATTCCGCAGGAATTGCATATCATCAAAACGAAGTTTTGTATATCATCATTGCGAAAGTATTTTTGATACACGCTAAAGCGTGGTGATATACAGTCCTAACGGACTGATGAGATACAACGATAGCGTTGCTATCGTTGATGATATGCCATTGCTTTCGCAATGGATAAAAAAATCTCGTTCCGAAGAACGAGATTTTTTGGCTGCGGCACTAGGATTCGAACCTAGGAATGACGGAGTCAGAGTCCGTTGCCTTACCGCTTGGCGACGCCGCAATATTCAAGCAAAAGAGATTATATCTCAACAGCGTATAATTGTCAAGCGTTTTTTAACAAATTAAAAATCTTTTATAAGATTAGTTACATTTTGAGTTTCAAGTATTTTAGGTATTTTTCCCACCTTATTATTTTTAATAACCACATTATCGGCGGACTTAATATCAAAGCAAGTTCTTTCGCATTTGTTAAAAGTGTTGTCGGTTACAGTGATGTTTTTGTGTACTGCTCCCCGGTGCACGGTATTCTCGGGTTTTATTAAAATTCCGTTTTCACCGCACCAATCAAAAGTATTATTCTTAATTGTCATATTGCAGCAAGCACCGCTTTCATACCAGTTATTTGCATCGTCCGAAAGCAGAATTCCGCTCATTGTTGTACTCTTAAAATGATTGTTTTGAATAAGCGTTTCGCCTCGTGTAGTGAGAAGAAGTCCGCGGGTGATTATTCGTGTGATTTCGTTGTCTGTAAACTCCACATCGGGACAAGCGGTGACATTTTCAACAAACTCACCCAAGCTTGCGCAGTCGGTATTATCAAGCTCAAGCAAAATTTCATATTCGTCGAGAAGCGTTGAGCTTTCTACTGTTGCTCTGCCCTTTTCAAGCATAGTTTTCGGGTTGACAAAAGTGATTCCATCGCCCTTTTTAAACGGATTAAACCCGTGAGACTGGGGGTGCATAAATCTAACTTTAAGGGTATTGTTCTTATGCTCAACAATTTTGAAATGAAAGCCGTGAACATTAAGGCAGTCATCCCCCGCACCGCTGAACAAACTGTTTTTAATTAAAACTTTTCCGCGGCACATACAAATCTGCAAGAAATCCGCCACAGAGCACATTACTCTGCCCGAGTTTTCATCAGGTGCGAAGCACACACTGTCAACTGTTATATTTTCGGTATTTTGCGCCACAAAAGCAAGGGAATAATTAAAATGCTGTTTCACATTTTGAAGCGTTACATTTTTACTGTCACGGACAAAAATGCCTGCATACTGACGGCGGACATCAAAAACGCAATACTTATCCCCTTTTTTAAGTTTAAAGTCAGGAAGACCGTAAGCACGGATTTTATGTTCACCGATTTCTTTGATTTTAAAGGTTTTTGCAAAAGGATGGCTTTTCCGTTGGCACATTTCGGGGTATTGTGCGGGAAAAAATCCGTTCCACCAAGATGTTTTTGCTCTGTCGGTAAAAGAACGCTTGTAGCCGTGCCCTACGAAAAAGAATTCACCGTTTTCTTCTGTGTATTCAGACTGCTTGTCTATTTCGTAATCAACAAAAAATGTGCCCTTGCCCACAACTGTAAGCTCGTGCATTTCGGGATTATCGGCAGTAATGACAAGGTCTTTTACAGTAATATTTTCACACTCGGCAATTACCGTATTTGTTGCTTTGCCGTGAATAATAAACCTTGCCCCATTGCCTTGGACTGTGACATTTTTAAGATTTTCAAAGCAAAGCGGCGCACGGTTTAAGTGGGGCGTTTCATCTTTTGAAAACTCTTTATCCGCCACTGTATTTGTTATATAGAGCATTTGCTTTTTTAAATTTTCGGCGTCAATTAAATAATCGCCTTTTTGAAATTCGATTATTTTTTCTTCGTCATTTTTGGGGATTGATTCTAAAAACTTTTCAAGTTCTTTTTCACAATATTCATTCGGTTTTACACCGTATTCCCACGCTTTAAATATTTTCATAATCCTTAATCCTATTCTCCGTTCATTTCTAACAGCGTTTGCTCAATTCCGTCTGCAATGGCTTTTGCATATTCATTTATTTTTTCGTCAAAGTCCTTATTATCTTCGTCACTTGTGATAAATCCCACTTCTAAAAGACACGACGGCATTTTTGTATTTCGATTTACATGATAATTCTTGTCTGCACCTTCACGATAACCGAAATTTATACCCCTGTCCGCCGAAAATCCCACAATACGAAGATTTTCCATTATGTTTTCGGCAAGAAGCGTATCGTCGGTGGGATGACTTGAATGCACCCACAATTCCATTCCTTTGCCGTTACCCGTGCTGCTGTTTCTATGTATAGCAACAAAAAGTGATGCTCTCTCCTTGTTTGCGATTTTGCATCGTTCAGACAAAGAGAGAGCACTGTCGGTATCTCGAGTCATTACAACAGTATATCCCCTGTCTGTGAGTATGTCTCGCACGATAAGAGAAAGACGAAGATTATCGTCTTTTTCTTTTCTGCTTTTTCCCAAAGCGCCCGGGTCATCTCCACCGTGACCGGGGTCAATGCACACTGTTTTTTTGTTGGGTACGAAGTTTAACTGTTGCAAATAGTAAACGGTTTCTTCACCGCCCACCAGCAAAAGCGCCAACACCGAACAAAATGTCAGCGAAAACAATGCAACTATCGGAAAAAGAAAGGATTTTCTGTTGTTTTTTCTGCTTTTTTTCATATAAATCTTGATTATAAGGCCTTGAAACGCTCTTTGATTTCTACTGCTCTGCCACAAGTCATTCTGCCTTCGGGACAAGCGCCGACAAAGCAGCTCGGGCCGTAGAATTTGAACACTGACGGCTCTGCTTTGCGAAGAATTTTAAGCGCTTCAACAGCATATTCTTGAATTTCCCACTGAGCACGAGTGCAGGAACGAAGTTTCATAAATAAGAGAAGCTGTCTTGCATTCATGGTTGTTACAATATCAAGTGTATTACCCGAAAGCTGATAATATACCAACAATTCTTCGGGAACACCCATTTCTTTTAACCGTTTGTACTCACTGTCGGTATCGACAAATGCCTGTTTGTATTTTTCTAAGAGTTCAGGCTTGTCTAAAAGCACGGGTGGAATAATATGACTTAATCTGTCTGTTTTAATAAGCTCGGGGATTTCAATTGACTGAATTCTGTGACGGGCAAAGTGAGTGATACAAGAAAGCGATACATTATTAAAACGGAATGTATAATTTGCACATTCAAGCGCTCTCGGTCTTTTGCATTTCACAACTGCTTCAACGATTTTTTCGGTAGTTGCAGTATCTTTTATAATTTCTTCCGCTTGTGCGGTTGTACAGTTTTTATCGAAAATCAAAGCGTTTCGTGCAATTGACTTTGCGGCATTTGGCGTTGCACTTAAAAGTTCAACGGGTGTTTTTGTGTGCTCCGGTTTTACATCAACAAATGATAAATCGGGACCGTCTTCACAAATTGTCTTTTCTTTGAAGCTTGACATAATTCCCGGTGCTTTTTCTTTCGCCTGTTCAACAAGCTGTAATCCCAATGCTTTGATTTCGGGATATTTTGCACCGCGGCCGTAAATCATAGCGTCGAGCATGTGCAAAAACTCTCTGCCGTTTACAGAGCAGAAGAAATTACTGTAAAGACAATAGGGAAGAACAAAACGGGCGTCTTCACGAAGCACTCCGTTTGCGCAAAGCTCATCATAGAGTGCGAACATTTTGCCCATATGCTCTTTATAGCTCTTAGTGATTTCTTCGTTATTGAATTCGGGCACATAGAAACCCGCATCGCTGAAATTTACATATCTTCTTGACTTAACCGTATATGATGCAAGTCTGAATTCAATGATAAATTGTTCAACAACAGCAGTTACATTTTGAAAAGCAAGCTGAAAATATGTGTGTTCCACGGTGCTTGTATGCCCCGAAGCAGTAACCTTTCCGATAAGGTTTGCGTTTTTTTCTTTGTCCTGAGATTTGTCCCAAATAGAAAGCGCCGTGCCTTCTTGTGTTGACACTCTGCCTGCTGCCGCAGTAACTTTTTCGTCAGTATCAGTCATACCGATAATGAGTGCTTGGCTTTTGTTATAATCGTAACTCATTGTCGTTCCCCCATATATCTGTAAATTAAACTGTAAATATTGTATCATAAAAGAATTTACTATGCAACAATAGTTAAATATTAAACATTAAAAATCTTCACAAAAAATATGTGGATTTTGTTGTAAAAAGGAAAATTGTTTGCTATAATGTTATCTGTATAATTATGTAAGGTGGAAAACTGTGCTATGAACAGAAAAATGATTGTTATTGAAGGTCTTGACGGAAGCGGTAAATCCACTCAGGTTGAGCTTTTAAAACAGAAACTTATTGACAATAATATTAAACTCAGACAAATTAAATTGCCTGACTATGACAATAAATCAAGCACTTTGGTTAAAATGTATCTGGGCGGTGAATTCGGCAGTAATCCGCAGGATGTCAACATTTATTCCGCATCGCTTTTCTATGCGGTTGACAGATATGCAAGTTTTAAAAACATTTGGGGTGATGATTATAAAAACGGTACACTTATTTTAGCGGACCGTTATACCACATCAAATGCTGTACATCAAACGGTTAAATTGCCGAAATCTGAATGGGACAAATATCTTGACTGGTTATTTAGCACAGAATATGAATTGATGGAAATTCCCGCACCCGACGCAGTTATTTATCTTGATATGGATGTTGATATTTCGCAAAAGCTTATGTCAAAGCGATATGAGGGTGAAGAAGCAAAAAAAGATGTTCACGAAGCAAATGTTGACTATCTTAAATCGTGCCGTGAAGCAGCGCTTTATGCCGCTGACCGCTTTAACTGGAATATTGTTAAATGCTTCGACGGTGATAAGCCGTTGCCCATTGATGTAATTGGTGAAAAGATTTTCAATATCGTTAAGGAGATTTTATAATGGAGTTTCACTCCCCGACTTTAAAAGACAAAGAATGGGTGCAAAAGGCTTTTGACTTCGGTCAGACTGACTGTTGTGAATATTGTTTCGGTAATGTTTATATGTGGTCGGATATTTATGACAACAAAATTTATAATGATAACGGAAATTTCGTTTCTGCAGATTTTACCGATGAGCCTGTGTTTTGTTATCCGATTGGCAGTGGTGACAAAAAAGCCACAATAGAAAGACTAATTGATTATTCAAAGAAAATAGGTGTTACTCTTGTTTTCTTCGGTATGACCGAAAAAGAGAAAGATGAATTAAACAATCTGTTTCCTAATCGGTTTGAAATAAGCGAAAACCGTGACTATTTTGATTATGTTTATAAAACCGAAGAATTAGCAAGCCTTACAGGCAGAAAATTTCACAGCAAAAAAAATCATATTTCTTATTTCGAAAAGACATTCGACTGGAAATATGAGCCGATTACCAGAGAAAACATTCATCAGTGTGAGTTATTAAATGAGCATTGGGAAAAGTTAAACCGTGAGAAAAATCCCGAAGAAATCGGTGAAGAACACAGAGCCATCAAAAAGGCGCTCAAAAACTTTTTTGACCTTGATTTTGAAGGCGGAATTCTCACTGTTGAAAATGAAATTGTGGCGTTCACATTCGGTGAAAGGTTAAATGACAATACCTTCTGTACTCATGTTGAAAAGGCTTACGGCAATATTCGCGGTGCGTATCAAATGATAAACCGAGAGCTCGCCCATCAGCTTAAAGACAGATATGAGTTTATTAACCGTGAAGACGATACGGGCAGTGAAGGGTTAAGACGGGCAAAGCTGTCTTATCATCCACACAGACTTGTGATAAAATATTCGGCTGTATTTAAGGGTTAGTTATGATTGATTTTGCAGGTTTTTCCGACAGAAAAGCATTATCACGGCTTTGGCAAAGCGTTTTTCTTGAGGATGAAGAAATAACTGAATACTTCTTTGATAATATTTTCGGTGACACAATCACCCCCGTCATTCGTGTTGACGGTAAAATTGCGTCTTCACTTTTCCTTTTGGATTGCAAAATCGGTGAATACAAGGGCAAATGTGTTTATTGTGCAATGACCGATTATGCACAGCGCGGCAAAGGTTATATGAAAACCTTGTTGGATTATTCTTATGATTTATGCAAGGAGCAGGGCTTTGATTTTCTTTTTCTTGTGCCCGCCGAAAAAAGTCTTTTTGATTATTATAAAAAATGCGGTTTTAAGGATTTCGGCAAGAGAAGAAGCTTTGTATTTGACGGTACAACACCCGAAATTAAAGATAAAATCAATTTTGATTGCGAATTAAGTTTCTCAAACAAAATAATTGAACATTGGAAAAATTCTTGTATTCATTATGGCGGTCATATTGTCGATTTTGGTTTGGTTTTTGATGATGACAGCATAACAATTCGAAATGCGAAATGTGAGTTTAAGAATATTCCGAAAGAGTATAAGAAGAACGGAACAATCATTCAGGGCGATATAGACTTTGGTGAAGATGAGCACCCTGCCATGATTAGAACAGAAAATGAAATTTTTGAAAAAATGTGCTGCTATGTGGGCATCACATTGGAGTGACAAATATGATTTATGTGTTTTTGGCAAACGGATTTGAAGAAATTGAAGCACTGGCAGTTGTTGATGTTTTGCGCAGAGCAGAATTGGATGTTTTAACTGTTGGTGTGGGTGAAGATTTCATTGTGGGTTCACATCAAATTCCCGTTGCTTGCGATATTTCTGAAAAGAATTTGGTTCTTGATGAAAGAGTTGAAGCAATTGTTCTGCCCGGCGGAATGCCCGGTACACTCAATCTCGAAAAGAGCGAAATTGTACAAAAAGCTATCGACCGGGCAAAAGAGAATAATAAGCTCATCTGCGCTATTTGTGCGGCGCCGTCAATTCTCGGTCACAAGGGGCTTTTAAACGGTAAAAATGCCACTTGTTTTCCCGGATTTGAAGAAGAGCTTTTCGGCGCAAATGTTTCAAAGGATTTTGTTGTGCGTGACGGCAATATCATCACGGCAAAAGGCATGGGCAGTGCCGTTGAGTTCGGCTTGCAAATAGCAGAAGTTCTCACATCAAAAGAAAATGCTCAAAAAATCAGAGCAGCTTTACAGATTTATAATGGATAAAAATACCTTACGAAAAGAGCTTTTATTGAAGCGAAAAGAAATAGCAAAAGAAAAAAAGGCAATATATGACAAAGAAATCAGCAAAAAGATAATCGAAACAGATGCTTTTAAAAATGCCGAGCAAGTGCTCGTATTTTCGTCAACTGAATTTGAGTTTGACACAGGTCTGATTGTTCATTGCTGCCGACTTCAAAATAAAAAAGTTTTTTATCCCCTTTGCACAGACCGAAACGGGAATATGGAATTTTTAAAAGTTGAAAATGAAAGAGATTTGCAACTTGGAATGTATAATATTTCAGAGCCAATATCTACTTGTGAAAAGTATATTCCCCATCAAAACGATTTGGTGATTGTGCCCTGTCTTTCCGCCAATAAAAATAAAAACCGTATCGGATACGGCAAGGGATATTATGACAGATTTTTAAACAGCTTTGACGGTGTGAGCATTTCACCTTGCTATAGCGAGATGATTAGAAGTGAAATTCCCACCGATGAATTTGATATGAAAATCAACATTATTGTTACAGATAAGGAGGTAATCCGATGAATAAATATACGAACGGATTTTCCGACAGTTCTTATGACGACCTTTCAAGTAAATATGCGGGCGACGCTCTCGGCAATAAGCCGCAGAGAAAGACTGCGCCTTCAAGAAAGCCCGAATATGACATTGATATCTCAAAGAAAAATACAATTAAATCATCAACGGATTTTGAGCTTATGAAGTCATTTGAAGAAGAGAGTGAACTGGAGCTTTTAAAGAAATATGAAACAATGGAATTCAGTAAGCCCGTAAGACGAAGTCAACCGGTTGTTGAAAAAAGAAACAACACCAAAAAGCCCGGTTTAAACTCAAAGCTTAACTCAATAAAGACTTCTGCACGGAAAAAAGTTTACAGCGATTCTACTTCTCCCAAAAAGCAAAAGTCAAACGGCAAGAAAAAACGCAAAAATTCAATAAATATAACTGCTTTGAAAAACAACAGAAAAACACTTATTGTTTTCTGCATTTGTATTCTTGTCGCAATTATCGGCTCTTCAATAATTTTAAGCTGTGTGAACGATGTGCTTGCAATCAACCGTGACAGTGAAAAAATTATTGAAGTTACTCTGCCGAACGATGCAGACACCTTTACCGCTATTCGTGCACTTGATAAGGCGGGGCTCATCAAAAACACTGTTTTCTGTAACTTCTTCATTAAAGCAATGGGATATACCGACGACAACTATTTGCCCGGAATTTATTATTTCACTCCCGATATGGGTGTTGAAAAAATGATTTCACGCTTTAAAACAAGTGTTCAACGCGGAAAAATTATCAGTGTTACTATCCCTGAAGGCTATACAATAGACCAAATATTTAACCGATTGGAAAAAAACGATATATGCTCTTCATCTTCGCTTTATAAGGTTGTTGACGAAATTGATTTCAGTGATGAATATGATTTCATCGCAAAAATCGACAATAAAGAAGAGCGATATCACGCTCTTGAAGGTTATTTTTATCCTGCTACTTATGAATTTGAACAAGGAGCTACTCCCGGTGCGGTTATCCGTGAATTCCTTGACACATTCCAAAAGCGTTGGACAGAAGAATATGAGAAAAAAGCGCAGGCTCTCGGCATGTCTACTGACGAAATTATCAGGCTTGCATCAATCGTTGAAAAAGAAGGTGCAAATCAAGACCAATTCAAATTGATTTCATCTGTTCTTCACAACAGACTTAACCGTTCGGGGCTTTACCCCACACTTGACTGTGATTCAACAAAAGATTATGTTACAAATACCATTTCGCAGAGAATAACTTCTCCGTCAAAAATCAATTCTTATATTCTTGCATACAGCACATACGAAAAAGCCGGACTACCGGCAGGTGCTATCTGTAATCCGGGTGCGGCAGCTATCGAAGCAGCGCTTAACCCTGATACTACACAATATTATTTCTTCGCCCACGATAAGAATAAAAAGATTTATATGTCCGCAACTCTTGAAGAGCACAATGCCAACAAACGAGCAATTGAAAAAGTAAATGCACAGGAAGAATGAATATGATTATACCCGAATTATTGGCACCCGCCGGTGACCGTGAAAGACTTGAATCGGCACTGATGTTCGGTGCGGACGCCGTATATCTCGGCGGCGACGCTTTCGGAATGAGAGCCGCACCGCAGAATTTCAATTTTGAACAGTTAAAAGAAGCCGTAGAGCTTTGTCATGCAAAAGGTGTTCAAGTTTATCTCACTTGCAACACCTTAGCTCGCAATGACGAAATTTTAAAATTGCCCGAATACCTTGAAAAGTGGGCTTATATCGGTGTTGACGCATTCATTGTTGCCGATATCGGCGTGCTTTCTCTTTGCAAAAGATATGCGCCCAATGTGCCCGTTCACATTTCAACACAAGCGGGAATTGTAAATTATGTTACCGCAAATGAATTTTATAATATGGGAGCTTCCCGTGTTGTTACCGCAAGAGAATTATCATTAACAGAAATTGCGGAAATTCGTGCAAAAGTGTCCAAAGACCTTGAAATTGAGTGCTTTGTCCACGGTGCTATGTGCGTATCATTCTCAGGCAGATGCTTACTTTCAAACTATCTTGTAAACCGTGACGCAAACCGTGGCGAGTGCGCTCAGCCCTGCCGTTGGGAATATGCTATTATGGAAGTTAAGCGTGACGGAATGTATTTTCCTATCCAAGATTCAAAAGAAGGCACATATATTCTCAACTCAAAGGATATGTGTATGATTGAGCATATCCCCGACCTTGTGAATGCGGGTATTTCAAGCTTTAAAATCGAAGGCAGAGCGAAATCCGCTTATTATGCGGCAGTTATCACAAACGCTTACAGAATGGCTATTGACGAATATCTTAAAAATCCGTCGGATAACTTTAAAACGCCCCAGTGGATTGTTGACGAATGCTATAAAGTCAGTTACCGTGAATATTGTACGGGATTTTATTATAATGCGCCGGACGAGGACGCCAACATCAGTTTTGAGGGTGGATATAAACGCCATTATGATGTTATGGCGGTTGTTAGAGAGTGCCGTGACGGATTTATTATTGCCGAACAGAGAAACAAGTTTTCCCGCGGCGACGAGCTCGATGCTCTTATGCCCGGTGAAAAGCCCGTTGTTTTCACGGCGAATGAGCTTTTTGATGGTGATGACAAAGAGATAGAAAATGCACCGCACCCTATGATGACTGTTAAAATCAAAAGTGATTTGGTGTTCCCCGCAGGTACGCTTTTAAGAAAAGGAAAATAAAAAGACACGGCATGAGCAACTTTAAATGCTCTTGCCGTGATTTTTTATGCTGTAAATTATCAATTATTTAACTGCTTCGTCAATAAGGCGGAGCTCTTCATCTGTAAAGGGGGTTCGCTTTACAATGCCGATATTTTCAATTATCTGTTCGGGCTTTGACGCACCTATCAGCACGCTTGTGCAAGCGCCGTCACGAAGAACCCAGGAAAGTGCCGTTTGAGCTAAGGTTTCTCCTCTTTCGTCGGAAATCTTTTTGAGCTTTCTCACCTTTTCAATATTGTCGTTTACACGCTGTTCGTTTAAAAATACTCCGCTGCGTTTAACACGGCTGTCATCGGGAATACCGTCTAAATATCGGTCGGTCAAAATTCCCTGAGCCAATGGGCTGAACACGATTATGCCCTTGCCCGTCTCTTTTGCGGCGTCTTTAAGTCCGTTTTGTTCTATGGTACGGTCAATAATCGAATATCTGTTTTGGTTGATTACAAAGGGGCAGTTGAGATTTTTCAAAATTTCAGCCGCTTTTTTCATAGTTTCGCCGTTATAATTTGAAAGTCCTGCATACAAAGCCTTTCCGCTGTGTACTGCCTGAGCCAGCGCACCCATGGACTCCTCCAAGGGAGTATCCGGGTCCATTCGGTGATGATAGAAAATGTCAACATAGTCAAGGCCGAGTCTTTTAAGGCTTTGGTCAAGGCTTGAGAGCATATATTTGCGGCTTCCCCAATCGCCGTAAGGTCCCTCCCACATGTGATAGCCTGCTTTTGTGCTGATTATCATTTCATCACGGTATGCGGACATTTCTGTTTTTAAGATTTTACCGAAATTTTTCTCGGCGCTTCCCGGTTCGGGGCCATAATTATTGGCAATATCAAAATGTGTTATTCCGTTATCAAAGGCGGTAAAACACATTTTTTTCATATTTTCAAAACTGTCGTATGTACCGAAATTATGCCAAAGTCCCAAGCAAACCGCAGGTAATTTCAGTCCGCTGTTACCGGAACGGTTATATTCCATATCATTATATCTGTTTTCGTCAGCCCTATAGCTCATAAAATTCACCTCACATATAATTTTATAGGTTTTTACTTGAAAAATCAATAGAAAATATGGTATTATCTTTTCGGTGATTTCAGTGAGACTCAGAAAAATAAAAAATCTTGAAGCAAGGCGGGAAAAATGCACCGACCTGCGAATACCTTATGAGCTAAAATCCTTTGACTTCAGGACAGCCGATACAGAAAAACGCTTTTTAAATATTGATGAATTTTTCGGCAGAAATGCTCCCGTTGTTATGGAAATCGGTTGCGGAAAAGGTCAGTTTGCCTGTGAATATGCTCGTCGTAATCCCGACAAAAACATTTTAGCTATCGAATGTGTACCAAGTGTTTTAGTTGAAGCTTGTGAAAAGGTTAAAAATGAAAAAATTGAAAATATCCGCTTTCTTGAAATGAAAGCCGAGTATCTTCCCCTTTTCATTAAAGAAAAAACTATCAGTGAAATTTATCTGAATTTCAGCACTCCGTATCCGAAAAACAAGCACGAATGTCACAGACTCACATATAAAGACTTTCTTGATATTTATAGAAAGCTCCTTGCAGATGATGGTTTTATCGCCCAGAAAACCGATAATCAGGGCTTTTTTGAGTATTCACTTGAAAGCTTTTCTCAAAACGGATTTGTTCTTTCAAATATTTCTCTGGACTTACACAAAAGCGACTTTGAAGATAATATCGTTACAGAATATGAGCAAAAATTTGCAGAAATGGGAATGCCCATTTACAGAGTTGTGGCAAGACTTAAATAAAAACGACGGATAGAATGAAAATTTCTGTCCGTTATTTTTTGAAATACTAACTATTGCTTTGACTTCCGAATAATGGTATAATTATTTTGTTATACTTTATGGGAGGTTTTATTTTTGGAAAATGCAATTAAAACTCAAGAACAACAAAAGCATGTGGGTAAAAGTGAGTTTGTGCTTTATTTAGTGGCAGTCTTCTTTTACACAACTATGACAGGTATGGTTGGCGGCAACAGAAACGCATATCTTGTTAATGTACTTCGTCTTTCAGAAGACCAAGTTTCATTCTTTAATGTGGTTACTGCCGTTGTTCCTTTCATACTCAATTTCTTTATTGCAATGTATATTGACGGCAGAAAAATGGGCAAGGCGGGTAAATTCAGACCCCTTGTACTTTTGGCGGCAATACCTATGGCTATAGTTATGGTGCTTTCTTTCTGGACTCCGACAGGTCTTTCGGGCACAATTCTTATGGTTTATGTTATCACTCTTGCAATTATCTGGGCGGTGCTGGGTGCATTCGGCAACTCAATCAATATGGTTGCAAATGTTATGACGCCAAACCTTAAAGAGCGTGACCAAGTGCTTTCTTTCCGTTCTATTTCTTCTGCAGTGGGTAACTCGGCCCCCGTTGTTATTCTTCTTGTTATCGGTCTTATTTGGAATAAGAATAACCCGACGCTTATTGATGCCGTAACAGGCACAAGTATTCGCAGCGTTGAAGGTCTTCAATATCTTATTTCTGCGGCACTTTGCGGAGTTGTGGGTGTTATCACGATTTTGCTGGGTATGAAATTGGTTCGTGAAAGAACGGTTTATACCGCAGAAAAGAAAAATCCGCTTATGGGATTTATGGATGTTGTTAAGAATAAATATGCCTGGACAATTATCGTTTCTGAATTCTTAAAGAGCTTCCGCGGTATTGCTACATATATGGAGGCATTTATTGCTATTGCGGTTCTCGGTGACGCATCAAAGAAAATTCTCTTTGTGCTCCCCGTGGGTATCGGCACCGCGGTGGGTATGCTTGTTATTAACTTCTTGCTGAAAAAGTTTAATGCAAAACAACTTTATATTGCAAGCGGTATTTATTCACTCTGTGCCAACTGTGCCGCATTCGGTATCGGTTATCTCTATTTCACAACGGGTACATCCGTTTTACAGATTGTGTTTATTATTTTCTTGTTCCTTATCGGTTTGCAATTCGGTGCGTCAAATCTTCTTCCGTCAATGTTCCAGGCTGATGTTCTTGAAACGATTGAGCTTAAAACAGGCAAAAGACTTGATGCAACATTCCCGACAGTTATCGGTATCGGCACACTTATCAGCGGTACAATCGCAAGTGCAATTGCGCCGAAAATTCTCTACGGTGACGGTTCGATTATCGGCTACATTCAGCCCACAGACCTTGTGCCAAACCCTGTGCAGAGCCTTGACACAAAGGTTACGCTTCTCTTCTTCTATACGATTATGCACGGTATTATGATGTTCCTTGCAGGTGTTCCGTTCTTCTTCTATAAGCTCACAGGCAAAACAAAAGAAGAATACCACGAAGCAGTTCTCAAACAGCGTGCAGAAATGGAAGAAAAACAAGGATAAACAACAAAAAGCGGTGACAGGAAACCCTGCCACCGCTTTTTACTGAATAATGAACAATAACCCCTCTGTCAACTTCGTCGACATCTCCCCGCACTGCGGGGAGTCACCCCTTTCAGGGGAGACAAGTAGGGGCGATGCCCACATAGTCCCGCAAAATCGCCCGAAGCAAAAAACAACAAATCGTAGGGCGGGGGCTTGCTCCCGCCGAAAAAAATTCACATCAAAACCTTAACGGTGCGCCGAGTCGTCGCACCCTACAATTCACTCTGTATAAAATTGTGCCGTTTTGATATGCATTCTCTCCCTCCGTCACGGCAGAGCCGTGCCACCTCCCTCGTCAGAGGGAGGAAAAGTGTAGGGGACGATGAGTCTCACTGCGGTTCGGTCACGGCTCGGCTCTGACAATCCACCGGATTGCCATTCACTACCTCGCCGCCGCTTCGCTACCCACATCGTCCCGCAAAATCGCATAATTCACATCAAAACCGTAACGGTGCGCCGAGTCGTCGCACCCTACAATTCACTCTGTATAAAATTGTGCCGTTTTGATATGCATTCTCTCCCTCCGTCACGGCAGAGCCGTGCCACCTCCCTCGTCAGAGGGAGGAAAAGTGTAGGGACGATTCACGAACCGCCCGCAAAAATATAGATGTTATAAAAACAGACGCTTCGTGAAGCGTCCCTACAAGGTAAGTTGTTTAATTTTTGTTTACGGCGGACTGCCCTTGCTTTTTATTCCGTTTGATTTTGGGAATATACGCATCCGCAATAGTTTTGGCGATATAAATTATACTCTTTACTTAATTCTATTGACCGCTTATACCCTTCTTTTTTCTTGAAGTCCGACGGCAGCCAGTTTACGCCGTATTTTTCTGCCAGTTCGTGTCCGATTTCGTTAATTTTCTGGGCATTTTTCAAAGGGCTTATTGTAAGGCTTGTGGTGAAATAGTCAAAGCCTTTATTTTTTGCTTCAAGTGCGGTTTTTTCAAGTCTTAACGCATAACACTTAAAGCACCTTTCCCCGCCTTCCCGTGCGTTTTCAAGTCCTTTTGCCATATCATAAAACTTTTCGCTTTCAAAGTCGCAGTCAAGCAAAGTTACAGGGTATTTTGTTTGCATTTCGGCAATCAGTCTTTTCTGCTCGTTTTTTCTTTTTATATACTCGGTTTCGGGATAGATATTAGGATTATAATAAAGCACCGTTATTTCAAAATACTGTGAAAGATACTCAATACAATAACTGCTGCAAGGGGCACAACAGGTATGAAGCAAGAGCTTCAGCGCTTTGTCTTTTGTTTGAGATATGATTTTTTCAAGTTCTTTCTGATAATTTATTTTTTGCATATTCATACCTAAAATTCAGTTAAAATTCGGCGATGAAGTTAATCTCCACCGCCGTTTTATTATTCTTCGTTTCTTTTTTCTCTGCGTTCACGCCAACTATGGCTTTCTTCGTTGGTTTCATCGTCGTTTTTGTCCATGGGAAGAATTTCAACCTTAACTTTGCCTATTCGGCGTTCTTCAACATTGAGAACAGTAAATTTCACATTTTCAAACTGAACTTCGTTCATTTGTCCGTCTTCAGGCAAGAAACCGAGAACGCTGATAATATAACCGCCGATTGTGTCATAATCACCCTCAGGCAAGGTTTTGCCGATATGTTCTTCAACTTCTTCAATATCGGTAATTCCGTCAATTTCAAAGGTTGTATCATTGATGATTGAAATCTCTTCGTCTTCTTGGTCATATTCGTCCTGAATATTGCCGACAATTGATTCCAGCAAATCTTCAAGTGTTACGATACCCGCCGTGCCGCCGTATTCATCAACAACAACCGCCATCTGAACTCTTTTTTCCGTCATTTCGGTAAAGAGCTCACCGCAGCGCTTTGTTTCGGGCACATAATATGCAGGTCGCATCATATCTTTAACTGTTTTGGTTTTCGGAAGACTTGTTCCAACATATTTAAGAAAGTCTTTTATATAGACAATGCCCACAATATCGTCGGGGTCTTCTTCATAAACGGGAATTCTCGAAAATCCGTTTTCAATTGAAAGCTTAACCGCTTCGCTGAGTGGCTCGTCGTCGTCAATACAAACCATATCGGTGCGGTGAGTCATAATATCCGCAACATCAATGTCGTCAAACTCAAAGATATTGTTTATCATTTCAATCTGAGTGTCTTCGATAACACCCTTTTCGCCACCCACATCAACCATCATGCGAATTTCTTCTTCGGTAACCACTTCTTCGTCGGCGTGGGGGTCAACGCCCATAAGTCTTAAAACTCCGTTTGTTGAAAATGCCAGAAATTTTACAATCGGCTTTGTCACCTTTGCTACAAAAATGAGAATCGGTGCCGCCATAAAAGCCATTTTTTCAGGCTTGTTCATTGCGATTTTCTTTGGTACAAGCTCGCCTAAAACAAGTGAGAAATAAGACATAATCAGGGTGATTACCACCGTTGAAAATCCGCTTATTACTCCGACGGGGATTACACTCACAATCTGCGTTTTACCGATTGCGTCGGCAAGCATTGTGGCAAAAGACTGTGCCGCCGTTGCCGATGTCAAGAACCCTGCCAAGGTAACACCTATCTGGATTGTTGACAAGAATGAGCTTGTATTCTCTGTGAGTTTTTTTATCTGCTTTGCTTTTTTGTGGCCTTGCTCTGCCATCTTATCAATTTTATTATCATTGAGAGTGACAACCGCCATTTCCGACATTGCAAAAAATGCGTTGACAAGTATCAAAGCAAAAAGGATTACTATTTGTAAAATAATACTCCCGGGGTCTGTGTCCATTTGACAAAACCGTCCTTTTATAAAAAATATAGAGATATTTATAAAATATCATTATGTATTGTATAACAAAATATACCTTTTGTCAAATACGGCAAACTATATGTTACCATATTGCACAAAAAGTGGTTATTTTTTTATCAAAGTTCGTCATTTTTTAGGGCTAAATCTATTTACATTTATTTTGAAAAGTGTTATTATTTACAATGTATGAATGTGCATACTTATTCAATAATCTATTCCAATTAAGGAGGAAATACAAAATGGCAGAAAACAAGACTCCCATAGTTAGAAAAAAGAAAACTATGGACGGTAATACTGCTGCTGCTCATGTTTCTTATGCATTCACAGAAGTAGCCGGTATTTACCCAATCACTCCATCTTCACCTATGGCTGACTACGTTGACCAGTGGTCTGCACAAGGTAGAAAAAACATTTTCGGCACACAGGTTAAGGTTGCTGAAATGCAGTCAGAAGCAGGTGCGGCAGGTACTGTTCACGGTTCTCTTGCAGCAGGCGCTCTCACAACAACTTATACAGCTTCACAAGGTCTTCTCCTTATGATTCCTAATATGTATAAGATTGCAGGTGAGCTCCTTCCGTCAGTTTTCCATGTATCAGCTCGTTGCGTAGCTTCACACGCTCTTAACATTTTCGGTGACCATTCGGATATTTATGCTTGCCGTCAGACAGGTTTCGCAATGCTCGCTGAAACAAATACACAGGAAGTTATGGACCTTGCCGCTGTTGCTCACCTTGCAACAATCGAATCAAGAGTTCCTTTCCTTAACTTCTTTGACGGTTTCAGAACATCTCACGAAATTCAAAAGATTGATATCTGGGATTATGAAGACCTTAAAGAAATGTGCAATATGGACGCTGTTAACGCATTCAGAAAGCATGCTCTTAATCCCGAAAGACCTGCAACTCGCGGTTCACACGAAAACGGTGACATCTTCTTCCAGCACAGAGAAGCATGTAACTCATATTATGATGCTACTCCCGCAATCGTTGAAAAGTATATGGATAAGGTTAATGCTAAGCTCGGCACTAACTACAAGCTCTTCAACTACTACGGTGCACCCGATGCAGAACGCGTAATCGTTGCTATGGGTTCAATCTGTGATGTTGCAGAAGAAGTTATTGATTACCTTACAGCAAAAGGCGAAAAAGTCGGTCTTATTAAGGTTCGTCTTTACAGACCTTTCTCAGCAAAGGCACTTTGCGAAGCAATTCCCGAAACTGTTAAAAAGATTGCAGTTCTCGACAGAACAAAGGAACCCGGTTCAATCGGTGAACCTCTCTTCCTTGATGTTATCGCTGCTCTCAACGAAATGGGCAGAACAGCTAAGGTTTGCGGCGGTCGTTACGGTCTCGGTTCAAAAGACACACCGCCTTCAAGCATCTTCGCTGTTTATGAACACCTTAACAACGAAACTCCTGCCCGTCAGTTTACACTTGGTATCAACGACGATGTTACTCACCTTTCACTTGAAGAGAAGCCTGCTCCCAACACAGCTGCAGAAGGCACTATCGAATGTAAATTCTGGGGTCTCGGCGGTGACGGTACTGTTGGTGCTAACAAAGACTCTATCAAGATTATCGGTGACCACACAGACAAATATGTTCAGGCTTACTTCCAGTATGACTCAAAGAAAACAGGCGGTATTACAATTTCTCACCTTCGTTTCGGTGACAGCCCAATCAAGAGCCCATACTATATCAACAAGGCTGACTTCGTAGCATGTCACAACCCGTCTTATGTTGAAAAAGGCTTCAAGATGGTTCAAGATGTTAAACCCGGCGGTGTATTCCTTATTAACTGCCAGTGGTCTGCTGACGAGCTCAGCGCAAAACTTAACGCTGAAACAAAGAAATATATTGCTGAAAACAACATTCAGCTTTACACAGTTAACGCTATTGACTTGGCTGCTGAAATCGGTCTCGGCAAGCGTACAAACACAATTCTTCAAGCATCTTTCTTTGCTCTTGCAAATGTTCTTCCTAAGGACGAAGCAATCGGCTATATGAAACAGGCTGCTATGAAGTTCCTTAAAAAAGGTCAAGACATCGTTGATATGAACCACAAGGCTATCGACGCAGGTTTCGGCGCATACAATAAGATTGATGTTCCTGCTGACTGGGCAAATGCAGTTGACAACTCTGAAGAAGTTGCATCTAAGGGTAATGCAAAGCTCGTTAAGATGGTTGACAACATTATGCATCCGGTTGGTAAAATGGACGGTGACTCAATTCCTGTTTCAACATTTATGGACCACGTTGACGGTCAGTTTGAACAGGGTGCTGCTGCTTATGAAAAACGCGGTGTTGCAGTTCTCGTTCCTGAATGGGAAGCTTCAACTTGTGCACAGTGTAACAAGTGTTCATATGTATGTCCGCACGCTACAATTCGTCCATACCTTCTCACAGAAGAAGAAGCTGCTAATGCTCCTGCATCTGCTCAAATCGTAGATAAGAAAGCAGGTAAAGGCAAGGGTGTTTACAAGTATTCACTTGCAGTTTCTCCCCTTGACTGTATGGGTTGCGGAGTTTGCGTCGGCGTTTGTCCTACAAGCTCACTTAAAATGGTATCCCGTGAAAGCCAAGACTACAAGCAAGAAGCATTCAACTATATGGTTGAAAATGTTTCTGTTAAGGAAGATGTTGCTGATAACACAGTAATCGGTAGCCAGTACAAGACTCCGCTTCTTGAGTTCTCAGGCTCTTGCGCAGGTTGTGCCGAAACAGCTTATGCCCGTCTTATCACACAGCTCTTTGGTGACAGAATGTACATCTCTAACGCAACAGGCTGTTCATCAATCTGGGGTGGTCCTGCTGCTACATCACCGTATACAACAAACAAAGACGGTCACGGTCCTGCATGGGCTAACTCACTCTTTGAAGATAACGCTGAACACGGTTACGGTATGTACCTTGGTCAGAGAGCTATCAGAAACCGTCTTATTGACGATGTTAAGGCAATTCTCGAAAACGGCAAGGCTCCTGCAAATGTAGTTGACGCCGCTAACGAATACCTTGCAACTCTTGAAGACGGCAACAAGAACGGTGCTGCTACAGACGCTCTCGTTGCAGCTCTTGAAAGCTTCGACTGCGACTGCGATATGAAGAAAGACATTCTTGATAACAAAGAATACCTTTCAAAGAAATCCGTATGGATTTTCGGTGGTGACGGTTGGGCTTATGACATCGGTTTCGGCGGTGTTGACCATGTTCTCGCCAGCGGTGAAGATGTAAACATTATGGTATTTGATACAGAAGTTTATTCAAACACAGGCGGTCAGGCTTCTAAGGCTTCTAACATCGGTCAGGTTGCACAGTTCGCTGCTGCAGGTAAAGGTATCGCTAAGAAGAGTCTTGCTGAAATCGCAATGAGCTATGGCTATGTTTATGTAGCACAAATCGCTATGGGTGCTGACAACAACCAGACAATCAAGGCTATCACAGAAGCTGAAGCATATCACGGTCCGTCAATCATCATTGCTTATGCACCTTGTGAAATGCACTCAATCAAGGGTGGTATGGTGAACTGCCAGGCTGAAATGAAAAAGGCTGTTGACTGCGGTTATTGGAATATGTTCCGTTATAACCCGGCTCTCAAAGCACAGGGCAAGAACCCGTTCACAATTGACAGCAAGGAAGCTAAGACAAGCTACCGTGACTTCCTTATGAACGAAGCTCGTTACTCATCACTTTCAAGAGCATTCCCTGAAAGAGCAGAAAAGCTCTTCACTCAGGCTGAAGAAACAGCAAAAGCAAGATATGAACACCTTGTTCGTCTTCAAGCTCTCTATGCTCCAAAAGAAGACTGATTAAAAGCTTTCATATAATAAATGGACCTATCCGAAAGGATAGGTCCTATTTTTATTTCTTTATAACTGATAAGTATATGTAAACCGGAATTATCAGGAACACAAGCCAGGCTATGCGCCAAAGACCGAACTGAATACCCAATGCGGCAAAAATCGAAGCCGCCGCAAGCGTCACTGCCAATGCCCCGCAAAAGACGGATAATGCCTTAATATGTTCGGCTAACAAGGATAATCCCCAAAATGCAAATCCAATTACAAGGGGGAATAAAACCCACATAAGAGCCCACCAAGCTCCGCCTGTCAGCAAACCGACACCAACATATATCGCCACTGCTAAAACGAGAAAAATCGGTACCGTTGAAAGAATTTTTTTACCTTTTCGTTGCTTTTGGGTAAGAGCTTTTTTCTCTCGCTTTTCTTTTGCATTTTCTCTCTTTTCTTCGTTTTTTTCTTCTGTATTTGCGGGTTCATTGCCTAAAAGCTCATCGAGACTAATTTGATAAAGCTCTGCAAGAGCTATCAAATTATCGGTATCGGGTGACGCTTCTGCTCGCTCCCACTTTGAGATTGACTGTCTGCTGAGCCCCAATTTTTCTGCCAGTGCTTCTTGGGAAAGCTTGTTCTCTTTTCTGAGTTCAACAAGTCTGTCCGCTAATTTTATGTTCATTGGCTCTCACCCCCTGTTAATCTGTCTTTATTCTCATTCCAGAATTTAGTATGCTCTGCATAGGTTTCTGAATATTTTGCCTCGTGAGGCTCAACTGTGCCGATAATGAAATAAAGATAATTTGTATCGGCAGGATTTAATGCCGCTTCAATTGAAGCCATTCCCGGATTACAAATAGGCCCTGCCATAAGTCCGTCGCAACGGAAAGTATTATAATAATGTTTAAAATAGTCAAGCTTTTCGGGATAGATAAGCTCAATTACCCCCGTGCAGTATTTTACTGTCGGGTCACATTGAAATCGCATTTTTTTATCAAGTCGGTTATGCAAAACCGATGAAATCATTGTTCTTTGTTCATTGGTAAAGGCTTCTTTTTCGATAAGCGATGCCATAGTCAGAATTTCGTGAAGATTAAAACCGGATTTACTTACAGAGTACATAAATGAATCATCGAATTTCTGTTTTGTACCGTTCAAAAACATTTTGATAATGTCTTGTGCAGTTGCAGTTTCGGGAATATCATAAGTGAGTGGGAAAAAATAGCCTTCAAGATAAAAGCACACATTTTCAGCACTCTGTAAATCGTTTAAAAACGGATAATCCGCTATATTAAGCCAATCCTTATAGCTTTGACAAGCGTCAATAAATTCTTTTGATGTACAAAGCCCTTTTTCTTCTAAAAGCCAGGAAATTTTAACAAGGGTGTATCCTTCGGGTATTGTCACTTTAACCGTCGGTACTTGTGTTGTTGCTTCTGTTGTAATTTCTGTTGTGCTTTCTGTTGTATCAGACACATTATCTCTGTTTTGACAAGCTGAAAATGAGAATACAAATGAAAACACAAGTAATAATGCAATAATTCTTTTAATCATAGTAGTCCTTTTATTTTAAATATTCATTGTACCGTATATAATACAACATTTTTGACAAAAAAACAAGACGGGAAGTACATTTCTATACTTCCCGCCATTTTAATTATTCATTGAATAATCAATATTTCTTTCTTGCCACATAAGATGTGTGAAGAATTTTGTGAGCCTTATGGCTACCCGGTTTTTCAAGATATTCTGCATAGAGAGTCTTGATAGCTTCGTTTTCGTGTGACTTTCTTACAGGATTGTTTTTGTCAGCTGTATAGAGAGCCTCTGCACGGCGAGCTTTAAGGTCAACGAAATTGCGGACAACTGCATGTTGAATCGGCTGACCGCCGCCGTTGATACAACCGCCGGGACAACCCATAATCTCGATGAAGAGATATTCGCTTGTGCCGTTCTTGATTTGGTCCATAAGAACCTTTGCATTCTTTGTTCCCGAAGCGACAGCAACCTTAATCTTCTTGCCCGCTACATCATACTCTGCTTCTTTAATGCCTTCCATACCACGAACTGCGGTAAAGTCAACATCTTTAAGTGTTTCGCCTGTGAGTTTTTCAACTGCTGTTCTGAGAGCTGCTTCCATAACGCCGCCTGTTGCACCGAAGATTGTTGAAGCACCTGTGCTTTCGCCGAACGGATTGTCAAATTCTTCGTCGGGAAGATGCGGGAAGAAAATACCTGCACTCTCAATCATTCTTGCAAGCTCTCTTGTTGTAAGAGCAATATCAACATCAGGATAACCCGACGCTGACTGGTCTTCACGGCCTACTTCAAACTTCTTAGCTGTACAAGGCATAATGCCCACAACTACCATATTCTTGGGGTCTATACCCATTTTTTCGGCATAGTATGTTTTCATAACTGCGCCGAACATCTGTTGCGGTGATTTACAGCTTGAAAGATGACCGATTTGGTCAGGATAATAGTGCTCACAGTATTTAATCCAACCCGGTGAGCAGGATGTAATCATAGGAAGAGTGCCGCCGTTTTGTACTCTTTCAATAAGCTCGTTTGCTTCTTCCATAATTGTAAGGTCAGCGCCAAAGTCTGTATCGAAAACTTTATCGAAGCCGAGACGGCGAAGTGCCGCAACCATTTTACCTTCAACATTTGTACCGATGCTCATACCGAATGCTTCACCGAGTGTTGCACGGATTGACGGAGCAGTTTGAACAATAACAAACTTTTCAGGGTCGTTGATTGCCGCAAGAACATCTGCTGAATTGTCTTTTTCAACGATTGCGCCTGTTGGGCAGTTGACAATACACTGACCGCAGGAGATACAAGATACATCTGCAAGGTCTTTATCAAATGCTGAGCTGACATGAGTGTCAAAGCCACGGGCATTTGCACCGATAACCGAAACGCCCTGTTGGTCACAAGCCGCAATACAGCGACGGCAGAGAATACATTTATTGTTATCTCTAACCATGTGAGCAGCTGAATCGTCAAAGTTGTATTTGATAACTTCGCCGTCAAATCTGCCTTCGTCTTCTACGCCGAATTCCTTGCAAAGCTTTTGAAGCTCGCAGTTTCCGCTGCGCAAGCATGAAAGACATTTTCTGTCGTGAGTTGAAAGAATGAGTTCAAGAGTCATTTTTCTTGAATGTCTGACTCTTTCTGTATTTGTATAAATTTCCATTCCCTCATTTACGGGGAATACGCAAGCAGTAACAAGACTTCTTGCACCCTTAACTTCTACCATACAGATACGGCAAGCACCGATTTCGTTAATATCTTTAAGATAGCAAAGTGTGGGGATTTCTATACCTGCATAACGGGCAGCTTCAAGGATTGTGCTACCCTTTGGTACAGTATAAGCTTTATCGTTAATTTTAATGTTTACCATTTCGCACTCTCCTTATTTCTTAGTAATTGCGCCGAACTTACAAGATTCCATACAAACGCCGCACTTGATACATTTATTTGTGTCAATTGTGTGTGGGTTCTTAACTGTACCGCTGATAGCACCGACAGGGCACTTTCTTGAACAGAGTGTACAGCCCTTACATTTGTCAGCAACAATTTCATATTTAACAAGCTTCTTGCAAACACCTGCCGGACAAGTCTTGTCAACAATGTGAGCAATATATTCGTTGCGGAAGAATTTAAGTGTTGCAAGAACAGGGTTGGGAGCAGTTTGTCCGAGACCGCAAAGTGAGTTTTCTTTGATGTAGTAGCAAAGCTCTTCGAGCTTGTCAAGGTCTTCGAGAGTTGCTTTACCGTCTGTAATCTTTTCAAGCATTTCACGAAGTCTCTTTGTACCCACACGGCAAGGTGTACATTTACCGCAGGATTCATCAACTGTGAAGTCAAGGAAGAACTTAGCAATATCAACCATACAGTTGTCTTCGTCCATAACGATAAGTCCGCCCGAACCCATCATACAGCCGATTGCCGTAAGGTTATCATAGTCGATTGGTGTATCCATAAGAGATGCAGGAATACATCCGCCCGAAGGACCGCCTGTTTGAGCAGCTTTGAATTTCTTTCCGTTAGGAATGCCTCCGCCGATTTCTTCGATAACTTCACGAAGAGTTGTTCCCATCGGAACCTCAACAAGACCTGTGTTATTGATTTTACCGCCCAGCGCAAATACCTTTGTGCCCTTTGATTTTTCTGTACCCATTGATGCGAACCAGTCAGCACCCTTGAGAATAATCTGCGGAATATTTGCAAATGTTTCAACATTGTTTTCTGTTGTCGGCTTAGCGAAAAGACCTTTTACTGCCGGGTATGGAGGACGGGGTCTCGGCTCACCGCGGTTACCTTCGATTGATGTCATAAGAGCTGTTTCTTCACCGCAAACGAATGCGCCTGCACCGAGACGGACATGAAGGTCAAAATCAAAGCCTGAATCGAAGATGTTTTTACCGAGCAGACCGTATTCTTTGGCTTGTTCAATAGCGATTTTAAGTCTTTCAACGGCTATCGGATATTCTGCACGGACATAAACATAACCCTCTGTTGCGCCTGTTGCATATCCGCAAATTGCCATTGCTTCAATAATACAGTGCGGGTCGCCTTCAAGAACCGAACGGTCCATAAATGCACCGGGGTCGCCTTCATCGGCATTACATACAACATATTTTTGGTCAGCCTGGTTTGCAGCTGTAAAGCTCCATTTAAGACCTGTGGGGAATCCGCCGCCGCCACGGCCGCGAAGTCCCGAATCTTTAACTATCTGAATAACCTGTTCGGGTGTGTATTCGGTAAGACACTTAGCAAGTGCCTGATAACCGTCATATGCTATGTATTCATCAATGTTTTCAGGGTCAATAACACCGCAGTTGCGAAGAGCGACACGGTGTTGCTTTGCATAGAATGTTGTGTCATTAAGAGATTTAATTTCTTCGGGTGTTACTGTTTCATCATAGAGAAGACGAGTAACAATTCGTCCTTTAAGAAGGTGTTCTTCAACGATTTCGGGAATGTCTTCAACCTTAACCTGTGAATAGAAGCAGCCTTCAGGATAAACAATCATAATCGGACCGAGTGCGCAAAGACCAAAACAGCCTGTTCTGATAACTTTGATTTCTTCGCTGAGTCCCTTATCGGCAATTTGAGCTTCAAGAGCCTCAATTATTGCTGCGCTGTTTGAAGAGGTACAGCCGGTACCGCCGCAAACGAGTACATGTGAACGATACATTGTGTTCCCTCCTTATTTGATAGCGCTGACTGTATATTCGGCAACAGGATTTCCGTTCACGATATGGTCGGTAACAACCTTTGCCACTTTGTCAGCTGTCATTTTTACATAAGTTACTTTTTCTTTGCCCGGTTGGATTACTTCAACAATCGGTTCATATTGGCACATACCGATACAACCTGTCTGTGAAACTGTAACCCCTTTAAGATTTCTCTTTGCAATCTCGTCAACAAAAGCGTTAAGCACGGGACGGGCACCTGCCGCAATACCGCAAGTTGCCATACCGACAACTATTCTGATTGCTTCGTCACCTGTGTCTTCACGAACTGTCATTCTCTGCTTTGTTGCTTCTTTTATAGCCATAAGCTCTGCAAGAGTTTTCATTTATAACGCACCTCCGTAAATTTCGTTGGAATTTTCTACAATATAATCTTTCAGCCACTGTGACACTTCATAAGCGTCAAGGGGAACATCGCCCAATATTTCTTTAATCTCACGGGTATCGCAAACAAATTCTTTTTCGTTGACCTTGAATTTATAAACAAAGTCACGGTCAGTATTCATTGTGATTAGCATTTGAATTGTTGACGCCACATCACCCAAGGGTGTGAAATCAACACTGTCGGTCTTAAAAAATGCACGGACTTCGGTACCCACACCCAATTCCGATTTGATTTCAAAACTGCCGCCCGTCTGCTCTGCCGCCATTTTAAAAAGCGGAATGCCCATACCCACCTTGCGAGTTGTTCTCGTAGTAAAAAACGGGTCGATTACACTTTTTACCTGTTCTTCACTCATACCTTTTCCGTTATCGTAAATACCGATGAGCAATGTATTCTCAACTGTATTCTCCGCAACTTCAACGGTAATCAGTGACGCATTGGCAGATATTGAATTTTGAGCAATGTCTAAAATGTTAAGAGACAGTTCTCTCATTATGCCATATATTTTTCAAGAATACCCGGAATATCGTCGCCTGTAAGCTTACCGTAAACTTCATCGTTAATCGTAAGAACGGGAGCAAGACCGCAGGCACCGATACAACGGCATGCTTCAAGAGAGAATTTTCCGTCAGCAGTACATTCGTCGGGGCCGATTCCGAGTTTTTCTGAAATTCTGTCAATAAGGTCCTGAGAGCCTTTAACATAACAAGCCGTACCAAGACAAACCGAAATGTTATTTTCACCCTTTGGTGAAAGTGAGAATTGTGCATAGAAAGTTGATACGCCGTATACTTTTTCAAGCGGAACATCCATACCTTCTGCAATCATTACCTGAACCTCATAAGGAAGATATCCGTAAATACCTTGTGCTTCTTGCATTACATGCATAAGCATACTTTTATCGTCCTTATTTGCTTCAATTACAGACATAAGCTGTGCTTCTTGTTCCTTTGTTCCTTTAAACGGAAGGGAACTGATTTTTTTGAGCATTTTTAGGTTTCCTCCTTTTAAAATAACGATAGAAAACAGATATTCTCTACCCTATTAAATACTTTTTTGTGCATCTTTAAAAGTTACAGATACGCATACAATCTCATAATAAAATTGTATGTTAAAATTATAACAGACAATTCACAAAATGTCTATAATTTTTCCAAAAAAGAGCATATTAAATTAGTATTATTATATTTGCGGTGTTTTTTTGTAATTATTGACAAATATCAATAGCATTTTTCATAGTTTCCACCGCTTTTTCAAGGTGATTTATCGAAACCGACGAAACCGAAAAAGCAATCTCGTCTTTTTCACCTGACAATATTACTGCAACGCCTTTTTCTAAAAGTCTTTTTTGTATTTCTTTATTAGTTAGCGGCAAATTGAAAGCACACCTTACATAAAGGGGCGAATCGGATTTTATTATTTTCACTTTTTTACCGAATTTTTGTAAGAGTAAATCACTGAGCATTTTAGATTTTTGCATATACAGTTTTCTGGATTTTCTTATTTGAGAATTTAAGTGTCCGTCACGGATATAACTGCAAAGTGCTATTTGGTCAGCCTTTGAAACAGTTTGGTTATATTGGTGACTTTTTTTCTTGTATTCACTTAAAATCGCATTTGGCAAAATCATAAAACTAATTCTGATTGACGGTAACAAAAGTTTTGAGAATGTCCCCAAATATACCACATTTTCACCGCCGTCAAGACCTTGCAAAGACGGGGTCGGTCGGTTTAAATAGCGAAATTCACTGCCATAGTCATCTTCGATAATAATTTTATTGTTTTCTCTTGCAAATTCCACGAGAGAAAATCTGTCATTAACGCTCATACTATCCCCTGTTTTGCCGGAATAGGACGGTGAAACATATAGAATATTACTCTTTTCTCTGCTTGAAAATTTGTATCCGTAGTCTTCAAAAATTGCGATGCCCTGCTTATAGTTTTTATCTTCAAAATACACGGTTTTTCGGTTTTTAAGTATTGGGCAAATAATACTCAGAAGGGTTTGCACACCTGCACCGATAACGATGTTTTCTTCGTTACATACACAGTTTCGACTTTGTCGGACATATTCTGCAATCTCTCTGCGAAGTTCAATTTCGCCCTGCGGTTCACCGTAGAAAAGCAGTTTTTCGGTCTGTCTCAGAGCACTTTTCACATATCTTCGCCATATATCCATATTAAAGCTTTCGGCGTCAACACCCACCGATGAAAAATCATATAAAATATCATTTTTATTCTTGCTTGATATTTGGCTGTTATTTTGAATTACCACATTGGATTTTGATTTTGAAACATAGTATCCGCTTTGGCTTTTCGGCACAATGTAACCGTCGTCACAAAGGCACATATATGCTTGTTCAACCGTTGTTTTGCTCACATTTCTCTCTTCTGCACAACGACGGATTGACGGCAGACGCACACCTTTTGAAAGCGTGCCTTCTTCAATGAGTTTTTTGTAATAATTGTAAATTTGCATATACAGTTTTTGATTTTCAGCCATAAAACTGTCCCCTTAAAAATTCTTTATTTTGTGCATTTTATTAAAGACACTTTTGGTTTATTATATACCACAATAAAGGTATTTGCAAACACTTTTTATTTTAATTTTTTAGGCGGTGAATGGTTTGAAAAGAATTGCGGTAATCAATGATTTGTCGGGCTTCGGCAGATGCTCTCTGACAGCGGCAATCCCCGTTATTTCTGCAATGGGAATGGAATGTTGTCCGCTGCCCACTGCTGTACTTTCAAACCAGACGGGCTACGGCTGTTATTTCTGTGAAGATTTCACCGAAAAAATGAAGAATTTCACAGAGAATTGGAAGAATATCTATCCCCGATTCGACGGAATTTTTTCAGGCTTTGTAGTCAACGAAGAGCAGATTGATTTTATCGGTGATTTCATTGATAATTTTTCAAATGAAAATACTGTAACCCTTGTTGACCCCGTTATGGGTGACAACGGCAAGCTTTATTCTTCATATAATGAGAAAATGTGCGAAAAGCTTAAATTCCTTGTGAAAAAGGCAAGTGTAATCACACCCAATCTTACAGAACTTTGCATATTAGCAGATGAAGATTATGAAGAAATCTGCAAATTATCGACTGCTGAAGTTTTTGAGAAGATACAAAGTATTTCTCGAAATCTAACAGGTGAAAAACTGAAAACCGTCATTACAACGGGTATTCCCGTAACACAAAACAGTGAAGATTATATTGCAACTGCCGTGTTGTGGGAGAATGGGTTTAACACAGTAACAACAAAAAAAATCGGCGGTAGTTTTTCGGGCACAGGCGACCTGTTCGCAAGTGTTACGATTTCATCACTGCTGTTAGGGTTAAATCCGTTATCTGCGGTTATTAAGGCGACGGATTTTATCAGCAAGGGAATAGCCGAAACCGTTACTCACTCTCACGACCGCAACGACGGAATTGATTTTCAAAAATTTTTAAAAACCCTGTAAAAAGGAGAAATTGATATGGAAGACAAATCTAAAAAGAAAGTAATTACGGTTGCTCTGTGCGCCGTGTTTGCAACCTTGGTATTTTTACCTACCGCATATTTGCACATTCCCGTAGGAATGGGACAGTATGTGCATTTCGGTGACGCGATAATTTATATAGCCGCATGTGTTTTGCCTTTTCCCTTTGGTGCATTGGCAGGTACAATCGGCGGCGGACTTGCGGACCTGCTCACAGGTTACGGATATTGGGCACCCTTTACAATGGTTATTAAGTTTTTGATTGCGCTGCCTATGAATAATGCGGCAGACAAAATTCTCACAAAGAGAAACGGCTTTATGTCCATATTATCCGGTGCAATTTCTACATCGGGATATTATATTTCAACTGTAATCATAATGGCATTCGGCATAGGCGGTTACGACAAAGTTGAGGGTTCCTTTACAGCACTTCTCTCTGCTGCGGCAATTGACTCAATCCCCGGCAGTTTTGTGCAATCAATCGGCAGTATTATTATATTTATTATTCTTGCTGCGGCACTTGACAAAGCAGGATTCAAAAAATACATAAACAAATAATTGTTAAGGAGTTTTTGTAATGGCTGATATTATTTACACTTATGGCGGCAGTGCTTATTTAAATATTACTAACGCTTGTCCTTGCAGATGCAAATTCTGTATTCGCAATAACGGTGATTCTGTCGGTGAAGCAACAACACTTTGGTTTGACAAGCACAGTCCCACTATCGAAGAAATAAAAAATGCTATTGACGGCTTTGATTTCGGTAAATACAACAATTCTGTTATTCTTTGCGGCTACGGTGAGCCCACCTGCGCCCTTGATAATTTAATTGAAGCGTGTAAATATATGAAGTCAAAGGGAATTTTTATCCGTCTTAACACAAACGGACTTTCCGACCTTATAAATAAGCGTGAAACCGCAAAGGAAATCTGCGAAGTTATCGACTCGGTTTCAATCAGTCTTAACGCACCCACCGCTGAAAAATACAATGAAATCACTCAACCGTCTTTCGGCGAAAAGGCATTTGATGCAATGCTGGGCTTTGCAAAAGAATGTAAAGAATTCGGTATTCAGACAAAGCTAACGGTTGTTGATGTAATAAGCGAAGAAGATATTGAAGATTGTAAAAAACTTTGTGAAGAAATTGGTATTCCATTGAGAGTCAGAGAATACTCAGCCGATTAGAAAAAATAAACAGAGAAAAAATTTTTTTAAAATTAAAAAGTATCTATTGACAAGCAAAAAAATCCGTGATATGCTTGCGGTAACCTAATCTTTTAGGAATTCAAATAAAAAGGAGAATATGTCATGAAGAAATTCGTTTCTGTTAATATGATGATGGAAATGTGCATGTGTACTGAACTCATGTGCAAGACTTCTTGTGTGTCTTTTTCCGATATGTTCTCCGTTTCAAAAGTAAACCCATAATCGCCTTATTTCAGCGAAATTATATTAGTTTACAATCGGGAGACTTTATCGGAGTCCTCCGATTTTTTTGTTTTTTAAAGGCAGGTAAACATTATGGAAAATCCTTTTGAAAAACTCGTAAGAGCAAATTTCCGATTCGGTCGAATGTGTCGCTGTAATTATTCTAATTAACAAATAAACAAATTTACACGAACACATTCAATAACGAAAGGAAAATAAATTATGTCAGAATATAAATTTGAAACACTTCAACTTCATGTAGGTCAGGAACAACCCGATATTGCAACGGATGCACGAGCAGTGCCTATTTACGCAACAACTTCTTATGTATTTCACAATTGCGAACACGCCGCAGCACGATTCGGTCTTGCGGATGCAGGCAACATTTACGGCAGACTCACCAACTCCACTCAAGATGTTTTGGAAAAGCGCATAGCCGCTCTTGAAGGCGGCGTAGCGGCTTTGGCACTGGCTTCGGGTGCGGCGGCTATAACATATACTCTTGAAGCACTCGGTCAGAACGGCGGTCACTTTGTTGCACAAAAAACTATCTACGGCGGAAGTTATAATCTGTTGGCACACACACTTCCCAACTTCGGCATTACGGCAAGCTTTGTAAATATTCACAACCTCAATGAAGTCGAGGCGGCAATTCAAGAAAACACAAGAGCCATTTACATTGAAACCTTGGGTAATCCCAACAGCGACATTCCCGATATTGACGCAATGGCTGAGCTTGCTCACAAGCACGGTCTTCCGTTAGTAGTGGATAACACCTTCGGCACGCCCTATCTTATTCGTCCTATTGAGCACGGCGCCGATATAGTAGTTCATTCCGCAACTAAATTTCTCGGCGGACACGGTACAACACTTGGCGGTGTTATTGTTGATTCAGGTAACTTTGATTGGAGCGCAAGCGGTAAATACCCTGCTATTGCAGAGCCTAACCCAAGCTATCACGGCGTATCTTTTGTAAAAGCAGTGGGACCTGCGGCATTTGTAACATATATCCGTGCAATTCTGCTTCGTGATACCGGTGCTACAATTTCACCTTTTGCCGCCTTTTTACTTTTGCAGGGAATTGAAACCTTATCGCTCCGTTTAGAGCGCCATGCGGAAAATACTAAAAAAGTAATAGAGTTTCTCTCAAATCATCCGCAAGTGGAAAAAGTCAATCATCCGTCATTACCGGACCACCCGGACCATACACTTTATAAAAAATACTTTCCCAACGGCGGCGGCTCAATCTTCACCTTTGAAATCAAGGGCGGTCAGGCCGAAGCGCACAAATTCATTGACAGCTTGAAAATCTTTTCATTGCTTGCCAATGTGGCAGATGTGAAAAGCCTTGTTATTCACCCTGCTACAACTACCCACAGTCAGCTTACCGAAGAAGAGCTTCTTGACCAGGGTATAAAGCAAAACACAATTCGTCTTTCAATCGGTACAGAGCATATCGACGATATTATTGCCGACTTGCAAAACGGTTTTAATTCAGTTAAATAATCGGAGGTTATTATTATGTCAAAAATTTATTCATCTGCCGACCTTCTCATCGGCAAAACACCGCTTTTAGAGCTCACAAACATTGAAAAAAGTCTTGAACTTAAAGCCAAAGTTGTTGCAAAGCTTGAATATTTTAATCCCGCAGGTTCTGTTAAAGACCGTGTGGCAAAAGCAATGATTGGCGATGCGGAAAAATCGGGAAAGCTCAAACCCGACTCCGTAATTATTGAGCCGACTTCAGGCAACACAGGTATAGGCCTTGCCGCAGTAGCCGCAGCAAGAGGCTATAGAATAATTATTGTAATGCCCGAAACCATGTCGGTTGAACGCCGTCAGTTAATGAAAGCCTACGGTGCCGAGCTTGTGCTTACAGACGGTGCAAAAGGTATGAAAGGCGCTATTGCAAAAGCAGAAGAATTGGCAGCAGAAATACCCAACAGTTTTATTCCCGGTCAGTTTGTAAATCCTGCTAATCCACAGGCACACCGTGAAACAACGGGTCCCGAAATATACGAAGACACAGACGGTAAAGTGGATATTTTTGTAGCAGGCGTAGGTACGGGCGGTACATTAACCGGTGTAGGAGAATACTTGAAATCTCAAAATCCCGACATAAAAATTGTTGCTGTTGAACCCGCTTCTTCCCCCGTGCTTTCAACCGGTGTTGCGGGTCCCCACAAAATTCAGGGCATCGGCGCAGGATTTGTCCCCGAAATTTTAAACACAAGTATTTATGACGAGATTATCACGGTTGAAAATGAAGACGCTTTTGCTGTGGGAAAACTTATAGGCAGAAGCGAAGGCGTTCTTGTAGGCATTTCTTCAGGTGCCGCCGCCTTTGCGGCAATAGAACTTGCCAAACGAGATGAAAACGAAGGAAAAACAATTGTTGTGCTTCTCCCCGACACGGGCGACAGATATTTATCAACACCGATGTTTGCAGATTGATAAACTAAATTTACAGACAAATGAAAAATCACCCGAGCCTTGCGACTTGGGTGCTTTTTCATAAGTGTGAAAGGAAAGAGATTAAAAAAATGACAAACTGTTATGTCACGGTTTAAGCGACTGTTGAGTTAGTTTTTCTAACTTGGTTATGGCTTGTATGCAAGTGAAGGTGTTCTCCCCTTGCCACCATCTTTTTGTGGTTATGAATTCTGATTGCACGGCGAATGTGACCCAGCACTATTCTTCTTATCGCTTGCTCAAAAGCGATAACCTTATCTTCGTGCATAAAACCGAAAATTAAAAGACCCGATACTAAAATTTCTATAAAAGTTGTGAGTGCAAATGTTGCTGACATAAAATCTACCTCCGATTTTTCTTTTTTGTCCTACCGAACAAACTTGAACAAATGTTCTTTACAAGTCATATTATAACCGAATTTTGACAAAAGTCAATACAAATGTTCGTGTTTTTAAATATTATCTGTCCGTATTTTCGTACACTTTTGTTTTACATTTTGCGTTTCTTTATTTTTGCAGCTTTATATTAACACAATATATTGTATTTGTCAAGATATGCGCACACAAAATATGCTGTTTTGGAGCATTTTTGATATAATTTTACATACTTTTTTGTTTTTTTCAGTTTGTTCGGGTAATATTTTTTAAATTATCATAAAAAGTTTTAAATATCTATTTATTATTTTACAAAAATAGTGTAGAATAATAAAGATAATGGGAATTTATATTTAATTGTATATAAACAGAGGTAAATTTATGTTTGTTGATATTGCTAAAATCAAAATCAAAGCCGGTGACGGCGGCAACGGTGCGGTTGCTTTTCACCGTGAAAAATACATCAACGCAGGCGGTCCTGACGGCGGCGACGGCGGTCGTGGGGGGAACATTGTTTTCAAGGTTGACGACAATCTCTCTACCCTTGCGGACTTCCGTTATAAGAGAAAATATAAGGCGGAACCGGGTGCTAACGGCAGCGGCGGAAAACGCAGCGGTAAAAAAGGCAAGGATTTAATTATCAAAGTGCCCCGCGGCACAATTATCCGTGAAGTTGAAAGCGGAGTTATTATGGCGGATATGTCAACCGACGACGAATTTATAGGTGCTAAAGGCGGCCGCGGCGGTTGGGGCAACTCACACTTTGCCACTTCTACAAGACAGACTCCTAAATTTGCTAAAAACGGCGCTCCCGGTGAAGAATGGGAAGTTAGCCTTGAACTTAAACTCATTGCCGATGTGGGACTTTTAGGTTTTCCCAATGTGGGTAAATCTTCGCTTATTTCAGTAGTAAGCCAAGCAAAGCCCATTGTCGGGGACTATCATTTCACAACTATTATTCCCGTTTTGGGTGTTGTTTCAATGGGACCTGAAAAGAGCTTTGTTATGGCGGATATTCCCGGTCTTATTGAAGGTGCGGCAGAGGGCGTAGGTTTAGGTCACGAATTTCTGCGCCATGTTGAAAGATGCAGAATGTTAGTTCATATTGTCGATGTTGCAGGCAGTGAAGGCAGAAATCCTATTGAAGACTTTGAAGCTATCAATACAGAGCTTGAAAAGTTTAATCCCGAGCTTGCCAAGTGTCCGCAAATTGTGGCAGGTAACAAAATCGACCTTGCCACTGATGAACAATTAGCGGAATTTCGTGAGTATATTGAGTCCAAGGGCTACGAATACTATGAAATAGTAGCGCCAATCGGGCACAATACTCAAGAGCTTATCAATGCGGTTGCGAGAAAACTTGACACGCTTCCGCCTATAAAATACTATGAGAGCGAAGGAATTCCCATGGAAGTTATTGCGAAAAAGAGCAATGACGGATTCACCGTCACGGTTGAAGACGGAGTTTTCATTGTTGAAGCAGATTGGATTTACAGAATTCTTTGCAAAACAGACCTTGACGACTATGAATCGCTTCAATATTTTCAGAGAGTTATTCAAGAGCGTGGGGTTATAGATGCGCTCATTGAAAAGGGAATTACCGAAGGCGACACAGTTAGTATTTATGACCTTGAATTTGATTATGTACCGTAAGGATTATTTATATGAGATTATATGATAAAGAGATAAACGCAGACATGCTGAGTCCCTTGACTCTTGCATTTACGGGGGACGCAGTATTCTCACTTTTTATTCGTGAGATGTTGGTCTGTGATGCCAACCGTCCCGTTGGCCAGTTACATAAGCTTTCGGTTCAATCTGTGAAAGCATCGGCACAGGCTCGTGCTATGCGAGAAATTATGCCAATGCTCACCGACACGGAATTGAGTGTTTTTAAGCGTGGCAGAAATGCCCACACATCTCACACTCCCAAGAACCAAAGCGGATGTGACTATCATTATGCAACGGGCTTTGAGGCGCTTGTGGGATATTTATATTTAAAAAACGAAGAAGAAAGACTCAACCGGTTGCTTAGTGAAGTCATCAAAATATTCAAGGATGACGAGAGTGAAAATATCAAGGAATAAAGTCAAAGGTTTTTTTGTTGATACTTTTATATTTGTTATTGGCGGTTGTTTATATTCAGTTGCGGTAAACTGTTTTTTATCTAAAAACAATATTTTAAACGGCGGATTTACCGGAATTGCAACAATTTTAAACTACCTATTCGACTTGCCCATCGGCACGGTGATTTTTATAATGAACATCCCCCTTTTTCTCATAGCTTTTAAAAAACTCGGGGCGCAATTTGTTCTTCGTACAGTGTGGGCAACCTTTATATCATCAACGCTTATTGACTTTGGTGTGATTTTGCCTGTTTATAATAATGATTTGCTGTTGTCTTCTCTGTTCGGCGGTGCACTTGTGGGTGTATCGCTGGGAATTATATTTATCAGAAACGCCACAACCGGCGGTGTTGATATTATCGCAAAGCTTGTTCAGTTAAAACATCCGCAGATTTCAATCGGCAGAAGTATTTTAGTTTTTGACGCCGTAATTGTAATTCTCGGCGGAATTGTTTATAGAAATTTTGAATCAATGCTCTATGCATCAGTTGTGATTTTTGTCAGTTCACAGGTGCTCGACTATGTAATCTTCGGTGTCAGCCGTGGTGTAACCATTATGATTATCACCGAAAAAAGTGACGAAATTAAGAATATGATTTTTACCGATTTAGACCGTGGTGTTACTGTTTTAAAGGCACAGGGCGGATATTCGGGGAAAGATAAAAATGTTCTTTTATGCGCTTGTTTTGACAATCAGACACAAAAATTTATTAAGAAAATAAAATCAGCCGACGAAAATGCTTTTTTCATTGTGACACAGTCAAAGCAAATTGTCGGCAACGGATTTATGAGGTAATATATGCAAAAGAAAGAAAACATCAGAAATTTTTCAATTATCGCTCACATTGACCACGGTAAATCTACACTTGCAGACAGACTTTTGGAGCTTACCGAAACTGTTTCTAAGCGTGATATGACCGAACAGCTGCTTGATAATATGGATTTAGAGCGTGAGCGTGGTATTACAATCAAAGCCCATGCCGTAAAACTTGACTACAAGGCAAAGGACGGTAATACTTATGAGCTAAATCTCATAGATACTCCCGGGCATGTGGACTTTAACTATGAGGTTTCCCGTTCACTTGCCGCCTGTGAGGGCGCAGTGCTTATAATCGACGCTTCTCAAGGCGTTGAGGCGCAGACACTTGCCAATACATATTTAGCACTTGACCATGACCTTGAATTAGTGCCGGTTATCAATAAAATCGACCTGCCTGCCGCTGACCCCGACAGAGTTGCAAACGAAGTTGAAGAAGTTATCGGGCTTCCCTGTGACGAAGCGCCCCGTGTTTCTGCAAAGACAGGAGAGAATATTGAACAAGTTCTTGAAAGTATTGTTTCTCTTGTTCCCCCGCCTGTTAATAATGATGACAAGCCCCTTCGCGCGCTTGTATTTGACTCGGTTTATGACAGTTACAAAGGTGTTATTGTTTATGTTCGTATTATGGACGGTAAAATCAAACCCGGTGACACCATGCGTATGATGGCAACGGGCGCCGAATTTACCGTTGTGGAAGTAGGCTATATGCGTCCGAATTCAATGGAGCCGCAAAAGGAGCTTACTTCCGGTGAAGTCGGGTATATTACCGCATCAATCAAAACCGTCAGTGACGCCCGTGTGGGTGATACCGTCACAACTGCCGAAAATCCCGCAAGTGAAGCCCTTGCAGGTTACAGAAAAGTCAACCCCATGGTATTCTGCGGTGTTTACCCTGCCGACGGTGCAGACTATGAAAATCTTCGTGAAGCACTTGAAAAACTGCAGCTTAACGATGCGGCGCTGTCTTTTGAACCTGAAACATCGGGCGCTCTCGGTTTCGGTTTCCGTTGCGGATTTTTAGGACTTCTTCACCTTGAAATCATTCAGGAAAGACTTGAAAGAGAATATAATCTTGATTTGGTAACTACAATTCCCAGCGTTATTTATAAAGTGCATCTTACAAACGGCGATGTAATCGAAATTGATAACCCCAGCCATTACCCCGACCCTGCCACCATCGACTATTGCGAAGAGCCCACGGTTGATGCGCATATTTATGCTCCCCCTGAATATATCGGTGCAATTATGAATCTGTGTCAGGACAGGCGGGGTGTTTATGTGAATACCACTCATTTAGCAAGCGACCGTGTTGATTTGCACTATATTTTGCCGCTTAATGAGATTATCTATGATTTCTTTGATGTGCTTAAATCCCGTACCCGAGGTTATGCGTCCTTTGACTATGAAATGAGTAATTATCAGCGTTCAAGCATTATTAAACTTGATGTGCTTTTAAACGGCGACATTATTGATGCGCTTTCATTTATGATTCACTCTGAAAAGGCTTATGCGAAAGCAAGAAGAATTGCGGAGAAGTTAAAAGACAATATTCCGAGACAGATGTTTGAAATTCCTATTCAAATGGCTATCGGCGGCAAGGTTATTGCCCGTGAAACCGTCAAGGCCATGCGAAAGGATGTTCTTGCAAAGTGCTACGGCGGTGACATTACCCGTAAAAAGAAATTGCTTGAAAAACAAAAGGAAGGTAAAAAGCGTATGCGCCATTTCGGTACTGTTGAAGTGCCGCAAGAAGCATTTATGGCGGTGCTTAAACTTGACGATGAATAATGAAATTTTAGACAAACTCAACGAACTGAATATTGAATATGAACTTGTTGAACACCCTGCCGCATTTACCATGGAAGATATTGCAGTCGCCAACCTTTCATCATACGGTCATATTGCAAAAAATCTTGTGCTTCGTGATGTTAAGGGTACTCGCAATATGTTGGTTGTTCTTCACGGCGACAAGCGTGCGGATTTACGGCTTATCCGTGACGAAATTCAATCAACAAAATTGAGTTTTGCTTCGGACGAAAGACTTAAAAAATTTCTCAATGTTTCCAAAGGCTCTGTTTCGCCTTTCGGCGTAATTTATGACACTGAAAAAGAGCTTGAAATCTATTTTGACTCGGATTTAAAGAATGAAGAAATTGTGGGCTGTCACCCCAACGACAACCGTGCAACCGTGTTTTTGAAATTTTCCGACCTTGTGAAATACATAGAAAACAGCGGTCACACAATTAGATTTATTAAAGTATGAAAAACATAGGACTGTATTTACATATTCCCTTTTGCAAATCGAAATGCCCATACTGTGATTTTTATTCATTTTCGGGTAAAAGTACTCAAAAGGATGATTATACAAGAGTTTTAAAGGAACGGATTTTGTCAAGCACTTTCACTTTACAGAGTAGTTATAGCTGTAAAGCAGATACACTTTACATCGGTGGCGGAACTCCGTCAGTTTTAGGGGAAAAAAATCTCGCAAGTCTTGTAAATGCGTGCAATTCAGGGTTTTTAACTGACGATGCAGAAATAACTGTTGAGTGTAATCCCCATGGACTTGATGAAGATTTTTTTAAAATTCTTTCTGAATGCGGTGTAAACAGAATTTCATTGGGACTTCAATCTGCCGTTGACAGCGAAAGGCGAATTTTAGGCAGACTATCTGACAGAATTCAAGTTGAAAACGCAGTTAAAACTGCTCAAAAAGTCGGGTTTTCTAATATTACTCTTGATGTTATGTTGGGTGTGCCTAATCAAACCGAAAAGAGTTTGAAAGAGACTTTGGATTTTTGCATTTCTCTTGATGTGCCGCATATCAGCGCATATATACTCAAACTGGAAGAAAATACGCATTTTTATAAAATGAAGCATAAATATAACTTCCCCGATGATGATTTGACTGCCGATTTATATTTGCAGATGTGTGAAGAACTTGAAAATCACGGAATAATGCAATATGAGATTTCAAATTTTGCGAAAACGGGTGCACAAAGCCGTCACAACTTGAAATATTGGCATTGTGAAGAATATTTGGGGCTTGGACCTTCTGCTCATTCATTTCTAAGGGGCAAAAGATTTTATTTTGACCGTGATTTTCAGTCTTTCATGAATGGTGACTCCCCCATTCAAGACGGTTTAGGAGGAGATTTTTCGGAATATGCAATGCTAAATTTAAGGCTCGCAGAAGGTCTTAATGAAGATAAGGTTATAAACAGATTTGGGCATAGTATTCCCGATGAAATCTATGAAAAATCAAAAATCTTTATTGATAACGGATATATGCAAAAAACCGACAACGGTTTATCCCTTACCCGAAAAGGATTTTTAATTTCAAACACAATTTTGTCGGAAATATTGTAAATTAAAGTTTAACAGTTTAGTAGATAAATCGGACTTTGTAGAACAGTTAGGAGAGCTTGAATTGACGGAGGTGTTAGAAAATGGATATCTCTTTTACATCGGGAAATGAAAAATTTAATTACAGAGTTTGTGCTATGATTATTTCTAGCGGAAAAATCTTGGCAATGCACGATGATAGGTCTCCATATTACTATCTGCCCGGTGGGAGAGTTGCAATCGGTGAAACAGCAGAAAATGCTGTTATTAGAGAGGTTCAAGAAGAATTGGGCGTCACAACTAAGATTGCGCGTCCTCTTTGGCTAAATCAGGCATTTTTTACAGAAGATGTCGATCATCTCAATTATCACGAACTTTGCATTTACTTCTTAATGGATATAGCGGATACGGATTTGTTGGCAAGAGGTAAACAATTCACATCAAATGAAGGTCATCGTACGCATACTTTCGAATGGTTGGAGTTTGATAGATTAAAGGATGAATACTTTTATCCATTGTTCTTAAAAAAGGATATTTTCAATCTCCCTAATGTGTTTACTATCCGTACGGAAATTGAGTGACAAACAAATTCTAATTTGTAGGGATTGTAAGGCGGGGGCTTGCTCCCGCCGTTGAGATACCCAAAATCTAATGCACTTGTAGGGGCGGGTCTCCGTGCCCGCCCGATATTTTACAAACATTTTTGCGGCGGGAGCAAGTAGGGGACGATGCCCTCATCGTCCCGAAAAAAAATTATCCTTAAACCGTATGGAGAAATTGTTGAAAAACATATAAATCGAATAAATGATGTTTACGATAATATAACGGTTGAAAATTATATTATTATGCCTAATCATATTCATATTTTGATTTTTATTGATGAGTTTCAATGCGGGACGATGTGGGCATCGTCCCCTACAAAGCTCGGAACCATAATTCGCTCATTAAAAACCTTTGTTACAAAAGAAGTTGGTTTTCCTATTTGGCAAAGATCATATTACGATGAGATAATACGGAATGAAAAACACTTTCAATCGGTGTGGAACTACATCGAATACAACGCATTAAAAGAATATAAATAATTTTGACATTTACAGTTAATTGTGATAAAATGTTAACTTGCATATTGAAGAAAGGAGTGGTATGAATGCCTATTAAAATTGATGACCAATTACCCGCAAGACATAATCTTGAATTGGAGAATATTTTCGTTATGACAGAGCAAAGAGCATCTGTGCAGGACATTCGTCCGCTTAAAATTGTTCTTCTTAACTTAATGCCTACAAAAATTGAAACTGAAACTCAAATATTAAGGCTTCTCAGTAACTCGCCTTTACAGGTTGATATTGAGCTTTTACAGGTTGCAAGTCACGAAAGCAAAAATACAAGCAAAGAGCACATGCTCAAATTTTATAAGACCTTTGATGATATTAAAGACCAAAAATTCGACGGTATGATTGTCACAGGTGCTCCCGTTGAGTTGCTGCCCTTTGAAGAAGTTGACTATTGGGACGAGCTTTGCACAATTTTTGACTGGGCAAAAACCCATGTTTATTCTTCATTCCACATCTGTTGGGGTGCACAGGCGGCGCTTTATTATCATTACGGTATTCCGAAATACAAATTGAATGAGAAAATGTTCGGTGTTTTTCCGCACAAGCCCCTTGATATGTATCATCCCCTGCTTCGTGGATTCAGTGACTTATTCTATGTGCCTCATTCAAGGCATACCGAAACTAAAAAAGAAGATATTGCACTTGTCAAGGATTTGCAAATTCTTTCTTATTCCGAAATTTCGGGTGTTCACCTTGTGGCTGATATGGAGTGCAGAAATTTTTATTGTACAGGTCACTCTGAATATGACAGCGACACTCTTGCCCGTGAGTATTTCAGGGATTTACACAAGGGATTAGACATTAAAATTCCATATAATTATTTCCCTAATGACGACACAAGACTTACTCCCCCACTCACCTGGCGGGGTGCGGGAAGTCTGTTATTTCAAAACTGGCTTAACTATTTTGTGTATCAACGGACACCTTATGATGTTAATGAGATTAAATAAAAGCGAAGGGGTTGTAAAAAAAGTGTAGACCGCATAAAACACCATATATAAAGGTTTTTTAATACCCCAAAACAGCATTAAACCAAATAAACATAATAAAAATCAAAAAACAGATAAAAAGTAATGTTTTATGCTATGAACAAACTTCGCCGCTCGGCGTACCTTTGTACGCCGTCGGGTAACCGATAACAAGGCAAAAGCCTTGTTATCGCTCAGTTTGTCCATTCTACGCATTTTTTCCTAACCCCACAAAAGGAGCTGTAAAAAAACTTTCGTTTTTTACAGCTCCTTTATTTTTGTTTTGCGGGACGATTCACGAATCTCCCGTTTTGCGGCGGGAGCAAGCCCCGCCCTACATTTAGTCTATAACTTTGTATCCTTGTTCTTCGACTGCTTTTTTGAGAGTTGCGGGGGCAGCGTCTGCATCAAGTGTTACAATTGCCGTACCATCCTTATGGTTCACTACTGCTTCACGGACTTCGGCAACACCTTCAAGTGCTTTTTTTACACTTGCTTCACAGTGCGGGCACATCATACCTTCGATTTTCATTGTAATTTCCATAGGTTTTTTCTCCTTTATTTTTGATTTGATTTTTTTGTCATATTTACTGTTATGAATATCCTTAAAGTTTAACCGCAAGGCATTTGATACTACACAGAATGAAGAAAGGCTCATTGCGGCGGCGCCGAACATAGGATTTAATTCCCAACCGAAAAGGTTTATGAACACACCTGTAGCAAGGGGAATTCCCACTGCGTTATAGAAAAATGCCCAGAAAAGATTTTCATAAATATTTTTAAGAGTTGCTCGGCTAAGTCTTATTGAAGCGGACACATCGGATAATTTGCTGTTCATCAAAACTATGTCAGCCGAATCAATAGCAATGTCACTGCCTGCACCGATTGCAACACCTATGTCCGCTCTCGTCAGAGCCGGAGCGTCGTTAATGCCGTCACCCACCATCATAACCTTGCCCTTGTCTTTTAGGGTGCGGATTACCTTTTCTTTACCGTCGGGTAAAACATCTGCAACAACTTCATCAACGCCTGCGATTTCGCCTATTGCTTTGGCGGTTTTTTCGTTATCCCCCGTGAGCATTATTACCCGAATACCCATATTCTGCAATTCTTTAATTGCCATGGGGCTGTCCTCTTTAATAACATCGGCTACGGCTATTATGCCCAGAAGTTTGTCGTCTACGCTGAAAAGCAAGGGTGTTTTTCCGTCATTGGCAAGGTTTTCGGCAGTTTTTAAGGTGCTTTCATCTATTGATATTTGTTCACTTATAAATCTAAGACTGCCACCGTAAAGTGTTTTGCCCTTTATTTCTGCTGTAACACCGTTACCTGAAAGTGCTTTGAAGTTTTGCACTTCTGACGGTGTTATTTTTAACTGCTCACACTTTTCAACAATGGCTTTCGCAAGTGGGTGTTCACTTTTAATTTCAAGAGAAAAAGCAAGGTTTAAAAGTTGTTCTTCTTCTTCTTTTTCACCGCAGATTATGTCGGTAACCTTGGGTTTTCCGCTTGTTATTGTGCCTGTTTTATCAAGGACTACGGTATTTATTCTTCCCGTTTCTTCAAGAGATGCCGCAGTTTTAAAAAGAATACCGTTTTTTGCGCCCATGCCGTTACCTACCATAATGGCAACGGGGGTTGCGAGTCCCAATGCGCAGGGGCAACTGATTACAAGCACTGAAATTCCGCGGGCAAGGGCAAAGCCTGCTGTTTGCCCCAATAAAAGCCACACTATAATTGTAATTACAGCGATTGCAATTACTATGGGTACAAACACACCCGACACTTTATCGGCAATTTTTGCAATGGGAGCTTTTGTTGCGGCGGCATCGCTAACCATTTTAATAATTTGCGCAAGGGTTGTATCTTCGCCCACTCGCAAGGCTTCACACTTAATAAATCCCGATTGATTTATTGTACCGCCAGAAACTTTTTCTCCCGCAGCTTTATCGACGGGAATACTCTCACCCGTTAATGCGGACTCATCAATTGCAGTTTCGCCGTCAATAATAATACCGTCAACGGGAATCTGCTCACCGGGGCGAACTGTGAAAATATCACCCTTTTTCACTTGTTCAACGGGCACTTCCCTTTCAACTCCGTCGGCAAGGATTGTTGCGGTCTTCGGTGCTAATTTCATTAGAGATTTTAAAGCATCGGTTGTTTTGCCCTTAGAGTGTGCTTCAAGCATTTTACCCACGGTAATAAGGGTTAAAATCATTGCAGCCGATTCAAAATAAAATTCGTGCAAATAATGATGAGCCATATCCGCACTGACTGTTGTCATTTTAAAAAGTGCGTAGGTGCTATACACAAAGGCAGCGCCCGAGCCCAACGCTACAAGAGTATCCATATTAGGCGACTTGTGCACAAGCCCTTTAAATCCGTTTATAAAGAATTTTTGGTTGATTACCATTATTATTGCGGTTAATATAAGCTGTAAAATACCCATTGCAAGGGGATTTTGAGCAAGTATGTCGGGTAGATACCAGCCCCACATAATATGCCCCATTGATATATACATTAAAACTATCAGAAACATCAATGACCATATCAGTCTTGCCTTGATTTTAGGTGTTTCGGCGTCTTTCAGCGCACCGTCATTTTCTGTTTTTGACGGTGTATTTTTATTGTCTTTAAGAGTTGCGCCGTACCCTGCTTTTTCGACTGCGGAAATGATTTCTTGCGGATTTGCGTTGCCGTCTATTCCCATTGAGTTAGTCAGCAGACTGACCGAGCAGGAAGTTACGCCATTAACTTCTTTGACTGCCTTTTCAACCCTTGCAACACAGGCGGCACAGCTCATACCCGTTACATTATATTGAGTCATTGTCTCACCTACTTCATAAGTTTTTGCAATGTTGACAATAAATCGTCAACAGTTTCTGTTTTACCTGCCTTTATGTCATCGGCAACACAGGTTTTTATATGATTTGCAAGCAATTCTTTATTAAATGCATTGAGCGCCGCATTGACGGCAGATACCTGTATTATTATATCCGTACAATAGGCATTTTTTTCAACCATTCCGCGAATTCCCCGAATTTGACCTTCTATTCGGTTAAGTCGGTTGACGAGCGCCTTGTATTCCTCTTCGGAACGCATTTTTGTTTTATGACAGCAGTTGCAGTTGTTTTCCATTACCGTTACCTCATTTGAATTTTTGTATAATCATTATATACCCCCGTAGGGTATATGTCAAGTTAAAAAATTTTCCCCAAAAAATGGGGAATTTTTTCAGGATATTTATAGGGGACGATGCCTTTCATCGTCCCGCAAAATCACATGCAGAGCAATCAGAGAACCGTCCCCTGATTTTCGTCAATCACAGAACCGTCCCCTGATTGTTTTTTTGTTACTCGATCAGACCGCTTTCTTTTAGAAGAATTTCAATATCCGTACCTTCAACCTTTTTAAGCA
>CALZID010000002.1 GCA_945787805.1 uncultured Clostridia bacterium | reverse complement strand
TTGTCCATTCTACGCATTTTTTCCTAACCCCTAAATAGTGGCTGTAAAAAAACTTTCGTTTCTTTACAGCCACTTTAAACAACTTATTTCTTTTTGTTCTTGTATTCTTCACCGTAGCCGTAGCCGTATCCGTATCCGTAACCGTAACCGTAACCATAGCCTTTCTTTCTCTTCTTGCCGGCTTTAATAAGATTTGCAGCAGAACTGCTGTCAGCATCATTATAAATTACGCCGAGAAGGTCAGTGCCTGTACCGTTGATGTCTTCCATTGTCTTTCTGATACGACGCATCGGAGCAAAGTCGTTACGAACAACCATCACACAAGCGTCTGCGTGCTGCGCAAGGATTGTAGCGTCTGCCACAAGCCCTGCCGGCGGAGTATCAATAATTACATAGTCAAACTCATTCTTAATCGCCTCAAGTATTTCTTCTGTTTCATCGGATGAAAGAAGCTCGGCAGATTCCGAAACTGCTTGACTGGTAATGAGAAGGAAGAGATTAAATTTCTCAAAATATTTAACCGATTCACTGAGTGTTTTTTCACCCGTGATTACGCCTGCAAGACCCAATTCGTTTGTTGCGGAAACACCGAGAGTTTTATGAACTGAAGGTTTACGAAGGTCGGCGTCAATCAAGAGAACTGATTTACCGTTCTTTGCGAGAGCTAACGCTGTGTTTGTGGCAACCGTTGTTTTACCTTCGTTTTCGGCAGTACTTGTGAAAACAAAAGTCTTATAATTATGACGCTTTGCCGTATTTTCAAGCTTTGCACGAATAAGCTTAAAGGCTTCAATGAACATAAAGCCGGTTTTCTTTTCTGTGAAGAGAAGGCCTTCTTTGTCAGCCTTTTTAATATGAACAATTGAGCCCACAAGCTTGCTGCCCAATTTACCTGTAATATCATCTGTTAATTTAACTGTATCTTTAATAAAAATGCTGATACAAATAGCAGCGATAACAAGACCTGCGCCGAAAACAAAGCCGAATAAAGTATAAAGAAGTTTAGAGTTGTCTGCATTTGCTTTAGTTGGCATTACAGGCTCGTCAATAACGATAGCTCTTGTGTTGCTGTGAGCCTTATCGGTAATTTGCGCATAATTATTAAGATAACTTGTTGCAACCGCATAAGACACTTCGGGGTCGGATGTTGTTACTGTAAGAGAAACAATAGATGTTTCTTCAACAAGAGAACCTTTGAGCATTTTCTTAACCTGGTCGCCTGTAATATCATAGCCGCTGTTTTTAGCGACAAGCTCCATAAGTGAATTTGTTTCTGTCATAATAACAACATAGTCACGGGCAAGGGTAATGCCTGCGTTAATATCACTTGCGGACTGACCGCCTGTTACTGTGTTTTCACTCTTGTTATCAATAACGAAACGCATTGTGCATGAATATTGCGGTACATAGTTCACCTTAGCAATTGCAAAACCTGCGCTTGCAAAAATGACAGCTGCCAACAAAATCGCCCACCATTTCTGTATAACACGGATTGCATATTGCATAACGGTTGCAATATCAATTCCTTTTTCAATCTGAGAGTTGTTTGTATTATATTCCATATCAATACTCCTCTTTTTGCATCATCTAAGAGATTATATCAAACTAAAATTAAATATGCAATGATTTTTATAAAGTTTTTGTTTTAATCATCAAGCATTTTATGTGCTTTGAGTTTTTCAACGAGCGCATAAAAATCTCTTTCAACAATTGCGGTGTCAACATTATAATCACTTGCGATTTTTTTGATGATTTCTTCGTCTGTGTTTGTTCCGTCGAGCAAGTTAAAAATTTCAGCACCCACACTGTTAAATGTAATCACGCCGTTAAAAGATAATTTGGCATCACCCGTGGCAATTACAATTTTGCTTCCGGCAACATCTTTTAATATAAATCCGTCTTTAATCTTCAATATTTATCAACCTTTCAATTTCGTTATATGCTGTAATTGCCGCATCTTTTTCCATATTGCAATGAAGAGCGAAAACAGGAACTTCCCTGAGAAGCAAGTCCAAAGAGTCAAGCATATTTATCGCCAAGTCCTTATCATAAGGATTTATTGTTTGTTCCAAAGCCAAGGGAGCCGCCAACGATGCATCAAGCTTTTTTACCGTATTTTGCTCACCGCGGAACAAAAAGGTTATGGCTCTGACGGGAACCTTAACATTTATGTTTTCATCGGTCTTGCCCGAAAAGGGTGTTCCGCAAGCATACCACACACCGTTCTCTCTGATTAGTGCCGGCTTGTCGTCATTGATAATTCTTGTATTGTCAAGATTTTCAAGCCAAAGATGAGTGTGCGTTGATTTGCCCGTTCCGCTTCTTGCCGAAAAAAGATATGCAAAGCCGTCTTTTTCGATGCAAGATGAATGAAGCATCATTCCGCCGAACTTTATAAGCTCGTTATAAAAGGCTTCACCCGTCCACATATATTCATGCTCGTCCCAAGACAGATAAGAAATTTTTTCTTTTTTCTTGTCGATATATTCGTCACGGATATTAAGTGCTATCTGCGTTTCGCTGTCATCAAAATCTGCTCTGTAATTTTCAGAGCGGGAACGAAGTAATTCTCCGCGAATGCGGTATTCAGTTTTAATTCCTGCAATTATAAACTTTTCCATAATTCTATCAATTCGACTTTGACTTAATTCCCAAATACGGAGCCGGATTAACCTTTGTACCGTTCACTCTGACTTCAAAGTGAAGGTGCGGTCCCGTTGAAAATCCGGTTGAACCGATTTGACCGATTTGTTGTCCTCGTTTTACCTTTTGCCCTGCGGTAACTTTCAAAGAACCCGCTTTCATATGTGCATAGAGCGTCTGCAATCCGTTACCGTGGTCAATGATTACATGATAACCGTAACCGCTGCCGCCGGCCTTTGCAAGCTTTACCGTTCCTGCCTCCGCAGCATAAACAGGGCAGCCCGTACTCTTGCCGCCGGGACGGGTGATATCTATACCGCCGTGCCAACCGTTAAGGCTTCTTTTGCCGAAATAAGACGAAACATGGGTAGCTCCGCCGCCTGCCGGCCAAACAAAACGCCCGCCGTAAGAGATTGCCGAGCCCGAAGAACCGGTGTTTTTCTTTGTGCCGACCTGAACTTTTTCGTCAACCGCCTCTTGAATTGTCACTCTCGAAACTTCTTTGGTTGATACTCTTACGCCGTCAATATATGTAACTAATTCAGTAACTTCCTGAACACCGTTAACGCCCTTTGTGACAACTTTTTTGTCGCCGACATAAAGGCTGTCGGTATTAACTTTAATTGTATTATAAGGAATTTCAACCTTTCGGACCTCTGTTTTGGTAGTTTGAACCTGAACAAAATTCACTTCGGCAGAAAGCAGTATCTGCTGACCTACATATATTTTTTCACGAAGCTCAGGGTTAAGATTGAAAATATCCGCCGACTTCATACCGAATTGATTTGCAATTTTTGAAACAGTATCTCCCGACTGAACAGTATAATATCTCGCTTCACTCTTCTTTGAACGGAGTTTTTCGTTAAGATATAAGGCGTCACGAACAATGTTTTCTTCATCGGGATAAAGCCCTTGAACATATTCGATATTTTCAACGAAGCTGACCACCGCATTTTCTTCGCCTGTTTCGTGCTCGGCAAGAATGCTGTCAAACACGCTGAGAGCGTCGGTTTCGTTTTCAACGGCGCACACAAACGCATTGTCTATATAAATTCCGCAAGCGTTTACAATATTGCTGTCAGACTTTTCTATGAGCTTATCGCATATTGTCGATGCGTCATTGATTTGACTGCGTTTTACAGGTTTAATCTTATATTCCGCATTACCGATGACATCTTCGTCGGTTTTATCGGCCGATGTAACCACAGAAATGTCAAGACGGTCGATTGCCTGCTCGCGGGCTTGCTTATAAACAGCTTCACTGCTTACATATCCTACAATCTCATCGTTATAATTTATTTCGAGAGCAAAGGTCATATATGACCACGCTGAAATTACATTCACAAGAATAACGAGCGATATAATCGGCAAAGCAATATTTAAAACATATACAAATGCCTTTCTGTATTTGTTGAACGCTCTCAATACATAATTTTTCAACTTTTCTTTTTTATTGACGCCGGGAGTTTTTTCCTTAAACCCGGATAAAACTCTTTTCACTTCGGATATAAGCTCTCTAAAATCTTTCATGCTTTCATGAAAAAGCTTTAAAAGCATTTTGTCTATAACAATTATTAATGTAAAAATCAATGTGCCTATGAGTTTTATGGGTTTTAGCAACAATGAACCAAACCATCTGAAAAAGCGTTTGCCGTAACGGATAGTCTGAATTCCCAAATAATATATTTGATTGTAGATTAAGTCAAACACGGTTGTTCCCTCATCTCAAATCATAAAATGCACATAAGCATTTACATTTTATCATAAAAAAAGAAAAAAGGCAAGTCACCGAAACACAGTCTGTAACCTGCCTTGAATTTTAAGCATTATCTGTAAATCTCATTTTTATATGCCACACAGTTTTTATCGCTGTTTTTTGCCTTATAAAGCTGTTCATCAGCCTTTTCAATAAAATACTGTGTTGATTTTTTCTTACTGTTCAATACGGAATAAACCCCGACGCTTACAGAAACACTGTCTTTTACATCTTCAATTTTCATTTGGTTTATGTTTTTCAATAGTTTTGTAAGGTGTTCCAACAATGCGGGCACATTTCTTTGAGCGGTAACCACAAGAAACTCTTCACCGCCGTAGCGTACGCAAAGGTCGGTAGGTCTTGAAAAATGTTCTTTTATGCAATCCGCCACTGCTTTAATGCAAATGTCACCTTTCACATGGCCGTAAACATCATTAAACCTTTTAAAGTTATCAATATCCATCATAATAAAGCAAACATCATATCCGTTAGCGTCGCAAAAGCCCCTCATTGCATTGACTCTGTGCTCAAATCCCCGACGGTTCATAAACCCGGTCAGCGGGTCCCCGTTGGCAGAGAATTCAAGCTTTTTGTTTGCCAATGCGTTGGACATATAATAGAAAAATCTGATTTGTGAGAATAACACGCCCGCAAGCGCCAACGCAATGCAGACAATTACCGTTTTTATTGAGCCCGTTGTGTATAAAATCAAATACACCTCAATCGCCATTGAAACAGCAAAGACGCAAAGCTTCGGAATCGGCTCTATAACCGGTAACAAAGTGAAAACAATGATAAAAGTTATATAGTTATTGATAGCGCCCCGGTCAAGATATTCCATAACAGAGAAAGACAGCGCCTCAACCATATATATTATCCAATAGGCAATATAAACGCTCTTCTTTTTCTTGTTTGAGATAAAGCTTTTTCTTAAATCTATTTCGATTGCTATAATAACGCAAACCGAAACGAATGTGAAAATAATACAGGAACACAAAAAGCCTTTTCCGTAATCGAACTTGACATTTGTCCAGATTGCCCAAAGCATTCCGCAAATTTCAACAATAAGCAAAACGACTGTGGCAGGAATAATTCTGATATAATTTGAATGTATTCTTTCAGCTTCTATTTCACGGTATATGGGGTTATCGCCTTTTCTCTGCCGTCTTGCAGTTATTACTTCCGCAACCTGAGAAAATATCGCATTTACCATTCGGGCAAGCTCACTGAGAATTTTACTTTTCATATCTATCCTCATTTCATTTATCCTTACTTCAAATTTTACCATAAAACTTTTTCTCTTTCAATAAGTTGTAACAAGATAATATTTATTTCATAAAATGGTACTGTCAGTTGACAATTTTTATTAGGAGGAACAGAGATGTCAGAAAATAGAAACTGTATCCAATCAAAAATTAAAGAAGCCGTCTGCATTGACACAAACCGAGTTTATGATTCTTGTGCAGACAAAGACTGTCTTGAAGATTTGAGAGTTCATTTCACATCTTCGGCACAGTGTATTATCAACAGAGCAACTAATGTGCGTTGCAGGGGCAGTGAAGTACTTAACGCTTTTATTGAAGTTGAAAGAGTGCCCTTTAACCGCGGATTTTATTCCGTCGACATTACTTATTTCTTCAAGGTTTGCCTTGATGTATTCTGCGGCCATTCAACACCGCCCACCATTGTTGAAGGTCTGGCTACCTTCTCGAAAAAATGCATACTTTACGGTTCAGAAGGCAATGTGAAAGTATTTTCATCTGAATTTACAAACTGTGACACAGACACTCAACTTGATATGAAGAGCACTAATCCGAAAGCAAAAGTGCAAACCGTAGATCCCATTTGTCTTGACGCAAAGCTTCGCAACGCTCACGACTGCCATGACCACAGACCCGGCAGATTGCCAAAATCTGTTTGCCGTCTGTTTGACGGAGATTTTGACTGCTATGAAGAAGAGCCTGAAAAAGCAGTTACAGTCACTCTCGGTATTTTCACAATCGTACAGTTAGAGCGTGATGTGCAAATGCTTATTCCCGCTTATGATTTCTGTATTCCCAGTAAAGAGTGCAGTTGTGACACCGATAATCCTTGCGACGCATTCAGAAAAATTCAATTCCCCGTTGATGAGTTTTTCCCGCCAAAAGAAGGTTGCTTAAAAGGCGACAGTTTCAGCGGTTGCGGATGCGGAGATTAAATGATTTTTACTAAAACAGCAAGGGGCTGTGAAGTTTCGCTTCACAGCCCCTTTGCCATTAATTACTTTATTTCTTAAATGCAGATTTTGTATTCCAAATATTCTGCGCATATTCGTTGATTGCTCTGTCGGCGGCAAATCTGCCCGCACCTGAAATATTCATAAGCGACATCTTGTTCCAGTTATCACGGTCAAGGAAATCTTTTGCGATTCTCTGTTGAGTATTTCTGTAATCTTCAAAGTCTGCAAGAACCATATATGGGTCATGGTGAATAATTGTTGACGTTACTTCGTGGAACATCTTTCCGCCTATTCCGTTCTGGTTTGCAAAGTCGAGTATTTTGCGGATTTCTGCGTTATTATTATAGAAATTCTGCGGAACATAGCCCTGTCTTTGCAGTTGTTGAACTTCGGGAGTTTTCATACCGAAGATGTAAATATTATCTTCTCCGACAGCTTCATAGATTTCAACATTTGCGCCGTCCATTGTGCCGAGAGTAACGGCACCGTTGAGCATAAGCTTCATATTACCCGTACCCGATGCTTCTGTACCCGCAAGTGAAATCTGCTCTGAAATATCAGCGGCAGGCATAAGCTTTTCTGCAAGAGTTACATTATAATCTTCAACATAAACAACTTTAAGTCTGCCCTTAACATCGGGGTCGTTGTTGATTAAATCGGCAAGTGCACAAATAAATGAAATAATCTTCTTTGCCACGAAATATCCCGACGCCGCCTTTGCGCCGAAAATATAAGTGTGGGGAATAAACTCACCGTTGGGATTTTCTTTAATTGCAAGATATTGAGAGAGAATGTTCAAGGCGTTAAGGTGCTGACGCTTATATTCGTGAAGACGCTTAACCTGAACATCGAAAATTGAATCGGGGTCAAGCTGAATTCCGTTATTTTTGAGCACATATTTTGCAAATTCTTCTTTGTTTGCACGCTTGATTTTACCCAATTCTTCAAGAACTGCTTTATCGTCTTTATAATTTCTCAAATCTAAAAGCTTATCTGCATCTTTTACAAATCCGACACCGATTAACTCTGTGAGATAATTTGTAAGCTTCGGGTTTGCCTGACAAAGCCATCTTCTGTGAGCGATACCGTTTGTAACATTTGTGAATTTGTTGGGTGTGAGTGCATAGAAATCCGAAAAAACGGTATCTTTGAGAATTTCGCTGTGAAGCGCTGAAACACCGTTTACACAGTGTGAGCCCGCAACGCAAAGGTTTGCCATTCTGACAACGCCGTTTGAGATAATTGCCATTCTTTCAACTGTATCCGCATTCTGTGTGTTCTGCCAAACGAACGAACGGAAACGGTTGTCAATTTCTTTTGTAATCTGCCAAAGTCTCGGCATAAGGCGCTTATAAAGGTCTTCGGGCCAACATTCAAGAGCCTCTTTCATAACTGTATGGTTTGTGTAAGCCACGGTATTTGTAACAATATTCCAGGCTTCGTCCCAACCGTATCCGCACTCGTCAAGCATAATTCTCATAAGCTCGGGGATTGCCATTGTGGGGTGAGTATCGTTGACATGAATTGCAACTTTATCTGCAAAATTATCCATTGTACCGAATTCGCGAAGATGATGCTGAACGATATCTTGGATTGACGCAGAAACCAAGAAATATTGCTGACGAAGACGAAGTGACTTGCCTTCGGGGTGATTATCGGCAGGATAAAGCACCTTTGAAATAACTTCTGCCATAGCGTTTCTTTCCATAGCTCTCATATAGTCGCCCTGATTGAAGAGCGCCATATCAAGACCGGGTGCTTTTGCAGACCAAAGGCGAAGAACCGAAATGCCTTTTCCGTCTTTGCCCGCAACATGCATATCATAGGGAACAGCCTGAATTACTGTGGGGTTTTCAATTTCAACATGGTGGAACTGATTTTCCCAAGTGTCACGAACTTCGCCCTCAAATTTAATGTCAATTGCTTTTTCTTCGTGAGGTACAAGCCAGACATCTCCGCCGGGAAGCCAGAAATCGGGGAGCTCTGTCTGCCAGCCGTCAACTAATTTTTGCTTGAAAATTCCGTATTCATAAAGAATTGAGTAGCCCTTTGAAACATAGCCCTGAGTTGCAAGGCCGTCAAGATAGCAAGCCGCAAGACGACCGAGACCGCCGTTGCCGAGACCTGCGTCAGGCTCACAGTCATAAATGCTATCCATCTTTATGCCGTAATCTTTTAAAACGCTTTCAAAAACCTTTGTAAGATTAAGATTATAAAGATTGTTTTTAAGTGAACGGCCCATAAGGAATTCCATGCAGAGATAATAGACTCTCTTTGTTCCTTTTTTCGAGCCTTCTTTTGAAAATTCAGCTCTGCCCTGACTCATCATATCTCTGAGAATCAAAACAATTGCTTTATAAAATTGCTCATTTGTTGCATCTTCGGGTTTTACGCCGATAAAATGGGATAATTTTGACTCAACAAGTTCCTTTGCTTGTTTCTTTGTAAGGTTATAATTCATACAAATCCTCCAAAAAAATTTATAAAAAACATAAAATATTAAAGTCTGTTTGTATATTTTACACTAAAATTAAGCATTTTTCAACTATAATAAGAATTTATTTTTATTTTTTATTGCCAACATCAAAAAAATAAATAAAAAAAGCACCTAAACGGTGCTTTTTCGTATAAGTTATCAATAGTTTTCAAATCCTGCTCTTTCCCAAACGACTGTAAATGTGTCGCCTTTTCTTGTGTAGCAGTCAGTTGTTTTTCCGTTGATTGCGGTAACATATTTAAACTTCTCTCTGCTTGCAGGAGCGTCTGTCAAACTTGCAAAGCTCTTTTCGATTGCATCTGCCATTTCTGTATCAAAAGCTTTGAGTGTTGCCACAACAACGCACTTTCTTGAGTCAACATAGCCAAACTTAAAGCCTGTGAGCCACCAGTGAGCCTGCTCTTCACGGTGGAAAAGCTCATTGTTTTTTCTATAATCACTTGCGCTCATATAATATTGAAAGCTCATATCAAGAAGATGCTCATCAGATGCACATTCATAGAATGTTGTTGAATTGTCGCCAATTTGCTTTGTATAAACACCTAACTCTGCGCCCACGAGAACACCGTATTGACCTTTCCACCACTGAAGTCTCCAAAGAAGGCCGTCATATTCGAAATCGGCCTTGATAGTGGTATACTTCATATTTGCATAAGCGGCCGCTTGGTCATATTCATCACCGAAACCGAAATGGCGCTGCCACGGGTCCATTGTTGAATAATAAATCTGTTGTTCAGCATCATAAGCATAGCCTAACGCATTAAGAGCCGCATTCATATCCGCCTGTGAAATGTTGCCGCCTCCGGTACCTGTTGACGGCTTTGTTGTGGTAGTTGAAGACGGTGCCTTTGTTGTAGTTGTGCCGGTGGATGTAGTTGAAGAACTTGTTGCAGTTGTAGTAGTTGTTGAGTCATCTACATTAACATCGTTATTATAGTCGTTATTTGAAGGACCTTCAACCTGTGGCGGCTTTGTAATGTCTTCTTCACCCGTAGGTTTTTTCTCACAACCGGCAAAGCAAGACGCAATCATAACGAGAGCCATAACGGCTGCCGCAACTCTGATAACAGTTGATTTCATAATTCTCCCTCCATCAAAAATAGTGATACATATAATTATTACACAAATTCGATTTATTGTCAAATAGCTTAATTCAGTTTGTTAAGGTCGGCAAAATTCTCTTTGTTGGATTTATAAAGCTTCTTGAACACTTCAAAGTTTTTATCGTAAATTGCTTTATTCTTCATATTCGGCGTAAATGTCTTCTTTGCGGGGATAATCTGCTTTGCGTCCTGAACCTTTTCGATAATTCCCGCGTCAATGGCAATGAGAACCGCAGCACCCACTGCGCCGACATTTTGCGGACTGTCAACAGTTTCGATTACTCTGCCCGTGCAGTCTGCAAGAATTTGAGCGGTAACATCCGACAATGCGCCGCCGCCTACAAAACGAACTGTGTTAGATGTCTTAACCTTTTTATCCTGAGTTTCAAGGAACCAGCGAAGATGGAAGCAAACACCCTCAACAACCGCTCTGAGCATTTCTGTTTTGCCTGTTTCAAGACTGATGTTGAAGAACATTCCCCTTGCGTTCGGGTCTTCAAAAGGACAGCGGTTTCCGTGAAGCCACGGTGTGAAGATAACTCCGCCGCTGCCTGCGGGGATTGAGTCAATAACAGCCATCATATAGTCGTAAAGGCCTGTATAAACAACTTCTATATCCGCATTTTTGCGTCTTAAATCGTGTTGCTTGTTGAGATAAATATCAATTTCGTCAAGAGCCAAATGGTCCTTAACCCATTCAACGCATTTACCCGCAGTTTCAAGCTCTGCGAAATAGTTATAAATTCCGTCAGCCGCACCGACAACCGCAGCAATCATGGCGTTTGCATCAACAATGCTCTTGTCAACAACAGTTGATGCCCAACCTGATGTACCTTGATAAATATGAGTGTCACCGAGACCCGTTGCGCCTGCACCGACGCCGATAAGTGTAGCGTCACCGCCGCCACCGTAAACTGCGATTCCGGGAACAAGACCTAATTCTTTTGCCTGTTCTTCACGAAGCTCGCCCACTTTTGCGGTACAGTCAACAATCCTTGCAAGGTGGTCCATATTAACACCTAAAAGCTTGCAGATTGTGGGGCTCCAACATCTGTGACCTTCTCTGTGGTCATAGAGAAGTGCGCCGAAAGCAGAGTCCTTTGTCATAACAAATTCGCCTGTCATTCGGCAGATGAGATATTCTTTAACATCGAGCCATTTATGTACTCTCGCAAAATTTTCAGGCTCGTTTGCTTCTGTCCATTTATATTTCCAAACGGGGTCCTTAACGCTTGCCGCAACCGCACCTGTAATTGCGAGTGAGGGAAGAAGTTTTGCAATATTGGCGCCTGCAATCTGCGGACCGTAGGCAATACCCTTTTTGAGTTCTTCCGTGGCACGCTGGTCCATATAGCTGAATGCACGGCGAACATGATTTCCGTTTTTATCAACAAGAACCAAGCCCTGCATTTGTGAACAGAATGAAATACCGTAAATTTTTGCCGGGTCAATCTTTGACTTTTTGATTACGAGTTTTGATGTTGAGCACATTGCCTGCCACCATTCGTCAGGGTCCTGCTCTGCGCCACCGTTAGGCATAATATAAAGTTTATAGCCCTCGGTTGCCGCTTCTAAAAGCTCAATTGTCTTGCCGATTTTGAAAAGACAGGTTTTAACACCCGTTGTACCGATATCAAAGGCAAGCGCATAGATTTCTTTATCCATATTAACTTTACTCCTCTTTATCATCAATAAAGTTTCATTTGCATTACATTATATTTTATCACATTAAAGTGAAAATGTACAGAGTTATTTTTCGCTGCCGTCTCTCATCTTCTTCATTTCTTTGCCGAATACTATGGCAAACAGAGTTGCCGAAGTAATAATCGAAATTGCGTCGGACACCGGCTCTGCAAGAAAAACCGCAAAAACCTTGTTTTCAAAAAAGTTCGGTAAAATGTAAATCAGCGGAACAAGGAGAATAACTTTTCTCAAGCAAGCGATAAAAAGTGACGCTTTTGCCTTGCCCAATGCGATAAATGTCTGCTGCACGGTTGACTGAATACCGAAGAAAACCATAGCGCAGCCGTAAACACGGATAGCCCATGCGGTTGTTTCCACGAGTTCGGGATTATCGTTGAAAATGCTTATAAAAAACCGTGGGAATATCATTATTGCCATTCCCAGAACAAACACAAAGGTAAAGCAAACCGTCAAAAACGCCTTGAAGCTCTGTTTTACTCTTTCGGCATTACCCGCTCCGTAATTGTAGCTGATTATAGGCTGTGCGCCCTGACCGATACCTTGCGCCGGCACCCAGGTCATTTGAAATACCGTTGCGCAAACCGTCATAGCACCCACCGCAATATCTCCGCCGTATTTTTGCAAAGAAGAATTGAAGGCGATGTTGATTACCGCTTCGGTTGCGCTCATAACAAAGGGAGAAACACCGAGAGCCAATACAGGACCTAAAATTTTAAGCTTCGGGACAAGATTTTCTTTTTTGATTTTGAGCTTTGTGGTTTTACCGAAAAGGAACGACAACACCCAGACCGCTGAAAGTCCTTGAGAAATAATTGTTGCAACAGCCGCACCCCGAACGCCCATTTTAAGCCCGAAAATGAAAATCGGGTCCAAAATAATGTTGCAAACCGCACCTATGAGCACTGTTGCCATACTGAATTTTGTAAATCCCTGAGTGGTAATAAACATATTAAGTCCCAGAGAGAGCATTACAAAAACAGAGCCCGACACATATATTCTCATATAGGGCAGAGCATATATAATTGTGCTTTCGCTTGCTCCAAAAAGCATTAAGAATTTTTCACCGAACAAGAGAAAAACAGCCGTCAGAAGCACCGACAAAAATATCAGCACTACAAAACAGTTGCCCAAGATTTTTTCGGCCTTTTTTAAATCTCCCTTACCCATTTCAATGGCGGCACGGGGTGCACCGCCTTGTGCTATCAACATTGTGAAAGCCATAATAAGTGAAATTACAGGAAAGCAAAGTCCGAGTCCCGTAATCGCCAACGTACCCGCTTCACCCATGTGGCCGATATAAATTCTGTCAACAATATTATATAAAAGATTTACAATTTGGGCAAAAACCGCGGGAATGCTGAGCTTTATCAGCAATTTCCAGACCGATGCTGTTGCCATTTGCTGCGAAATATCCGCTTTGTTACTCATTTTTTCACCTGATTAAATTCTGATATTTTTCTAAATAATATTTTATTTCGTCTTTTTTTACATACTCTGTCAAACAGCCTACGCCCGTTACACATTTTCCGCCCGTAATGTTACCAGCCAAAATACACTGTTTAAAGTCAAAATCGTTATACAGACCATAGATAAATCCCGCAAGAAATGCGTCGCCGGCACCTGTTGCGTCAACGCATTTAAACTCGTCAATATTATCAACTTTAAAATAACCGCCGTCATAGCCCGCACACCCGAATTTGCCCAGCTTCACAATGGGCTTTTCAAAATAGTTGCGGAGAAAATCAAGGGCTTTTTGGGGATTCCTTGTACCCGTCATTTTTTCGGTTTCGTCAATGTTGGGGGTATAATAATCTGCAATTTCTATTAAATCTTTGTACTTTTCAATGCTCATATCTTCGCTGTAGCCCGTATCGAGCACTAAAATTGTACCGTCTTTTTTCAGCTCTTTATAAACGGGCATAATATCTTCCTGCATACCCACAACCTTTGCGCCTTTTAAAGAATTGTAAATCTTTTCGAGCATTTCGTCCGTGTATGCTTCACTGCCGCCGTAGGACACAAAAGTACGGTCGGTTTCTGTAATAATTGCAGAAGTTACATTGAGCGGATAATTGCGGCTTTCAAAAGCTTCATATTGTGTACCGCTTTTATCCAACTCACTTTTTGCAAAGTGCGAGAACATATCGTCGCCTAAAAATGTGCCGATTTTAGCGGGAACTCCCAATCTACTGCAATTTATCATAGTTGCGGGAAGTCCCCCACCTAAACAAACTTTAAAATCTTTACAGTATATTTCTTCGCCCTCGTTCGGAATTCTCGGCATTCCCGAATAGAGCAAATCAACATTCAGTTTTCCGAAAGCCGCTGCAAAACTCATTTCCATTCTCCCGTAAAATCTTTATTTAACTCAATATATTTTTCCACCAACTCTTTTGCAAGTGAATATGAGCCTACCAACGGGTGCAAATATAAACAGTCAACCGCTGACTCTTTATCGCAATTTATTATTGCCTTTGACGCTAATTTTTCATAGGCTTTAACCCTTGTGATAATCTCTTTGTTTTCAAAAGGCACTTCACCGATTTTAACGGGCGTGACTTTTCCGTCTATTATTTCGCAAGAAATCTCGACTGTGTCGGTTTCGTCTAAGAAATCAATGGCTTTATCTGTATTCGGCACGCAAGCGATTACTTTCTTTCGGCTGTTTTGATTTACAGCGTCGATTATGCCAAGGGCTACCCCCGCATAACCGCCGTCGTCGGGAGCATACATATCAAAATGCCATGTTGAATTTCGCTTTTCGCCCGTTTCGCTTGCCATATATGAATTTTCACGCAGTCCGTAATAGTAATCAAAGATTTCCAAGGCTTTCTCAAAGTCATTTTCAATATCAACAAGGGACAATTCCTGCGTCATTTTTTCGTTTATTTCGGCAATTTGCTCACCACGGGTGCGCTCTGCCTTCAAAATATTCTCAACGGCTTTTTCACGGTTATAGAAATAATACATATATTCATTTGGGACATATTGCTTTCTCATTAAAAATTCCTTGTCAAAATAGCGTAAATCAGTATTTTTATATGCTTCGTCATCACTGACAATTCTGCTTGTTATATCAACACCGTCCGCCTTGATATATTTAAAGAATGACAAGTGGTTAAGTCCGTAGCAAAGTGCGTCAAGACAGTTTTCGGAATATCCGTAAAGCTCTTCAAACCGACGGAGCATTCCGCTTGGCGCATCGCAAATTCCGTATGTGAAATCATAGCCCATATCACGAAGCGTCTGTGACACCACGCCTGCGGGGTTTGTGAAATTGAACACCATAGCATCAGGCTTTGCATATTTTTTCACAAGCTCACAATATTCTTTGAGCGCGGGAATACTTCTCATTGCAAAAGAAAACCCCGCCGCACCCGTTGTTTCTTGACCTAAAATGCCCATTGAGAGTGCAATTCTCTCGTCACGGCAACGCATTCTGTCCCCGCCGGCACGGATGGTTGTAATAACATAATCCGAGTTCTTTACGGCTTCGACCTTGTCGGTTGTCAAAACAAAATTCATTGGCGGATAAAGACGGTGAGCGACTTCTCTTGCCATCTTTCCGTATATATTCAGTTTTTTCTCATCGTTATCCATAAAATAAAGGTCTGTAATACCCATCTTTTCGGCTCTGCCCGCAATGCTTTTTGCCAAAAACATTGAACGGACTCCACCGCCGCCGATAACTGCCAGCTTCATAATTTTTACTCCTTAAAGGCACTCACGCACATTACTTTCACCTGAAATAAGGTTGAATGTAAGACTCTTTTCCACTCCGTTTTCAGTGAAATCAAGACGAATATCGTCGTCGCCCACAAATTCCGCAAAATTTACTTTATAGTCTTTCTTTTTAAAGAAATCTTTCAATATTTCAATTTTCTCATCGTCAAAATCTCCTGCGTTATCCGAAACGAAAAGCACATTTCCGCAAACAGAATTAACCTTGCCGTGAAGAAGCTTTTGCTCTGCATTATAGCCGATATTTATGTCACGCAAGAAGAATACATCGGGGTCATTACAAAATGCTCTGCCGTCAAGATGATTACGGAAAACCGTGTTGATAATTGCATTCTGTGACGACGGAATTTCGGCATTAAATCTGATACCCGTAATAATCGAGTTGATGTTAAGACTCTTTTTAAATTCATATTTCCAGTTTTTGCTCACATCACAAGAAATGCGGCAAGCATCGAATATGCCCATGCAAGCGCCAATGGGTACGCCGCAGCCTAAAATGAGTTTGTCGCCGCAGGCTTCACGGAGAAAATCAACACCGTCGCACATAATTTCGCCGCGAGTTTTGCCGTTTCTCGGCTCAATTGCCTGACTGTAAAGAAAGTCAAGCTTTACCATATCAAAGCCCCACACATTGAGAACTGTGTCAAAGACTTTTTTAAGATATTCTCTGACTTCGGGATTGTAAATATCAAGAATATATGCACCGCCCCAGCCTTGACAGCCCAACATTTTTTTGCCGTTGCGATTATGTCTTAAAAGCCAGTCGGGGTGCTTTTTAGCGATAATTGAAGACACCTGAGCATTGAAAGGCGCAAGCCATATTCCCGCCTTATAACCTTTTTCGTGGATTTTATCCGCTATATATTTCATTCCGTGGGGGAATTTTTTGTGGTCTGTGATGAGCCAGTCGCCGACTGCGTGCTGATAACCGTCGTCCACTTGGAAAATGCTCACTTCACCGCTTGCTCTGTCAAGTCCGTTAAGGTCACGCAGGATTATGTCTTCGTTAATGTTTTGGAAATAGTTATACCATGATGTATAGCCTGAAAGGTGGTTGATTTTCGGCTTTTTGCAGCCTACAAAATCAAAGAAGTATTTATCCGTTACTTCATCTTTTTCGCCCTTGATAACGGCAATATCAAACATTTCATATTCCCTGCCTGCCGAAAGCACAAGTCCTTCAACATCTTTTTTAATGTTGAATTTTCCGCCCTTCATATCCGCTTCAAAGATTGTATATCCGTTTCTTTCACTCTTTGAGCCGTAGAGAGTGATTTCTTTTTCACCTTTTTTGCGGAAATAGCAGTATGTATATCCGTGGAATTTGCCTTCTTCACCGTAGCTCTCAAAATGGTAGTCACCCGAAATGCCCACAAAATGAGAAGTAAATTTTGTCATTTTGGCAAAATCTATCAGTCCGTCAAATTTATCGTGCTTTGAAAACTCTCTTGAAGTGGTCCATGCCTGATAACCGTTTGCATAGAACAAATCTTCATCATCGAATTCTCTTTCGCTTTTAAGCATAATTTTTGACATTGTCATATCTTGCTTAGCGGTGAAAATGCCTTTAATTCTGTTTTCTGTTTCTTCAAATTTAAAGGAAAAAAGCTCATTGTCAAAATTGTTATAGGCTATCTTTGAGCCGCCTATTATCATTTCCGCATAGAATTTGAACATATTAAAATCCCCCAAATTACATAATTTACCTGATAAACTGATTTTAACATAAAGGACTTTCAAAAGCAATACAAATTGAGCCTTATAACAGACTGTTTTTGCGTGCTTTACGGCATAAAAATACCAACTCGGACCGTAAAATCCAAGTTGGCTTTTATTGGAAATTTGTATTATATTATCCGCCCAAATATGCTTTTTTAACTTCATCGCTTGCCGCAAGCTCATCGCCTGTGCCCGAAAGCACAATACTGCCTGTTTCCAGAACATAGGCTCGGTCTGAAATTGCCAAAGATTTTCCGGCATTTTGCTCAACAAGTAATATTGTGGTACCGTCACGGTTAATATCCTTTATTATTTCAAAAACCTTGTCGACAAGCAGCGGTGACAAGCCCATAGAGGGTTCGTCAAGCATAAGAAGCTTCGGCTTTGACATCAACGCACGCCCCATGGCAAGCATTTGCTGTTCACCGCCCGAAAGTGTGCCCGCAATCTGATTTTTACGCTCGGCAAGGCGGGGGAATCGGGTATAAATCTTCTCAATGTCTTCTTTAAATGCCGCATCTCTCTTTTTTGTATATGCGCCCATAACGAGATTTTCATAGACAGTCAGCTCCTGAAAAACGCGTCTGCCCTCGGGCACCTGGGACATACCGAGATGAACTATTTTATGACAGGGAGTTTTTGTAATATCATGTCCGTCATAAATCACACTTCCGCTGCGTGACGGTATAAGCCCGATTACGCTTTGCATAGTCGTGGTTTTTCCCGCACCGTTAGCGCCGATAAGCGTTACTATCTCGCCTTCGTTTACTTCAAAGCTTATACCCTTAAGCGCTTGAATAACGCCGTAATAAACCGATAAATCTTTTACTTCTAAAAGTGCCATAATGCGTTATCCTCCTATATAAGCTTTGATAACCTCGGGGTCATTAAGCGCAACTTCAGGTGCGCCCTGTGACAGCACCGTGCCGAAATTAAGAACGGTAATCTCATCACAAAGGCCCGATACAAACTTCATATCGTGCTCAATGAGCAGAATTGTTACATCGTGCTCATCACGAATACATCTTACAATTTTCATAAGGTCTTCGGTCTCGTGCGGATTCATGCCGGCTGCCGGCTCATCAAGACACAAGAGCTTTGGGTTGGTTGCCAGCGCACGCGCGATTTCGAGCTTTCTTTGTTTACCGTAGGGAAGATTGCATGAAAGATTGTTTCTTTCGTCTTCAAGACCTACTATGCGTAAAATCTCTTTTGCACGCTCACGCATAGCCTTCTCTGTTTTAAAGTATGAGGGCAGGCGTAACACGCTTGCAACAACGCCGCATTTGAACTCCGGCTGATTGTGAAGACCTACCAATACATTCCGTATTACAGACATATTATTGAAAAGCCTAATGTTTTGAAAGGTTCTTGCAATGCCTTTGCGGTTGATGATTTCCTGACTTTTGCCGGTAAGCTCTTCACCGTCAAGCCAGAATTTGCCGGTTGTGGGCTTGTAAACACCGGTAATCATATTAAAAACTGTGGTTTTACCCGCACCGTTGGGGCCGACAAGTCCGTAAAGCTGACCTTTTTTTATTTCAAGATTAAGCTCTTGTACCGCTTTAAGTCCGCCGAAGGAAATGCCTAAATTTTCTGTTTTCAAAACTATGTCAGACATTATTTTTCCTCCTTTTCAGACTTATCGGGCGTGTAGTTTGAAGAAACATGCACATCAACCGACAGAACCTCATCCATTTCGATTTTTGTGGGAACACGGTCCCATTTAGCCTCGTCATCTTTAATCTTTGACGGATTATGCTGTTTAAATTTTTCAATAATGTTTTTGATGTTATATTTTTCTCTGAAGCCTTTAAGGGACGGTGCATTGTTGTAAATTACAAGCAATATCAATATGAGAGCATAGAATAAATCCTGCAAAACGGCAAGATTGCCCGTAAGAATTGTTTGCAGATTAACATCGAGAAATGTAATAAGCGTTGCGGCGATTATTGAGCCGTTAATGCTGCCCATTCCGCCGAGAACAACCATAACAAGTATTTCTATTGAGTAATTATAGCTGAATTTCGAGCTTTGCACCGTAAAGTTTGAATAGCTGTAAAGCACGCCTGCGATACCCGCAAAGAAAGAAGAAACCGCAAACACAATAAGCTTGTATTTTGTAACATTTATACCTGTGGCTTTAGCCGCAATTTCATTGTCTCTGATTGAAGTTATGGCTCTGCCGTGTTTAGAACGGATAAGATTTTGTGTAACAGCAAGGCACAAAAGCACCAAAACGAGCGCAATTACAAACAAAACGCTCTTGTCAAAGCGCGGCGTATTAAGACCGAGCGAGCCGCCGAAGGATTCATTGCTTGTATTCATAAATACAGAGCGCACTATCTCACCGAAGGCAAGAGTTACTATCGCCAAATAGTCGCCCCGAAGACGAAGCGCCGGCAAACCGATTATCACACCGAACAATGCCGCTACAAGACCGCCGACAATAAGGGAAACCAAAAGTGCGGGATATTCGCCTAAAATCGGTTCAAGTATAACAGCGGTTTTGCCGCCCAAATAAGCGCCCAAACACATAAAGCCTGCGTGACCGAGCGATAACTCACCCAAAAAGCCGACAACCATACTGAGCGATACGGCAAGCATTATGGCGATTGCGATTTTTTCAAGCATATATAAATCCGAGCTTTTAAGTACACCCGAAAAAGAGAGCAGTGCAAAAACAACCGTAAAAACGGCAATTACAACATAATTGATATAATGCTTCCATTTAATATTCTTTAAATTTGCCATTATACTTTTTCCCTCCTTTTTTTACCTAAAATTCCGGTGGGGCGTACCAACAATATGACAATAAGGATTAAAAATTCAATAGCATCGGTATAAGGAGCAATTACGGGAATGGTTAATGAAACGGCTTCAACAACACCGATAAGCAAACCGCCGACCATGGCACCGGGTATTGAGCCGATGCCGCCGATAACCGCCGCAGTAAAAGCCTTTATGCCGGGCATAGCGCCGAGAGTGTTGGTAAGGCTGGGGGATTTCATAAGCATAAACAAGCCCGCAAATGCCGCCAGAGCAGAACCGATTGCAAAGGTAATCATAATTATTCCGTTTACATTTATGCCCATAAGCTGAGCGGCACCCTTGTCTTCAGATACGGCAATCATAGCGCGTCCGGTTTTTGTGTATTTAACAAACAGGCTTAAAACTATCATTATCACCATTGAACAACCGAGAGTAATCAAAGTGTAAAGCGGTATGTTAAGACCTGCAAATTTCACATTGCCGAGATTTGCAATATTGACCATTTTAGGCGCTGAACCGAATATTATTTGTGCGGTGGACTGCAAAAGGTAGCTCACACCGATTGCGGTTATAAGCACCGCCAACGGAGAAGCTCCTCGCAAAGGCTTATATGCTATTTTTTCAATAGTAACGCCGAGAGCCACGCAGAATATTACGGCTGCAAGCAAGCCTAAAATCGGATTTCCGGACAGTGACATAGTAATAAATATTGTATATCCGCCGACCATTATAATATCGCCGTGGGCAAAGTTCAGCATTTTTGCAATACCGTAAACCATTGTATAGCCAAGCGATATCATGGCGTATGTACTGCCCATGCTAAGACCGTTAATTAAAGTTTCAATAAATTTCATAATAAAAATCCTAATGTTTATTAAGACAATTTGCCGCCGCAGTAAATCTGCGCCGGCAAATATATCATTTAAGTTAAAATTAAGTATAAATTACTGGGCTGAATTTGCTGTTTTAAGAGTGTATTTTACAGCTTCTTTTGAAACATAGCCGTTATCTTCCCATTTGATGTCAGTACCGGTTACACCGCTGTATGAGAAATCACCGGTGAACTGTGCTTTAAGAATTTCACAAAGGTCAGAAGCAGAAATTGTTACATCAATTTTTTCGCCTGCATCTACCGCAGCCTTCATAGCGTTGTAGATTGCATATACGCAGTCATAAGCTGATGCGCCGAATTGGTTAAGTGTGTCAGCGCCGAACTTCTCTGTGTACTTTTTAATGAAATCGGCAGCAGCGCCTTCGGTTGCGTTTGAGTCAAAGTGTGAAAGCATTGAAACTTCCTGAGGGATAACGCTAAAGTCTTCAAACTGACCTGCAAGACCGTCAAAACCGTCACAGCCGTAGTAAACAGCGTTGGCAGCGATTGTATCCTTAGCCTGTGTCATAAATATTGAAGCAGGTGTGTAATAAATCGGCATAAATACAAATTCGCAATCTTTAAGAGTTGAAATCTGTGCTGAGAAGTCAGTTGCATTTGCATCGGTAAATACGGCTTCTACAGTTTGAATTGAAGAATCAAGATTATCTTTGAACTGCTGGTAGATACCGTTTGAATAAGCGTCGTCCGATTTATAGAAAATGCCTATTTTCTTAAGTCCGGTAGAGTTGACATAGTCAGCGGCAACTTTACCCTGGTTACCGTCGGCAAAGCACATCTGGAAACCGTTGTTGTTTGCCGGAATCTCGTCGCCCGATGCAGAAGGAGTAAGGAAGAAAACATTGTCTTCTGCCGAAAGATTTTTGAATTCAAGACCGGGAGCAGTTGTAACAGTACCGAGAGATACCTGCATACCGCCTTCAAGCATTGTAGCATAGTTAGCTGCAACCTTAGTAGCGTCGTGTGTGTCGTCTGTTGCGATTAACTTAAACTTAACACCGTTCAAACCGCCTGCGGCATTGATTTCATCAACTGCCATCTGAGCAGAGTTCTTAACTGCAACACCGTAAACTGCGGCAGGGCCTGTAAGAGGACCTGAAAAACCGATAACAAATTCGGTGTTACCTGAAGTGTACTTGTTTCCGCCGCAAGCCGCAAGGCTGAATACCATTGCGAGAACCATTACGACAACTAATACTTTTTTGAATACTGATTTCATAATAAAGTCTCCTTTTTATAAAAATTTATACTTAATTCAATTATTTGCTTTAGTATTTTAGCACAGTAAATTGTGTTTGTAAATAAAAAATTTATAAAAATTTCAATTTTATCTCAATAACAAAGGCTTTTTCGTCGGTTGACACCCGTCTTCAAAACAAGTATAATATTATATTATTACTTAACACGGATATGCGGGTGAAAATATGTCGGACGAGCTTATTAACCAAAGAATTGAAAAAAGAAGAAAAGAAAGACTGAAAAGGCAGAAAAGGAACCGTCTTTTAGTGCTTGTTTTTGCTGTTATAATGACCTTTGCCGTTGTGATTTCAGGCATTGCCGTTCATAACAGAAACGAAAAGCTTCCCGCTGACGGGGCAAATGTAGTTGAAGCGTCAAGTACTACCGAGCCCGGTACCTCAGAAAGCACAACCGAATCGACTACAAAAAAGCCTGACGAAAGCACAACGAAAAGTACAACTCCGTCAAAATATGAAGTTGTCAAAAAAGTGCCCGCCCCCGGCTCTCAAAAGGTTGCGACTGCTTCATTCGGTGTAACAGGCGACATTCTCATTCACAACGATGTGCTTAAAGCCGCTTCTGTGTCTGACGGAAATTATGACTTTAACCCAATGTTTTCAAATATTTCGTCATATTATAAGAAATACAATAAAATGATAGCAAACCTTGAAGTTACTCTCGGCGGTGCGGAAAAGGGGTATTCGAGCTACCCCATGTTTAACACTCCGGATTCAATTGCGTCTGCCCTGAAAAATGCGGGAGTTGATATGGCGCTCACCGCTAACAACCACACCTATGACACGGGCACGGCAGGTATGAAGAGAACCTTGCAGATTCTTGACGGAATAGGCTTGGAGCATACTGGTACGAGAAGCACCGACACAGGTCCCCGTTATTTAGTCAGCAATGTCAACGGAATTAAAGTAGGTATGATGTGCTTCACCTATGAAACACAGAGTTCAACTGCGGGGCGCAAGGCTCTTAACGGACTTCTTTTAAGCGCCGAAGCGGGTCCCCTTGTAAACAGCTTTGACTATAATAATTTAAACGCTTTTTACACGGACGCTCAAAATTCCATTGCCGAAATGAAAAATCAAGGCGCCGAAGCCATTGTATTTTTTATGCACTGGGGCAACGAATATCAGCTTTCTCAGAACAGTTATCAAAAAAACATAGCCCAAAAGCTCTGCAATTCAGGTGTTGATGTTATTGTCGGGGGACACCCCCATGTTGTTCAGCCCTTTGATACACTCGTTTCACCGGAGGGCCACGAAACAGTTTGCATTTATTCAATCGGCAATGCACTTTCAAATCAGCGCCGCAATCTTATAAGCTCCGCACCCAACGGACACACCGAAGACGGAATGATTTTCTCGTTCTCATTCGAGAAATGGAGCGACGGCACGGTAATAATCTCCGATGTAAACATTCTTCCCACCTGGGTTGACCTTACAACTCAAAACGGCAAAAAAGTGTATAGGGTAATCCCCCTTGACAGCAATGTTTCCGATTGGACAACTCTGGGTATCAGCAGTGTTGCGCAGGGCAAAGCCTCATATAACCGCACAATGAAAACCGTAGGCAGCGGACTGAACGAGTATCGCACCTCTCACGGCTTATCGGCTGTAAAAACTTCTGTAGAATAAGCAGGTGACCTTATGGGGTTTATTCCCTTTAATTCAAGAGATTTGTTTTTCAAAAATAAATTCGGCAGTATAGAATCGGGCGAAGAATTGCACCTGCGCCTTTGTTTGCCACGCTCATTTTGTTGCACCGGCGCTCTGCTGATAATTCGCCGTGATGACGGAGAATATGAAGAAAGACCTATGTTCTGGGCGGGTATGTGCGACAGCGAAACAGAAATCTGGGACATTCACACATCCGTCGAAAAAGAAGGACTTTATTGGTATCATTTTGACTATATTTCTCCTTACGGAAGAAGCTCTGTTTTGCAAACCGCTGACGGAATCGGCGCTTTCTCTCACAGCTTCGGCACAAAAACCGATTGGCAGCTGACGGTTACAGAAAAGAATTTCACCACTCCCGATTGGCTCAAAGGCGGAATTATCTATCAAATTTTTCCCGACAGATTTTATAATTCGGGCAGTAAAAAAGAAAATGTTCCCGCAGACAGAGTTATGCGTACCGATTGGGGCAACGAACCCGAGTGGCGCTATAACGCAGAAAATAAAATTTTAAACAACGATTTCTTCGGCGGCGACTTAAAAGGAATAGAAGAAAAGCTTCAGTATCTTCACGGTTTAGGGGTTACTTGTATTTATTTGAACCCCATTTTTGAGTCCCACTCAAACCACAGATACGACACCGCTGATTACAGTAAAATTGACCCCGTGTTAGGCACCGAAAAAGATTTTAAGAACCTTTGTAAATCGGCTGAAAAGTTCGGTATTCATATTATTCTTGACGGTGTTTTCTCTCACACCGGGGACGACAGTATTTATTTCAACCGCAAGGGCAGATATAATTCTCTCGGTGCATATAACTCACCTGAAAGTCCCTATTACAGTTGGTATAAATTTACCGATTATCCCGAAAAATATCAAAGCTGGTGGGGATTTGTCACTCTGCCCGAAATTGTTGAAGAAGACGAAAATTACCGCAAATTCATCAACGGCAAGGGCGGTATTGTCGAAAAATGGTTAAAAGCGGGTGCGGACGGCTTTCGTTTGGATGTTGCCGATGAATTGCCCGATGTTTTCATTGACGAATTGCGCACCCGTCTTAAAGAAACCAAACCCGACGCACTGCTTATGGGTGAAGTTTGGGAAGACGCTACAACAAAGCACAGCTACGGCAGTCGCAGACGCTATCTTTTAGGCAGTCAGTTTGACTCCGTTATGAATTATCCTTTTGCAAATGCCATTCTTGACTTTTGCCGAAACGGTAAAGCAGAAGATTTTATGCACACAATTACGGGTATTATTGAGAATTATCCGAAACAGTGCCTTGATGTTATGATGAATCACATCGGCACTCACGATACCGAAAGAGCAATTACCAAAATTGCCGGAGAATCCTGCGAATACCGTGACAGAGAATGGCAGTCACGGCACAATTTAGGCGATAATTACAATAAGGCTGTTACACTTTTGAAATGTGCCGCAGTTTTGCAATATACACTTCCCGGAGTTCCGTCACTTTATTACGGCGACGAGGCGGGAATGCAGGGCTATAAAGACCCCTTTAACCGTGGGTGCTATCCCTGGGGCAACGAAAACCTTGAGCTTATAGATTTCTATAAAGCCTTGGGTAAAATAAGGCGGGAAAACGAAGTTTTCAAAAAAGGTTATTTTGCGCCAATTTCGTCAATGCTCGGTTGTGTGGCATATTGCAGATATGATGAAAATGACAGCATTATGGTAATTGTCAACCGCAACGAGCACCCCATAACTTATCATTTGCCCGACGATTTTAAAAACGCCCGCACACTTATGAATTCATCGGTTGAAAACGGAGCGGTTTATATTGACGGTTGCTCATTTTCTATCTTGGCAAAATAACTTGTAAAGAAAAAATAAATGTGGTATTATTCTCTATAATAAATATTCGGTGGTTTAAGTTATGACACATTCTTTTGGCTATTTACCAAAATCTCATAAAGCTTTATGGATTATGCTTCGCATTGTTATTCTTGCGTGGGGCGTCTTTGGGTTGTTTCACGGCTCGGTTGTGGAATTTCTTGAAGCAATATTTGCTATCATATTTACTCATTTGTGGGATTTCTTTCAAATATTCGGTAAGAAATCCTTTATAATCGAAGTTGATTATCTCGCACAAACAATGCTCAATATTTTCATTTTCGTCGCAGTTTGTATAGGTTCAACCTTAAACAACCGCACAACCTTTGAGCATTTTGATTTGGTGACTCATTTCGGCGCGGGCTTTCTCTCGGCTTGGTTCGGCTATGACTTTGCAAACATTGTCTATCGCAAGCGAGGAGATTTAGGCCCTGCCATGTCATCTCTTTTCTCTTTGACATTCGCTCTCGGCATCGCAGTGGGTTGGGAAATCTATGAATTCTCAATGGACGGTATTTACGGAATGAAGCTTCAAAAAGGCAATACCGATACAATGGTTGATTTTATTTGCTGCGCAATAGGCGCAGTGCTTGCAATGCTTCTTGTAGCATTTTTGAGAAACGGAATTATCGGTAAAAATAAAGAAGCAATCAAAAAGCTTCGTCAGACCGAGAACGAAAAGCGCCTTCTTAAAGACCGTCTTTATAACGAATATATTGAAAATCAAAAAGGAGAGAATAAGTAATGAAAAAATCAGTCTCTCTCTTTCTTTCCGTAGCTTTAATTATGCTTTTGTTTTCGTCTTGCGACGGACCCGCAAAAGTTAAAGTAAACGGAGTTAAAACAGACAACGAGATTTATACATATTTTGAAGACCGGTTAGACGACTCTCTTTCAAAGGAAGAAAAAGAAGAAAGCATTAAAAAAAGCATTGCAAGATATGTGGCAATCAATTCGGAGTTCAATAACCGCGGGCTCAGGCTCTCAAGCGATGAAAAGACTGCGCTTTCTTCAACCGTCAATAATCTTTGGCACTATTTCGGCTCTCATTATGATGAAATCGGTGTGTCAAAGCAGACTCTTTTTAATATTGAAACTTCAAAGGCTTATGAAAACGCTCTGCTTAATTTTTATTACAGTGAAAACGGCGTTGAGCCGATAAGCGAAGACTCGATTAAGGCATATTTTAACGAGAATTATGTGGCAGTCCGTCTTGTTGCCGGCTACCTTTTCAATGTTGACGAAAACGGAGCAACCGTGCCCATGACAGACGACCAAAAAAACAAGGTTGTCGACTCATTCAATTCAGTGGCAACAATGGTCAACGGCGGCACTTCTCTTGAAGAGGCAATCGTCTCTTTGGGTGAGAGCACAGAAATCCGTGACAGCCTTGTCCACGCAAACGACAGCGGCACTCTGCCCGACGGATTTTTCGACGCCGCAAAAGCAATTGAAACAAATAAATCCGCCGCAGTTTCACTGGGTGATTATATTTTTCTTGTTCAGCGCATAGATGTTTTTAACGAAGAATTCGGTTATTATTCAACCTATCGCACCGACTGTCTTAAAAAGATGAAGGGCGAAGAATTCTCAAAAATTATCGACTCCTGGGCAGAAAATTATGTAGCAAAATAAGGGGTAGTAAAAAACTTTCGTTTTTTACAGCCCCGCAATATTCGCCTCCTTAGTTCAATGGATAGAATAAATCCCTCCTAAGGATTAGATGTGGGTTCGATTCCCGCAGGGGGTGCCAGAAAGCAAAGTCCGAAAGCCTTAATTTTGCAAGGTTTCGGACTTTTTCTTTTGCTTATGGACGGCGAACCTTATTTGCACCAAGTTTAATCATTCTTTTCTGTCATAGAAGCATATTCCATAACCGTTTTCATTTTATTCTCAAATGTTTCTGCGGGAATCAGAGCAACACCTTCGTCATCACTGAGCACAATCATTCGTTGTCCGCCGGTCCAGCCAAACTTTTCTCTTGCCGCTTTCGGTATAACCACTTGTCCCCGTTCGTTTATTGTGACACTGCCCCAAATGTTTTTACCCTTTGGTGCGGGTGGAATTATCCCGATTTTATCTTCTGTTTCGGTTTTTAGCAAACCGTCAATGGTGACATCATAGAAATCTGCCAACCGTTTACATTTTTCGATGTCAGGCACAGTTGCGCCGATTTCCCATTTTGCATACGCCTGACGGGAAACACCGATTTTTCTGCAATCGCTTCCTGAGACATTCCATACATATTTCGTAACATAATCAAATTATCTTGTAACATAAGCGTTCTCCTTATAGGTCTATTCGTTCAAAATTCCGGCAAGCACACCGATAGGATAAAACGGTAAGTGCGATATATGCCACCGCTCCCAAGGCAAGTAAACCAAACTGCAAAGAGAAATACTCAAAACCGAAAGCATTTAATGCCCCCAATCCCGGAATATGATGCAACGTTTCACCGATTCCAATCATTACAAAAGTCACAATAATGTGTGAGACAAAAGGTTTTCCGAATTTATAGGCTGTTTTAAAGAAACCGCCGATGAAAATCAGATTAAAAAACCCGAAAATAAACAGCGCCATGCTCAAAGCAAAGAGATTTGCATTCATCATAACATTGTTTTGATATACGGTTGCATCTTTTAAAACCGTCATACGAATAGCGGTTACAGTTGCCATCAAAATTACACTGCACAGCTCAATGAAGCAAGAAAAAGCAAATTTCCCTTTGACTACATCCTTTTTGGCAACGGGTAAGAGAGCGGAAAAAATAATATCGTTCGCCTCCCGCACATTTTGAAAGCTTTGAAAAATACCAAGTGTCACAAAGAATACACCGCACAAAATCGGATAACCGGGAATAAAAAACATAAGCCCAAAGGCGATAAACAGATATGACAAAATTGAAGCGCTGAGTGTTAATTCTTTTTTTAATATGTTTTTCATACTGTTTTCTCCTTTTCCAAGCGCAATATGGTTTGCTCTATATTTTCGTCACGGTGAGAATATGCGGAGCAAAAATCTTTGACCGACATTGCCGATTTTATCTTGCCGTCGGAGATATACACAATATCATCCGCACACTTTTCTAAATCTGATATAATGTGAGTTGAGAAGAACACCGCAACACCGTCATCACGAAGCGCTGTAAAAATATCAAGCAGCTCATCTCGGGAGAATGGGTCTAACCCGCCGGTTGGCTCATCCAAAATCAGAATTTCAGCTCTGTGTGAGAGCGCTAACAATAAATTAAACTTCACTTTCATCCCCTCTGAAAGTTGCAAAGGCGTTTTATTCTCATCTAATTTAAACAGTTCAAGATATTTTTGATAAGCATCTTCGTCCCAATTCGGATAAAACTTCTTTGTCACAAGAGCAATATCATTCAGCTTTTTTCTTGGATACCAACTGACAGTACCCGTAGAATAACCGATACGCTTCTTAATTTCTGCTTCGTTACCGACAAGCGGCATACCGAAAAAGGTGATTTCTCCGCTATTCGGATGAATAAGATTTAGCATTGACTTTATAGTTGTGGTTTTGCCGGCGCCGTTTCTCCCTGCAAAGCCTGTAATTCTGCCTGCTTCAAGTTTAAATGAAACATTATCCAACAAAAATGACGGGTATTCTTTTTTCAGATTCTTTACTTCTAAAATACTCATAATTGCCTCCCGTATACGATTTATATGAATATTGTAACACATAGTTGCATAAAAATCTATCAACTGCAAACAACGAAAAAATAAAAATTTTGTTATTTTTGGTTGCAAAAATTTGTTAGACGGTCTTTTTTCGTACATGAGCGCCACAAAGTAAATATACTGACACAGCAGATGATGTTCTATGCAAATTTGTGAGTACCGAAACTCAAAAGGTTAAAACAGAATGTGTATGAATATGCGAAAAGACCGCCTACACTTTTGTAAGCGGTCTTTAATTATATAGCGTCACTCCGATAAACCGTATTTTTGCTATTTCTTTTTCTTAGGCTCAGGAAGTTCGTCATACATAGCATTAAAAAGCTGTGTTAAAAAATCTTTACTGTCAACATCATCCACTGACAGCATTTCTTTTGCTCCTTTGCCCACATATGGCGCAGTAAACAGTATGCTGTCGTCTGTTTCAAAGCTCCAAAGAATCTCTTTGTTTTCTGTATCAAAGGCAACCATTCCTTTGTTTGCCGTCGGAATATACGCAACACCGTCAATCAAAGCGGATTACTTTATGGTTACCGAAACCTTTTATAGAGTCTTATTAAAAAATTTTACAAATAAAGATTCAACATAATGTTGATTACTTTTGTTAAATATAGTATAATATATTTAAAAAATTTGTTTTTTGGAGGTTACTATGAGAAATATCAAGGTAATAAATAGCGGTTGGGTTTTTTCAAAAAGCGCAAAATCCGTTCCCGCATCACTTCCGACTGATTGGCAAGCACTTGATTTGCCTTATACTTGGAACGGCAAAGACGGTCAGGACGGCGGAAATGACTATTACAGGGGCACTTGCTATTTTGCAAAAGAAATCAAGGCGGACGAATTGCCCGACGGTGAAGTTAAATATCTTCAATTTGACGGTGTAAACTCATCTTGCGAAGTCTTTTGGAACGGCAAGAGCATTGCAAAACATGACGGCGGTTATTCAACTTTCCGTGCCGAAATCAAAGAAATCGCAGACACAAACTTGCTCACGGTTGCAGTTGACAATTCATCAAACGACAGAGTATATCCGCAGAATGCCGACTTTACATTCTATGGCGGAATTTACCGTGATGTCAGCGTTTTAGGTGTCAGCAAAAATCATTTTGACCTTGATTATTACGGCTCACCCGCAATTATGGTTACACCGAAAATCAAGGGTGCCGATGCCGAAATCGAAATTAAAACATTCTTTAAGAATTCCGACTGCAAGGTCCGTTATGAAATTATTGCAGACGGTGAAGTTATCGCTTCAAAAGAAGACGGTGACAGCGCAGAATTTGAAATTAAAAATGTTCACCTTTGGGACGGTCTTCGTGACCCGTATCTTTACACAGCAAAGGCAACTTTAATCTGTGACGGTGAAGAAGTTGACCGAGTTTCAACCCGTTTCGGCTGCCGAACATTCCAAATCGACCCGGAAAAAGGTTTCATTCTCAACGGAAGAGAATATCCCCTTCGCGGTGTTTCCCGTCACCAAGACAGACCTGATATCGGCAACGCTCTTTTGCCCGAGCACCACAAGGAAGATATTGATTTAATTCTCGAAATGGGCGCTAACACAATCCGTCTTGCTCACTATCAACATTCACAAGTGTTCTATGACCTTTGCGACGAAGCGGGACTTGTAATCTGGGCGGAAATTCCTTATATTTCAAGCCACATGAATGACGGCTATGACAACACAATTTCGCAAATGAAAGAATTGGTTATTCAAAACTATAACCACCCGTCAATTGTTGTTTGGGGACTTTCAAACGAGATTACAATCGCAGGCTCAAACCCAAATCTTGTTAAAAACCACAAGGACTTGAACGACCTGGTGCATAAGATGGACAAAACCCGTCTTACCACTATAGCGGCAGTTTCAATGTGCAGTATTGATGATGAATATATCCACATAAGCGATGTGCTTTCATACAACCACTATTTCGGTTGGTACGGTGGCGACACTTCAATGAACGGCCCGTGGTTTGATAATTTCCACAAGAAATATCCGAATAAGCCCATAGGTCTCAGCGAATACGGCTGCGAAGCACTTAACTGGCACACTTCAACACCTGCTCAGGGCGACTACACAGAAGAATATCAGGCATATTATCACGAAGAGCTCATCAAACAGATTGCCGACAGACCTTATCTTTGGGCGACTCATGTCTGGAATATGTTTGACTTTGCCGCTGACGCTCGCTCAGAGGGCGGCGAAAACGGTATGAATCACAAAGGTCTTGTTACATTCGACAGAAAATACAAAAAAGACTCTTTCTATGCATATCAAGCATGGCTTTCAGACAAACCGATGATTCACCTTTGCGGCAAGAGATATATTGACAGAGTTGAAGATGTTACAAAGGTTACAGTTTATTCAAACTGTGACGAAGTTGAGCTTTTTGCAAACGGCGAAAGCGTAGGCAAACAGAAAAAAGGCAAATATCCGTTCTTCTATTTTGATGTTAAAAATGTCGGTACAACCGAACTTAAAGCGGTTGCAGGCTCTCTTGAAGACACAGGCACAATCAACAAGGTCGACGCACAGAACGAAGCATATATTATGAAAGAAGAAGGTCAGGTTATCAACTGGTTTGAAATCAGCACTCCCGACGGATACCTTTCAATAAACAACACAATCGGCGATATTATGAGCACCTTCGGCGGAAAACTTGTAATGCTTAAATTTGTGCTTATGCTTAAAAACGCAATGGGCGGCGGCAAAGACGAAAACGGCAAAGAGAAAAAGGGCGGCGGTGCAATCGTCGGATTTAAAATCACCCCGGCAATGCTTAAAAATTTTTACGGTATGGCAAAAGGCTTCACCGTTAAACGGGCTTGCTCAATGCTCGGCGGTGCGTTGACAAAAGAACAAATTCTTGAAATCAACACGAAGCTCAACAAAGTAAAAGCACCTAAAAAATAACACATCGTAACCACAAAAAAGGACAGTAAACTCGACGGTTTACTGTCCTTTTCAATTTTGCGAAAAATTTATGCTTTCACTGCTTTTCTGCTTTCTTTTTTGTCAAAGAATGAAGTGAAGTTTACGGCAAACAACAAAATGTAGGCAACCCACATAGGCAAGTTTTCAATAAAAGCGCTTTTGCCCACCGTTACTAAAAGCACGAGCATTGTTGCCAATATGACCACAAAAACCACTGTTGCGGCGATATATTTTTTATCTTTTTCAAGGCATTTGTGAACAAGGAAAATTATTACCCCTGCCGCACCTAAAAACGCAAAAATCAAAGCGGTTGCCCAATGCCCTATGCAGCGGGCAGTGGGAGTCAACTCGATTCCTGCCGATGGCACATTGATTGTAACATAAATTGCGGCGCAACCGAGAGATGTTACAATAACACCCGCTTTGCCCTGATAATTATTCTTACGGTACATATACAATGTATTTGTAAAAATCGAGAGTGACGCTAAAACACCCCACAGTTTAAACTGCCAAGGGTATTTAAGCCCCAGCATACTTGCGGTCACATCCGTTAAAATGTTGCCGAATTGGGGCGGATATGACAAAAATCCGTAATATGTTATAAAAACAAATCCCGCAATTAAGTTTACAATGCAAAAAACAGTAATTTCCTTACCTAATTTTTCGGCGAATAGAATTTTCCTTATGTAAAAAGCATATAGAAAAAGCATTACCGTTGAAGCCATTACCCAAATCCAAAATACAACGGCATTGGGGAAAAGCGGCATATAGAGCATTCCGTCGAATTTTGCAATAAATTCTTCTGCGGGTAATGCTAAATCCGCATCTGTGGGAATTATGTAGGGATATTGGTCCCAGCTCATAAAAATTGCCATCCACAAGCCATAAAGTGCGGCAATTACGCTCCACATAATTGTATAGGCTTTCATCATTTTCTTGCTATCAGTCATAGCACCGCCTCCTATTATCTTGATTTTATCACAAAAACAGGTTCATAGCAACAAAAAAAGACTGCAAAAACCAAGTTTTCACAGCCTTAATTTTATAAATTTAATTATTCTTCGTCTTCGCAGCAGTCGCAGTCACAGTCGCAATCGAATTCAAGAACCTCTCCGCATGCGGGACATTCAGCCTCGCCGTCAAGAATGATTTCTTCATCGAAATAAATCATTTCGCCGCAGTTCGGACATTCAACTTCATACATTTCGTCATCACAGCAATCGCAATCGTCACAATCGCAATCACAGTCATCACATTCGTCATAGAAGATTTCTTCAAGGTCTGCTAAATCTTCGTCAACTGCGTCAAGCTGTTCCGTAACAAGCTCCATCTCGTCGTCAAGGTCGCTGACTGCGAGAGCCAAATCTTCGAGAACATCGAGAACTGCGTCAATAATTTTTGCTTCTTTTTTATCTTTTCCAAGGTCAAGACCTTCAACAAGGCCTTTGAGATAAGCAACTTTTTCTGTTACTGTCATCATAATTATACCTCCAATTATGCTCTTGACATATACTCGCCTGTACGAGTATCAACATTAATCATTTCGCCTTCATTGATGAAAAGCGGAACCTTGATTTCTGCGCCTGTTTCAAGAGTAGCCGGTTTTGTAGCGTTAGTGGCTGTGTCGCCCTTGAAGCCCGGGTCGGTTTGTGTAACCTGTAAGGTTACGAATGTGGGCGGTTCAACACCGAAAACATTGCCCTTGTATGAAAGAATTTTACAAACCATTTCTTCTTTAACGAACTTAAAGTTGTCGCCAAGGTCTGATTCGTTGATTGGCACCATATCATAAGTTTCCTGGTCCATAAAGTAGTAAAGACCGCCGTCATTATATGAATATGACATATCCTTTCTCTCAATGAAAGCTGTTGGGTACTTTTCAGTTGGGTTGAAAGTTCTTTCAACAACACCGCCTGAAATAACATTCTTAATTTTAGCTCTTACGAAAGCAGCGCCTTTGCCCGGTTTAACGTGTTGGAATTCAACGATTTGATAAACGTTACCGTCCATTTCAAAAGTTACGCCGTTTCTGAAATCACCTGCTGATACCATAGGTATTATACCTCCGTTTTTTGTTTTAATACACTATAAATAATACAATAAATTTTATTGTATTTCAAGTCTTTTTGTAAAATCAAGGAATAATTATATAACTCTCTGCACCGCTTTTGCTGAGTTTTTCATAAAAATTTATATCTTCGGCTTGATTTTTCACCGTGGGAACGATTTTTATAGTTGAAAAATTGTTCTTTGCCTTATCGTTCATTACGGTATAATTGTTCTCAATATATTCAATATAATTACTGTTTTCGGGGGGAAGAAGCAGGGGCGAGCAAATTGCGGCGGCGGTATCAAAAAGAGTGCCGCCCCATTTTTCCTGATTACCGTCTTCTGCGCCTTCAAGGGGTACTCCGATAATTACCGGGCATATACCCGCTTTTTTAACTGCGGCTTCAATAAACTGCATAAGCACAAGATTGCGGTTAAAAGCTTCGCTGTCCTGCGAAAAATATATAGTTTCGTTATCTCTTGCCTGCGGAAATTCCACCGATTGCAAATAGATACAGTCAGCGCCTAAATGCACCGCATCTTCAATTACAGAGCAGATATAATTTGTTGCCCTTTGATTTGTCGGGTCAAGCCACACTCTGCCGCCGTTTATTGCGGGGGCGTCGAACCAAATTTTTGTTCTTTCTGCGTCTTCATAAACATAGGCGCCGAGTCTTTGGGGAGCATAAGAATCTTCAAAGCAAAAAATTCTTGCTATTATTATAAATCCTTCTTCTTTTATTTTTTCAATAATAACGCTGTCAACAGAGTTATATCCGTTGTTCTCGCCGTCGATTGTGAGATAGCCCTCTTGAGTTTTGAAATCAAGCATTACCGCATTAAATCCGTTTTTCTTTGCATTTTTAAGCTCTTTTGACAAATCGCCGATTTCTTCTAAAACACCGTTATCAATATAGGTTGCCCGAATTGTTCCCAGATTGTCAACACTTATAAGTGTTTCTTCTTCTGTAATTTCTGCCAAAGGTCTGTTTGACAGGTCAACACTCACATAAACCAGCATATAAGCTGCTGCAAAAAGGCAAAGCAGAAGAAAGGCAAAGAGAATTTTTCTCGCCTGTTCTTTCTTTTTCATCTTCCGACTTTCACCGATAGCGTAGCTTTCGGCGTTTCGTGACGGATATTTTTTTGAAAATTTGTAGTATCCCTTTAATCTGCGTGGGGACAATTCTTTCTTAGCCATTAAATAAACACCGAATTTCCGGAAATTCCGATAAATGCCAAAGATAACAACGCAACATATATAAACATTGCGGGAGTACCTTTAAAGCATTTGGGGATGGATTTGTTCATATCAAGTCGTTTGAGTCCGCTGTTAATAAGCACAACTGCGATTATAAATGCAACGCCTGCGCCCACACCTGAACCGATTGCTTCAAAAACCGTAAATGCCGAACGGTAATTTATAAGGGGAACGGCAAAAACCAATGTGTTAAAAGCCGCCACACCGATTCTTCTCACAGTTCTGGGAGAAGCCTTGCCGTAGATTAAAACCGCAGCAACGGTTACACAGTAAAGCACGCCCACAACCGCAATAAAGATTATAGCGTGCATAATCTCATTGAGTGCGTTGATTACGGGAATTCTGTCAAGCAACACACAAGCTACCGATACCAGCGTTGAAAAATATGTGATGAATATTGCCATGGGCACTAACTGACGGGGCTTTGCGCTCATTCTCACGGCTTCGCTGATTCCGTATCCGCCGTTGAAAATCAAATTTTGAAAAAGCATAACATAGAATGCGGCGGAAATCAGTTCTAAAAATATTGTCATTGTCCGTCACCGTCCTTTTCTTCTGCATTTGTTTCTTCGGGACGGTTTTTATATTCTTCAAGCTCTGAAAGCATATCTGAAAAATCGTCAAGATATGTTCTTTCGTCACTTTGACGAGCTCTCGGCTCTCTCTTTGGCGCTTCTTTTGTTTTCTTTGTCTTTTTAGGCTTCTTTACCTTTTCTTTCTTTGGCTTTTCGGTTTTTTCTTCTTTAACCTCCTGCGGTTTTTCAAGCTTTCTCTCGGCTCGTTTTTCTTTGCGAATACGGGTAAATGCATCTTCCGTGCCAAATGAATATGGGTCCAGCTCATCGTTCATAAGCTCACGCCATTTACCGCGGACAGAACGGGTAACCTCTGATGTATCAAAAGCTCTGTCAGGTGAAGCGTCGGGATATTTACGATTGATTACCGATTTGAATGCCGCCGCAAGAAAACCTATAATTAAAAGTCCGCCAAAGGGAGTTAAGAGTGCGGGAAAAGTCACATTCAGCCCTAAGCTTATTCCGCCGATTGAGCCGTTTGCAAAAATTTCACGGAAAAGACCTGTGATAATAGCGACTGCACCGTAGCTCATTGAGGCTGAAACAGCGTCAATCATACTGTTTTTCACATCGTTTTTTACCGCAACTCTTTCGCAGTGAAGCGCAACCAAAGAGTTAACCGTCATAAGCGGTAAATAAACGCCGAAATTTATTGACATATCGGGGAAAAACTTGTTTGTCATCAGCATAACGGGAAAAATAACCCCAATACTGAAAATTACATAGAGCAGCACACGCCAATAACGCCGAACATTTTTTAGTAATAACGACGCTAAAAGCTCGCAGACAATAAGCTCGGTTGCGGTAACAAGGGCAAGGAAAACCGCCAATCTCAACGACAGTGTAACCGCAACGACGGGGCAGAGTCCCACCGCTTCAAAAAGCAGGGGATTTTTTATAACCGCACTGTTTAATATTCTTTTAAAAACCGAGTTTTTCTTACTCATCACTGTCACCTCCGGTAATAAAAGGCGCCTCTGTTTCAGTAACAGTATTCTCTTCTTCAATAACATCGTGAAGACTTTCGGTTTCCCCGGTTATCACTTCTTGCGAAAGCTCTTCAACGGTATTTTCTTCTTCTGCCGTTTCATTTTCTTCAATATCGGGAATTTCATTAAGAACTTCTTCGGGGACAACTGTTTCAACAGATTCAACCGCAGCCGCTTCGTTGTTTTCTTCTTTTGCTTTTTCCCACTTTGCAAGGGGAATTCTGTCTGCCAAATCTGTTGTCGCACAAGCTATAAGAACGGCAAAGCACATGGTTTCTTCCAATGGGCCGAAATATCTCATAAGCATACAGACAACGCCGCCGCCGAAGCCCCAAAGAGCCCGTGAAAGCATGCGCTTCGGCAGAACGGACGGATATGTCATAAAGAAAACGGCCGCAAAAAGAGCTTCTCCGCCGCAAAACTCCATAATAACCGAAATAAATCTGCCCGTGCTGACTCTCGGGAAAAGGATTGCCATAATGATTACCGCAAGCAAAAATGTAAATGCCGGAACAGAATCTTTCGGTCTGCGGATTGCAATGAAAACAAGCGCACCCAAAAGCGCAAGCGTGCATCCCACACCCATTGCGGAGGGCAATGCGCCTGTCAGCACCTCTAAAATCGCCACTGCATTACTGCCGATTGAATTGCCCTGTGAGAGCATTTTGCTCAATGATATGGCAGTGGTATCGGAATATAAGAACATTCTCTCCGGCCAGCAAAGTGTTACAAACGCCGCTGCCGCCGCTGCGGGTACAAAAGGCGAGTTCCCGGTTTTTCCGAAGGGTAAAACGCAAACGACAACTGCAAATATTGAGCCCGAAGCAACCATCCACCAGGTTGCAGTTGACGGCAAGAGCAAAGCAAAGGTTGTGCCGATTATTAAGCTCGAAAAATCTCTTGACGAGAAATCGCATTTTAAAGCTTTTTCGCCTATTCTTCGACAAACAATGCAAACTATTACTGAAAGAACAACAATATTTATAGCTTTTATGCCATGGCTTAACACCGCAACAACAAAAGGTGCGGCAAGCATAACTACATAATCCTGCATTATTCTTCGCATTTCTGTAAAATCTTGTGGTTTTTGGTTGATTTGCTGATTGGTCAAAACTTTTTCCTCGCTTTTTCCAATATTTATTTATTGCACACTGCAAGTCCTTATAATATTATAAAATAAGGGGGTAATTTCTATGAATTACGAAACACTTAACGAAAATTGTTTGCTTGTGGAATTGACCTGTGAAGAAATGAAGCAATTTCACATTACATACGAGTCCCTTGACTCTGATAACGAGCTTTGCGAAAACGCTGTCAGAAAAATACTGAAAGAAATATCTCGTGACAAAATGAAGCCCAATAATAAAATAACTGTTGAGGCCTTGCCCACCAACGACGGAGGATGCTTTTTCATTTTCACCTTTTCCGAAAAAAGTCACAGATATAAGGTGAAAAAGCCCTGCAACGACATTTTCTTTTACACCGACAATCTCAACGGATTACTTGACAGCATTTCATCTGCACAAAGACTAAACGGGCACAAAGCACCCTGCCGAGTGTTTAAAATGAACGATAATTTTTATTTGTATCTTTCGCAAAGCCATAAACACCTGCACCCGATTTTCAAAGAATTCGGAAGTATAACAAGCTCTTTTTCCAAGGAAATGTTATATGAACACGGTGTTCTTTTGGGGGAGGTTGTTATTTAATTGCATTGCAAAAATTTTCTTCTGCAATTTGCTTAAACCTTTCAACTGCTTCTTTGCGGTTTGCGCTTGAAAATAAAGCGTTGCCCGAAACAAAGACATCCGCACCCGCACCTGCGGCAACGGCGATTGTTTTTTCGTTTATGCCGCCGTCAACTTCGATTTCGCAGTTGAGATTTCGAGCAGTAATTTCTTTTCTCAACGCAGAAACCTTTGACATCATATCTTCCATAAAGCTCTGTCCGCCAAAGCCCGGCTCAACGGTCATAATAAGCACCATTGAGAGCTTGTCTAAATATGGGAAAATTTCTTCCACGGGGGTAGCGGGTTTAACCGTCAAAGACGCTTTTACCCCACGGGAGAGAATTCTGTCGATTGTTTCATTGATAGGAGAGTCACATTCTGTATGGAATGTAATAATATCAGCACCTGCATCGCAAAAATCGTCAATGTATTTTAAGGGTTCACTAATCATCAAATGCACATCGAACGGCACATCGGTAGCTTTTCTGATACATTTGATTACAGGTGCGCCGAGAGTTAAGTTCGGCACAAAATGACCGTCCATAACATCAATATGCATATAATCGGCGCCCGCTGATTCCATATCTTTTAATTCTTCTGCAATTTTACCGTAATCACAAGATAAAATTGACGGTGATATTTTCATCATAACAAGTCTCCGTAAAAATCAAAATATTATCAAGTTATTTTACCATACTTTACGGAAAATTACAATGTTATAGAGCATAAAAAATCTGCCAAGAGCAAAACCCTTAGCAGATTTTATTATTATTTAAACTTCGCCAAGCCAAACACCGTTAGAATCAAATTTATGTGTTTTGCCGCCAATTGTCTTTGTACCTGTTACCATATTGCCGTTAGCGTCCACATAGTACCAGTCGCCGCCGTATTGAATCCAAGTGTTTGTCAAGCAATAGCCGTTAGCACCTACATAGCACCAACCCTTTGAGTCTTTAACCCATTTGTTAGTTACCATTCTGCCGTCTGCGCCTAAATAGCACCAGCCCTTACTGTCTGCAACCCACTTGTTTGTTACGCAATAGCCGTCGCCGCCGACATAGCACCAGCCCACTGAATCCATAACCCACTTGTTAGTTACCATTCTGCCGTCTGCGCCCAAATAGCACCAGCCATGGCTGTCTGCAACCCACTTGTTTGTTACGCAATAGCCGTTAGCACCCACATAGCACCAGCCCACTGAATCCATAACCCACTTGTTGGTTACCATTCTGCCGTCTGCGCCTAAATAGCACCAGCCCTTTGAGTCTTTAACCCATTTATTAGTTGTCTTTACACCGTTATTGTAGTAATACCAATAACCGCCGTCAAGAATCCAACCGTTGAGAACAGGTGTATCAGGAGTATCGGGTGTGTCAGGAGTATCGGGTGTGTCAGGTGTGTCGGGTGTGTCGGGTGTGCCGCCGTTCACATCAACGAAGGGGATTTTTTCACCCTTTGCATAAGCTTCGGCTGCTGAACCTTTTTCGCCGTAAATTGTAAGGTCGTCACAATAGTCAAAGGCTACTGAACCGATAGTTTTAACTGTTGCGGGTACAGTTGCTTTTTCAAGAGAAGAACAACCGTAGAATGCGCCGTACTCAATTGTTTCAACCTGAGCGGGAATAAGGACTTCTTTAAGTGAAGTTGCTTTCCAGAATGCATTTTTACCTATCTTCTTAACTCCTGTACCAAGAGAAAGACTTGTAATCGTTGAGCAATCTTTAAATGCGCCTTCCGGAATTTCTGATAAGCCTGCACCGATTTCAACTGTTGCAATAGCGTTGCATCCGCTGAATGCAAATTTACCGACCGATGTAACCGAATCGGGAATAACAGCTTCTTTGAGAGCTTTACAATTTGTGAAAGCATAAGCTCCGATGGTTGTTAAGCCGTCGTTGATTGTTAAATCTGCCAATTTGTCACATTCTGCAAAAGCATAATCACGGACCTCAACAAGGGTGCTTGGGAATTCAACTTTTGTAAGACTGTCACAGTTTTTGAACGCTTTTTCGTAAATTATTTCAAGTTCTGTACCGAAATCTATATCTGCAAGAGCAGTACAACCTTCAAATGCACTTGCGCCGATTCCATACACACGGCCGAGTGATACACTTGTAAGTTTTGTGTTATATGCAAAAGCATATTCTTCGATTTTACAAAGTGAACTGTCAAAAGTAACTGTTTGAAGATTTGCGCAGTTACCGAATGCCGAAACTCCTACAAACATAGTTTCAGTCGGAATTACAACTTCTGTGAGTCCTGAGCAATTATAGAACGCATAGTCAAGAATAGCCGTAAGTGAATCGGGAAGTTCAAGCGTTGTCAATGCTGAACAACCGTCAAATGCATGGTTGTTAATAGCAATAAGTCCGTTACCGAATGTAATATCTGTAAGAGATGTGCATCCGCCGAACGCCTTATAGTCAATACCCCAAGTATCATCGCTGAATGTAATCTTTTTAAGATTTACACAGTTGTCAAATGCGTATGCACCGACGAGCGAAACTCCGTTACCGAAAATTACTTCTTCGATAATATCATTGTTTGCAAAGAGTTCATCTGTAACGGTAAAATCACTACCGTTAAATTCAATTTTTGTAATGTTACAACCTGCAAACGCTGTTTTTGCAAGTTCTTTTGTACCGTTTCCGAGAACAACTTCTGTAATCAAAGTATTTGCAAATGCCAAATCTTTAATTTCTTCAACACTGTCAGGAAGAACAATGCCGGAAATTCCTGTACCTGCGAATGCGCCTTCACCGATTACCCTTGTGTTTGCACCGAGTGTTACATTCTGAACCGTTGTCATATCAGCAAACATTCCGGCGTCAATTTCTGTTACACCTGCGCCGAATGTAATTGTTTCAAGCACCATTCCCTTGAATGCGTTTGCATCAACATCTGTTACGCTATCAGGAATGTCGATTGTTGTTATTGCCGTACCATCGAATGCGTTTGCACCGATAGTTTCAACATTTTCACCGATTATAACATTTTCAAGAGTTGAAAGTCCCTTGAACATTTCTGCCGGGATTTCTTTGATTCCCGCACCGATATATATTGTCTTAACATATTCCATACCCTTGAAAGCATCGGGGTCAAGAGTGGTAACATTGTCAGGAATAATGAGAGTTTCAATAGCAGTACCTGCGAATGCGTTTGCTCCGATTGTTGTAACATCCGGGCCGATTACAATGTTCTGCAGTTTTGAAAAGTCCTTGAATGCGTTTGCGGGAATTTCTGTAACAGTTGCACCGATAACGATATTTTCTGCATCTGTAAGTCCTGCCAGAGCTTCTTTTGAAAGGTCTGTCAGCTCATCCGGAATAATAACTGTTTCAGCCATTTTGGGACAGTCTTTAAATGCTCCGTCTTCAATTACAAGAACATCTGTCATGTCAACATCTTCCAGCTCAACACAGCCTTCAAACCATGTGTTTTTAACTGTTTTGATATTGCTGTTCAAATCAACCTTTTTAAGAGAGGTACAACCGGCAAAGATGCCGTCACCCATAGCGAAAATACTGTCGGGTACAATGAATTCTTCGAGAGAAGTACAACCGGCAAAAGTTCTGTCACTTAAAGTTGTAAGAAGCGGACTATCGATTTGAATTGCTGTTAACGAAGAACAGTTTTCAAATGCTGAAACGCCGACAAATTTAACTTTATCGGGAATTACGATTGAGGTTATTGAAGAGCAGCCGAAAAATGCTCTGTCATTTATACTTAAAAGGGCAGCAGGTAATGTGATTGATTGTAATGAAGAACAACCTTCAAAAGCACTAACACCAATATCGGTAATTTTATCGTTTAAGTAAATATCGGGCAATGCCGAACAACCGTAGAAAGCATTATCACCAATGGTCAAGGTGTTTTCGCTCATTTTAACTTCTGTGAGAGATATACAGTTAGAAAATGTACCGTTAGGAATGTTTACACACTCTTTACCTAAGTCAACACGAACTAAGCTTTCACAATTTTCAAATGTGTTTTCACCGATAACAGCCAACGCGTCAATTGTGCTTGCTTCATCATAGAAATCTACTTCGGTAAGCTTAGTACAATTTGCAAAAACTCTGTCACCGATAGAAATTACTCTTCTTGTAGGCGCAAAAGTTTCAAGATTTTCACAGCCGCTGAACGCTTCGTTACCGATTGACTTAACATATTCACGAATTGTAACGTTTTTCAAAGAGGTGCAGTCTGCTAAAACACGGCTACCCACATAGTGTTGTGCCAATCCGTCAACAATTGTGGGATAAGAGTCGCCCAGCGCAACTGTTTCAAGGCGAACGCATCCCTCAAAAACAGAATCGCCGATTATAGGCGCATTGACATCTGCTCTTTCAAGCTTGTCGCAATCCTTAAAAGCAGCGGCGCCGACTTCGATAATGTTTTGCGGCAAAATTGCTTCTTTTAAGCTGTCGCAGTTTTCAAATGCACCGGCACCGATATAGCCGACATTGTTCCAGTTTATATTTGCCAGCGAAACACAGTCTTTAAAAGCCGAATTGCCCACATAGGGAAGTGCACCGAGGTCAACGGTTTCAAGCAACGAACAATTTTCAAAAGCGGAGTTGCCCATATATTCAGGCAGCTTTTCACTATCAATATAGCTTAAATCACTTGGAAGCTTTACAGAAACAAGTTCATCAATATCCGCAAAAGCGTTTGCCGCAATGGACCAAATTTCCAAATCAACATTTACGGGAATTAACGAAGGAACGCCGATAATGTCTTTGAGCGGACCGTCAATGAATTCCGCCGTACTGATTGCGCCGATTGTTCCGCCTGTTTCGGGGATTACCAAATCAACTCTGGTAACAGCGGGGTCAACTGTAAAGCCTTCAATTGTTATAGGTGTTTCCAAAATTGCATTTGCACTAACAAAATTCTTTGTATCGTCAAATTCAAGTTTGAGCTTCACCTTAGCATCAGAAATTTCAAATTGACCGAGTCTGACGCCGGTTACCGAATCATAATATTGAATTGGATTCTCGTCACCGACATAAGTCCATTCAATTTCAATGGTAGTCTCTCCCGGTTCTGCGGCAAAGACTGTTATTCCGTTAAAGGGAATCATCGCCACAACCATCATTATTGCTAATACAATTGACAATAATGATTTCATTTTCTTCATTAAAATCACCCTTTGTTATAAATCTTTATATACTACTTCAGCATATAAGAATACACAGTATCATTATATCGCTTTAATCGTTTAAAGTCAACAAAAACAAATTGTTTAAAATGCATAAAAATAAAGGCTACTTTTTGTAGCCTTTACTTGTTTACATATTCACTTTTAACGGTTTTCATAACCTTTGATGCAATCGGCACCGCACTTGTTATGCTTGTTGTGGTATCTTCAACAACAACAATTACAGCGAAAGGCATTTCTTCAAGCTGAGAATATCCCACAAACAAAGCGTTTGGCTTAATATTTTTATCGTTGCTGACTTCGGCAGTGCCGGTTTTTCCGCAAAAATTCATTTGGGGGAAGAAACCGTCGCCGTATTGATTTTTGACATTTGAACGAAGCATTTCGTCCGTTTTTTCGGCAACATCGGGTGTAAAGTATTCGCCGATAACGCTTTGTTTTGCGGCGAAAACAGTTTTTCCCTTGGGGCTTGTTATTGTATTGATCAAATACGGAGTAGGGGCTGTTCCGCCGTTTGCAATTGCAGCCATAACCGTCAGCATGTGACAAGGATTTATAAGGGTTGTGTATTGACCTATGCCTGCCCAGCCGATATCGAGAGCGCTTGACTGCGTTAAATCAATTCTGCTCTTGGCGCAATGGATTTTTCCGCTGATATCCGCCATATTTTGATTAAAACCTATTCTCTCGGCAGTAGCCATAAGCTTTTCGGCGCCCAGCTCTTCTGCAATTTTGGCAAATGCGCAGTTGCAAGACTTGTTGAGTGCTTTTTCAAACCCGATTTTACCGTGAGTGCCGCTGCAAATCACATAGCCCTCACCGACCGAAACCTTGCCCTTGCATTCAAAAGTTCTGTCATAAATATCGGGGATATTCTCAATGGCGCAGATGGCTGTCAGCACCTTAAAGGTTGAGCCGGGGGTATAAACACCCGAAAAAAATCTGTTTATATAGATTCCTTCATATTTTCCCGTTGTATCGGTATCAATATCATTGGGTTTGTCATTTATATCAAAAGTCGGTGTTGAGGCGATACAGATAATCTCGCCGGTTTTATAATTCATAACTCCAACCGTACCTTTTCTCTCGCCGAGAGCCTTATATGCGGTTTCGCAGACCTTTGAATTAAGCGTGAGAGTTATGTCGTTACCCTTGCCGTACCGTTTAAGATTATAAACGCCGTCTAAAAGGGTATATCCCGTCAATTCGTCCTTGAATACCGTTTGAATTCCGTTGGCTATATAGCCGGAGGTGTCACCGAGAGTATGAAGCAGCGCCATTCTCAGATTTTTACTGCTGCTGTAAACTCTCTTTCCGTCTTTTGTAGAGACGAGCACATTGCCGTCGGCGTCAAGAATATCGCCGGCAGTTGAGAGCGCCCCGTTAGAATATAAATGCTTGTTTGCTCTGTTCATGGCCCAGTCGTTTGCGTTGGTTACAAGGTTGAAATAGAGCAATGCGCTCCCTGCAAGAAATAAAAGTATCAGCGCATAAAGACTCAACGCTCTTCTTGAAATTGATTTCATTGACGAACACCCCCGAATTTGTAAGTGCTTCTGTCAACGGATTTTATGAGTCCCATTAACATCCAACAACACATAATACTTGAGCCGCCTCGGCTGATAAAGGGGAGCGTTACACCCGTTAAAGGCAAAATATCGTTTACGCCGAACACATTTAAGGAGGCTTGAAACAGCATAAGCGCAGATGCGGCACAGGCGACAATTGCATAAAATGATGAGCGGGCATATTTTGAGTGACGGATTGAATAGACGAGCAGCGCCACATAAGAAAGCAGAATTGCACCCGCCATAATCATACCGAATTCTTCACAAATCACACCGAAAACAAGGTCCTCGGTTGCGGCATAAACACCCCGCAGCTTTCCGTTGCCGAGCCCCACACCGAAAAGTCCGCCGGCGGCAGAATAAATCATAGTTCTTGTCTGTTGAAAACCCGATGTGTCAAAATTTTCCCACACATGACCGTAGGCGGCAAATCTGTTTGCAACATAGGGCTTGAATATAAGCACCAACAGTCCGCCCATAAATGCGCCCGTGCAAACAAGGGCAATTGTTCTGACATCGCCGGAACGCATAAATGAAATTACAATGAATGTGAAAAAGAATATAAGAGCCGTGCCGAAATCATACATCAGGAAAAGACAGCCCACACAGCCGAGAGCAAAAACAATGAATTTTGTAAGACTTCGGTTAGATTGCAGCCTTTCAAGGGTAGCCGCACCCACGATTATAAATGCTACTTTTACAAGCTCGGAGGGTTGAATTGAAAGTCCGCCGATATAAATCCAGTTTTTTGCGCCGTTTGTCAGCTTTGCAAAAACCAAAGTAAATGCCAAAAGCCCCACAGCGCAAATTGCGATAGGTACTCTCAAAAACATTATTCTGTCTATATCACGCAAGAGCCAGCCCACAAAAATGAAACCGCAAATACCGATTAAAACCGCAATGAGCTGTTTCACCGCAAGATTCGGATAAACGCTTAATGTAACCGAAAGTCCGATAGCTGTGAGCAAAAACGCAATTAGCTCCACTTCAAAGCCTTTTCGCTTGAGTATTATTTTTGCGCCGAAGAAATAGGCGTATTGCACCAAAATATAAATGCCCATAGTGATGATGATATTCATTTTATATTGTTCTTCTGCCTTTTGAAACAGGGTGAAAAGGCAAGTCACTTCAAAGAGAGTAACCACAAAAAGCATTATTGCAAGGTTTACATTTTTGCCCTTTAAAATGTTCATATCATCACCGACTTTCTGTTTTATTTATTCTTCATAGAGAAATGCAAAATCCCCGATTTTAATCACATCGCCGTCACGAAGCTCGGTAGGAGAATAAATTTTCTCACCGTTTACGGTTGTTTTTACCACACTGCCGAAATCTTCAATGTACCAGCGGTTTTTTTCTTTAAATATCTCTGCCTGTCTTCGTGAAACATATCTTGCGGAAATCTCAATATTACTGCCTGCTTCTCTGCCGATAGTAATAAAATCGCCGTCTAAATCAAATTCGGTGTCGTCCATAATGTTTACAAGTCTCGGGCAAAGCTCTTTTTCGTTTTTCTCGTGCTTTATGTCACGGTCGGCTTCACTGCCCATATAGAATTTCATAAAGGCTGTGCCGAATGCGATAATATCGCCGTCCTGAAGCTTTTTCTTTTTTTCTATTTTTTCGTCATTTACATAAACACCGGTTTTTGACTCGGTGTCGAAAACATAAAATCCGTCTTTTCTTAGAGCCACAACGGCGTGGGAGCGAGAAACGGTGGAGTTTGTAAAAACCACATCACAGTGGCGGCTTCTGCCCACGGAGGTTTCATAGCAATTTATGGGATATTGCTTCTCGTTTGCCATATCAACAAGCAGGGCGTATACTTTTTTATCGGGTTTCAGGCGGATAAGGGACCACACGCAGTTGAATATAACCGCAATTGCAAGAATGCAGAGAACATATCTCATAATATATTCAATTTCTGCCATTTTTAAGCCCCCTTATGATGTTATTTAATATAATTATAAGTATTTAAAAATATTTTTGTCAACAAAATAAGATATAATGTAATAAAATTTTAATATTTTGTTATGCAAAGAAAAAACCCCAAGGGATAACCCTTGGGGAAAAATTGTTTTTATTGTAACCGACAAAGATGTCAGCCGGGGGATGATTAACCCCACCAACCTGCATCTCCGTCAGGGTCATTGTCAGTAAATGACAAAGTAATTACATCTTCGATTTCGTAGATTGTTACATCGAAATCCGGTGTTATATATTCACGCATATTTATATGCTCCTTTCAATAATTTTGTATGATTTTAATATTATAGTAAATATGAATAGCTTAATTCTCTAACTCTTATGAAAGAGAAGCTACATATTGCGGATAATATGTGCCATACAAACTACCGAAATTAGCTGATGCCGGTGCATCAAGGAAGTACATAGTACCATTGTAGTTAATATATGCAAGAGAGTCAACACCGTCAGCATAGTCTGCACCTGTGATGAGACAAGTCCATACATAGTCTGAGCCGCTGCGCTGTACATAAGTAACAGGTTTAACGAAGTAAGTACCTGTTGTTGCGCCTGCGGTAGCTGCTGCTTTAGCTGCATCAATATTAAATGCGCCTGCTGATGTTGCCTGATATACGAAACCTACTTGAAGATTTGCGCCTGCTGCTTTAGCTGCTGTTTCAACATCTGCTTCAGCAACGCCGAGAATAGTTGCTAAATCTGCTTTAGAAATATATGCACGAGTTCTGACATCGAAGTTAGCTGAGCCTGTGCCTGCTGTTTCTGTGCCGTTGAATCTGATTTGTGCGCTCTTTTCTTTAACAGGTGAAGCAGGAGCTGTAATTACAGCATTTGAAACACAGTTCATTGTTGGACGCAGAGGGTCATAATTTGTTGCACCTTGGAAATAACCTAACCCAACACCATCGTAGTCACCGTCAAGTGTATTGTCTTCACTATCGATAAATACACCAAACTCATCGCCAATTACATCTGCATCTGTAACACCCGGAAGTGTTTCAAAATAGACTGTAAACATTCTGTTCCAGCCTGTATCTGTTGTAATACCTGAAATTGTATTAAGATATGCTGTCTTTTCATTGGTAGCTACATCAATTTTAGCATACAGTACACCTGTATCAGAAAGAAGTCCTGCACCCCATTTGTAATATAATGGGTGGTCAGGAGAAACAAGTTCAGATGTAATCTTTATAGGCTTTGCCTGCGAGCTACCAATACCGATACATTTTGCGAGAGCCTTTGTTGTTGCTGTATCACCGTTTGCTTTATACATACCTGTGTTATTCATATAATCACCAAGTGAGTATGCATAAAGAATTCCTTCACTCATGTTTGCATAGTAATTATCTACACCAAAACCTGCTCCGGTCGGATATGTAAGTCCCATATCGTCAACAAGCATAATCGGTGCGAAATGAGCCTTGTTGAAATGGTAAGGAACAACAAGAGTATCAACTGGTTTTGCTGATTTCATCCATACAGTTACTGCATAAATGTTGTCAGCAGTATATTCAAATGAACCGGCATCTGTTGCAGGAACAGTAGGAACTTTTTCAACAGTGTATTTTACATCAATATCTGCTGTTCCTTCTGTCGGTACTCTTGTATAAGCAGAAGCCATAACAGTGAATACTGAAGCAAGCATTACTACAGCAAGGAAAAGACTCAATAATCTTTTTGAGAATTTCATTATTGTTTTCCTCCAATAAATTTTTTTGTGTGTGAGTCAGCGTGTTTCCACGCTGACTCCTATTTTGGATTTTGCTAAAATTATTTAATGAATGGGTTTACTGAAATGCTACCACCCAATGCAGCAGAATTAACGGCGTTACCGTCTGTTGCTGTAATAGCTGCATCACCATTTACATCAGCTGCAAAAGCCTTTGCTCCTGCTTCAATGCTACCGCCTAACGCAGCAGAATTAACGGCGTTACCGTCTGTTGCAGTGATTGCACCGTCGCCGTTGACGTCACCGAAGATAACAAGTGTGTAAACTGCTACTTCGTTGCCGTTGTTGTCTTTAACTGTTGCAACTGCGCCTGTACCGTTTGTTGAGCCGCCTGCGCTTGCTGTCCATTTAACTGTACCTGCTGATGGGTCAACAAGTTCGAAGTATGCGTTAACATCGCCACCGGCATCCACACCGTAGATGTAACCTGTTTTTACGCCTGCTTCATCTGTTACAATGTCGCCGAATGCACCTGTTGAACCGCTAACAACGCCGAGCTCAGGAAGAGCTGTTGCTGTTACGAAGTATGCAAGAGCTGCTGTAAGGTTAGTTTCACATGCTTTAATCTTAGCAATGTTAGATGTTCTGTTCGGACGGTCATTATCAATGTACTCACGAGCTGAATTGTCATAGAGATTCCATGTCTTTCCGTCTTCACCTGTATAGTAGTAACCTACTGCTCTGATAAGGTGACCGAGAGCTTCGTCCTTAGTCATCTTAGCTGCTGCTGCTTCTGTAAGTGTGATATCTTCGTAAGTCATAGCGAAGATTGCGTTAGCTTTTTCTACAAGAGCAATAAGATTTGCTGTTGCGCCTGATTCAATAGCAGAATCAGTCTTCTTAAGAAGGTTCTTATAAGCAACCATCAAATCCCACTTAGCCTGGAAGAGCTTAGAGTTGAGAGTTTCGCTTGCTGCTGCAGTCTTAGCTGCTGCAAGAGCGTCTGCCAAGTCTGCCCATGAAGCTGCTGTGTAGTCAGCTGCGCTGAGACCTTGAGCTTCAACATGAGCGATTTCTTGGTTAAGGAAGTAAACCATGTCAGCAGCTTCTTTAACTGAATCGTTAACGAATGTCTTGTAGTATGCAAGACGAGCAGTAAAGTCGTCAACATAAAGCTTTGTATGAATTGGCATTTTCCATTCATCATGAGCTAATTGTGATGATGCAACTGCATCGGGGTCATTAGCTGTCTTAGTAGCTTCAATACCCTTCTTGATATTGCTGTTAGTTTCAGCTGCGATAACTTTTTCAAGCTCTGCCTGACGGATACCTGAACCTACGATGTAGTAGCTATCCATTACATCAGGAGCATAGTATGACTTAGCAAGGTTACGACCTGCTGTTCTAAGGTCAGCATAGTTGAAGTATTCATAGAATGCATAGTCTTGGAAGTTAATCTCAATTTCGCCGTCGCCATCGTCGAGAGCAAGTTGAGCTTCAAGACCTTGAACATATTCAGGAAGTGCTGCAGCTGAACCGTTAGCTTCTGCTGCTGCTTTAGCTTCTTCAAATGCTGTCTTAGCTGCTTCAAATCTTGTGAGAGCATCAGGAATGTACGGCATAATTGTGTCAACATAGTCAGTTGCAGCATTGCCGTTTGACTTAGTCATCATTGGGTATGTTGCGTATTTAACGATATCTTTCCAAGCATCATTATATTCGTTATAAACTGAAACGTCTGTTACCTGGTCTGCTGTGTAAGCATTGAAGAGGTTAGCTGTGTAAACATCATAGATGTCATAGTCGTTGTAGTAAATAAAGTCGATGTTCCAAACTTTTGTATCATCGCTATATCTAATACCAACCTGACCCATATCATAAACACCGTATGGGAGTACTGTTTCAGCTGTTACGCCTGTCTTAGCATAGTAAAGCTTACCGCTTGTTGAGCCGTTTTTCGGGAATGAAGATGCCCAACCGCCGTCTCTGTTCTGGAAGTACTCAAAGTACTGGTCACCGTAACCGCTCTTTTTGATAGCTTTAGAGCTGTCTGTAATATTGTTGTTACAGTCACGGGTTACAGGGTCGGGAGCGTTAGTGTATTTGTAGTTAGATGTACCGCCAGTAGCAGAGTTTGTACCCCAACAAGACGGTTCATAAGTTGTTATAGTAGTATATACATCTTCTGTGAACTGGAATGCCTTGAATGGGTCAATACCGTATTTACCGTCTGAATCGTCGCCTGCTTGACGGCCTTCGATATTAGCGTCTTCGTATTGGTTAGAAACGAAGAATGTGTATGATGTGTACAATGTACCGCCAACAGGATTTCCGTCTTTACCGATGTATTCATAAGTGATAGTAGCTGTAACAGCTTCTTCACCCTTATATGTACCACCGATTTTAACCGGAAGTGTTTCGTAAGGTGAGATGAGACCGTCGCCATAATTGAATGTGATTGTGTTTACGGTTGCATCAGATGTAATGCTCTTAATCTGAATATCGTATGCATGGTCTGTAACAGATGAACCTCTGTGAGTTTCAAGCATACCTGATGAATTGTTAAGAATCATCAACTTTGTATTGTCGGCATCCATTGTCGGATATACGCCGTTGCTGGTCCACTGGAATGCATAGTCATTACCGTCACGGAATTCTGACCAGATTACTGGGTCAGCGATAACCTGTGGGTCTGTCTTCCAACCAAGGAAGAAGTTAAGGAACGGGAACAATGTGTCACAACCGCCGTTTGTAACCAAAGCAGTGTTGAGTACTTTAACAAGTTCAGTTGCAAGAGTTGCAATGTTAGCCTGTACTGCAAGAGTATCAAAGTCTGTGATTGCTGCCGGAATCAATTGATATGAACCGCCGCCAAGTTTCTTGAAGAGACCGTTTACAATATTCTTGAGAAGTTTTGCTGCCTGGTCAAGAACATTAGCTGTTCTGAAGTAATTGTTTGTACCGTTAAACTGGATTGTGTCAATGAGAGCATCCCAACGAAGGTCAACGAGACCAAGGATAAGGTCATAACGAAGGAACTTCTCAAGTCTTGTCGGACATTCGCTATTTGTTGTAATTGTGAGAATTTCATCAAACGGAATGAGACTGAAGAGAATTGTGTCAAGTTTTACCCATGGGTCTTGAGCTGTTGCAAGGTCGATTGTGTAACCTGATGTATTAACAAGGTTAGCCATCTTCCAAGACCATTCTTTGTTTGTTGTGAGAGCCCAGTCAACGATATAGTCGAGCATGCCTTCCCACTCAGTTCTGAGTTGATCTGCTGTTAAGCCTGCTGCATAAGTCTTACCGTCAACACCGTAGCCTGAGTATGAAACAAATGCATTCCATTCTGCTGTGCCTTCACCCATATCAGCGAATGCACGAAGGTATTCAAAGCCTACATTGATACCGATTGTGAGACAAACATCAAGCCAATAGCTACTGTCTTTACCTGTAACGAAAGACTTAACTTTATCAGTTTCTGTTGTGCCGTAGTCTGTATAAATAAGTGCATCGAAATTATATTCAGGTGCAAGCTGTGCTGCCAATTCGCGAACAACTGCTGCAATGATTGCACCGATTTTAGCACCTGATGCAAGAATATTGTCAGCTGACGGAAGTGACATCTGAGGCATAATAAGGTCAACAAGCTGAGCTGCAATACCAACAAGTACTTCGTCATTATTATTGCTAATCATAAGATTATAATAGCATCTTGGGTTTGTAGCATAGTCAGAACCGAAGATATGCTGCGGAGCAAGCTTGATGAATGCCTGTGCAAGAGCCTTAACATTAGCTACAAGATTTGAGTTGCCTGTTGCGAATGTCGGACGAGTCCATGTAGCTACATAATCAGTATTCCAGTTATCTGTTTCAGCTGTTGGAAGAAGAACTGTGTTAGCAACTTTTACAAGGAAGTCGTTAACTTTTTGAAGCATTCTTACACCTGCGTCTGAAGCGCTTGCCGGAATAAACTCATTCATAAAGTCGCCTGTGATTTTATAATTCCAGTTAATAATATCGAAATAGTTATTAACCTGTGAAAGATCAGCTGCATAAATCTGGTCTTCAAAACGATAGTAGTGGTTACCGTTGATTACTTTGTAATCTGACCACTCCCAGAGATATTCGCCCTGTGGTTGTGTGAAGAATACATCTGTTCCATCGGGAAGTTCGCTAACTGCGGTTTCGCCAACCTGACCAACATAGTTGTATTGAGCACCGAACAATCCGCCAAGGATTTTCTTCATTGAACCGTTGAGAACAACAGGAGCCATCTTCTCAAATACTACAGGAATGAATGTGTAGAGAAGCTCGCCTGCACTCATTGTTGTGAGGTCGAACATGCTGCCGTTGAAGCCGGGAAGAAGAGGTGAATTATCATTGTACCACTTCAAGCTCCAAGTATTACCCTGTTTGTCTGTTGCTTTCCAAACATATGTATCGCTGCCTGCAACTTCTTGAGTCATTACATAAGTTTGTGCTTCCTTGAAGTATGTGTAAGCAGCGGGGCTGCCGTTAACTTCGTCAGGAGTCTTTGCAAGAGCTTCTGCTTCTGCATTGTCAACAATGTGATAAAGTGTAAGAGTTGTGCCCGGAACAGGAGTTGCAGCACTCATAACATAAACATATCTTGATGCAGTATCTGCTGCAACAGTTCCCAAAGTAGGAGCAGTTGTTGTAAATGGCATATTTGTATGTTCAGATGTCATATTACCTGCTGCGTCATATTTAACAGTTGTGATTGACATATCGTCATTGAAGAGCTTCTTAACTCTGTCGTTTACAACTGTTTCAACATTGCCGTTGCCTTTAACTTTTTTGTCATAGTCTTTAATCAAAGCAACATCGTCATCCCATCTTTCGAGCAACGGGAAAATCAAGCCCTTAACAAGGCCGGGAAGGTCGCCGAGAACCTTTTCGACTGCTGACATATCGCCAAGTTTAATAAGACCAAGGTCGAGTTTACCTGATGTGATAACTGTGTTTACAACACCACTGTTGTTACTGAGAAGCTCAAGAATTTCAGTAAGAATTGTAAACTGAGCTGTGGCGTCACGAGACATACCTGTTTGCCATGTGTCGAATTTAACCTCTTCAATAATACCAAGGTTAACGATAGCCTTAGCAATTGAGAACAAAAAGTTCGAGAAGGTGTTAGCTATTGTGTCAAACGAATAGCAAAGTCTGTCGACACTTGTCAAGTCGATTGTAACTGACAAACCGAGAACATTGAATACTTCGCCCATATTGATATTTGCTTTTACGAGAATGTTATCAAGTGCGTCGAAAATAATCGATGTACGCTCTTCGGTTGAAAGTCTTGTAACTTGACCGTAAGGTGAATAAGCGTTAAGTGCTGTAAGGTCATTAACAGTTCTATAGTTTGTTCTTGCTGCTGACGCCATAACTGTCATGCATGACAAAGCCATAATAACTGCGAGAAGAACACTTAACAGTTTTTTCGTTTTGTTCATAATATTTTCTCCTCCTATTATATTTTGCCACATATATTATATGTATGCAATTTAATAGCTCTATCATAATTGTTTTGTGTCGTTACGATAGCAACCGACTTTTAGAGAGCATCAATCACTCACTCTCTGACCCAGCTGTGTGAATTCAAGTCACATTCAGCAGAGTTCGACAAAAGTGCTCTAAATTGCTCGGGTCTGCCTTCCATATCTTCCGTATAAATACGAAAATTACGGAAGACTGATGATACACATCCGAGTCACCTTAGGATGTGTATCTATAAGGTGAAAACACCGCGCCTTTCTATAAAAGGGGGCACTTCACCCATTACACCATTCCTATGGTTATTACAATTATACAAATTCTGCTTAAAAATAGCAATAGTTTGTTCATAATTTTTTATTATTTGTGTATTTTGTACATTTTTACACTTTAATATAAAATCAAAATTGGCAATTTGACGAATTTTTGAAGTATTTTTATGAACATGGCGTTTAAAATTCGACAAAAAATCGTTTTTTAGTTAGAAATATTCTAAAAAATTGACAAAATGTTGAACAAAATATTGTTTATCTGTCTATTATTTCTCAAAAATTTTCCAAAAATACAACATATTGGGTAGATGTAAAATTATCTATCCAACATATTGAAAAAGCATAAAAAAGCGACGAAGATTTTGTCTTCGCCGCCAATTTGTTATTTTTGATTTAATCTAATTCACCGAGAAAAGTGAAGTTCGTTTTAAGATATGAGTCAAAGTCAAAGCTTTCGTCATAACCGATGCCGTTTTCACAGGCATAGTTTACCGAATAGACTGTATCGTCTGCAACAAAATAATAGTTTACTGCATAATGCACTACTTTGCCGTCGCCGTCAACAATCTTATATGTGCGTGTTTTACAGCCGATATTCTTTGAGCTGATTGCACTTGCTCCGTCATTGATAGTAACGGTATAGCCTTCTTTTTTGAATCCGTCAACAAGAAGGTCATTTTGCTCGTCAACGGCTTCAAGATATGTTTCAAGAGTTTCATCTTTTTTAAGGTCTTTGTTCTTTGTAAAATGAATATAGCATTTTTCGTCTGTTCCGTCTTTGTTTATTCTGTCGCCGATTCCGGCTGTCCAACCGCTTAACACATTCATATTATATTTCTCGCCGTGTGCTACGCCGTCAATAACAACTGCATCGATTATCTGCATATAACGGGTTTGTTCTTCGCCGCTTTCAAAGGTAATTACTTCGCCTTCTCTGTCGGTAACAAGAACGACCGCTTCATTTTTTTCGTTAATAATGGGATTTCCGCTTTCATCTGTTACGGCAATAACTTCTTGCCCGTTAATTTTGGTTGTTTCTCTCTTTTGCTTGCAAGCCGAGAAACAAGTCACCATAATAACAAGAACAAGTGAAATTGCTATGATTTTTTTATTCATAATAATTCTTCCTTTCGAATTATATTAGTGCGTCATTCTTTAATGCTGAAATTACTCTTTTGGTCTGTGGGCACTACGCCTATCCAGGTTTTGCCTTTATTTATAATAAGCTCTTTGCCGTCTGTTCCGTAGAATTTGAGAGGGGAGGTTGCACCGTCTTTTTTCCAGGTGATTTTTTCGCCTGCACCCTGTGAAACATAAATTGCTTCTCCGCTTGTCAAATCCCATTCTCTGAGCTTTTTATCTTTGGCGTTTGTTGTTTGAACTCCGCCAACTTTTGTAAACATTATAATAAGGTTTGAGAATGTAACGGCTTCTTTTGTTGTTCCGTCGGTTACTGCCTTATTGTTTAAATGACTTGCATAAGTATTTTTGCTCATATCATACTTAAACGAATATTTATAGTTTGATGAGAATGTTACATTAACTTCAATTGCATTGCCCGATGCTCCGCCGAACGGCAATCTAACTCCGTCTTCAACAACCTTGAACATTGTCCAGTTATCGTTTTTCGCTTTTGTCTCGATTTTAAGGTCCTTTATTGCTTTTGCCAATAACTCGCCGTTTGTATAACCGTTATGCGGAGCTGATCTTGACGACTCTCTCTTGAAATATTTGCCATCATATGCCTGCGCATCGATATGGTCAACATCATACTTTTTAAATGCCGCATAAGCATAAGTACCGTTCTTTTCACCGCTGCCGCCCCAGTGTGCATAAATAGCGTTTAAGCCTGCCACGATTTCAACATAGTCGTGACGCGCACTTCTGACAGGTCCAATCTTTGGAATTTTTGTAACATCGGCATAGAGCCACATCATTCTTGTAATATCGCCTTCAACAACGCCTTCAACAATAACATCGGGTGTTGACATGCCCCATTGCGGTCTTGCTTCGGGTGAGTTTTCAACCATAATTGCAACAGGTCTTGCGCCGATTGCTTCTTCTGATAAATCTGCCGCACCTGTAAACGGATTGATATTTGTAGCCTTTGGTGCTTCTGTTGTCGTTTCCGTTGTTGTGGTTGAAGAATCTACCTTTTCAAAGTCTTCTCCGCTGCCGCATGCTGCAAAAGTGAGCATTGTAAGTGAAAGTACCATTATAATACTGATTACTTTAATAACTGTTTTGTTCATAATAAATCCCTCTCGTTTTAATTTGCCTTTGAGATTATTTCTCGATTTTTGTTTTTCCACCCATATACATCTGCAACGGCTTCGGAATGTTAATGCTTCCGTCCGCATTGAGATTGTTTTCAAGGAATGCAATAAGCATTCTCGGCGGTGCAACTACCGTATTATTTAATGTATGTGCAAAATAGTTGCCGTCCTTTGACTTAACTCTGATACCGAGACGACGGGCCTGTGCGTCACCAAGGTTTGAACAAGAGCCGACTTCAAAGTATTTCTGCTGACGGGGGCTCCATGCCTCAACATCACAGCTCTTAACCTTTAAGTCCGCCAAATCGCCCGAACAACATTCAAGAGTTCTGACGGGAATATCAAGCGAACGGAAGAAATCAACCGAATTCTGCCAAAGCTTGTCATACCATTTCATACTGTCTTCGGGCTTACAAACAACTATCATTTCTTGCTTTTCAAATTGATGTATTCTGTAAACACCGCGCTCTTCAATACCGTGTGCGCCCACTTCTTTACGGAAGCAGGGGGAATAGCTTGTCAAAGTTTTCGGAAGCTCTTCTTCGGGAGTAAAGCTGTCAATAAACTTGCCTATCATTGAATGCTCGCTCGTACCGATAAGATAAAGGTCTTCGCCTTCGATTTTATACATCATATTTTCCATTTCGGAAAAGCTCATAACGCCCGTTACGACATCGCTTCTAATCATAAACGGGGGAATGTAATAAGTAAATCCCCGGTCAATCATAAAATCTCTCGCATAAGAGAGAATTGCGGAATGAAGTCTTGCAATATCACCGCAGAGATAATAAAATCCGTTACCGCTGGTCTTTCTTGCGGCGTCTAAATCAATACCGTTGAGATTTTCCATAATATCAACATGGTAGGGGACTTCAAAATCGGGAGTTATCGGCTCGCCGTATCGCTCAATTTCAACATTTTCACTGTCGTCCTTACCGATTGGAACGCTTTCGTCAATAATGTTGGGGATTACAAGCATAATCTTTCTTATTTCTTCTTCAAGCTCCGCTTCTTTAACCTGCAAGACAGCAAGCTCGTCCGCCATATCCTTTACCTTTTGTTTAGCGGCTTCGGCTTCGTCGCGTTTGCCCTGAGCCATAAGTCCGCCGATTTCTTTGCTTACGGAATTACGGAGTGCACGAAGCTCATCGCCGCGGCCTTTTGCGGTTCTGTATTCTGCGTCAAGCTCAATTACCTTGTCAACAAGCGGGAGCTTTTCGTCTTGGAACTTTTTCTTGATGTTTTCTTTTACAACATCGGGATTTGTTCTTAAAAACTTAATATCAAGCATTTTGTTTCACCTTATTTATCAAATTCTTTTGCTATTCTTGTTAAATCCTCTTTGCCGAAGAATTCAACCTCGAGAGTTCCTTTATGACCTGAACCCGACAAATAGATTTTAACCTTTCTGCCGAGTACATTTGTGAGAGCAATCTCAACCTCATCATAAAATTTATCCCGTTTTTTATCACGCTTCTTAGGGTTCGGTTTTTCGCCCTGTGAAGCATATTTAACCATTTTTTCAACCTGACGCACCGAAAGGTCGTTCGTTATTGCCGAATCTGCAATTCTCAGCATCTCTTTCTCGTCGTCGAGAGAAACAAGCGCTCTACAATGACCTGCGGTGAGCTTTCCGTCACCAAGTAATTTAAGTACTGAGTCGGGAAGTTTTAACAATCTTAATGTATTTGTAACTGCCACACGGGATTTGCCGACCCTTTCGGCAGCTTCTTCTTGTGTAAAGCCGTAGGTTTCAATGAGAGATTTAAGTCCTTGCGCCTCTTCAACAGAGTTCAAGTCTTCTCTTTGCAAGTTTTCGATAAGTGCAAATACACTTGCTTCTTCGTCAGTCATTTCACGAATTGTAACGGGAATTTCGGTAACTCCCGCCATTCTGGCCGCACGCCATCTTCTTTCACCGGCTACAAGTTGATAACTACCGTCGGACATAGGGCGCACAAGCAAAGGCTGAATTATACCGTTTTGTTTTATGCTCTTTGACAATTCTTCAAGTGCTTTTTCATCAAAGATTTTTCTCGGCTGGTCACGGTTAGGCTCAATTTCGTTAATATTCAGCGTCGAAACGGAATTGTTGCTGTCATTTTCGCTATACAGAGCGTCTAAGCCTCTGCCCAATCCACCTTTTTTTGCCATAGCTTCACCTCATCACTTTTGCTGTGATAAGAATTCGTCTGCAAATGCGTCATAAGCCAACGCACCCTTTGAATGCTTATCATAATATATAATCGGCTCACCGAATGACGGAGCCTCTGAAAGCCGAACATTTCTCGGTATTGTTGTTTTATAAACTTTATTGGGAAAGAATTTTTTAATCTCTGTGACAACTTGCTGTGTAAGATTAAGTCTTCCGTCATACATCGTCTGCAAAACGCCTTCAAGCTCAATGTGGGGATTATAAAGTCTTTTAACCTGACGGACGGTTGCCATAAGCTGAGCAAGTCCTTCAAGTGCATAGAATTCGCACTGAACGGGAACCAAAAATGTGTCGGACGCGGTTAATGCGTTGATTGTAATAAGACCGAGAGAAGGGGGGCAGTCAAAGAAAATATAATCGTATTTATCCCACACCTGAGCCACCGCCATTTTTAAACGGCTCTCTCTTTTTTCAAGTTCAATAAGCTCAACTTCTGCACCTGCAAGGTTTAAGTCCGCCGGGAGAATATCAACATTTGTAAAACGGGTTTTTATTATTGCGTCTTCGGTATGAACATCATTTACCAGCACATCATAGGAAGAATGTGAGATTTTACGCTTGTTTATTCCAAATCCGCTTGTAGAATTACCCTGGGGGTCAATATCTGCAAGCAAAACCTTAAAGCCTTTTGCACCCACTGCGGCTGCCAGGCTGACTGCTGTGGTAGTTTTGCCGACTCCACCCTTTTGATTTATAATTGAAACGACTTTTGCCAAAAAATCCCACTCCAAAATACATAAAAGGTGATTTTTACACCCTAATACTCGATTTTATATAAGTATAACATACTTATTATGAAAATAAAAGAAAAATTTTAAATTTTATATGGCAATTTTTTCTGCTTCTCCGTCTGTTTTTGTTTCACGTGAAACATAAAAGCTCTTTATAACGCAAAAGACTCCCTTTCGGGAGCCTTTCGCTGTGGATGTGGGGTGTGAAAGAGAAGGATATGGGTGGCTTGCGCCACTATATAAAATCACCTTTGTTATCGGGGGAGATAACCGGTGGTTTTACCGTTTTTATGTAGCAACATCTCTTACTACATCGTCGAGCTTCGGAATTCGCACAATATATTCAACATATTCGTCGGTTTCGGTCTTTACCGAGTCCGCATCAATTCCCGCCCGTCTTATATTGTCAACCGCATTATTTAATGTGTTGATAAATATGCGAATATCCTTAAAGCCTCGAAGCATCTGTTTTTTCGGCGCTTCGTTTTTTCTTATCATCTGTTCAATAAGTTGTTCGCTTTCGCTGACGGTTAAATGTCTGTCAATTATTATGGATAATGCCCTTGCCCGCTTCACTTCGTCATTTAATGTGAGAAGCGCTCTGGCGTGGCGTTCGGAAAGTCCTGCTCGGCTGATTTGATATCTCATTTCGTCGCTGAGCTTTAATAATCTTAACTTGTTTGAAATTGTGGATTGTGCCTTGCCCAGCTTCTTGCAAAGCTCGTCCTGTCCCATGTGATAATCACTGACAAGAGTTGCCAATGCTTCGGCTTCTTCAAAATAGTCAAGGTCCTGTCTTTGAAGGTTTTCAAGCACTGCAAATATTGCAGAATCGGTTTCGGAAATCTCGCTGACAACACATGGCACCTTTGTCAGTCCCGTAAGTCTTGCCGCACGCAGTCTTCTTTCGCCTGCAACAAGCTCATATTTTCCGTTTTCCAATTCTCTGACTATCAACGGTTGGAGAATACCGTTTGCACGGATACTTTGAGCAAGTCCTTCAAGTTCGTCATAATCAAATCTTTTTCTTGGTTGATTTGGGTTTGGGAGAATATCGCCTTGTGGAATTGAAAGTATCTGATTATCCGGTCTTATTTTGTTTTGTTTTTTCAGCATAAATAAAAACCTCCGCAGTGCTTGTCCTTGACTAAATCATAGCACTGTGGAGGGTTGTTTGTAAAGAAAATCCGTAAGCCAAATTTGGCTTGATATCAACGGGTTTCGTCATTATTTTAACGGTTTTTTAGCGATTTGAGCTGAAGGTCGAGGGTATTTTGTCGGAGTTTGCGAATTCTTTTTAATAATTATAATTCTGCGAGGCATATTTTCGACTAAATCAAACACAATATCGTCATTTATTTTTCCCCCGAGAATACCGATTGCCTTTTTTGCGTCTTTCATTTCTTCGTCGCTCTCGGCGGATTTCATAGAAATAAAGCTTCCCCCTTGCTTCACAAAGGGCAAACAATATTCGGAAAGAACGGGGAGTGCCGCAACTGCTCTTGCGGTGGCAAAATCAAACTGCTCTCTGTATTTTGAAAGTTGCGCCGCTTCTTCAGCTCTCATATGCAGAGTTTCACCTTTGACTCCACATTCATTTAACACATTTTCAATAAATCCTAACTTTTTCTTTGTACTGTCAAGAAAAGTCATATTTATATCGGGACGGCAGAGTTTTAACACAAGTCCCGGAAATCCCGCACCCGTACCCACATCAATAATCCTTGCATTTTCGGGAATATTCACATATTTAAAAATAGCAAGGCAATCTGCAAAGTGCTTGACGGTTACATCGTCGGGTTCTTTGATTGCAGTGAGATTAAAGCTTTTATTTGTCTCAATAAGCATTTCCGCAAATTTATCAAGACGAGCGAAAGCGTCGTCATCTGTTTCTGTTTCAAAGGGCTTTATTGTTGCATAAAATAACTCTTTATTTAACATTATATCTGTTCCTTTTTAAGATAAATAAGCAATACTGAAATATCCGACGGTGATACGCCGCTTATTCGGGAGGCTTGTCCCACACTTTCGGGGCGCACCTTTTTAAGCTTTTCCCTGGCTTCAAGGCGAAGAGAATATACATCGTCATAATCAATATCCGCAGGAATTTTCTTAACTTCAAGTCTTCTCATCTCGTCAACCTTTGCTTGCTGGCGCTTGATATAGCCTTCATATTTCAAGTCTATTTCCACCTGTTCAAAAATATCGGGTGAAAAGTCCGGTCGGGTTTTGTCAAAAGGTGTCAGACAAGCATAGTCAAGCTGCGGTCTTTTAATCAATTCAGAGAGTCTGATACCCGTCTTCATAGGTGCCGTTTCACGTGAAACAAGCATTTTATTGATTTCGTCACCGGGTGCAATTGTAATACTGTCGACTCTTTCTCGCTCTTGCTTTATAAGCTCAAGCTTATTTAAGAATTTGTCATATCTCTCCTGTGAGATAAGACCGATTTCATATCCGTATTTCATTAAACGGATATCCGCATTATCCTGACGAAGTAAGAGTCTGTATTCGCTTCGGGATGTCATCATTCTGTATGGGTCTGAGCAACCCTTTGTAACAAGGTCGTCAATAAGCGTGCCGATATATGAGCTTGCACGGTCAAGAATGAAGGGAGCTTTGCCCTGTATTTTTCTGACTGCATTTATTCCCGCAATAAGCCCCTGTGCGGCGGCTTCTTCATATCCCGACGAGCCGTTAAACTGCCCCGCACCGAAAAGAGAGTCAATATCGTTAAATTCAAGTGATGCTTTAAGTGCTAAGGGGTCAACACAGTCATATTCAATAGCATAAGCGGTTCTCATAACTTCAACATTTTCAAGCCCTTTAATACTTCTGAGAAATTGAAGCTGCACATCTTCGGGCAGAGATGATGACATACCCTGTAAATATAATTCTTCCGTATCCAGTCCGCAAGGCTCAATAAATAACTGATGTCTTTCTTTTTCTGAAAAGCGGACAATCTTATCTTCAATGCTTGGGCAATATCTCGGCCCAACGCCTTCGATTTTGCCTGAATAAAGGGGGGAGCGATGAATATTTTCAAGGATTATTCTCTTTGTTTCTTCATTGGTATATGTAATGTGACAAACTGATTTGTTTTCGGGTAATTCTGTCGTTGCAAAAGAAAACGGAACTATTTGCTCATCGCCTTCCTGAATTTCCAGCTCTGAAAAATCAACACTTCGTCTATTAACTCTTGACGGAGTACCCGTTTTAAATCTGCGAAGGGGAATATTCATTTTATAAAGTGCCTTTGAAAGACGGGTTGCCGCAAACATTCCGTCGGGGCCGCTTTCATAAGAAATGTCACCGATATAAATTCTTCCGCCCAAGAAAGTTCCGGTTGCAAGAATTACCGATTTAGCAGAATATACCGCTTCAAGTTGAGTTTTAAGATAGAAAAGGCCGTCCTTTTTATAAAGGTCAACAATTTCAGCCTGTTTCATATCAAGGTTTTCCTGCTTTTCAAGGGTGTGCTTCATATATTTGGAATATTCGCGACGGTCAATTTGAGCACGCAAAGAGTGAACCGCAGGACCTTTGCCGCGATTCAACATTCTTGTTTGTATTGATGTTTTGTCGGCTGCTATTCCCATTTCACCGCCGAGAGCATCAATTTCTCTGACAAGATGCCCCTTTGATGTGCCGCCGATTGAAGGGTTACAGGGCATATTGCCCACCCAATCCATATTTATTGTAAAAACAACTGTTTTAGCCCCCAGCCTTGCAGAAGCCAAAGCCGCTTCAATTCCCGCATGGCCTGCGCCGATAACGGCAACATCATATTCTTTTGCAAAATATTCCATAATATCAATCCTAAAAAAATCGGCGATAAGTATTCCTACCACCGCCGATTATCAATTATTCTTCTGTTATGTTAGCTGTTGAACGAATTTCAACCTTGCCATAGAGAGATGCGCCGTCAATATCACTTTTCGGAGCTCTGTCGGGAGAAATCTCAGGCTTATATGCCTCTTTCTTTTCCCGTCTGCCACGGTTATAACCACCGTTTCTGCCGCCGTGAGAATGATTTTTTGCACCGTCAACAGGTGTGATAACAACTCGTCTGTCAAGGTCTGAACCGATTGAATGAGATGTTGCTCCTTCAATTTCCTGAACTGCGGTATGAATGATTCTTCTCTCATACGGATTCATTGGTTCAAGGCTGATGTTTCTGCCCTGTTTAACTGCTTTAATTGCAGTTTTTCTGGCGAGAATTCTAAGAGTTTCTTCTCTCTTTGCACGGTAATTGCCCACATTGATTGAAACTCTCTTATAGTTTTGATTACCCTTGTTTGCCCTCATTCTTGCAAGATATTGAATAGCGTCAAGAGTTTCGCCCCGTTTACCGATGATGATACCGTAATCGTCACCGCAATCAAGCTCAAAATAAATCTCTTCTTCGTTTGACATTTCTTTGATATTACATTCTGTCATACCGAGACCGAGAACAATTGACTTGATATATTCAACAGTGTCGCCGTAAAGGTTTGTTTCGTTTAAAGGAAGCTCTGTTTCTTCTTTTTTCTCTGCCTTAGGCTCTTGTTTTTCTGCCTTGGGCTCCGCTTTCTTTTCCTGCTTTTTATTTTCTGTTTTAACAGGTTTTTTATCGTGTTTTTTGTTGTTTTTATTATTTTGTTTCTTTTCGGGTTTTTCGTCCGAAACCTCAATTGTAATTTTTACTTTTGCGGGATTACCGCCGAAAAGACCGAGAATTTTCTTAACAGGAGTCTGCAAAACTTCAACATTGAAATCATCAAAGTCATTAAGCCCTAATTCAAGCATTGCAGCAGCTCTTGCTTCGTCAACGGTATTACCGATTCCGATTGCTTCTTTAATCATATTTACACCTCAGTATTATTGTCATCCAATGTATTTGCAACATTTTTAAATATTTCTTCTCTTGCGCGACGGTTAATAGTTTCGTCAACCATTGCTTTTGCAAGCATCTTTTTAGGTGTGAACACTTTGTTTGTGATAACCATCTGAATAAATGAAAGCGCACTTGACAAAATGATATAAACACCAACGCTTGCCGGGAATTTGAAAGAGAAAAAAATGCTCAGTGCGGGTGACATAAGTGACATACAACCCATTGACGGATTGTTTGCCATTTCAGGATTTGTTTTTCTTTGTCTGAGCCATGTATAAAGCGCCATAGCAAATGATGTGACACCTGTGAGAATGGGAATAAGCCACAGCATATCCCAACCCATTTTTGTGTCGGGTGTTCTTGAAAGGTCAACTCCGAAAAGTTGGAAATTATTGATAAAGTTATTGATTTTATCTACTGTTTCAACGGGAATCGCCGATAAATCGAGTTCGTTGAAATGAGTCATTGCAGTAAGCTCAAGTCTTAAAGGAGTTTTTTCATAGGTTGTCAAATTAGAAAGCTTTAATACTTCCGCTTTAAGAGTTTCAATTACATCGGTAGGAATTTTAAGAACATAAGACAAAAGTCTGTAGTTTACTGCAAAAACGCCCATCATAATGGGAAACTGAATAAGCATTGGAAGACATCCGCCGGTCATTGATGAGTAGCCTTCTTTTGCATAAAGCTCCTGTGTAGCTTCTTGAATTTTTTGTTGATTGCCGGCATATTTTTCTTTTATTCTTCTGAGCTTCGGCTGCATTCTCTGGGTTTTAATCATACCCTTTTGTTGCTTTATCGAGGACGGGAGTAAAATAAGCTTAACGCAAATTGTCATTAGCAACAAAGAAATAACATAGTTGTTACTTAAATCATAAAAAAAGCCGATAATGTAACCAAACGGTACTGAAAAAACATTATAAATAAATTCGTACATTTTGTCCTCCGAAAATTATTGGACTCACTTTTTTTGTTTTTTTTCGGGTACGGGGTCATACCCGCCGGGAAAAAGGGGATTGCATCTTAAAAGTCTGAATACAGTAAGAACAGAGCCTTTAAAAACTCCGTGTATTTCAATTGCCTGTATTGCATATTGCGAACAGGTCGGATAATAACGGCATTTCGGTCCGAACAAGGGTGATATTTTTTTCTGATAAAACCTGATTGCTTTAATTATTGACTGTTTCATCAATTACACCTGCTTTCTGTAACTGAGAAAGCATTATTTGTGCTATCTGTGTGCTTTTTTGATATTTTGTTCTTGACCTTGCAACAAAAACGAAATCATAATTACCGTTTATTTTATCTTCAATACTGCTGTAAGCGGCACGAATAACCCGCCTTGAGCGATTTCTTTCAACTGCGTTGCCTATTTTTTTTGAAGTTGTTATCCCCATACGACAAATTCCCGCACGGTTTTTCATTACATAAGAAACCAGTGCAGGAGCCTGAAATGATTTACCTTTGCCGTACAGTCTGCGAAAATCGCGATTTTTTTTTAATGCTACTGTCCGTTTCACTTTTTAAAACCTTTATTGACAAATCAATATGTCAATTGCTTTCTGCCCTTAGCTCTTCTGCGAGCAAGTACCTTTCTGCCGTTTCTGTCAGACATTCTCTTACGGAAGCCGTGCTCCATCTTGCGATGACGCTTCTTTGGCTGATAAGTTCTCTTCATTCTTTACTCCTCCGTTTCATTTAATAGTCACACATTAAAAATATCTGCGGATAGACATTATATAAGAAATTTGTCAAAATGTCAACTTATAAAAATTTGGAGAAAAAATTCAATATATTTGATTTCATAAACAAAAAATAAAAGTTTCCAACAATATATTGTGTTTTTTATTGAAAAGTTGATTGATATTTTTATTTTTATTTTTTTAAATTTTGAAAAAGTGCACTATTTATATATAATATATAATTGTATATTTATCTAATTTTTCATTTAAAATTCATTGAAATTCGTTTAAAAGTGTGCTAAAATTGATTATGTGTGATAGTGGGCAACTACACTTATAATTACGAAAAACGCAAAATAACGCTGTTTTTATTGAAATTACAGCATTTTATCATAAATTTATTGAAAGGAAGCGATTAAGTGAACTCATATTCAGAATTTTGGGACTCTGTTTGCGGTTATTGCAAAGAAAATATGAATTCAATTGCATATAATATGTGGATTGAGCCGTTAAAGCTTATAAAAATCGAAACTGACAGAGTAATTATTGCGGCGCCGGGCTTTAAAATTGACTTAATTATGAATAAATACCGTCAGCTTATTATAGACGCTTTTTATAATACATTGGGATTTAATGTTGAAATTGAGCTTATTCCTTTTGAAAATGTTCCGAACGAAAAAAGTGAAGAAAATGAGTCTTCATTCAGCGGGACAAGTTATTCAAATATTGAAAATGCAAAATTGACATTCAATAACTTTGTTGTCGGTCCGTCAAATAAGTTTGCCTATACCGCATCAATGAGAGTTGCGGAAACTCCCGGGTCTGTTTTTAATCCCCTTTTTATTTACGGCAATTCAGGGCTCGGCAAAACTCACCTTTTAAATGCAATTATTGAAAAAATCAAAACAAATAATCCCGATGCGAATATTGTTTATACCACAAGTGAAAATCTTACAAACGAGCTTTATTTTGCATTGCAGACAAAAACAACACATGACCTTCATCACAAATACAGAACCTGCGACGCCTTGCTTATTGACGATATTCAATTTATTGCGGGCAAAGCACAAACAGAAGAAGAAATATTTCATACCTTTGATACTCTTATCAAGGCAGGAAAACAAATTGTATTGACATCGGATAAACCGCCAAGTGCAATTCCAAAAATTGAAGACAGACTTAAAACAAGATTTGAAAGCGGTCTTTTGGCAGATATTCAGCCGCCGGATTTTGAAACAAGAGTTGCAATTATTAAAGATAAGGCAAATCAGTTAAAATTTGAATTACCGAATGATGTTTGCAGTTTTATTGCGGAAAACATAAAAAGCAATGTTCGTCAAATGGGTTCTGCGGTTAAAAATATTTATGCATATTGCTCATTTAACGATGTTACGCCAACAATTGATGTTGCAAAAGAAGTGCTTAAAGATATTCTGATAACAAGCCAGCCGATAGGTGTTGTGATTGACAATATTCTTGAAAAAGTATCTTTTACATTCGGTGTTACAGCCGAGCAGCTTAAAAGTGAGCGCCGTGATGCAAACATCAACAATGCAAGGCAGGCTGCAATGTATATAATCAGAGAAATTACCGATTTATCGCAAGATGAAGTTGGTAAAGTCTTTGGCAGAAACCATTCAACTGTCAACAGTTCGCTTAAAAATGTGCAAAACAAAATCAATTCAGATTCAAAATATAAGAACTTGATTAACGAAATAATTAAGAATATAAATGACTGAGTTTTCAACACATTTCAAAATTTCAACAATTTAGTTTTCGACAAGTTATTTTATAACTTTTATTTTGACAATGGATTAAAAACTTTTCAAAGCATAAAAAACCGATATTTATCTTGAAAAATAAAGAAATTTTTAAGTTTTCGACAGTTTAAACCGTACCTACTACTAATACTATACTTTTTATTATTATTTTTTTAAAAGGAGAATGTTTATGAAATTTATTTGTTCGTCACAAATTCTCGGTGAAGCATGTATGAATGTTCAAAGAGCAACATCAACAAAATCTTCAAATCTTCCTTCACTTGAAGGTATTCTCATAAAAGCAGAGAACGACAAAATTTTACTTACGGGTTATGACCTTGAAGTGGGAATAATCACATCGGTTGACGGCAGAGTCGAACAAACCGGCAGTGTAATTCTCAATGCAAAAATACTTTGTGATATTTTAAGAAATGTTCCTGATGAGCTTGTTACAATTGAATGTGATGACAGACTTATCTGCAAAATCAAGAGCGGTGATTCTGAATTTTCAATTATGGGATTTTCAGAGGCTGATTATCCCGAGCTTCCGTCAGTATCGGGCGGTTTTCCAATAGTTGTCGGCGGAGAAATTTTAAAGGATATGGTTAAAAAGACAATCTTTGCGGCTGCTGAAAACGATTCAAAGGTAATTCACACAGGTATCCGTTTTGAAGTTACGGGTGGTAATATTCGTCTTGTATCCGTTGACGGATATAAGCTTGCTATAAGAAATGAAAAAATTGATTATAACGGTGAAGAAAAAATCTTTGTTGTACCGAAGAAAACACTTAATGAAGTGATTAAGCTTATCGGTGAAGACTGCAAAACGGTTTCAATGGTAGTCGCTTCCCGTCATATTCTTTTTGAATGCGGCAATTATATAATTGTTTCAAGACTTCTTGAAGGTGAATTTTTAAGCTATAAGAGCGCAATTCTCTCAACTGCAAAAACAGAAGTTAAAGTAAACACAAGAAGCTTTATCAGCAGTATTGAAAGAACATCTCTTATTATTACTGAAAGAATAAAGAGCTATGTAAGATGTATTTTTGATACAGATTCAATCAAAATTTCAAGTACAACCGCTTTGGGTACCGCAAATGACAGAATTCTTGCGGATATTCAGGGTGAAAGAGTTGAAATCGGATTTAACAATAAATATCTTCTTGACGCTCTCAGAGTTTGCGATACAGATGAGATAACGCTTCGTCTTAACGGTGCAACTTCACCTATTATTATGGTACCCGATGATGACGGTTCACTCATCTATGAAAGAAGCTTCTTATTTATGGTGCTTCCCGTAAGGATGAACTGATATGAAAAAAATTTCGGCAAGAATTAAACAAAAAGAGCATATTGAAATAAAAACAGACGGTGATTTTATCAGACTTGACGCTTTGTTAAAGCTCAGCAATGCCGTAATGACGGGCGGGCACGCAAAAATTGTCATTCAGGAAGGCGAAGTTAAGGTTAATGATGAAATTTGTACTGCCCGCGGTAAAAAAATTCATTCGGGTGACAGAGTTGAATTTGATAACATTGTTTATGAGGTTATCTGATGTATGTTAATGAAATAAAAATAGAGAATTTTCGTAATATTGATTTTATGGGGATTTTTCCCCATAAAGAAATAAATGTTATATACGGTCAGAACGGTCAGGGCAAAACCAATCTTTTAGAGGCAATTTGGCTTTTTACCGGTTGTAAAAGCTTTAGAGGCTCAAAAGACAGTGAGCTTATTCAGTTTGACAGAGAAAATTCTAAAATTTCAATGAGCTTTGAAACTGCGCTTCGTGAAAATAATGCATCAATTTTTATTGAAAAGAAACGGACTGCAAATTTAAACGGAATAAATTTAGACTCTCCCAGAGAGCTTATCGGAAAATATTACAGTGTGGTGTTTTCTCCCATACATTTGTCCCTTATTAAAGACGGACCCGTGAACAGACGAAGATTTATCGACACCGCAATCAGTCAAACAGATAATTTATATGCAAAAAAGCTTACATATTTTAATCATCTGATAACTCAAAAAAATGCTTTACTTAAAAATGCGGCGGAAAATGCATCACTTTTAGATACTCTTGATATCTGGGATGAAAAAATTGCGCTTGCGGGGGCAGATGTAATAGTTGACAGAATAAATTATATTAAAATGCTTCAAGTAAAAGCGAGTGAGATTTACAACGGTATTTCCGGGGAAAAAGAAAATCTTTCAATTAAATATTTAAGCAATGTGAGATATGAAAGTGAAGAAAAGTCGGATATTGCGAAAATTTATTTTGAAAGTATGTTGAAACACCGTCCAAATGATTTGTATTTAAAAAGTACAACGAGCGGACCCCACCGTGATGATATTGAAATTTTGATAGACGGAATTTCGGCGAGAAAATTCGGCTCACAGGGGCAGCAGAGAAGCGCTTCGCTTTCATTAAAGCTGGGTGAAGCGGAAATTATTAAAGATTTAAAGGGCGAACACCCCATAATTTTACTTGACGATGTTATGAGTGAGCTTGACAGTACAAGACAAAATTTTATTCTTAATAAAATGACGGGAAAACAGGTTTTTATCACTTGCTGCGAGAAAGAGACGGTTTCTCGGTTAGATGTCGGTAAAGTATTTAAAATAGAAAACGGAAAAGCGGTGGACTGATGTATATAAATATTGGTCAAGATACAGTTATTACGGACAAAGATATTTTAGGCATTTTTGACCTTGATAATACAACTGTTTCAAAATCCACAAGAGAATATATAAATTCTGCCGTAAAACAGGGTGAATGTATAACCGTATCCCTTGAAGAATTGCCGAAATCCTTTGTTATTACAACAAATGAAAACGAAAGAAAGGTTTATATTTCACCTTTTAACACATCAACAATATTTAAAAGATTATAAAGTCAAAATTTTGACGGAGGAAAAAAATGAGCGACCAAATTAAAAACACAATTGAAGAAGAGGTTATGGATACTGTTGTAACCGAAACTTATGATGCCTCTGCCATTCAGGTTCTTGAAGGACTTGAAGCAGTCAGAAAGCGTCCCGGTATGTATATCGGTTCAACGGGACCTAAAGGACTTCACCACTTGGTTTATGAAATCGTAGACAACTCAATCGACGAGGCACTTGCGGGCTATTGTACTCATATTGAAGTTGAGATTTTACCCGACAATATTATTACGGTACGGGATAACGGACGCGGTATTCCCGTAGGCATCAATGAGCAGCAGGGACTTCCCGCAGTTACGGTTGTTCTTACCGTGCTTCACGCCGGCGGTAAATTCGGCGGCAGCGGTTATAAGGTATCGGGCGGTTTGCACGGCGTCGGTTCATCGGTTGTAAATGCACTTTCAGAGTGGTTCGTTGTTGAAGTCAGCCAAAACGGACATATCCACCGTCAAAAATTCGAGCGGGGAAATATTGCAACGGACCTTGAAATTGTCGGAGATACTGACGAAACGGGAACATTTATTATGTTCAAGGCAGACCCCGAAATTTTCACAGAAACAACTGTTTATGAATATGAAGTTTTACAGAGAAGACTTCGTGAACAGGCATTTCTTAATGCAGGTCTTTCAATCACTCTTACCGATAAGCGTGACGAAGATAATATTGTTACGGAAAAATTTTGCTATGAAGGCGGCATTAAATCATTCGTTGATTATATCAATACAAGCCGCGGTCTTACTCCCGTAACAGACGATATTATGCACTTTACAACTGTTCAGGGCGACAGAAGCGCAGAAGTTTCAATCTCATATAATGACGGTTACAATGAAATCATTTTGAGCTTTGCAAACGGTGTGAGAACAATCGACGGCGGTACTCACGAAAACGGTTTTAAAACTGCTTTGACAAGAGTATTCAATGAATACGGCAGAAATTTTAAATTGCTTAAAGATAACGATAAAAACCTTTCGGGTGACGATGTCCGTGAAGGCTTGACTGCGGTTATCAGCGTTAAGCTTACAGAAGCCGAATTTGAAGGACAGACAAAGGGCAAGTTAGGTAATACAGAAATGCAGACTATCGTATCAAAAATGATATATGATAAGCTGATGACATATTTTGAAGAAAATCCCCAGGCTGCAAAGGCAATTTTCAATAAAGCCCTTGACGCTTCCCGAGCAAGAGAAGCCGCAAGAAAGGCAAGAGACAGTGCAAGAAGAAAATCCGCACTTGAAGGCAATTCACTTCCCGGTAAACTTGCGGACTGTATTGATAAAAACCCTGAAAATACTGAAATTTTCATCGTCGAGGGTGACTCTGCGGGGGGCTCTGCAAAAGAGGGCAGAGATAACAGAATTCAGGCAATTCTTCCACTTTGGGGTAAAATGCTCAATGTTGAAAAGGCGAGAATTGACAAGGTTATCGGTAACGATAAATTAACACCGGTTGTCACAGCTCTTGGCACGGGTATCGGTGAAGAATTCAACATAGAAAAACTCCGTTACCACAAAATCGTTATTATGGCCGATGCGGATGTTGACGGTCAGCATATCAGAACACTTCTTCTCACATTCTTCTTCAGATATATGAAAGATTTGATTACCGAAGGCTATATTTATATTGCACAGCCGCCGCTTTTCAAAGTGAGCAAGGGCAAACGCCACGAATATGCTTTTTCGGATGAACAGAGAGATGCGTTCATTGAAGAAATGGGTGCAAACTGCGACATTCAGCGTTACAAAGGTCTTGGTGAAATGGACCCGGAACAGTTGTGGGAAACTACAATGGACCCTGCAACACGCACAATGCTCCGTGTAACCCTTGAAGACGCTATGGAAGCAGACGAAACATTCTCAATTCTTATGGGTGACAAGGTTGAACCCCGAAGAGAATTTATTGAGAAAAATGCTAAATATGTTCAAAATCTTGACATTTAATAAGAGGTAAAAAAATGAGTAAAACTAACAATCAGCATTTGGGCAATTATGTCCCGCTTGAAGAACAGAATATTATAAATGTTGAGATTAACAAGGAAATGAGAAAATCATTCCTTGACTACTCAATGTCAGTTATTACATCCCGTGCGCTTCCCGATGTGCGTGACGGTTTAAAACCTGTTCACAGAAGAATTCTCTACACAATGTATGAAAATTCACTCTATCCGGACAAGCCACACCGTAAATGCGCCGATACAGTCGGTTCTGTGCTGGGTCGTTACCATCCACACGGTGACGCATCCGTTTATGACGCAATGGTCCGTTTGGCACAGGATTTCTCAATGAGATATGTGCTTGTTGACGGTCACGGTAACTTCGGTTCGGTTGACGGTGACCCGCCTGCCGCATACCGTTATACTGAGTCAAGAATGAGCAAAATCGCACTTGAAATGCTCACAAATATTGATAAAGACACAGTTGATTTTACAACAAACTATGATGACCGTCTTAAAGAGCCCACAGTTTTGCCGTCAAGATATCCAAACCTTTTGGCAAACGGTTCAACAGGTATCGCCGTCGGTATGGCTACAAATATTCCGCCCCATAATTTAGGCGAGCTCATTGACGGTATCTGCTGTGTCATTGATAACCCCGAAGCAGAGCTTGACGATATTATGGAGCATATCAAAGGTCCCGATTTTCCCACAAGCGGCATAATTATGGGCAGAGCGGGAATCCGTGCCGCTTATGCAACCGGTCGCGGCAAAATTACTCTTCGAGGCCGTGCCGAAATTGTTGAAAATGAGAGAACGGGAAGATTTCAGATTATTATTACCGAGCTTCCTTATCAGGTTAATAAAGCAAGACTTATTGAATCTATTGCAGATTTACATAAGGATAAGAGAATTGAAGGTCTTTCCGATATTAACGACTATTCATCAAAACGCGGCGGCGGTATGAAAATAGTTATTGATTTAAAGCGTGACGCAAACCCACAGGTTGTGCTCAATCAGCTTTATCAAATGACTCAATTGCAAATTTCTTACGGTATCATTCAATTGGCACTTGTCAACGGTGAGCCGAAAATTCTCACACTTAAACAGATTATTGAAGAATATATTAAGTTCCAGTGTGAAATCATAACAAGAAGAACACAGTTTGATTTGAATAAGGCTCAGGCAAGAGAGCATATTTTAGAAGGTCTGGCAAGAGCTATCGACATTGTTGATGAAATCATCGCAACAATCCGTGCTTGTAAAGGCGGTCAGGCAGAAGCAAAAGTCGCAATTATGGAAAAATTTGATTTCGATGACCCACAGGCAGCGGCTATTGTGGCATTCCGTCTCGGTCAGTTGGCAGGTCTTGAAATTCAAAAAATTATTGCCGAGCGTGATGAACTCCGCATTAAAATCAAAGAATATCTTGAAATTCTCGGGTCAGAAGAAAAGGTTAAAGAAATTCTCAAAGACGAGCTTTCTGCAATCGGCAAAAAATATAATGATGACAGAAGAACAGAAATCGTCAATGTCAGCGGTGAAGTTGATATTGAAGACCTTATTGCAGAAGAAGATTGCGTATTCACTCTTACAAAAATGGGATACATCAAGCGTCAGCCCGTTGAAACTTATCAGGTACAGCGCCGCGGCGGCAAGGGTGTAAAAGGTATGAGCCGTCGTGAAGAAGATGTGGCAGAAACAATGTTTATCTGTTCATCTCACGACTACATTCTTTTCTTCACAAGCGAAGGCAAAATGTACCGGCTTAAAGGCTATGAAATTCCCGAGGGCAGCAGAACGGGCAAGGGTATGAACATTGTCAACATTCTTCCCATTACTGCGGAAGAAAAAGTTACCGCAATGCTGCGTGTTCCCGATTTCGGTGAAGGTAAATATTATCTCTGCATGGCAACAAAGAACGGCGTTATTAAGAGAACCGAGCTTGATGCATATAAGAATATCCGCAAGAGCGGTATTATTGCAATCAATCTTGACGAAGGCGACGAGCTTCGCTGGGTTAAGCTTACCGACGGTGAGCAAAACTTGATGGTTGCCACAAAGAAGGGTATGAGCATTTGCTTTAACGAAAGTGATGCCCGTGCCATCGGCAGAACAGCCCGAGGTGTTCGTGCCATTACACTTCGTGACGGTGACGAGGTTGTGGGTATGGTTGTATTCAGCTCCGAAGGAAAAGTGCTCACAATCAGCGAAAAAGGCTACGGTAGAAGAAGCGATGTTTCCAACTACCGTGTTCAAAACCGTGGGGGTAAAGGACTCACAAACTATCATACAGAGCAATACGGCGATGTTTGCGCTATTGATATGGTTGAAGACGGCCAAGATATAATTATGATTTCGTCCGACGGAATTATTATCCGTCTTCCGGCAGAGCAGGTCAGAGAATGTAACCGTCCGTCAAAGGGTGTTATTCTTATGAAGACCAAGGACGGAGAAAAGGTAGTTACAATTTCTCTTGCGGCTCACGAAGAAGATGAAGAAATAATTGAATCAGAAGATACAGAAACAGTGGGTAAAGGCGAAGAATAATTTTTCTATTTGCGAAAGGAAGATATTTTATGGAAAACAACGAGAAAAAAGTATCAGCCGAAGTGACTGAAAATACTGATAAAAAAGCAAAAAAGACAAAATCAAAGAAAAAGAAAACTCTTGTGATAATACTTTGTATTCTTTTAGCGTTTTTCTTGTTTGTGGGTGGATTTGCAATTTGGTATGTAAACGATAAGCTCAACAGAATTGACTATGAAACTGAGCAGACAACAATTGCACCAAATCAGGAATTCATTGATGATGAGCTTCTTGACTTTGCAGAAATGGACGATGCAACAGGCAACACATTTAAAGAGATTCTTAAAAACTGGGCGACAAACGGCGGCGAAAAAATGAGCAGTAAAACAGTTCTCAATGTGTTGCTCATAGGCAGTGATGCGTCTTCAACCGAGCCCGGCAGAGCAAATATTACAGATAAGGGTAATACTGATGTAATGATGCTCGTGTCAATTGACAAGGCAAACAAAAAAATTAAATTAGTTTCATTTATGAGAGACAGTTATACTTATATGGACCAGTTTGACAGTTATGCAAAACTTAATGCAGCTTGCGCAAACGGTGGCGCACCGTTCTTGGTTGAAACAATCGAAAATGACTATAAGATTGAAATTGACGGTTATGCACTTGTTGACTTTGACTCTTTCAGAGATGTAATTGATGTGTTAGGCGGAGTTCAGGTTGAAGTGCCGAAATATGTTGCAAATCATCTTACAAACAAAAAGGACGGAGTATTCCCAAGCGGCAACGCTCTTCTTAACGGTGACCAGGCTCTTATGTTCTGCCGTGTCAGACATTCTGATGCAGACGGTGATGTTAGCCGTGTTGGCCGTCAGCGCCAGGTTGTAAATGCTCTTATTGACAAGTGTAAAAATGCATCACTTTCTGAAATAAACGAAGTTTTTGATGTTATTCTTGCAAATGTGAGAACAAATATTCCAAAGAAAGATATTCTCTCTTATGCAACAAAGGCTGTAACAGAGGGTTGGGCAAAATATGAAATTTCTGAAATCACAATGCCGACTCCCGACGCCCGTTACGGTTACAGCTCAAAGGCAACTGCTTGGATTTGGGTTGTTGATTATCCGTTAGTTGCGCAAAAGCTTCAGTTAGAGCTTTACGGTAACACAAACATAAAGCTTTCAGAAGACAGAAAAACGGCTATTACAGTTATGGGCGGATATGTTTCAAAAAACACTACTGATGAATAATTATTAAGGATTTTCAATGGAAAACAATAATTTTAACAATATGGGGTATCCGCCATACGGATACGGACAAAATTTGAATCAGAATTTCATAGAACAGCAAGAAAAGATAAAGGATAAAAAAATTCTCAAAACTATCGGAGTATTTTGCGGATTTTCAATTATTATCTATTTTTCAGGCTCTTCAATAGCGGGATTTTTAATTGCATTGCTTAGTGATTATTTTCCGGATATTGATTTTGTTTATGAAAACGGCATAGGCTCTTGGGCATTTTCTTCAATTGCAACAGTCTTGTTTATAGGTCTGCCGTTTTTGGCGACGCATTTATCCTTGAGAAAAAAAGGAATTTCGGGAATTCTTCCGTTAGGCACAACCTACAACAGAGAAGCGTCGGCCTATCTTGTTATGATGTTTGCCCCTGTGACCTTGATTTCAACATTTTTAATTAACTTCATTTCGATTGTTATACAAGATATGATGGGAATTGAATTTACAAGCGGAATGGAAGATATGGCGATTACAAGTGTCGGTGACTTTTTATTTATGACATTGTTTGTAGCGATAATTCCCGCCATTCTCGAAGAAGTTACCATTCGCGGAATACTTCTTCAACCGCTGCGCAGATTTGGCGACGGCTTTGCAATTGTAGTATCAGCAGTAATTTTTTCACTTCTTCACGGCAATATGGTGCAAATTCCGTATACGGTTCTTGCGGGAATTTATTTCGGCTATGTAACAGTGGCAACGGGAAGCTTGTGGCCGTCAATAATTCTGCATTTTATAAACAATTTCTATTCTGTTTTGGTTACAACCTTTGACAGCAATTTAACCTTGACAACCGCAAATATCTTCACTCTCGGATTGCTTGTAATTATGGCAGTTGTAGGTGTTTTTGCGTTTAACAGATACCGTTTTATGAATTATAGAGTTAAACTTGCAAAAGGTGTTAAATCTTTAAATACAACGGAAAAAATTTCGGCAGTTTTTGTGAATGTGCCTATGATTATTGCAATAATAATCATGGTGGCAACAACACTTACAAGTATCTCAAAATCTTGATTATGAATAAAGAGTATTATATGAATTGTGCGCTCAAATTGGCACGGCTTTCCGCAGAAGAAGGCGAAGTGCCCGTCGGCGCAATAGTTGTTTGCGACGGAGAGATTGTGGGCATGGGCAGAAATAAGCGTGAAACCGTTAAAAATGCTTTGCACCATGCCGAAATCGAAGCCATAAATGAAGCCTGCACAAAGCTCGGCGGTTGGCGGCTTTGGAAATGTGATATGTATGTTACATTGGAGCCGTGCCCAATGTGTGCGGGCGCAATAATAAATTCCAGAATAAAAAATGTATATTTCGGTGCGAAAGATGCAAAAAACGGTGCTGTCGTTTCGGCAGCACGACTTTTTGATATGAATTTTACCCATAAGCCCCAATACGAAGGCGGAATTTTAGAAAAGGAATGTGCCGAGATACTTACAAACTTCTTTAAAGACTTACGAAAAAGCAAGGCGGGTGAAGAAAAATGAGCACAATTGCGGCAATCTCAACCGGTCGAGCCCCCGGCGGAATCGGTGTTGTGCGAATATCGGGCGAAGATGCAATAAATATCGGCGATAAGATTTTTTCTTCATTCGGCGGCAAAAAGCTTTGCGAAATTGACGGATATTCCGCACTTTACGGCAGAGCACATGACAGTGAAAGCGATATTGATACTGTTGTGGCATTGCTTTTCAGAGCGCCGAAAAGCTACACGGGGGAGAATGTTGTTGAAATCTCTTGCCACGGCGGACTTTTCGTAACCGATAAAGTGCTCAAAGCCGCATTTGAAGCGGGGGCTGTGCCTGCCGAAGCAGGTGAATTTACAAAAAGAGCATTCCTGAACGGAAAAATGGACTTGACAAGTGCCGAATCCGTCATGAATGTGATTTCTGCTCAGGGTGAGCAAGCCGAAAAAATTGCTCTCGGTGTGTTAGAAGGCAGACTTTTCAAAGAGATTAAAGGTATTACAGATAAATTGGTTTATGACTTGGCTCTGCTTTCTGCTTGGGTGGATTATCCCTATGAAGAAATTGAAGATTTATCTGCCAATAATCTTCAAGAGCATATAAAATACAGTATTGACAGTCTTGAGAAACTAATAAATGACTTCTCAAAAGGGCAAATTATAATGGAAGGTGTTGACACTGCCATTGTGGGTTGCCCCAACGTTGGCAAATCAACCCTTATGAATTTGCTTTCGGGAACAGAAAAATCAATTGTTACCGAAATTGCAGGCACAACAAGGGATATTGTTGAAGATACCGTAAATGTTGGGGGAATTACCCTTCGTCTTGCCGATACTGCGGGTGTTCGGGAAACCGAAGACATAGTTGAGAGCATAGGCGTTGACAGAGCAGTAAAAAGGCTCAGTAACGCAGAGCTTGTTCTGGCGGTATTTGACGCAAGCCGAGAGCTGAACAACTCTGACAGACGGTTAATTGAACTTTGTAAGGGTAAAAAAGCAATAGGAATTATAAATAAAACCGATTTAGATAAAAACAATCTAAACGGTGAGATTGAAAAGAATTTTTCACAGACAGTTTTTATCTCAGCTAAAAACGGAACAGGCAAAGAAGCCCTTGCAAATGCAGTCGAAACACTTTTGGGCACTGCCGATTTTGACACTTCTGCCGTTGCGGTTGTCAATGAGCGACAATGCGAGTGCTGTAAAAAAGCGTTGGAGGCGTTGAAAGACGCAGAAAATGCGCTGGATTTAGGTTTGACAATGGACGCAGTTACGGTTTGCCTTGATTCTGCCATTGAAAATCTGATGATTTTAACGGGTGAAAAGGCCACCGAATTGGTTGTAAACGAGATTTTTGCACAGTTCTGTGTAGGCAAATAAACAGAATAGTTAATAATTATCTATATTGAAAAGAGGTTATATAAAATGAGTGAATGTAGTGGAAATTGCAGCAGCTGCTCATCAAATTGCGACAGTAAAAAGCAAGATTTAAAAATCCCCGCAAACTCAATGAGCGATGTAAAAAAGGTTATCGGTGTTGTCAGCGGTAAAGGCGGCGTCGGCAAAAGCCTTGTGACGTCAATGCTTGCGGTTACTGCGCAGACAATGGGCTATCAATCGGCAATTCTTGATGCAGATGTAACAGGTCCGTCAATTCCGCAGGCTTTCGGTCTTCACGGAAATCCCGAAGGCACAGCCGACGGAATGTACCCCTTGGTTTCAAAGCTGGGCACAAGAGTAATGAGCGTTAATTTGCTTCTTGAAAGAGAAGACCAGCCGGTTATTTGGCGAGGTCCGGTTATTTCAGGGCTTATTCACCAATTCTGGCAAGAAACTGTATGGGGCGATGTTGACTTTATGTTTGTGGATATGCCTCCCGGAACAGGCGATGTACCCCTTACGGTTTTTCAGTCGCTTCCCGTTGACGGAATTGTAATCGTTACAACACCTCAGGATTTGGTTACACTCATCGTTAAAAAAGCAGTTAATATGGCAAAGATGATGAATGTGCCCATTATCGGACTCGTTGAAAATATGAGTTATTTTGAATGTCCCGACTGCGGCAAAAAACACAGCATTTACGGTGAGAGCAAAATTGATGAAATTGCAAAAGAGCTGGGCGTTCCCGTTCTTGCAAAGCTACCGATAAATCCTAAAAATGCGGCACTTGTCGATAAGGGCGCTATTGAGCTTTGCGAAGAAAAGCAATTTGTTGATGTAATTAAGAAAATAGCAGAATAAAGATAAAATGACTGTCCGTGAAAAGCGAACAGTCATTTTATCTTTACTTTTAAAGTTCTTAAATATTCTTTTTGTTCGGGTGTTATGCGATAGCTTTCAATTGCCTTTTGAATTGCTTTGTTATGAATCCATATTGAAAATTCCCGCTTTTCAATATACGGAATAACCAAATCCCAATTACTTGCAAGTGCGGTTGCAAGATACCAGGCAATTGCCATATTGATATAATATTCGTCGGTTTTTATGCCTGACAACAATTTTAGATGTTTTTCATCTAATCGCTCATGCATAAAATATCTCATCAACATTATTATTGCAAACCGAACGGTGTATGTATGCGAAGAGCCTGCCCATTCAACAATTTTTTCATAGAATTTTTCATAATCTTTGCAGAGAATTTTTGGCGACATTGAATCGCAGGTTGCCCAGTTGTCAACGAACAGTAAAAAATCATCTAACGCAGAAATGCACTCGTCAAAATCTTTTATACGCTCAATTAAAAATGCGTGCAAGTTGTTTTCTTCTGTGTATTTATGGGGCAAGGTCTTCATAAATTCAGACTTTAAATCCGATTTTTCCAATTCCTTTGCAAATTTACGAAGCGCCGGCACACGAACGCCGATAACTCTGTCTTTATCCACAGTGGGAATAAGCCTTGCGCTGAAATCTCTGTATTTTAAATCCTGAAGCTCAAAAAGTCGTTTTTGAATTTCTGTCATATCAATATAAAACCTTTGAAAGAATAAAGCAAGTCCAAAGTGCTATTACGAATAATCCTTCTGCCGGAATCGCAAGCTTTGTGTAAGGGCATTTCCAACCCTTGTCAACGCAAAGAAAAACAGTTCTTGTTACAAAAACGGTTGTCGAAAAGAAAAGTCCGCCAACAAGTGAATAAACGGGTGTACCCAGAGCCAATGTGAGATAGAGCAAAAATCCGCCCAATGCGCCTGAAATTCCGCCGTAATAAACACGGATTTCGGTTTTGCCCGCATTGTCCACAGGCTTAATAGAAAAGCTTTCTGCATTTTTCAGCGGGCTGATAATAAAAACGATTGCCATGCCGAAGAAATATCCCACAAGACCGATAACCGCTATGCTCGCAGGGATATTTGAAAAGAAAATTTCTTTCATAAATATAACTCCTTATATACTTTTTACAAAAATGTTATCATATTTTTGTAAAATAGTAAAGGGAAAAAAGTTGACTAAAAAATGATAGAATGATAGAATATAAAGAGAGCCTGAAAAGGGGGATAATCTATGAAAAAGAAAAAAATACTGGCAATCGGTTTAGCCTTTATACTTTTGGTAACCGCATTGATTGTCACTGCAGTGGCAAACACCAAGACAACCGATGTTGAAATAATTGTTGATAAAGCAGCACTTGCACCGGGCGAAGCTGCCTCGGTTTCTGTTAAGGTTACAACAAATTATCCTGTTGCAACAATGTCAATTCCGGTTTTTTACGACAAAACAAAGGTTGATGTCAGTGAAGCCACAGCAACATTGACGGGCTATTCGGTTGCGACGGCAACAACCGACAGTCAGAGCGCAGACACGGCAAAGGTTTATAATAATACCCAAATAAATTCAAGTGAATTCGGTTTTGTTCTTGTGAATTACATAGGCGCCGCCGGTCAGGAATTGGCGGATTCAGTAAATTCAGTTGTACTGACATTTAAAATTACGGCTAAAGCCAATGCCACAGGCAGCACAGTAATAAAAACGGCAGAAGAATCTGAAAAGACGGACGAAAATCCGGCAGGTATGCTCTATTTTGGCGCACCGTCAAGCGGCAAAGTAATTGATGAAATCCCCCAAAATGTTGAAAATATAGATTTGACATTAGCAAACAAAGAAATTATTTGCACGGGCAATCACGATGAGCACAGCTTCGGCGAGTGGACTACAACAATAGAACCTACTTGCGAAACAACAGGCAAAAAAACTCGCAAATGCTATTGCGGTGCAACAGAAACCGAAACAATTCCGGCACTCGGTCATGATTTTGATGAAGAATTTACAGTTGATATAGAGGCTACTTATGAAAAAGACGGTTCAAAATCAAGACATTGTTCAAGATGTGACGAAGTTACCGATGTAACGGTTATTCCAAAACTCGAAGCAGTTAATAACGGTTGGACTCTTGAAAACGGCAAGTGGGCATATTATGAAAATGGCGTAAAACTCACAAATCAATGGAAAAAAGACAGCAAAGGCTGGTGTTACCTTGGTGCCGACGGATATATGGCAACTAACAAATGGATTAGAGACAGTAAAGGTTGGTGCTATGTAGGTGCTGACGGTTACTGTGTAACTAATCAATGGGTAAAAGATTCACATGGCTGGTGCTATCTTGACGCAAACGGTAGAATGGCAACAAACAAGTGGATTAAAGACTCAGTTGGTTGGTGCTATGTTGGTGCTGACGGTTACTGCGTAACTAACAAATGGGTGAAAGACTCACACGGCTGGTGCTATCTTGACGCTAACGGCAGAATGGCAACAAACAAGTGGATTAAAGATTCAGTGGGTTGGTGCTATGTAGGCGCTGACGGCTACTGCGTAACAAACGCTTGGAAAGCCGACTCAAAAGGTTGGTGCTATCTTGACGCCAACGGCAGAATGATGACAAACTCTTGGTTACAATGGAACGGCAACTGGTACTATCTTGACGAAAATGGATATATGGTAACCGGCACAAAGGTAATCAACGGCAAAACATACAAATTCAACTCCAACGGCGTTTGGATTGGATAAATAAGCAAAACGGGTGGTAGGATTTCTCCTATCACCCATTTTTAATGTATAATCGTTTATCGTAGGGGACGATTCACGAATCGCCGGAAACAAAAAATCACTTCAAAAACATAACAATTCTCGGCGCCCCTGAAAGGGGAGCTGTCTGCGGAGCAGACTGAGGGGTTTCAAAAATTTAATAATGCCATTCTCTCCCTCCGTCACGGCAGAGCCGTGCCACCTCCCTCGTCAGAGGGAGGAAAAGTGTAGGGGACGATGCCCACATCGTCCCGCAAAATCGCATAAATCACATCAAAACCTTAACGGTGCGCCGAGTCGTCGCACTCTACCAAGTGAATTTTTGCTTCTTCTATAAACTGCGCAGCGGGAAATTTTGCCGCTTTTTGTGTTTTTGACGCATATCAATCTTGACACAATATCTATTTTTGTGTACAATATAAGGGATAGTATGGGGAATAATATCTCATCTGTCATTCATCTTAATTTCATTACATATTTTTGATATATTTTTTGAAATTAAATATTTAATAGGAGGGAACGACATAATGGAACCGATTACCATTATTCTTGCCGTTGTCTCTGCTGTTGTATTCGGAGTCGGTGGCTTTGTTGTGGGCGGATTGCACCGCAAAAAAGTAGCCGAAGCTGAAATTGGTTCAGCCAATGAAGAAGCATTAAGAATTGTCAATCAGGCGGTGCAAGCTGCCGAAAGCAAGAAAAAAGAAGCTATTCTTGAAGCAAAAGACGAAATACACAAGTTAAGAAATGAAGTTGATAAAGAACTTCGTGAAAGACGCGCAGAGGTACAGCGACAAGAAAACAGAATCAATCAAAAAGAAGAAAATCTTGACAAGAAGACAGAAAACCTTGAAAAGAAAGAAGAGCTCTTAGCCGAAAAGGTTAAGGCTGCCGACGCTAAGCTGGAAGAAGTTGAAACACTTAAACGCAGTCAACTTGAAATGCTTGAGAAAATCAGCGGATACAGCAAAGAGCAAGCAAAGGTACTTCTCTTGCAAGAGCTTGACGAGCAGCTCACTCATGAAAAAGCGCTCAAAATTATGGAATTTGAGCAGAGAACCCGTGACGAAAGCGACAATCTTGCCCGTGAAATCATTTCAGGCGCAATTCAGCGTTGTGCGGCAGACCATGCGGCAGAAGCAACCGTATCGGTTGTTGCTCTTCCCAATGATGAAATGAAGGGTAGAATTATCGGCCGTGAAGGACGAAACATCAGAACTCTTGAAACAATTACGGGTGTTGACTTGATTATTGACGATACCCCCGAAGCAATTACGGTTTCAAGCTTTGACCCGGTTCGCCGTGAGGTTGCAAGACTCACGCTTGAAAGACTTATTCAAGATGGCAGAATTCACCCTGCCCGTGTTGAAGAGATGTATGAAAAATCAAAGCGTGATGTTGAGCATACAATCAAGCAAACAGGTGAAAGAGCAGTTGTTGATGCGGGAGTTAACGGTGTTCACCCCGAACTCGTTAAGCTTCTCGGTAAGCTTAAATACAGAACAAGCTTCGGCCAGAATGTGCTCAACCATTCACTTGAGGTTTCTTATATCGCAGGTCTTATGGCTCAGGAATTGGGCGTTGATGTGAAAGCCGCAAAGCGTGCGGGTCTTCTTCACGATATAGGCAAGGCTCTTGACCGTGAATTTGAAGGAACACATATTGAATTGGGTGTTGAAGCTGCAAAGAAATATAAAGAAAACGATAAGATTGTTCATGCTATTGCCGCTCACCACGGCGAAATAGAGGCAAAGACAATTGTTGCGGTACTTGTTCAGGCGGCAGATGCTATTTCTGCGGCTCGTCCGGGCGCAAGACGGGAAAATGTTCAGAATTACATCAAGCGTCTTGAAAAACTCGAAGAAATCGCAACATCATTTGAAGGCGTTGAAAAATCATTCGCAATTCAGGCGGGTCGTGAAATTCGTATTATGGTTAATCCTGAAACGGTTTCAGACGAAAAGATGGTTATTGTTGCTCGTGAAATCGCTAAAAAGATTGAAGATGAGCTTGAATACCCCGGTCAAATCAAGGTTAATATTGTTCGTGAAAACAGAGCAATCGACTTTGCAAAATAATATTGAAACACTGCCCCGTAGTCCGAGTTCGGCTTCGGGGCAAAATAATCCATATATAGAAACGGTGCGTATATGTCACGGGAAATAAAAGTATTATGTGTCGGTGATGTTGTAGGAGACAGCGGCTGCGAATTTTTGCGGCAAAAACTATCACAGTTTAAAAAAGAAAACAATATTGACATCTGCATTGCAAACGGTGAAAACTCGGCAGTGGGTAACGGAATGCTGCCGAATTCCTGCGACCACCTTTTAACAAGCGGTGTTGATTTAATCACAGGCGGAAATCACTCATTAAAACGGCGAGAATTTTTTGAATATCTCGACAGAAGCGATAATGTAATTCGTCCCGCAAATTACGGCGACGGAGTGTGGGGCAAGGGCTGTTCTATAATAGATAAAGGCGCATATAAGGTAGGCGTTATCAATTTAATGGGCAGAGTTTATCTTGAAGGCCATTTAGACCCGTTTAAAACCGCCGAAAATATAATAAATGAGTTAAAGAGAGAAACAAATATTATTTTTGTGGATTTTCACGCAGAAGCCACTGCCGAGAAAAAAGCGCTGGGATATTTTCTTGACGGAAAAGTCAGTGCAGTTTTCGGCACACACACTCACATTCAAACCTCCGATGCACAGATTATGAAAAACGGAACGGGCTATATTACCGATTTAGGTATGACGGGTCCCGAAGAATCGGTGCTGGGTGTAAAAAAAGAAATTATTATTGAAAAATTCAGAAAAGGCTTTACCACACCGTTCCTGACTGCCGACACACCCCCGTTTATGCAAGGCTGCGTATTTACAGTAAACCGTGACAGCGGAAAAGCCGTGGCCGTCATGCCAATTACAATTAGGTGACAAAGATGAAAAGGTATTTAACTGTCATTTCTCTTGCGCTTGTGTTTGCGATAGTTTTTATCGGCTGTAAAAAAGAAGAAATACCGCAAGAAGCTGAACAGACAACAGAAACTACAACTGAATTATTGCAAAATACCGCCACCGTTATAAAAGACGGAAAAACAGCGTTACCCTTTAATGAAACCGACGGGGTGAATCCGTATTTTGCAAAGAGCTATGAGAATTTATATCTTTGCAATTTGTTGTATGAGCCATTATTCTCGGTGGATAACACTTATAAAGCAAATCCCGTTTTGGCAGAAACAATTTCGGTAACAGGCACAACTGCAAAAGTAACTGTTAGAACGGACGCCGTGTGTCACGGCAGTAATCCAATCAACGCTTATGATGTGGTGTATTCTTTCAATATGGCAAAAGCGTCTTACGCTTGGTCGGGAATGTTAGAGAATGTAGTCTCTGCAACTGCAACGGGAACTTATTCTGTTGAATTTACATTGTCTTTTTCTGACCGTTTTGTTGCGGGGAAGCTCTCATTCCCCGTTGTTAAAAGCGAAACAGCTGACGGAGCATCGGCAATACCCACGGGCAGCGGTGACTATTATTATCTTGAAAACAATTTGAAGAATGCAGAAAACCCTGAAAAGAATATAGAGTTATATTCAATAGACACAAATAAGAGCTCGGAAAATGCTTTTAAAATCGGTAAAACCGATGTGTATTTCAGCGATTTGTCGAATTGCAGTTATAACAGTATAAGCGGTGCAAGCTACGGTGTTCAGCTTAATAATATGGTGTATCTCGGGCTCAATTCCGCTCGCGGAGCATTGACAAAGCACATCAGAAGCGCCATTGCCGCACAAATCAACGCAGAAGAAATTGCAATTTCTTCTTATCAAGGCCACGCCACCCCCGTGAAGCTGCCCTTAAACCCCGAAAGCGAAACCTACAAAGAGGTTACGCAGACAGATATTAAGAGTAACAAAACTCTTGCCGATAACATTCTTGACCGTTGCGGATATATTAACTTTTCGGGCAGGGCAAAAACAAACGGCGCATATTTACTGTCGTTTACTTTGATTGTAAATAACGATAACCGTTACAGAGTGGCTGCGGCCTATAACATTGCTGACAGTTTAAAAGAATGCGGATTTTTAATCAATGTTCAGGCACTGTCTTTTGCCGACTATAATGAGCGTATTTCAAGCGGTAATTTTGATATGTATCTCGGCGAAATCAAGCTTGATAATTCAATGGATATTTCACAGTTTTTCGGCAGCGGCGCTCAAGGTATGGGTGTTGACAAAACCGAAAAATGCGTCACAGAATACTATAAATTCCGTGCGGGAGAGATAACCGCACAAGAGTATTTTGAAGTTTTCGCAGAATATTATCCCTTTGTACCCATTTGTTTCAGAAAAGGCTACGCAGTCTTTTCGGGGGATATAAATCCGCAAGCAAACAGTTTTCCTTATAATATTTATTCGGGAATATAAGAGGTAAGAAAAATGAAGTTCTCCGACGATATTAAATATATCAAGGGCGTCGGCGAAACCCGAGCAAAGGGCTTTCGCTCTCTTGGTGTGTCAACAGTCGGAGAGCTTTTGCGTTTTTACCCCAGAGCCTATGAAGATTGGAGCAAGATCGTCCCCATTTCTCAATGTGTAATGGGTGAAAATGTGTGCATAAAGGGTAGGCTTATTTTTCCCCTTAAAAACGAGCGTGTGCGTGGCGGAATGTTAATTGCAAAGGGTACTGTAACAGACGGTGACGATGCAGTTTCGGTAACATTTTTCAACAATAAATATATTGATAAAATGCTGAAAACCGGTGAAGAATATCTTTTCTACGGCAAAATTACTTTGGGCAAATTTGCGGCTCGTGAAATGATAGCCCCGATGTTCATAAAATCAACCGAAAGCGTTGAAGTCAGGCCGATTTACCCGCAAAACAAGAATATTACATCAAGGCAAATTCAGTCGGCAGTGAAGCTTGCCCTTGAAAACATTAACGAAATTCCCGACTATTTACCACAGTATATTTTAGATAAATTCAGTTTAGTGTCTTTGGATACTGCCATCAGAAACATTCATTTTCCTAAAAATGATGAAGATTTGCAAAATGCACGAAACCGCCTGATTTTTGACGAATTGTTTATTTTACAGTTGAGCTTGCTCACTCTTAAAAACGACAATTCCGTTGTAAAAACAAACAATATTATAAATAAAGACTATACTGACGAGTTTTTCTCACTTTTACCGTTTTCACCGACCAATGCACAGAAAAGAGCAGTCAGCGAAGCAATTCTTGATATGCAGAGCGGAAAGCAGATGAACAGGCTTTTACAGGGTGATGTGGGTAGCGGTAAAACTGCGGTTGCGGCGGCAATTGTTTATTCCGTTGCGAAGAATTCACTGCAATCAGCGCTAATGGCTCCCACCGAAGTGCTGGCGACTCAACATTTTGAAACATTTTCAACGCTTTTTAATAATACGGGTATCCGTTGCGAGCTGCTGACGGGCAGTACAAAAGCAAAAGAAAAGAGAGAAATAAAAGAACGGCTTAAAAACGGTGAAACAGATTTAATTATCGGCACTCACGCACTTATTCAGGACGATGTAGAATTCAAAAATCTCGGGTTGGTTATTACCGACGAGCAACACCGTTTCGGCGTAAAACAAAGAACGGGACTTTGCAGTAAGGGTGAAAATCCCCATGTTTTTGTTATGTCGGCAACTCCTATTCCCAGAACATTGGCGCTCATTCTATTCGGGGATTTGAATGTGTCAATTCTTGACGAGCTGCCGCCGGGCAGACAAAAAATCGACACCTTTGCGGTTAAGTCTTCAAAGCGTGGGGGAATGTTTGAATTCATAAGAAAGCATCTTGACCAAGGCTATCAGGCATATATTGTTTGCCCATTAGTTGAAGAAAGCGAATTGGTGCAGGGCGTTTTATCGGTTGAAGAATATTTTAAAAAAGCACAAATACCCTTTAAGAATTACAAAATCGACCTTTTGCACGGTAAAATGAGCCCTAAAAAGAAGGACGAAATAATGCTGAAATTCAAAAACGGCGAAATTCAGCTTTTAATTTCAACCGTGGTTATTGAAGTCGGTGTTGATGTGCCAAATGCGGTTATAATGGTAATCGAAAATGCCGAGCGTTTCGGTCTTTCTCAGCTTCATCAGCTTCGTGGCCGTGTCGGTAGGGGCAAAGCGAAATCAACCTGTGTTTTGGTGACGGACGCAACGGGCGAAGAAGCAGCCGCACGAATGAAAATTATGTGCGAAACTACCGACGGATTTAAAATTGCCGATGAAGATTTGAAGCTTCGAGGTCCCGGTGACTTTTTCGGTACCCGTCAGCACGGACTACCGAAGCTTCGCATAGCCGATATTATGACTGACACAAAAATTTTGATGCAGACGCAGGAATTTGCAAAAGAAATTATGGCAACCGATAAGGATTTCCAAAAAGAAGAGCACAAGAAACTCGGCAAACAGGTTGCAAAGAAAATTTACAGCTTGCAAGTGGCAAACACTGCGAACACAATATAAAAAGGTTGAGTTGGGATGGTAAAATCAAATTATGGAAGGGACAAAAAATATGAATGAGGTTAAAGGCTATTTAAGAGATTTCCGTATCAATATTCCCGAGTCGATTTATGATTGCAAAGGGATAAAGCTTTTCGGCAGAAGAATTAAATCCATAATTTTTTCAACGGATGTCAGCATTATCAGAAACAGTAATGCAGATGCGGTCATTGCGGTTTATCCCTTTACACCCCAGCCTGTTATAACTCAAGCGGTTATGATGGCGGCGGACTGTCCTGTTTTTGTGGGTGTGGGCGGCGGACTCACAAAGGGCGAACGGGTTGTAAATCTGGCAAGACACGCCGAATATCAGGGTGCAACGGGGGTTGTCGTCAATGCTCCCACATCAAACGAGAGCATAAGCGAGGTTGTTAAAGTTATTGATATTCCCGTGGTTGTAACGGTTGTTAAGGACGATGACGATATCGGTGCAAGAATAAAAGCCGGCGCACAAATTCTCAATGTATCAGCGGCAGCAAGAACGCCCGAGCTCGTGGCAAAAATCCGTGAAAAATATCCCGATGTACCAATTATGGCAACGGGCGGACCTAATGATGACAGCATCAGAGCAACAATAAAAGCGGGTGCAGACGCAATTACCTGGACACCGCCTTCAAACGGCGAAGTTTTCAAAGACATAATGGAAGCATATCGAAAGGGTAATCCACACCCGTAAAAAAGGAGAGTTTAGAATGTATATTTTTAAACCGATTCTTGATAAAAACTGGGCAAATTGTGCAATAAACGACGCAAAAAGAATTGCATCACAAACAGAGCCGAAAGGACTGACACAGCATCTTAATATTCCCTATATTGACGACGGTGAAAAGGCTCATTTGCTCGACATTTATTATCCCGAAGGAGTAACGGAAAAACTTCCCGTGATAATTGATATTCACGGCGGCGGCTGGATGTACGGCTACAAAGAAATCAACAAATATTTCAATATGAAGTTAGCGTTAAAGGGATTTTTGGTGGCCTCAATAAACTATCGTCTTGCAGGTGATGTGCTTTTCGACGACCAAATTCGTGATATTTTTGCTTCTCTTAAATGGCTCAATGAGAATTTGAAAAACTATCCTGCCGACACCGATAATATCTTTCTTGCCGGGGACTCGGCGGGCGGTCATTTCGCTTGCGTCACAACTGCCGTAAACCTAAATGAAGATATGCAAAAGGATTTCGGCGTTGAATATTGCGGATTTGATTTCGGTGCGGTTGCGGCAATCTGCCCCGCCGTTGATTTGTTGAGCCCGAATTTTCTTATGAATGTGAATGTACCCGTTCTTTTAGGTGAGAATTGGAGAAAGAGTAAATTCAAAAAATATCTGAATGTCAAAGAGCTTATCTCAAAAGATTTTCCGCCGTTTTATATCAATACCGCAACTAACGATTTTCTAAAAAAGCAGTCATATAAATTAAAAGATATTCTCGAAAAAAACGGAGTTGAATGTAAATTACACTATTTTCAAGAAAAAGACAACGGTAAATATTTAGGTCATGTTTTCAATGTCATAAATCCGTTTTCAGAGCCGGGGGACTTGGCAAACACTGAAATTGCGGAGTTTTTTAAAGGAAAAATCAAAATGAAACTATAAAAATGGGGTCGTAAAAAAAGTGTAGACTGCATAAAACACCATATATAAAGGTTTTTTAATACCCCAAAACAGCATTTAATCAAATAAAAGTAATAAAAAACAAAAAACAGATAAAAAATAATGTTTTATGCTATGAACAAACTTCGCCTCTCGGCGTACCTTTGTACGCCGTCGGGTAACCGATAACAAGGCAAAAGCCTTGTTATCGCTCAGTTTGTCCATTCTACGCATTTTTTCCTAACCCCAAAACAGTGGCTGTAAAAAAACTTTCGTTTTTTTACAGCCACTGTTTATATCTCTTGATTTTTCAAAATTTTATCAGGGTTAATTTGCATACATTCTTCAATCATTTCTTCGGTAATAACATCGGGCAGCTCTGCTAACTTTTCTTTAATTCTTGTATGTCTGTATCTTAAATCGTGAGCGTCGGTGGCAATAAGCTTGGCAATTTTTCTCATTACCATATCAATCGCCATTTCTTGCGGTTCTTCGCCGTTTTTACCCGTAAGACTGTCAATGTTTACTTGAAATATTACATCACGGTCAATTAGCTCGTCAATAATGTGAAAATTGCGGTGAAGCTCAATATACCGTTCGGGGTGAGCGATAACGGGGGTATAGCCACGGTCCAAAAGCTCGTCAATCCAAAGCGGAGCTTTTTCAACATCAAAAGGGCCTAACGGAAACTCACAGAGCATATATCTTGAACGGTTTATTGTGAGTGCGTCTAAATTTTCCGCATCAAAAATCTCGTCCGAAAGAAAAAGCTCGGCACCCTTAAATACTAAAAGCTCTATTTCTTCGTTTTTGAGAATTTCACGAAGAATACTGACTTTTTCGTCCCGTTCTTCAACAAAGGCTTCAAGTCTGTCATATTTAAAAAAGTGCGGAGTAACGGCTACTGCGGTGTATCCGTTTTTATAAGCGTCAATACACATTTCCACACAGGTGTCAAGGTCGTCTGCACCGTCGTCAATATCAAAAAGTATGTGATTGTGAATATCAATCATATTATTCTTCCTTTTTTTCTGTTGTTTCTACGGCGACGGGAGTTTCTTCTTCAACCTTATGGAACACATGAATAATGCCTTCGTCGTTGAGCATTTTAACCATAACAATTGTGATGGGGAGAAGAAAAAGTCCGATAAAGCCAAAAATTCTTGAGCCGATATACATAGCCATAATTGTTGCAAAAGGCGGAATACCGAGTTGTGCCGCAACAAGCTTCGGCTCAATAATCTGTCTTATAACCGTTATGCAAACATACATAATAATTATGCCGATGGCAAGCGGAATATTTCCCGTAAAAAGTGAATATAAAGCCCAGGGAACCAGCACCGTTCCCGTGCCCAAAACAGGAACAATATCAATGAGAGCGGTAATGCCGGCAATTATGAAAATATAGCCGCTTTCATAGATACCTATAAGCTGAAGAACGAAAAGTCCCAGAGAAAGCTCTGTAAAAGTAATTGTGATTATGAGCGCATAAGCCTTTACCATTTTGCCGAGAGCGGGAAATAAAAGATGCTTTGCTCTGACAACTTTTTCTCTCGTTTCGTCTTTAAAAAAGCTGAGAAATACTTTTTTTACGGTTTTAAAGTCAGATGACATAAAGCAGCAGGTAACAACGGCGATTACAATTGAAACGAGCGTAGTGGGAATTTGTTTTGCAGTATCAAGAATCCCTATAAGAGGCGTTGCAAGAGTTGAAATGTCAAAGCCTGACGCTGATGAATTCGGGTTATTCGGCGGATTTAAAATTCCGTTAAGCTTTTCGCTGATGAACGAAGTAACCGTATTTTCAATCTTGTCGGGCAAAAAAGAAAGTGCATTTGTCAGTGCAACTTCAATTTTCACAATAAAAGCGGGAATATCTTCTAACTGAATCATAAGATATTGGAAAAAGCCTTTTAGCTCCGTGCCAATCCAGACAAAAACCATACTGATTACGAAAAGAATGACAAGAGAGCAAATGATAACCAGAAAAACCGAAACGATTCCCCGCTTTAAAGGTGTTTTATTGCAGATAAAGTTTATCGGCTTTTGCAAAAGCATTGCAACAAGCATTGCTACAATAAAAGGCAATAACAAGCCGAACGCATATTTAAAAAACGCATAGAATAAAGCGAGAACGATTGCTCCGTGAAGAACACTGATAATAAAATTCTTTTTCTTTTCAATTCCCGTCATATAGAACTCCTCAAAAAATAGTATTAACAATATAATAAACCATTTTACTGTAATATACAATCAGAAACTGTGAAAAATATGTAAATTTTTCTAAAAATCTTTCAAATTTTCTTTATATATTATTGTATATTGCCCCTTTATTCTCTAAGGGTTTTGTGATAGAATATTAAAAAGTATTTTTTATAATGCTTGATTATAACCTTTTTTAGAAAATGTTTTCACAGTTAGGACGTGAATTTTAAATGTATGTTGCAGTAATGGGATACGGTACAGTCGGCTCGGGTGTAGTTGAAGTATTAACAAAAAACCATGACAGTATCGTTAAAAGAAGCACACAAAATGAATTGGAAGTTAAATACATTCTTGATTTGAGAGATTTTCCGGGGGACCCCCACGAAAGCAAAATGATTAAGGATTTCAACACTATTTTAAATGACGATGATGTTAAAATTGTTGTTGAAACAATGGGTGGGCTTCACCCGGCCTATGAGTTCGTTTCATCCTGCCTTAAAGCCGGCAAAAGCGTTGTTACATCAAACAAAGAGCTTGTTGCGGCAAAGGGGTATGAGCTTTTGCAGTTTGCCGCCGAAAACAATGTGAATTTCTTGTTTGAAGCATCGGTCGGCGGCGGAATTCCCATTATCCGCCCCATTTCACAATGTCTTGCAGCCAACGAGATTGACGAAATCGCAGGTATATTAAACGGAACAACAAACTTTATTCTTACAATGATGATTGAAAAGAATATGAGCTTTGAAGATGCGCTTAAGCTTGCACAAGATAACGGCTATGCTGAAAAAGACCCGACAGCCGATGTTGAAGGTCACGACGCTTGCAGAAAAATTTGTATTCTTGCATCTCTTTGCTTCGGTAAGCATGTTTATCCTGAGTCGGTTTACACAGAGGGAATTACAAAAATCACCCTTGATGATGTGGCATATATCGGCGCATTCGGCGGTGTGATTAAGCTTTTGGGCCGCGCAAAGAGAATGGATGACGGTAAAATCTTCGCAATCGTTTCTCCCGCAATTGTTATGGACGGCAGTCAGTTAGCGTCGGTAAACGATGTTTTCAATGCAATTCTTGTCCGCGGTGACGCAACGGGTGATGTTGTGTTCTACGGCAAGGGCGCCGGCAAACTCCCCACAGCATCTGCGGTTGTAGCCGATGTTATCGACTGCGCAAGAAATATGGGCAGAAAGAAGCCTCTCGGTTGGGGTGAAGCAGAAGAAAATTATGTTGTCGATTACAAAAAGGCTTCAAATCCCCTTTATATCCGTGCAGAAGTAACCGATAAAGCCAACGCTTTGCAAGATGTTGTTGCAACAATCGGCAAGGTGCAGGTGCTTGAATTTGCAGGGTGTAAATCAAACGAATTGGCATTTGTCACATCTGCCATGGCAGAGGGTGAGCTTACAGAAAAGCTTAACAGTATTTCTTCAATTAGTATCAAATCTCTTATTAGAGTTACTGATTATTGATAATAATCTTTATAGGAGGCATTTATGGGACTTATAGTTCAAAAATTCGGCGGTTCAAGTGTTCGTGACGCCGAAAGAGTAATGAATGTTGCTCAGATTGTTACCGATACATACCGTGCGGGTAATGATGTAGTGGTTGTTGTATCGGCACAGGGTGACACAACCGATGATTTAATTGAAAAGGCTTATGAAATCAACAATAAGCCTTCAAAGAGAGAAATGGATATGCTTATGGCGTCCGGCGAGCAGATTTCAATTTCACTTCTTGCAATGGCAATTGAAAAATTAGGCTGTCCGGCAGTTTCTCTTCTTGGTTGGCAGGCGGGCTTCAACACAAGCTCTGCTTACGGTCAGGCAAGAATTAAGAATGTAAAAACCGACAGACTTCGTTCCGAGATTGACCGTCATAACATAGTTGTTGTAGCGGGTTTCCAGGGAATAAACAAATATGACGACTTAACAACTCTCGGCCGTGGCGGCTCGGACACAAGCGCAGTTGCAATTGCGGCGGCACTCAGAGCAGACCGTTGCCAGATTTTTACAGATGTTGAAGGTGTTTACACAGCGGACCCGAGAAAAGTTGAAGATGCAAGAAAGCTTCAGGAAATTACCTATGATGAAATGCTTGAGCTTGCAACTCTCGGCGCACAGGTGCTCAATAACCGTTCAGTTGAAATGGCAAAGAAATATAATGTTGAGTTAGAAGTTCTTTCAAGTCTTAAAAGAGTTCCCGGTACAATTGTTAAGGAGGTTACCAAAATGGAAAAAATGCTTATCAGAGGTGTTACAAAAGATACAGATGTAGCACGAATTTCAGTTACAAAAATCCCCAACACACCAGGTGTTGCTTTCAAACTTTTCGATGTTCTCGCAAAACATAAAATCAATGTTGATATTATTTTACAGTCCGTAGGTCGTGACAGCACAAAGGATATTACATTCACGGTTTCAAAGAGCAATGCGGAAGAAACAATCGAATGTGTTAAGAAAGTGTTTGACATTGAAGACGACGATATTATCTGTGACACATCAGTTGCTAAAATTTCAATCGTCGGTGCAGGTATGGAATCTCACCCGGGCACAGCGGCAAAAATGTTTGAAGCACTTTATGAAAGAGATATCAATATTGATATGATTGCTACAAGCGAAATTAAGATTTCGGTTCTTATTAACGCCGATGACGCAGACCGAGCAGTCAGCGCAATTCATAAGGCATTCTTCCCCGCAGAATAATAAAATATCAGAATTTTGAAAGTAAAGGAGATAGAAAAATGATAACAGATAACAAATTTGCAAAAGAAGGACTTACCTTTGACGATGTGCTCTTAATTCCCGCAGAGAGTAATGTTCTTCCGAGTGATGTTGACATTTCAACACAGCTTACAAAAACCATTAAGCTGAATACACCCGTGCTCACAGCGGCTATGGATACTGTTACCGAAAGTCAAATGGCTATCGCAATTGCCCGTGAAGGCGGTATCGGTATCATTCATAAGAATATGTCGATTGAAGCGCAGAAAGCACAGGTTGACAATGTTAAGAGAAGTGAAAACGGCGTTATCAATAATCCGTTCTTTTTATCTCCCGAAAATACCGTTCAAGAAGCAGATAATCTTATGCACCGTTATAAGATTTCGGGTGTTCCCGTTTGTGACGGAAACGGCAAGCTCGTGGGTATTCTCACAAACCGTGATATGAGATTTATTTCTGACTATAACGGAAAAATTAAAGAGTATATGACAAGCGAAGGTCTTGTTACCGCTCCCGTCGGCACAAGCCACGACGAAGCAAAACAAATCCTTATGCGACATAAAATCGAAAAGCTTCCCTTGGTTGACGATAACGGATTCTTAAAAGGACTTATCACAATTAAAGATATTGAAAAAGCAGTTAAATATCCGAATTCGGCAAGGGACTCAATGGGCAGACTTCTCTGCGGCGCCGCTGTGGGTGCTACCGCAGATGTGCTTGACCGAGTAGCCGCACTTGTTGAAGCGGGAGTTGATGCCATCACTCTTGACTCGGCTCACGGACACAGCCAAGGCATAATCAAAGCGGTTGCAAAGGTTAAGGCGGCATATCCCGAACTTTCGCTTATTGCAGGTAATGTGGCAACCGCAGAAGCAACAAAAGCTCTTATTGATGCGGGTGCCGACTGCGTTAAGGTTGGTATCGGCCCCGGCTCAATTTGTACAACCCGAGTTGTTGCAGGTATCGGTGTTCCGCAGATTACAGCGGTTTATGACTCGGCAAACGAAGCCGCAAAGCACGGTATTACAGTTATCGCCGACGGCGGTATTAAATATTCGGGTGAAATCGTAAAGGCCATTGCCGCAGGCGCTTCCGCAATTATGGTGGGTTCACTTGTTGCCGGCTGTGAAGAGTCACCCGGAGAAAGCGAAATTTATCAAGGCCGTCAGTTCAAGGTTTATCGCGGTATGGGTAGTATTGCCGCCATGAACAACGGTTCAAAAGACAGATATTTCCAAGCAAACAACAAAAAGCTTGTTCCCGAAGGCGTTGAAGGCCGTGTTCCTTACAAGGGACTCCTTTCGGACACAATTTATCAGCTTATGGGCGGTCTTAAAGCAGGTATGGGTTACTGCGGCTGTGCAACAATCGAAGAGCTCAAAACAAAGACTCAATTCATCAGAATTACAAATGCAGGCCTTAAAGAAAGCCATCCGCATGATGTTTATATCACAAAAGAAGCGCCAAACTATTCAGGCAATATGTAATGGATGATTCAACAGCTCCAAAAAGAAAAAATATCAGATTGCAAGGGTATGATTACAGCAGTAACGGATGTTATTTCATAACAATTTGCACAGATAAGCGTAAAAACTTGCTTTCAAAAATTGTAGGGGGCGACGACCTCGGCGCCCCGAAAAAGATTATCCTTAAACCATATGGAAAGATTGTTGAAAACTATATAATAATGCCAAATCATATTCACTTGTTGATTTTGATAGACAATTACGGGCTGCCGAGGTCGTCAGCCCCTACAATATCCAATATCATTTCAGCATTGAAAAGATTTACAAATCACGATTGTCATTATAAACTGTGGAAACGGGGATATTACGACCACATTATTCGCAATCAATCCGATTTTGAATATCATTGGAACTACATCGAATACAATGCATTGAAGGAATATTAAAATACAAGGAGAAAAAATATGTTCGCAGATTTTATGGACACAATCGGTTTTGTGGCAAAAACCGATAAAGAAGTTGCCGACGCAATGGGACTTGAACTTAAAAGACAGAGAGAAAATCTTGAGCTTATTGCAAGTGAAAACATTGTTTCTCCCGCAGTTATGGCGGCAATGGGCAGTGTGCTCACAAATAAATATGCCGAGGGTTATCCGGGAAAGAGATATTACGGCGGTTGTCAGTATGTTGACATTGTTGAAGATATTGCCCGTGACAGACTCAAAAAGCTTTTCGGTGCGGCTTATGCAAATGTTCAGCCACATTCGGGCGCTCAGGCAAATATGGCGGTTTATTTTGCGCTCATAAACCCCGGCGACACAGTTATGGGTATGAACCTTGCAGAAGGCGGACACTTAACTCACGGCTCACCTGTTAATATGTCGGGCAAATACTATAATTTCGTGCCGTACGGCGTTGACGAAAACGGATTTCTTGACTATGACGCTTTTGAAAAGAAAGCAAAGGAATGTCAGCCGAAACTCATTGTTGCGGGTGCGTCTGCATATCCGAGAACAATTGATTTTGAAAAAATGGCAAATATCGCACATAGTGTTGGCGCATATTTTATGGTTGATATGGCTCATATCGCAGGTCTTGTAGCGGCAGGTCTTCATCCGTCACCGGTTCCTTTCGCTGATGTTGTCACATCAACAACGCATAAGACACTTCGCGGTCCCCGTGGCGGCATAATTCTTTGCAAGGACGAAGAATTCGGTATGCAGTTTAACAAGGCTATTTTCCCCGGTACACAGGGCGGTCCTTTAATGCACATCATCGCAGGCAAAGCCGTTTGCTTCGGCGAAGCATTGAGCGACGATTTCAAGGCATATCAGCAAAGAGTTATCGACAATGCAAAAGCATTGGCAGAAGGTCTTACAAAGCGTGGAATTAACTTGGTTTCGGGCGGTACTGACAATCACCTTATGCTTGTTGACCTTCGTTCAGTTGGCATTACAGGTAAAGAGCTTGAACACAGACTTGACGAAGTTCATATTACCGCAAATAAAAATGCAATTCCCAACGACCCTGAAAAGCCATTCGTAACAAGCGGTGTAAGACTTGGTACACCTGCGGTTACAACAAGGGGCTTGGGTGTTGAAGAAATGGATAAAATTGCAGAGTTTATCTACCTTTGCGCTACTGATTTTGAAAATCAAAAGGATTACATCAATAACGGCGTAGCGGAAATTTGCAAGAAATATCCTTTATATGAATAATTAAAATAAGTCCCCACTGCATAGAATTTATAAAAATGCAGTGGGGGATTACTTATGATTTTTACAAAAATGCACGGAGCAGGCAATGACTATATTTACATTGACTGCTTTAATCAAAATGTCGAAAATCCGAAAGAGCTGTCGAAAGCTTTAAGCGACAGACATAAAGGAATAGGCGCCGACGGAATAGTGCTTATAAAACCGTCGGGAAAAGCCGACTGCTTTATGGATATATATAATGCGGACGGCTCCCGTGCCATGATGTGCGGCAATGCAGTCCGTTGCGTCGCAAAGTATATATATGATGAAAAAGTTAAAAAATCTATAATTAAAATTGACACGCTCAGCGGAATAAAATTAGTTGAAGTTTTTACAAAAAACAATGTGGCAACAGGTGGCAGAGTGAATATGGGAAGCCCCATATTAAACGGTCACAGTATTCCCACAAGATATGGCGACAGTATCGTCAAAAATAAAATTCTTAATATTGAAAATAAAGATTATGAAATAACCTGCGTTTCAATGGGCAATCCCCATTGCGTAGTTTTTCATAAAGATATACATAAATTAAACCTTGAAAAAATTGGGCCGCTTTTTGAAAATCACGAGATGTTCCCCGAAAGAATTAACACCGAATTTGTAGAGATTATTGATAAAAATAATCTTAAAATGCGAGTTTGGGAAAGGGGAAGCGGCGAAACTTCTGCTTGCGGCACGGGGGCTTGTGCCGTCACGGTGGCAACGGTCATAAACGGATTTTGCCATAAAAACGAAGAAATAAATGTTCATACAAAAGGCGGAATTTTAAAAATATATTGGAGTAATAACAACAATGTTTTTTTAAGCGGAAATGCGGTCAAGGTTTTTGACGGTGAAATAAAGATGTAAAAAAATGTCGGAGGGACGATTATGAAAATAAATGAAAACTTTTTAAAAATTCAAAGCTCATACCTTTTCTCAAACATTGCAAAAAAGGTTAAGGCTTATACTGTGGCTAACCCCGATAAAGAGATTATCCGTCTCGGTATCGGTGATGTTACCCGTCCGCTTGCAGATGCTTGTATCGGGGCAATGCACAAGGCGGTTGACGAAATGGCAAACGAAAAAACATTTATGGGTTATCCGCCCGAATACGGTCACGACTGGCTTTTGAATGCAATTAACGATAACGACTATAAAGCCCGCGGAGTAGAGCTTGACAACAGCGAAATTTTTGTATCGGACGGTGCAAAGAGTGACTGCGGAAACATCGGCGACATTTTCTCAACCGACAATAAGGTTGCGGTTTGCGACCCTGTTTATCCCGTATATGTTGATACAAATGTTATGGGCGGACGTTCAGGTGACAAGACGGAAAACGGTTGGACAAATATTTATTATATGCCTTGTACCGCAGAAAACAACTTTAAGCCCGAACTTCCGAAAGAAAAAGTTGACATTATCTATCTTTGTTTCCCCAACAACCCAACAGGTATGGCGGCAACAAGGGACGACCTTAAAAAATGGGTTGACTATGCAAATGAAAACGGCGCAGTAATCCTTTTTGACTCTGCTTATGAAGCATTTATCACAGAAGATGATGTACCCCATTCAATTTATGAAATTGAAGGAGCAAAGAGCTGCGCAATTGAGTTCAGAAGCTTCTCAAAAACCGCAGGTTTTACAGGTGTTCGTTGCGGCTACACGGTAGTACCCCACGACATTAAGGTGGACGGTGTTGAACTCAATGCACTCTGGGCACGCCGTCAGGCAACAAAATTCAACGGTGTTTCTTATATTACACAAAGAGCCGCCGAGGCTTGTTACAGCGAAGAAGGCAAAAAGCAAATCCGTGAAATCATCGCATATTATCAGAACAATGCAAAGATTATTTATAACGGACTCAAAGACTGCGGATTTACGGTTTACGGCGCAGTGAACTCACCTTATGTATGGCTCAAAACTCCCGACGGAATGAGTAGCTGGGAATTTTTCGATACACTTCTTGAAAATATTCAGGTTGTGGGAACTCCCGGTGAAGGCTTCGGCCCAAGCGGTGAGGGATATTTCAGATTAACCGCATTCGGCTCAACCGAAAACACAGTAAAAGCGGTTGAAAGAATTAAAAATTATTTTTGTAAATGAGCACCGAGTAACAAAAAAGAAAAAATATCAGATTACAAGGATATGATTACAGCAGTAACGGATGTTATTTTGTGACAATTTGCACAGATAAGCGTAAAAACTTGCTTTCAAAAATTGTAGGGGGCGACGACCTCGGCGCCCCGAAAAAGATTATCCTTAAACCGTATGGAAAGATTGTTGAAAAATACATTTTATCAATAGAAAAAGCATACGACACGGTTACTGTTGAAAACTACATAATAATGCCAAATCATATTCACTTGTTGATTTTGATAGACAATTACGGGCTGCCGAGGTCGTCAGCCCCTACAATATCCAATATCATTTCAGCATTGAAAGAATATAAATGAGGGGCTGTAAAAAAAACGAAAGTTTTTTTACAGCCCCTTTTGTGGGGTTAGGAAAAAATGCGTAGAATGGACAAACTGAGCGATAACAAGGCTTTTACCTTGTTATCGGTTACCCGACGGCGTACAAAGGTACGCCGAGAGGCGAAGTTTGTTCATAGCATAAAACATTATTTTTTATCTGTTTTTTGATTTTTATTACTTTTATTTGATTTAATGCTGTTTTGGGGTATTAAAAAACCTTTACTTATAGGGTTTTATGCGGTCTACACTTTTTTTACAACCCCATTTTTCTCAATTATAATGTTTTTGCCAATTCTTTGATGTATGCCTTGAATTCTTCGCCGATTTCAGGGTGCTTGAGAGCCACTTCGCAGTTTGCTTTCATAATGCCCATTTTATTGCCCATATCATAGCGTGTGCCGTAATAATCAAGAGCAATAACACCCTTCGTCTGTGCGAGAGTTTTCATAGCGTCGGTCAGCTGCAATTCATTACCCGCACCCTTTGGTGTGCTTTCGAGAATGTCAAAAATTTCGGGCGGCATTACAACTCTGCCGAGAATTGAATAATTTGACATAATCTCTTCGGGCTTCGGCTTTTCAACCATATCGGTACAGTTAAAAGCATTGTCTTCAATTTTTTCAACCTGTAAAGAACAGTATTTCGGAACATCCTTTGCGGGTACTTCTTTAACGCCCACAACGCCTTTTCCGTATTTTTCATAAGCGTCAATAAGCTGTTTTGTAACGGGGTCGCCGTCCGAAACAAAAACATCGTCGCCGTAGAGAATTGCGAACGGCTCGTTGCCCACGAAATTCTTTGCGCAAAGCACCGCATGACCTAATCCGCCTGTTTCTTTTTGACGGAGAAAATATGTGTTGCAAAGCTTTGAGCACTCCACAACCGAGTCATAAAGGTCTTTTTTATCGGGATTTTTGCTGAGTTTATCTTCCAACTCATAAGCGTGGTCGAAATGGTCTTCAATAACACCTTTACCGCGGTTTGTGATAATAAGCACATCGGTAATTCCCGATTTTGCCGCTTCTTCAACAAGATATTGAATTGCAGGCTTGTCAACAATGTTAAGCATTTCTTTCGGAACTGCCTTTGATGCGGGAAGAACTCTTGTTCCGAGCCCTGCCGCAGGGATAATCGCTTTTGTAATTTTCATAATACCAATCTCCGTTATTTTATAAATGTGAACAGTAAATCTACTGCCATAGTAACCGTATAGCTTGCAAGAAGTGCGAGAAAAGCTGCGCTCATTGACCCACCGCCCAATTTAAATATAAGCAGTTTTTGTCTTTGGGGGTCCGGCTCTTCGCTTTTGATTTTGCGGATGTTTTTTATTGTGTGGTCATAATACCATTTGTTAGCCTTAAAACCAACAAAAATTTGAATTGCAAGGGTGAGTCCGCCTTGAGCGAGCACAAGTGCCGTACCTACAGGATTTTTTAAAATAAAATTATTTCGTTCCGCAAACGCTTCTTGAATTTCTTCGTCAGTGAAGTCTTTGACGTTTTCCACATCATATTTTTCTGCCCATTCATTCACATCGTTATAAAGACTTTGAACGGGCGGTAACAGGTTAAATCCTACTGATAATAATAGTGAGATTGCCAAGAAAATTGTACCTAATTTATATAATTTACGATAGAAAAACCAATAGGGAGCTAAGAAAAACGCCGCCCAGTTAAATGTTTTCTTTTTTGATTTTGTATAGAAAAATCTCTGTATATATTTTATGGCGCTGAGTTGAACAAATTCTGCCGCTTCATCGGTAGAAACATCTTCCTCCATATCCTTGGGGAAAAGCGCTAACGGGTTTGGAGCGCCCGAAAAGAACACGGTTGAAGACGCATCTTGCGAATTAAAGGGTTGCCCCGAAAACGGCGGAACATTATTCTGTGGCTCGTTTACAGGCTCGCTTGCAGCTGAGGGAGCCCAGCGGTAGCCTTCGTTATGCTTATGAAAATTGCCGCACTCGCCGTTTTGCTTGTAACAATCTCTGTGATGGGGCGTGCCGCATACGGGACAAACCACAATATCGTCATTTTCGCTGAATTTTTGCTGACAAATGGGACAAAGCTCATTTTCAAATCTAAAATAATTACTCATTTTTACACATTCCAACTGTTGATATATTTCTCCTGTTCAGGTGAGAGCACATCAATCTGCGTTCCCCAACTGTTAAGCTTGCGGAGCGCAACCTTTCTGTCAATTTCTTCGGGCACATCAATAACTCCTACCGAGAGCTTGTCGCTGTTACCCACAATATATTCGGCACAGAGAGCCTGAATTGAAAAACTCATATCCATAATTTCTGCCGGGTGGCCGTCGCCTGCGGCAAGATTTACAAGTCTGCCTTCTGCAATAAGACTGATTGTATTTCCGTTTGCGAGAGTATATCCCATAATATTGTTTCTCTGCGGCTTAATTTCAACTGCCAATTCTTCAAGGTCGGGAATATTGATTTCAACATTAAAATGCCCTGCGTTACAACAAATCGCACCGTCTTTCATATTTTTGAAAGCCTTTTTTGTAATAACATCTTTACAGCCCGTAACGGTAACAAAGAAATCGCCGATTTTTGCGGCTTCTGTCATTTCCATAACATCAAAGCCGTCCATTCTCGCTTCCATAGCTTTTATGGGGTCAATTTCAGTTATTACAACTTGCGCATTGAGTCCCTTTGCACGCATTGCAACGCCCTTACCGCACCAGCCGTACCCCGCAACAACCACGGTTTTGCCGGCTACAATAAGGTTCGTTGTGCGGTTAATTCCGTCCCAAACGGATTGACCTGTACCGTAGCGGTTATCAAAGAGATATTTGCATTTTGCATTGTTGACCGCAATCATGGGGAATTTCAGTTCGCCGTCTCTGTGCATTGAAACAAGACGGATAATCCCCGTTGTTGTCTCTTCGCAGCCGCCCAAAACTTTCGGTAAAAGCTCAGGGTATTCGTTGTGAATTAAGTTTACAAGGTCACCGCCGTCGTCAATAATAACATCGGGACCTACCTTGATAACTTCACGAAGGTGCGACATATATTCTTCACCCGTAGCGTTATACCAGGCAAAAACATTTAATCCGTTATGCGCCAATGCCGCCGCAACATCATCCTGAGTTGAAAGGGGGTTTGAGCCGGTAACATACATTTCCGCTCCGCCCGAAGCTAACACGGTGCAAAGATATGCGGTTTTTGCTTCAAGGTGAATAGAAAGCGCAACCTTTAAGCCCTTGAAAGGCTTGCTTTCAAGAAAATCCTTTTCAATACTTCTGAGTACGGGCATGTGCGCCTTAACCCAGTCAATTTTCTGTTGCCCCGACGGGAAAAGTGAAATATCTTTAACAAGACTCATTTTATTCGCTCCAATGCATATTACACAAAGATTTCTATTGCATTATATAATATCACAGATACACTTAAAAATCAATATTTCCGAAAATACCCGGCAGTTATAATTTGCATATTGCATAAACGGTATAAAAAATGTATAATAAAATAAATATGCAAAGTCTCGGGAGGTAATATTGTGGAAGAAAACAAATCTCTCAAAAATAAATATCAGTCAATCGACGAAGAACACGTTGTCAAAGAAGAACCTTTAAAGGAAGACGCTCTCAAAAAGGAGAAAGCAAAAAAGGTTAAAGAGCCAAAAGAAAAGAAAGAAAAGACTCCGAAAGAGAAAAAGGTTAAGAAAGAAAAACCGATAAAAGAGAAAGAAAAAAAAGAGCCGAAGCCGGAAAAGGTTAAAAAAGAAAAGCCGCCTAAGGCTTCGAAAGAAAAAAAGATAAAAGAGCCGAAAAAACCGCTGCTTTCTAAAAAAGAGAAGCAAGAAGAAATTAAAGAAGAAACAAACCTTGAAGAAACCGTTGTTGAAACACCGAAAAAACGCAGAACAGAAGAAATAGTTTTGCCGACAATTAAAAGCGTTACAAAGATTTCAACAGAAAATACCGAAAAAGAAAAAGCAAAGACTCCGAAAGAAAAGAAAGTAAAAGAAGTAAAACTGCCAAAAGAGAAAAAGGTTAAAGAGACGAAACCCCCAAGGGTTAAGAAAGAAAAAACGCCTAAGGCTCCAAAAGAAACCAAAGAAAAGAAGAAAAAAGAACCCCTTAACAAAAAAGATTTTGTGACAATCGGTATTGCCATTTTTGCAGTTATAATGATGTGTCTTGTTTTGGGCTTTCAATTTTTTACAACCGAAAAATTAGGTGTTGATACACCCGAGTCGACATCTTCAAAAACAGAAGATAAGTTGAGCAATATTCAAATATCTCGTGATTTAGCAGGAAAAAACATTGTTCAGTCAGATATTCCCGATGTGTTTTTCGGATTTTCCGAGTCGGATTATGAGCTTCAGTACTATCAGTATATAAATAATAAAATGACTCCCGTAAAAGCGACGGATTCTGTAAAAGTTACTGTTAATATGGGTAATGAAAATGTTCCCGCTACCATTGAATATGTCAAATTAGGCGACAAAATTTTCGGTATGGGGCTTTTCAAAGCGGACCAAAACACGCAAGTCTACTTCTATAAAATGTTAGTGTTCAAGCTTGTCAATCTTCCAAAGGGATATGAACAAGAAGGCAAAGCCTTGTTGCTGGCAACAGAAAGCCAAAAAGCCCTCAGTCAAAAAGACATTCTTTGGACAGAAAGTTTCGTTGTGGATTTGAATACCGGTGCAACGGAAAGATTTCTTAAAATCACCAACAGAACAATTGATATGACGGGTGCGGGCGTGGCGGATTTCTGTATGCTCACAAGCGAAGGCTATAACTCAACAACGGGCAAAATTCCCTTTATTTCCGCAAGAAAATATGAACTAAACAGCGGAAAACAAGACATATTTATAAAAAACGGCGCAAAAGAAGATGTGCTTGTCAGCGATGTTTACGGTAAATTCTTAATAACCGACGGCGACGACATTGTTTTTATGAGAAAAAACGGTGTAAGCTTTGATGTTGTTCGTTTGTCCGGTACGGAAGAAAAGATTATAAGAACATATCCCGGCTCAATGGGTACAGATTATTTGATGACGGACCATTACATTTTTAACAAAGAAACAGGTATGCTTTATGACTTGCTCACAGGCGAAGAAAAGCTTGTTGCCGGGTATAGAATCAGCGCCGAAATGGTTGAAATCAGTCCCGACGGAAAATATCTTGTAATGCTGGGCACTGTTAAAAATATGATGGATTATCAAATTCATATTTTCAATTTGGAAACAGGCGATTTTGCATCTTTTGAAGACAAAAACTATTCAAAACATTCAAACCTGACATTTATAAACAACACAACGGCAGTTTATGCGATTGTTGACCCCAACAAGGGCTATGAATGTGTTGCGCTTGATGTTTCAAAAGCATTTTAGTGTTGAAAAGTTTGTCGTTCCTATTGTTTTATTGTATATTTTCACTGTGAAAACACATTTTATATAATAAATTTTATGAAATTTGCAAAAAGTTAAAAAAATATAAAAAAAATACTTGCATTTTGTAAACGCAAGTGATAGAATATCTCTTGCGTTCACGAGATACAAGGTTTCGTGAGTCGGTGTTGATTGCGATGAGGGTCCACCTGTTCCCATCCCGAACACAGTAGTTAAGCTCATTTGCGCCGAAGATACTTGGCTGGAAGCGGCCCGGGAAAATAGGTAATGCCGACACAATCAAAGCGTCTGTCCAATAGGACGGGCGTTTTTTATTTTTATTTGATATATCTTGAATTTTGCATTATACTAAAATCAAAGGAAGTGATACCATGTCAAAAGTTGTAATTATAGGCTCGGGTCCTGCGGGAGTTTCCGCCGCATTATATACTGCAAGGGCGGGACTTGAAACAACCGTTATTTCTAACGGCGGCGGAGCATTGCTCAAAACCGAAAAAATCGAAAACTATTATGGATTTTGTGACGCCGTAAGCGGTGAAAAGCTCTATAATGACGGAATTGCCGGCGCAAAGCGACTGGGTGTTAATTTTGCAGATGACGAAGCAGTATCGCTGTCAATAAATAACGGGTTTTATGTAACGGGAACCAAAGAAACTTATTTTGCCGACGCATTGCTCTTGGCGACAGGGGTTTCCAGACTTGCGCCTAATATTGACGGGCTCAAAAATTTTGAAGGTATGGGTGTAAGCTATTGTGCGGTGTGCGACGGATTTTTCTTTAAGAATAAAGATGTGGGGGTAATCGGCAACGGCGAATATGCGCTTCACGAAGCAAAAGAATTGCAGAATGTGGCGGGCTCTGTGACGGTTTATACAAACGGAGAAAAGCAGACGGTTGATTTTCCGCAAAATATAAAGATAAATACCGAAAAAATAAAAAGCGTCAGCGGAAAGCCTATGGCACTTGAAATAAATTTTGAAAACAGAACACAAACAGTTCACGGAATTTTTGTGGCATATAAAACTGCGGGCAGCACGGCATTTGCCAAAAAAGTCGGAGCGGCTATTGACGGTAACAAAATAGTTGTGAACGATAAAATGCAGACTAACATAAAGGGCCTTTTTGCGGCGGGGGACTGCACAGGCGGGCTTCTTCAAATTTCAAAAGCGGTGTATGAAGGTGCACGGGCGGGCACAGAAATTGTCAAGTATTTAAAGGATTTAAAAAAACAATAAAGACAAAGTGTAAATTTTTCTTGCGGGTATTGTATAATATCCGCATTTTTGATATAATAAAATAGATTATTTATGTTTACAAATTACTATGAATTGGAGATGTTGAAATGCTGTTTGCACAAGATATCGGAATAGATTTAGGAACTGCCAATACGGTGGTTTATCTTAAAGGAAAGGGCATTGTTACAAGAGAGCCGTCGGTTGTGGCTGTAAATGAAAAGACGGACCCGCCGACAGTTGTGGCTGTGGGTAACGAAGCAAAGGCAATGATTGGCAGAACACCCGGCTCTATTACTGCGGTAAGACCTTTGAAAAACGGCGTTATCGCAGACTTTGAAATCACTTCCGAAATGCTTAAAGAATTTATTAAAAAAGCAATCAAGCGCTCGCCGTTCAGCAGAGCGAGAGTGCTTATCTGTGTTCCGTCGGGAATTACGGAGGTTGAAAGAAAAGCGGTGCATGATGCCGCAAGAAATGCGGGAGCAAAATATGCTTCCCTTATTCAGGAGCCCCTTGCGGCGGCAAGGGGTGCGGGACTTCCGATTAACGAAGCCGTGGGCAGTATGATTGTGGATATCGGCGGCGGCACAACCGAAGTTGCGGTTATTTCATACAGTGACATTGTCACCGCAAAATCAATTCGTGTTGCAGGTGATAATTTTGACGAAGCAATCATCGAATACATACGCAAAAAGCACAATATGTTAATCGGTGAGCGCACAGCCGAAGAAATTAAAATAAAAATCGGTTCGGCATATAGCTATGACGGCGAGGGCGCAATGGATGTTCGTGGCAGAAGTCTTGTTGACGGACTTCCCAAAAACATAGAAATATCGTCGGAAGAAGTCCGTGAAGCTCTGGGAGAGCCGCTTTCACACATTCTTGAAACAATCCGTTCAACACTTGAAAAAACACCCCCGGAACTGCTTGCCGATATTGTAGATAACGGAATAATGCTTTCGGGCGGCGGCGCACTTCTTCGTGAGCTTGACAAACTCATTTTTGAAGAGACAAAAATACCCGTGCATGTTGCGGCAGAGCCCCTTGAATGTGTTGCAATGGGTATGGGTTACAGCCTTGAAAGAGGTAATATGTAGTTTTAAAACGGAGAAGATTTAAATGAACAATTTCTTCAAAAGCACAACATTTAAGGTTCTGCTTTCGGTTGCAGCGGTGCTTATAATTGCAACGGTTTTGGCAACTGTGTCAAGCACGGCAACTTCACCCTTTACAAAGGTTGTTGAGGTGATAACTTCACCGCTGGCAAAAGCCGGTTCATATATTTCAACTAAATTCGATGATTTCAAAGGCGGATTTGTGTCGTCAAGCACATACCGTGACCGAGTCTCGGAGCTTGAACAACAGGTTGCAGATTATCAAAGTCAATTAGTTGATTATGAAAAAACCAAAAAGCAATTGGCGTCTTATGAAGCCTTTCTTGATGTCCGTGAGAAAAACCCCGACTACACTTGGGTTTATTCAACTATAATCGGCCGTGATTCTGCCGATATTTTCGGCTCGTTCACAATAAATAAAGGCTCGAAAGACGGCGTTAAGGTAAACGATGCCGTAATTTACAGTGAATATCTTATCGGCGTTGTGACAGAAGTCAACCCGACATCTGCGGTTGTCCGTTCGGTTTTTGACCCGTCGGTGAATGTTGCCGCCTATGACATAAGAACGGGCGAACTTGGATATGTTTCATCAACCTATAACGGCAACTGCCGTTTAACGGGACTTGACAGAAACACATCTGTTTCAAAAGGCGGAATTATCTGCACTTCGGGTACCGGCGGAATTTTCCCTAAAGATTTAATAATAGGAACGGTTACAACGGTTGAACAAAGCAATACGGATTTGACATCCTATGCAAATTTACAGCTTTCGGTTGACTCAAAAGACCTTCACGACTGCTTTGTTATTACTGCGTTTGGCGAAGAATAAGGATAACAGATATGAGATTGCAGACAAAAATAAAGTTAAAAAGATACGGGATTTTTGCTTTAATTATATTGTGTGCTCACCTTTTGCAGAATTCTTTGACGCTTTTTCCCGAAATAGCCGGTGTGCGACCGATATTTCTTATTTCGGTTGCAGTTTGCATTGCGATGTATGAGGGCGAAGTTATCGGCGCCGTTGCGGGCTTTGCCGTAGGTGCTTTGTGGGATACGGTGACAGTTACCGCCGACGGATATAACGCTCTGTATTTAGCGGTTGCCTGTGCAATATGCGGATTTCTGCTGAGAGTTTTTATGCGCAACAATATTATTACTTATATAATGATAAACAGTGCGGTTACTGTTTTTTACTGTCTGACTTATGCGCTGTTCTTTATTGCCGCAAGGGGTATTGACGGAGCAGGCGAATTGTTCCTGCGTTATTATTTTCCAATGGCGGCTTATTCGGTAATATTGACAATTCCGTTGTATTTTATTATTCGTGCCGTGAGCACAAAATTTGCCGATATTTATACAGATTATTAAAAGAAGGTGAGAAAATGAGAAACACATATAGTTTTAAAATGCGCACAACTGCTTTTATTATTGCGGTGCTTTTGATTGTTTCTCTTTTTATTGCCGACCTTTTCAGAATACAGATAATCAATCGTGACGAATATAAATCTCAGGCAATTTCACTGTCCTCCGCCTCGTCGGAGATTGACGCTTTAAGGGGCGAGATTTTAGACAGTAACGGACAAGCCTTAGTTTATAACGAGCGTTCAAATTCAATTTATATTGATGCGTCATATTTTCCGTCATCGTCAAAGAAGAAAGAACGAAACGAAATTTTGCTCTCTCTTGTGAAGCTGTTGGATTCAAGAGCCATTGAATATAAAAGCTCTCTGCCCATTGAACTTTCAAACGGGGAATTTGTTTTCAAAGAAGACAGCGCAAAAGACAAGAAATATCTTATGCAAAAAGATTATCTTAACTTGAATTTCTATGCAACTGCACAGAATTGCTATGACGCTCTCTGCGAGTTTTATGAATTTGAAAATATGACCACAGATGAAATATTAAAAGTAGGCGGAATTCTTTTTGAAATGAGAAAAGGGGATTTTTCAAAGACAAATCCCTTTACCCTGGCTGAAAATGTGCCCGACGAAACGGTGTCTTTAATTAAAGAGCAGAGCAGATTTTATCAGGGTATCGAAATTCGGGTTGATACAAAGCGTGCGTTTTATGACGGTACAATTGCACCCCATATAATAGGCTATTACGACTATATCAGCGCAGACGAATATGCGAAGGTTACCGAAGAATATAAACAAAAACTTGAAGATGAAAGTTTAAGCGAAGAAGAAAAAGAAGAAATTAAATTAAAGGCTTACGGAATGACCGATAAAATCGGTAAATTCGGCATTGAAAACGCCTTTGAAGACGAGCTTCGCGGAACAAGCGGAAAGATGACGACAACCGTTAACAGCGACGGCACAAAAACCACAACCGTTACAAAAAATCCGAAAAACGGTAACAATGTCATATTAACAATTGATGCGGATTTTCAGAAAAAAGTTCAAGATATTCTTGCCGCAAGAATAGACAGCACTAAGGGTACAAAAAATGTGGCGGCTGCCGGCAGTATTGTTGTAATGGATGTAAACGATTTTTCAGTTCTCGCCTGTGCGTCATATCCGTCATACGATTTAACCACATATAAAGAAAACATTGTGGCGCTTAACAATGACCAAACTGCACCCCTTTGGAACAGAGCGCTCCGCAGCACCTATGAGCCCGGTTCAACAGTTAAACCGGCGGTGGCTCTTGCGGGCCTTGAAGAAGGAATAATAACTGCCGACCAACAAATTAAATGTACGGGCTTATATACATTTTTCAGCGATATGCCGTTCAGATGTTACAATGTTGGCGGTCACGCAGGCAGTTCAATCAATGTTAAACAAGCGATTAGATTTTCTTGTAACATCTTCTTTTATGAAGTGGGCAGACAGCTTGGCATTTCAAAAATGAATGACTATTTTAAAATGCTGGGCTTGGGCAGTAAAACAGGAGTTGAGCTCAATGAGGCGTCGGGTATTGTTGCAGGCCCCGAAGAAAGAGAGGCGCAAGGGCTTGTCTGGTACCCCGGCGATACGGTTCAGGCGGCTATCGGTCAGGCGGATAACCTTTTTACACCGATTCAGTTGGCGGCATATGTTTCAACTCTTGCAAACGGGGGAACAAAATATAAAGCTCATTTTGTTAAAAGCATTAAATCGGCGGATTATTCCGAAACACTCTATGAAGCAAAGCCCGAAATTCTCACACAATACGATTTTTCAAAAACCTCTTTGAATACAGTCCGTGACGGTATGGTAATGATGGCGAATTCTCAGGCGGCATTTAAAGGACTGCCTTATCAGATTGCCTCAAAAACAGGTACTGCCGAAGCAAAGAGAAAGGTAAACGGCGCAACAGTTGAGTTTACAAACGGCTTTATGATTTCTTATGCGCCTGCCGAAAATCCGCAAATCGCAGTGGTAATTGCAATAGAAAATGTTACATCGGGCGGCTTGGGTAATTATGTGAAAGATGTCTATGAAGCATATTTTAACTCGGGCTCGGTTGTCACAAATTCCCAGCAGAGCGGAACGGTTTTGAATTAAATGTTGAAATTTACAAATAATAATCTTATAAAAAACACTTGATTTTTAAAAACTCTTGTGTTACAATATCAAGGCTATCTCTGTGCGCTCGGGTGATTGAGTAATCCCAAAGGGAGTTCACCTGCTTTCATCTGGGGCATTTGAGCATAAATTTATTTATTATAATGAGGTGAAAACAATGACACAGGCAGAAAAACAGGCTATCATGGCTGAATATGCCACTCACGAAGGCGACACAGGTTCTCCCGAGGTTCAAATCGCAGTTCTCACAAAGAGAATCAACGATTTAACCGAGCACCTTAAAGCTAACAAGAAAGACCACCACTCTCGTCGCGGTCTTCTTAAAATGGTTGGTCGCAGAAGAAATCTTCTTGCATATCTTCAAAAGAAAGATATCGAAAGATATCGTTCAATCGTTGCAAGACTCGGTCTTCGTAAGTAATCAAAACACTTTAAGGCAGATAAGTAAAGGCTTATCTGCCTTGAATTGCTTTTAATGGGTAACCACTTCTTAAATCTTAGTCGCAATTCTCAGCGGTTACAAAAAGGTGTAAAAAACGAGGCAGAATCTTAAGTTTTAGCGGTAAATAGAGTTTTCAAGAAATTGAAGATTGTATTTATTGCTAAACAGATTTATGCCTTGTGAAATAAAATTAAGGAAGGTAAAAATTATGTTTTTCAAGAATTTTAAGGTTTGGGAAACCGAACTTGCAGGCAGAAAACTCACTCTTGAAACAGGCAAAATGGCAGGTCTTGCTAATGCCGCTATTTTGGCTCGTTACGGCGAAACAGAAGTCCTTTGTACAGTAACAGCTTCTGCAAAGCCGAGAGAGGGCGTGGATTTCTTTCCGCTCTCAGTTGACTATGAAGAAAAAATGTATTCGGTAGGCAGAATTCCCGGCTCATTCCAGAGAAGAGAAGGCAGAGCAAGTGAAAAAGCAATTCTCACTTCTCGTTGCATTGACAGACCTATTCGTCCTCTTTTCCCGAAAGACCTCAGAAACGACTGCTCGGTTGTCGCAACCGTTATGTCGGTTGACCCTGACTGCTCACCCGAAATCACCGCTATGATTGGTGTTTCGGCGGCAATCGCTATTTCGGATATTCCGTGGGACGGCCCGATTTCAGGCGTAAATGTTGGTCTTGTCGACGGCAAAATCGTTATTAACCCCAATCTTGAAGAAAGAGCTAAAACAGATCTTGTTTTAACTGTCGCTTCAACTGCCGACCTTGTTGCCATGATTGAAGCAGGCGCAAACGAAATTGATGATGACACAATGTTTGACGCTATTATGGCAGGTCACGCCGAAAACCAAAAAATAGTTAAATTCATTCAGGGTATCGTTGATGAAGTGGGCAAACCGAAGTTCAGTTATGAATCATCTGACCCCGACCCTGAAATTATGGCAGAAATCGAAGAATTCTGCATTGAAGATGTTAAGAAAGCCCTTGATACTGACGATAAACTCGTTCGTGACGAAGCGCTTCTTCCTATCTATGAAGCAGTTCACGAAAAGTTTGACGAACGCTTTGAAGGCAACGAAGCAAAGCTTGACGAGATTATGTATCTTGTTCAAAAGCATGTTGTCCGTGCATGGCTTAAAGATGAACACAAGCGTGTTGACGGCCGCGGAATTGACGAAATCCGTCCGCTTAATGCAGAAATTGATTTGATTTCCCGTGCTCACGGTTCAGGTATGTTCACTCGCGGACAGACTCAGGTTCTCTCAATCGCAACACTGGGACCTATGGCTGACGCACAGCAGCTTGACGGACTCGATGAGCAGACAGAGAAGAGATATATCCACCACTACAACTTCCCGTCATATTCTGTCGGTGAAACAAAGCCGTCGAGAGGCCCGGGCAGAAGAGAAATCGGTCACGGCGCACTTGCAGAAAAAGCGCTTGTTCCCGTTCTTCCGTCAGTTGACGAATTCCCTTATGCAATCCGTGTTGTATCAGAAGTTCTCTCTTCAAACGGTTCAACATCACAGGGCTCAATCTGCGGTTCAACTCTTGCTCTTATGGCGGCGGGTGTTCCCATTAAAGCCCCTGTTGCAGGTATCTCTTGCGGTCTTATCACAGGCGACCAAGGTGTTTACGGCGACTTTATGACAATGGTTGACATTCAAGGTCTTGAAGATTTCTACGGGGATATGGACTTTAAAGTAGCGGGTACAAAGAAAGGTATCACCGCTATTCAAATGGACCTTAAAGTGCACGGTCTTACAGCTGAAATCATAAAAGAGGCATTTGCAAAGACTCACAAGGCAAGAAACTATATTCTTGACGAAATTATGCTTCCTTGTATCGCAGAGCCGAGAGCAGAGCTTTCAAAATATGCTCCCAAGATGCTCTCAACAAAAATCGACCCTGAAAAAATCGGTGATGTTATCGGTAAACAGGGCAAGGTTATCCAAAAAATTCAGGCAGACTGCGACTGCAAGATTGACATTGAAGAAGACGGTCGTGTATTCATTTCTGCAATTGATATTGACAATGCAAACAGAGCATTGACAATTGTTGAGCTTATTGCAAAAGACCCTGAAATCGGCGCAATTTATAACGGTGTTGTAACCCGTCTTATGAGCTTCGGCGCATTCGTTGAAATCGCACCCGGCAAAGAGGGACTTGTTCATATCAGCCGTCTTGATGTTAAGCGCACAGAAAAGGTTGAAGATGTTGTTAATGTGGGCGATACAGTGCTTGTAAAGGTGCTTGAAATTGACGACCAAGGCAGACTCAATCTTTCTCGCAGAGACGCTCTTATTGAAGTTAAAGGTCTTGTACCCGAAAACGAAATTGACGAGCAGCCGAGAGAAAATAAAAAACGCCGTTTTGACAAAAGACGCCACAACGACTGATAATTAAAGAATAAGGACAGAGCAAAGGGGTCTCTCAGTTAGGGATTTAATAGGTTTTAATCCTATCCTTTCCGTTAATACTTCACGAAAAAGCCTCACAAGGCGTCAGCCTTGCGAGGCTTTTATCATTTTGTCTAAACGAAAATTATATGGATTAAAACTGCCTTGCACCTTAAATCTTATAAGTTTGAGTGCAGAACGAGGCATAAATGCGTAGGAATCCTGACGGATTTCAAGCATTTTAACGATGTTCTGTGCCAAAATCATTGATTTAAGGCTGTTAAATCCCTAATTGAGAGGCCCCAAACTCTGTCCTTTATTTTTTTGCATATTTAATTAAATCGTCAAAATTGTTTTCCACTTTTTCGCTGATTACTCCGTCGAGACACTTTTCCAAAGCCTTGCCGATGTCCTTGCCCTTAAACCCGAGAGAAATAAGGTCATTACCGTTGATTTTTAAATCTTTAACGGAAAAACATTCGTGACTGTCGAGAATTTCATCAAGCATGGCATAAACCGATTTATAAAAACCGTCGCCACGGTAATATTTAGGGTTTTGCGCTGAATTATCACAACGCTTAATTTCAATCAAATCGTATGTTAAGTCCACACCCATTTGAGAGAGTATTCTTTTAAGACGCTTTTTGCTTGGAATATCTTCTTTATCGAGCATTATGGGACTGTCGTGCATTTTAACAAGGGCCACAACCTTGTTTTTTGTGTCGTTATCAAAACGAAGTCTTGTCAAAGCTTCTTCTGTAATTTCGGCACTCTTTTTCGGGTGGGAGTAATAATGCTGTTCACCTTTTTCGTCAAAATGCGCCACATAGGGCTTTCCGATATCGTGAAAGAAAAGTGCAAGTCTGATGTGCAAATCATCTTTGCTCTGCTCTAACGCTTTGAGAGAGTGAGTATATACATCATAAATATGATGACGGTTAATCTGCTCAAAGCCAACGCATTTTTCTGTTTCGGGAATAAACACCGAAATTACATCTGCATAGTCATTCAAAACAGAATAAGCATTTTTACCGCAGAGAAGCTTTGAAAATTCATCTCTTATTCTCTCGGCAGAAATATTTTTTAGCAAATCCTTGCACTTGTGAATGGCGAGAGCAGTGTTTTCTTCGATAGTGAAATCAAGGACTGAAGCGAAGCGTAAAGCCCGTAAAATTCTCAAAGCATCTTCACGAAATCTTGTTTCGGCATCACCTATTGAGCGAATTGTTTTGTTCTTTATATCGTCAATTCCGCCGACAAGGTCACAAAAACCCTTTTGAAAATCAAAGGCTATTCCGTTCATTGTGAAGTCACGGCGAATAACATCATCTTTAAGCGACTTTGAAAATGCGACGCTGTCGGGATGACGGTTGTCGGAATAAGCGCTTTCACTTCGGTATGTGGTAATTTCAAGGGGCTCATTGTCGATAATTACAGTAACGGTACCGTGTTTAATACCTGTTTCAATCACACGAAATCCCTTAAAGACCTCTTCCACCTCCGAGGGTGTTGCGCTTGTGGTAATGTCAATGTCGCCAATGGGCAAATTCATAAGTGCATCTCTCACGCTGCCGCCGATTAAAAATGCCTCGAAGCCTGAATTTTTGAGCATTTCAACGGCAGTCTTCGAAGCGTTCTTAAAATTATAGATATTATTCATTATCAAGAGCCTCTGTGAGTGCAATTGCTAACTGGTCGGGACAGGATGTGCTTTTAAAGCCGCATTTTATTCCTTTTATAAGGGGGATAACCTCTTCGGCTTTTTTGCCTTTAACAAGAGCAGAAATGCCTTTTAGATTACCGTTGCATCCGCCGTAAAAAACAACATCTTTAATTATTCCGTCTTCAAGTTCAATGTCAATTTGACCTGAACAAACGCCCTTTGTTCTAAACCTATATGTCATTTTATCACCTCGTAAATTTTATCGGATAAGTCTGTCAGCTGCTCCATTGTAAGCGCTTCTGCTCTTGCGGCAGGGGAAAGTCCTGCGTTTTCAATGGCTGTCGAAAGTTTTGCTTTATCAATTCCCATTCCGCTTGAAATTGAGTTGAGAATAGTTTTTCTTCGTTGAGCAAAGGCTGATTTTATCATCTTAAAGAATAGCTTTTCGTCCTGAATATTGTAATCGCCCTTTTGTGTAAGGTCAAGCTCGATTACACAACTGTCAACATTGGGGCTGGGCATAAACGACCCACGGGAAACATCGAAAAGCTTTCGTGCCCTTGCATAATAGTTTACCGCAACAGTAACAGCGCCGCTTTCTCTTGTGCCAACCTTTGCGCAAAGTCTGTCTCCCGCCTCTTTTTGCACCATAACAATAATCTTTCTAAAAGGCAATTTTTCTTCTAAAAGCCGCATAATAACGGGAGAAGTAATATAATAAGGCAGGTTTGCACAAACAAAAATTTCCATACCGTCAAAATGCTCTTTTATAATGCTTTCAAGGTCAACCTTTAAAATGTCGGCATTTATAAGCGTTAAGTTGTCATACCCTGCCAAAGTATCGTCAAGGACGGGAAAAAGCCGGGTATCAAGTTCAACGCAAACAACCTTTTCGCATCTTTCCAAGAGCTCTTTTGTGAGCACTCCGACACCCGCACCGATTTCAAGCACGCCGATTTTACCATCCGTGCTTTCACGGACGGCGTCTGCCATTCTCGGACAAACCGTTGGGTTTACAAGAAAATTCTGCCCCAATCCTTTTGAAAAGGTGACTCCGTTTTCTCCCATAACCTTTTTAATTGTTGAAATATCGGTGAGTGTGTAGTTTTTCTTTTCCATTTAATAATCCTTATTTTGTATATTTAGCCTTTACACGACTGAGCGCTTTCATACCTTCAACGATTTTCTCGTCGGACGGTGTTGAGAAATTCATTCTGAAACAATTTGTTTCTTCGTCGTTAATCATAAATGCAGTGCCTGGAACAACCGCAACCTTTTCGCTGATACATTCTTTCACAAATTCAAGCATATCAACATTTTTAGGCAATTCGCACCATACGAAAAGTCCGCCTTCGGGACGAATATATTTTACGAAATCACCGAGCTCGGTATCAATAAGGTCGCACATAAGGTTTAACTTTCTGCCGTAAATTTTGCGGATTTTTTCAATATGAGCGTCAACATCATATCGGTCCATCCATTTATCAACAAGCATCTGTGAAAAAACAGGTGTGTGAACATCCGCCGCTTGCTTGCCAACAGTCATTTTTGCAATGATGGGGGCGGGAGCGCAGATATAGCCCACACGAATACCCGGTGCCAAAAGTTTTGAGAATGAGCCTGCATAAATAACAATTCCGTCTTCGTCCATACTCTTGATTGACGGAACATCTTCACCCGAAACTCTCAAGTCGCCGTAGGGGTTGTCTTCAACGATTAAAAGTCCGTACTTTTTAGCAAGGGCATAAACCGCTTTTCTCTTTTCAAGGCTCATTGTTGCGCCTGACGGGTTTTGAAAATTCGGAATTGTATAAATAAATCTCGGATTTTTTGCATTTTTAATAGCGTTTTCAAGTTCGTCTATGTTCATTCCGTCTGCTTCAACATTAACACCCGCAAGCTTGCAGCCGTATGAACGGAAACAGTTAAGCGAGCCGATAAAGGACGGACATTCGCAAATAACGGTGTCACCGAAGTCGCAAAGTGCCTTTGTGGCTAAATCCATAACCTGTTGAGCGCCCGATGTGATGATGAGAGAGTCAAAATCTTTGCCGATATTATATTTGTCTTTTATAAATTTCACCAAACGGTTGCGAAGGGGAGTGTAACCCTCTGTAACGCCGTATTGCAATGCGGTAACAGGCTCGTTTGAGAAAATTTCTGCTGAAATTTTTTGAACTTCTTCTATCGGGAATGCCGCCGCATCGGGATTTCCTGCCGCAAAAGGAATAATTGCAGGGTCCTGCGTGGCTTTTAATATTTCACGGATTGCAGACGGTTGAAGTCCCGAAATTCTTTTTGAAAAATAATAATCCATTTTTATCACCTGATTAAAAATAATATACAAAAACATTTTATCACAATAATGCGGCTTTTTCAACATATAAGCATATTTATTATAAAATGCAGTTGTTAAATATAAAATAATATGTTAAAATATTATGATTAAACTTTTATAAGCGAGAAGGCAGAATAATGGCTGTTTTAAAGGATGTAAAAAGAATAGTTGTAAAAGTGGGCACATCAACCCTTACATACAGTACTGGCAAGACAAATATCAGAAGAATGCACAAGCTGGTATCGGTGCTTTCAGACATTGTAAATTCGGGTGTTGAAGTGGCGCTCGTAACAAGCGGTGCAATCGGTGTCGGCGTCGGCAAATTAGGACTTAAAGAAAAGCCCTCTGACACGGCGGGCAAGCAGGCGGCGGCTACTATCGGTCAGTGCGAGCTTATGTTTATGTATGATAAGCTTTTCGGTGAATACGGTCACACGGTGGGGCAGCTGCTCATAACTAAGAGTGATGTTGAAAATGACGAGAGAAGACAGAATCTCATAAACACATTTAATAAGCTTTTTGAATTCGGGGCAATTCCCGTTATCAATGAAAACGACAGCGTGGCAGTTGAAGAAATTGTATATGGCGATAACGATTCGCTCTCTGCCATTGTCGCAAAATTAGTTGATGCGGACGCACTTATTATTCTCACGGATATTGACGGACTTTACGATGCAAATCCGAATGATAATGAAGATGCAAAGCTTATTTCTCTTGTAACTGAAATTGACGAAGATTTATATAAAATCGCAGGGGGCAAGGGCTCAACATTGGGCACGGGCGGAATGGTGACAAAGCTTCATGCGGCGGAAATCACAATGAATGCGGGAATCGACACAATCGTTATGAACGGTGAAAATCCCACGGAAATATATAAAGCGCTTGACGGAAAACAAGTCGGTACATTCTTTAAGGGGAAATAATTATGCTCACAGAAATCGGCAAAAGAGCAAAAGATGCGGCCGCAAAATTGGCGGTAACATCAACAGAAGATAAAAACAGAATATTAAAGGCTATGGCAGACTCACTTCGTGAAAATTGCCGAAAGATATTAGAGGCAAACGCCCTTGATATTGAAAACGGCAAAAAGAACAATATGTCGGAGTCTTTAATTGACAGACTTATGCTAAATGAAGACAGAATTGAGAGTATGGCAAGGGGAATAGAAGATGTTATTGCACTCCCTGACCCTGTCGGCAGAATTCTTTGGGAAAATGAGAGACCGAATGGTCTTAAAATTCAAAGAGTCAGCGTACCCTTGGGCGTTGTGGGTATTATCTATGAAGCCCGTCCGAATGTGACAAGCGATGCGGCGGCACTTTCGGTTAAAGCAGGTAACACCGCAATTCTTCGCGGCGGAAAAGAAGCATTTAACTCAAATTCTGCAATAATGGATTCAATGCGCAAGGCAATCGACAGCATCGGCTTTAACCCAGATATTATCGAGCTTGTCCGTGACACATCAAGAGACAGCGCAACGGCTCTTATGAAAATGAACAAATATGTAGATGTGTTGATACCCCGGGGAAGCGCATCGCTTATAAATGCAGTTGTCGAAAATTCAACTGTGCCTGTTATTGAAACAGGTGTGGGTAACTGCCATATTTATGTTGACAGCGAAGCGGATATTGATATGGCAACAGAAATAATTTTCAATGCAAAAACACAGAGAATTTCGGTTTGCAATACTGCCGAAAGTTTGCTCATTCACAAAGATATTGCAGAATTTGCACTTATTGCAATTAAGGCAAGGCTTGATGAGAAAAATGTAATTCTTTACGGCGACGATATTGCGAGAGAAATATGCCCCGATATTGAAAAAGCAACAGAAGACGATTATTACCGTGAATATCTTGACTATAAAATGTCGGTTAAAATTGTTTCTTCATTAGATGAAGCAATAGAGCATATCAGAAAATACTCGTCGGGACACAGCGAAAGCATTATTACAAACAACATGGAAAATGCTGAAAAATTCTTGAACAGCGTTGATTCGTCAGCGGTTTATCACAATGCAAGCACAAGGTTTACCGACGGCGGCGAATTCGGTTTCGGCGCAGAAATCGGCATTTCTACTCAAAAGCTTCACGCAAGGGGACCCTTGGGGCTTCCCCAGTTAAATTCGTTTAAATATAAGATTTACGGCAACGGTCAAATCAGATAGAGAGGTGTCATAAATGGCAAAAAAAAGAAAGCTCAGAGGCTCTCATAAGTTAGCATTTCCCATAGGTATGATAGTTACGCTTCTTGCGGCAATCGGTCTTGTAACGATAGTTGTTTCAGGTATAAAAGGCGTTGACGCAGCCATAGAGAAAAGCAAGGGCTATGAAGAATATGAAAAAATGCTCACTCCCGTTGTGCTTATTTCTCCCGATACTTTTGACGATATTACAAAAGCCGATATGAGTCAGCTTATTGAGATTTCAATCTGGTCATTGCTAAAAAGCGATATTTCACCCGATACTTATGAAGCAACGGGTGACGGAATTTTAATTCCAAAAGAAGATGTCGAAGCTCAATTTGTGAAGCTTTTCGGGACAGAAGTAACCCCTGTCCATTCGACTATTGAAGGCTATGGTATGGCATTTGTCTATGATTCGGCAAAAGAAACTTATACAGTACCGCTTACCGGCGTTACACCACTTTACACACCGGATGTCATTGATAAGACAGTTTTGCCCAATTCAATAGTTTTAACAGTTGCCTGCCTTGCGGGTGACGCATGGGAACAGGGCGAAAACGGTGAAATGAAAGCGCCTGTTCCTGATAAACATCTCAAAATTACACTCCGTGAAAAAGACGGTGCTTATTATATCTCCGCAATTCAGAACACATCGACTCCTGAAACCGCCACAACAGAAGCGTCCGCCGAAACAACAACACAAAACCTTGACCTTTTAGGTCAGGCAGAGGCTGTTGCAAGTGAAACATCAACCGAGGCTGATTCTGCGTCTGAAACAGAAGCAACCTCAGAATAATATATCAATCCGTTAAAAACAAAAGCTATTAAAAAGCAGTGCTTACTTTTGTCTTTATTTAAACGGTAATCTTAATATCATTTTATGTTTTTGTTACGGACAAGTGACACATAATAAATAATAATTTATTCAAAAACCTAAGTGAGGATGAAATTATGCTTCAATATGAAGAATTGAAATTGAGATTGAGCTCTCACAGTGAAGAGCTTGAAAATTTAGCCGAGGCGTTGGGCCTTGAAAAAATGAAAAACGAAATTGCAAATCTTGAAGAACAGGCGGCACAAGACGGATTTTGGGATGACATTCAAAACTCTCAAAAGGTTTTGCAAAGAACAAGCGCATTGAAAAACAGAGTTGCTTCTTATGAAAAATTAAAGGCGGATTATGAAGATGCTCTTGTGATGATTGAGCTTGCAGACGAAGAAGAAGACGAAAGTTTAGTGGAAGAATGTACAGAAAGCGTTGAAAACTTTGAGAAAGAGCTTGACAGTCAAACTCTTGCAACACTTCTCACAGGTGAATATGATTCAAAAAACGCAATTCTCACATTCCATGCAGGTGCCGGCGGAACAGAAGCGCAAGACTGGGCAGAGATGCTTTTCAGAATGTATAACCGTTGGGGCGAGCGCCACGGATATAAGGTCTCAACTCTCGACTATCTCGACGGGGACGAAGCGGGGCTCAAATCAGCATCAATTCTTATTGAAGGCGAGAATGCTTACGGATTTATGAAGAGTGAAGCGGGTATTCACCGACTTGTGCGTGTGTCACCTTTTGACGCATCGGGAAGAAGACACACATCATTCGCTTCTCTTGAAGTAATGCCTGAAATCGACGAAGATACAAATGTTGATATTAACCCGGACGATATTGAAATGGCGGTTTACCGTGCAAGCGGTGCGGGCGGACAAAAGGTTAATAAAACATCATCTGCGGTTCGTCTGACACATAAGCCGACTGGTATTGTGGTTTCCTGCCAGGTTGAAAGAAGCCAACACCAGAACCGTGAGGTTGCAATGACAATGCTCAAATCAAAGCTTATTGAGATTAAAGAGCGTGAACATCTTGCAAAGATTGAAGATATTAAGGGCGACCACAAAGAAATCGCATGGGGCAGTCAAATCCGTTCTTATGTGTTTATGCCGTACACATTGGCAAAAGACCACAGAACATCTTTTGAAAACGGAAATATAAACGCTGTTATGGACGGTGACCTTGACGGATTTATCAATGCATATCTTAAGATGCAGTCACAGAAGAATTTAGAAAACTCATAAACAAAAAAACAAGGCTCGGTTTTCACATTGAACCGAGCCTTGTTTTTTGCTTTATTGTTATTGTTTTTGCTTTTCTGCTTTTTTCATAGCCTGTTCTTTTTCGTCGCTTTTGTTGACAATGAGAACCGATACTGACCAAACACAGATACCCAGCATTATGAACATTAAGCTCCAGAATGCCCCGTCAAGATTAAATGCGACAACTTCGCCTAAATATTTAACAATAGCAGAAACGATTATTCCCTCAATACCGAAAAGCTGCGAAAGAGTAATTTCGCCTGCCATAAGGGGATTTGCAAAGAAGCCGAACGAAATATATGCTGCGATTGTGCTCAAAAATCCTGCTCCCGAAAGACCGATGACAGCTTTGATATTGTTTGAAAAAACAGCAAAGCCAAGAATAACAAGTCCCAAAACAAGAGCGATAATAATGAATACAGCCGCCACTACAAGAGGCCTGTAAAGCTCGTTTTGAAGAATACTCGTCTTAAAACTAAAATCACCGTCTACAAAACCCGAAAAAGTGTCAATCAATTCCCCGAGTTTTGCAAGTGAAACGGATTCTTCTGTGGCATGAAGTGTGTTGCTCTCGGTGAATTTGTTGATTAAGTCCGAAATATCGGTGTGAGCAATTAAGATATGAATTAAATCGGCAAAATAGAATACCGGATAAATTGCAATGCAAGCAATTGCAGTAACCACTCTGTAAACTATATCAAAAGCCGTTGTTTTCTTTTTAAGCGTTTTTGTTTTACTCATTTTAATTACCTACTTTCCCCAAGATGAGTTAAGCTGAACTGTTCTGTTGAACACAACATGGTCTTCTGTTGAAGTTGTGTCTACGCAGAAATAACCTTGGCGCATAAATTGGAAGGTGTCTCCCGCTTTAAGACCGTCACGAAGTCCGCCCTCGATAAGACAATCGTTGAGAACAACAAGTGACTCGGGATTAAGATTATCCTTGAAAGAGCCCGTGCTCTCGTCAGACGGATTTTCTTTGTTGAAAAGTCTGTCATAAAGACGAACCTCCGCCTTGAAGCTGTCATCTTCGCTGACCCAGTGAAGCGTACCCTTAACTTTTCTGCCGTCGGGGGAGTTGCCGCCGCGGCTTTCGGGGTCATAAGTACAGTGCACACAAGTCACATTGCCGTCTTCGTCGGTGTCGTAACCCACACATTTTACGAAATATGCACTTTTAAGTCTGACTTCGTTGCCGGGGAAGAGTCTGAAATATTTCTTAACGGGCTCAACCATAAAGTCTTCTTGCTCAACATAAATTGTTTTGCCGAAAGTAACCTTGCGGGTACCCATTTCGGGGTGTTCGGGGTGAACTTCGACATCGAGAATTTCTTTTTTGTCGTCGGGGTAGTTGTCAATAACAACTTTCAGGGGCCGAAGAACAGCCATTGCTCTCGGTGCGTTTGCGTTAAGCTCGTCACGGACGCAAGACTCCAAAAGACCGTAGTCAACAACCGAATATGCCTTTGATACGCCGATTTTTTCGCAGAAATTACGAATTGCGGCGGCAGGGTATCCGCGTCTTCTCATACCGCTGAGAGTTGCCATTCTCGGGTCGTTCCAACCGTCAACAATACCTTCGTTTACAAGCGCTAAACACTTTCTTTTACTTGTAAGGCAATAGTTGAGATTAAGACGGGCAAACTCGATTTGTCTCGGCGGTGTGGGAATATCAAGTGCTTTCAAGAACCAGTCATAGAGAGGTCTGTGATTTTCAAATTCAAGTGAGCAAAGAGAGTGAGTGACACCTTCTTTTGCGTCTGAAAGCGGGTGCGCAAAGTCATACATGGGATAAACGCACCATTTATCGCCTGTCTGGTGATGGGGCACATGAGCAATTCTGTAAATAACAGGGTCACGCATATTGATGTTGGCAGAAGCCATATCAATCTTTGCACGGAGCACTCTTGCGCCGTTAGGGAATTCACCGTCGGTCATTCTCTTGAACAAATCAAGGTTTTCTTCGATAGAACGCTCTCTGTAAGGACTGTTTTTGCCCGGCTCTGTGAGAGTGCCTCGATATTCTCTGATTTCGTCGGCAGAAAGGTCGTCAACATAAGCCAGACCTTTTTCAATGAGCTTTATCGCACATTCATAGATATAGTCAAAATAACTTGACGCAAAAAGACATTTGTTCCATTTGAAACCAAGCCATTCAATATCTTCCTTGATTGCGTCAACATATTCGGTATCTTCTTTTTGCGGGTTTGTGTCGTCAAGACGAAGATTACATTCACCCTTGTATTTTTGGCTTGTAGCAAAGTTTATGCAGATAGCCTTTGCGTGACCGATATGAAGATATCCGTTTGGCTCGGGGGGAAAACGGGTTTGCACCTTGTTATATACACCGTTCTCAAGGTCTTCGTCAATGAAATCGTGTATAAAGTTCGAAACATTTGTAATTTCTTCCATAATTTAAGCCTCTTTATATGATTTTATCGCATTGTCAATTCTGCTCATAACTTCGTTTGCACCGAGAATTTGCATAATGTAATACAAATCGGGAGTATTTGTACGAGATGTCATTGCAACACGAATAACTGTTGAAACATCACCCACATGACCTTTGAATGCGTCGGGATTTTGTTTGTATTCTTTAACATTCGGTGTAAATCCGCAAGATGTACAAAGCTCTTTGATTTTGTTAAACCATTCTTCTTTGCTGTCGCTTTCAGAATAAACACCTTTGTATTTTGTGAGAATTTCTATTGCGTCGTCTTTGTTTATGTTTTCGGGAAGTGCGTTGTTCGGAGTATAAAGCTCGTTATAGAAAAATTCAACATAGTTTTTAACTTCTTCCCAACAAGCAATGTCTTTTCTCGGTTTGGGGTTATCTCTGTCAATGTTAAGAATTGCCTTTGCTTTTTCGCTGTCGGCAACAAACAAATCATAGAGAGCTTTGTCATAATCCTTTGCCCAATCAACAACATGATTATAAACTTCTTGTGCAGTCATAACGGAGATTACATTTTTTGATACATCGTTAAACTTAACCATATCAAAAAGTGCGCCCGAAACACTCATCTTTTTAAGATTAAAGGGGAATTTTGCAATATCTTCATTTTTGTTTGCTCTTCGCCAGTCTTCAAAATTTGAATTGAGAATAGTGAGCATATATTCCTTGACGCTTGCTTCGGGGTATCCCTTTTCAATATAGAAAGACACATTTGCCTCAGGGTCTTTTCTCTTTGAAAGCTTTCTCTTGCCGCCGTTTTCTTCTTTCATAATGGGGGCAATGTGAGCATATTTAACGGGCTTAAAGCCGCAAACTCTGAAAAGCTCAATGTGAAGGGGGACTGAAGCAATCCACTCGTCACCGCGGACAACATGAGTCGTGTGCATTAAGTGGTCATCAACTGCGTGAGCGAAATGGTAAGTTGGAATGCCGTCGGTTTTGAGAATGACAACATCATTCACATTTTCGCTCATTTCAATTTTGCCCTTAATCATATCGTCAAATGCGATTTTTCTTGAAATATCACCGCTTGAACGAAGACGGATGGTGTAAGGAATACCTGCATTGATTTTTTGGGTGATTTCATCATCGCTTAAATCTCTGCATTTTGCATAAGCGCCGTAATAACCCTTAATATCTTCATTTTCTTGACGGCTTCTAATGTCTTCAAGCTCTTCTGCGGTGCAGAAACAAGGATAAGCCTTGCCTTCTTCAACTAATTTTTTAGCAAAAGTGCGATAGATTTCCCGTCTGTGACTTTGTGTATAAGGACCGTATTCTCCGTCTTCACTGTCAAAGCCGGTTACACCCTCGTCGGGAGTAACGCCGAAGGCTTTAAGACCTGTCACAATGCCCGTAACACCGTCTTCAACCTCACGCTTTTTGTCGGTGTCTTCAATACGGAGCATAAACACACCCTTTGTAGTTTGGGCGGTGAGCTTTGATGCAAATCCTGCGTAAAGTCCGCCGAAGTGGAGATACCCGGTGGGGCTTGGGGCAAATCTTGTTACTCTTGCACCCTCCGGCAATTTCCTTGCGGGATAAAGATTTTCATAATATTCTGTGGACTTGTCCACATCCTTAAAAATAAGTTCAGCAATTTTTTTGCAGTCTGTCATTTATTTACCTCTTATTCGGGAAGAATTGCGTTAGTTGTTATATATTTCACGCCGTTTTCAAGCATATTGTTGAGCATTTCTTTAGTGTCAACCGTCCAGCAAGCGGCAGTGAGATTGTTGTCGTGAATTTTTTGAATCATTTCAGGCTTTGCACGCTTTGCTTCAAAAGCAACACCGTTGTTGTTTTCAATACATTCCTGAATTTTTTCGTCCGTAATTGTGCGCATTAAATACCATGTTTCCATATTCGGTGAAAGTCTTCTGAATTCACGAAGAATTTCTTTGTGGAAAGAGATGAGAATTACGCTGTCTTCTATTTCATATTTGCGAATGATTTCGAGCAAGTCTGCAACCTTTTCCACACGCTTGTCCTTAACTTCAATCATGGGACGAATATTTGCCTCTTTGCAAATTTCAATAAAGTCTTCGACAAGACAAACGGTGGCGTCGGGATAATCTGCAATATTTGCACCGTTTGTAAACCTGATTTTTGAAAGCTCTTCGTAAGATTTTTTCTTAACATCGCCCTTTTCTTTTGCCATTGATTGAAGCATACAGTCGTGAATGATTACCCATTTGCCGTCGGTTGTGCAATGCACATCACATTCAAGAGCATAGAAATTATGCTTTGCGGCTTCTTTGAATGCTTCAATGGTATTTTCGGGAACAATTGAAGAAAGTCCCCTGTGAGCGGTAAGGTGAATTTCATATAAATTTTTGTCGGTTGATTCTGAAAAGGTGATAACGGGTTTCGGACCTTTCACACCGTAACGAAAGTCAACATATTTCTTTCTTGCAGCCAATCCGATAACGGTTGCGGGGATTGCTACGCTTAAAAATTTCTTTGTATTCTTTTTCATTTTAACGCCACCCATTCAACAAATCATATAGTTATTAACATTATACAATATACCGACAAAAAAGTAAATGAAAAATAGCAAAAAAATAGCACTCTCTTAAAGAGAACGCAAGGGCGATATGTAAAAGGTAAGAGTTAAGAAGTAATAAGTAATAAGTAAAAAATCCTAAATTCGCAAGAATTTAGGATTTTTTTGGTGGAGATGGCGAGAGTCGAACTCGCGTCCGAAAATCTATTCCTGAAACTTTCTACGAGTGTAGTTTATCTATTGTAATTCCCTACGGGACAGCCGACAAACAGGCATTCCTTTCAGTAGCCCTGTGATGTGTGACGGACTACAAGGCGGTTATCCGTTCACATTTACTGCTGAATGACACTCCTGACCGAGCCGCAGTTCTCTCGGGGGAGCGCTCACCGCTGATTAAGCAGCAAGAAGTACTTTTTCGTTTTTGTCGTTTATTATTTATAAACCGTCCGTTTTATAGTGGGCAGACTCCACTACTCGCTTATCGCAGTTCAAAATCCCCGTCGAAATCCTTTCATCCCCATATTATTGTTTATTATAGTATGACAACGAAGCGATAAAATATGTACGGATATATCCTGCTTTTGCCACTACCGCAAACTCGCTTGTATGTGGGTCGTAATAAGCAGTATCACCGTCTTTCTGCTTTTTTGACAGTATATTTTTTCGCTGAATCAGAGAATTTGTTTTATAAAGATATTCTTCCATATCCTTGCAATCGGTTTCTTTGCCGTGCTTGATATAATGCTCAACCATTGAATGAACATCATAAAAGGTGTGCGGATAATTACAAGTGTCAAACTCTTGAATTGCAACACTTTTTTTAATTTTAACAAGACAAAATATTGCAAAAATACCGATTAAGTCAAGAATCAGAATGGGCGTTGTAAATTTGTTATAAGCGGAAAAGCTCATAACATTTACAAAAATCCCGATAAAGAGAATTGCCGAAATAAATATATCACGGTTTTTTAAAGGTGCATTTGCGGTGTAGTTTCTGTATTCGCCGTTTGCAGTTTTATTTTTATCTCTGCAAGACTTGCATCTTTTGGGCAAATTAAGATTTTTTGATTTATAAAAGTCTATTTCGGAGTCACTGATAGAGAATGCTTTACCGCACTCAACACAATTTCTGTTCATTACTATCGCATTCTCTCTTTCATTGTGCGCTCAATATTACGCTGAGCTTCTTTTTTAGCGGCAACATCACGCTTGTCGTAAAGCTTTTTACCTTTACAAAGTCCCACCTGCACCTTTGCTCTGCCTTTTTTGAAATAAACCGACAAAGGAATAAGGGTAAGACCCTCCTGTTTTGTTGTGCCTAAAAGCCGCATAATCTCTTTTTTGTGCATTAAGAGTTTGCGCACTCTTAACGGGTCACGGTTGAAAATATTGCCGTGGTCATAGGGGCTTATGTGCATTCCGTTGACAAAAATTTCACCGTCAACAATACTGCACCAAGCGTCTTTAAGATTGCACTTGCCCTGTCTTAAAGATTTGACTTCGGTTCCGACAAGCTCAATGCCCGCTTCAAAGCTCTCTATCACAAAATAATCATGGAGAGCTTTTTTGTTTTGTGCAATTGTAGTATTTTGATTTTTCTCTGCCATGATTTATCACCATTATAACAAATTTCTGCCTTGAAGTGCTCTGGAAAGTGTTACCTCGTCTGCATATTCAAGGTCACTGCCAACGGGAATACCGTAAGCGAGTCTGCTCACTTTTATACCCATCGGCTTTAAAAGCCGTGCAATATACATTGCGGTCGCTTCACCCTCGGCGGTGGGATTTGTCGCCATAATAACTTCGTTTACAGAGTCGTCTGCCAATCGGCTGATAAGCTCTTTAATGCGAATATTGTCGGGCCCTATGCCGTTCATAGGTGAAATTATTCCGTGCAGCACATGGTATGTGCCTTTATATTCATGTGTACGCTCAAATGCGGTCACATCTCTGGGATTTTCAACAACACAGATTACCGAACTGTCACGGCTCGGATTATTGCAAATATTACACTTTTCACCTTCGGTAAGGTTGCAACAGACATTGCAAGTGTGAATGTTTGTGTGAGCGTTATTTATAGCGTCAACAAGACTTTTTGTTTCACCGTCGTCAAGTCCGAGAATATAATATGCCATTCTCTCCGCCGATTTTACACCGACAGAGGGCATTTTGCGAAATTCTTCTATCAACTTTTCAAGTGATACAATAGCCATAGTTGTAAATCCTTAAAAACCAAGTCCGGGAATGTTCATTCCGCCTGTGATTTTGCCCATTTCTCTCTCCATTGTTTCGTCCGCTTTTCTCATTGCTTCGTTTACTGCCGCAATAAGCAAGTCTTCGAGCATTTCTGTGTCTTCGGGGTCAACAACATCGGGCTGAATTTTAACGGATACCAATTGATGCTTACCGTTGACCTTGACATCAATAGCGCCGCCGCCGGCAGAAGCCGAATATTCTGCTTCTTCGCATTCTTTTTGAACACGAGCCATATCGTCTTGCATTTGCTGAAGGCGTTTCATCATATTTGCCTGACCGCCCTGATTTGGAATTCTTGCTTTCATTTTATTTATCCTCCTGAATGTTCACACCTAAGCTCTTTGCCTTTGATACAAGGTCGGCGAGCGGGCTTTTCGGTGCTTCTTCTTGTTTGTTGTTATAAACTGCAAGGGTATAATTCTTGCCTGATATATCAATAACCGCCTGCTTGATAATTTTTGAGTATTCGCCGGTTTTGAGATACATTTCAAGAACGGGTGAACCTTTGATTAACAAGTATTTATCTTGATGCACGAATGCGCTTGAGCCCGAGAGCATAACCATAAGGCTCTTATCGTTTGAAAACAGTTTTTCAAGCACTTCGGGCCATCTGTCAAAAGGAACGGTTCCGCCTGACTGCTGAGTGGGCTGTACTTTTTCTTCTTTTGCCGGTGTTGGAGCAACGGTTTCTTCTTTTCTTGGCTCAGGTTTCGGTTCGGGTTTTACTTCTTCAACCTTTACTTCTTCTGCTTCTTCTGTTTTTTCTTTTACGGGAACAGAAGAAGGCTTTGACTCAACCTTTACCGTAATACTGCCTGAATTCACAGCGTTTTCCAACTCACTGAGACGACGGAGAATTGCATTCAAATCGGTATCAAGAGTAGGTGTGCAAAGTCTTATAATGCAAAGCTCGGCACTTGTTCTTCTGTTTGCGCCCTGTTTCATAGATGAGGCAGATGCGGTGAGAATGTCGATACAGGACATAATTGTTGCAAGGGTTGTTTTTTCGCTCTGCTGACGGATTATATCAATTTCACCCTGTGAGCAGATAATCATACTCTCAAAATTCTTGACAGCTTTTGAAACCATAAGATTTCTGAAATGACTTGTAAGCTCTGTGAGAAGTCTTTCCATATCACAGGAATCGTTATAGAGCTTATCAACAATTTCAAGCGCCTTTGCGGGATTTTTCTCAATAATTGCGTCGCAAAGCTCAAAGATATATTCTCTGCCGGCAAGCCCTGCGCTCTTCGCCACCGCCGCAGAGTCAATAACACCCTCAACCGACGAGCATCTGTCCAAAAGTGAAAGAGCGTCACGCATAGCGCCGTCCGCAATACGGGCAATGAGCATAGCGCCGTCATCCGCTAACTTCAAATTTTCTTTTTCTGCAACTTCTGAAAGTCTGTTTGCGATTGCTTCGGGTTCAATCCGTTTGAAGTCGAATCTCTGACAGCGTGAGAGAATAGTTGACGGAAGCTTATGCACTTCTGTCGTTGCAAGAATGAAAATAACATGAGCCGGGGGCTCTTCAAGAGTTTTGAGCAGTGCATTGAACGCCCCGATTGAAAGCATGTGAACTTCGTCGATAATATAAACTCTGTATTTTGCGTTTGCGGGAGTAAAATTTGCTTCTTCTCTCAAATCACGGATATTGTCAACACCGTTGTTAGATGCGGCGTCGATTTCAATAATGTCAAGAATTGAGCCGTTGTCTATTCCACGGCAGATTTCACACTCGTTACAGGGATTACCGTCAACGGGATTTAAACAGTTCACTGCTTTTGAAAGAATTTTTGCACAAGAGGTTTTACCCGTACCGCGAGAGCCGGTGAAAAGATAAGCATGACTTGTTTTGCCGCTTTTCACAGCATTTTCAAGTGTTTTTGTAATATGCTCCTGCCCCACAACGCTTTTGAATGTTGACGGACGGTATTTTCTGTAAAACGCACGGTACATAGGTTTTTCCTCCGATTTTTAACACCTATTAAAATTGCCTTAACTCAGTCATGTGTCGTGCAGGCAGACTGTGGCGCCCGGTGCAAACCGCTTAATGCTGCTCGGTTCCCCGCCTGACATGGTTCACAGCGCCCCGCCGCACAGGACCCACACGGCACACGACTGAATTAAGGCAAATTACTATTACCGATACATTATACTATATAATACAACTAATTTCAAGAGAAAATATATACTATTTTGTGTTGTAGTTATAAAGATTTTATGATAAAATTAGAATGTAAAACTTTTACATTTGGTTATGGAGAGTAAAAAGGATGTTTAATATTATCCCACAGCCCGTCGGCATTTTGACAAACAGCGACAAAAAAGGCTTTACGCTTCACGCAGGAACAACAATTTCCCCATATCCGTTTTCACAAGATTTTGTTGTTTTCGTGCGAAAGCATTTTAATAAAAAAGTGCGAATACACGAAGATACGGGTGAAGAAAAATCTATTATTCTCACTCTTGACGATACAATTGAAAATGATGAAGGCTACACTATTAAATGCGAAAACCGCAGAGTCTATATAACCGCCAAAACCGAAAAAGGCCTGTTTTACGGTTTAGAAACTCTTAAACAAATGCTTTTGCAGACCGACGGAAAAATCCCATATACCGAAATTACGGATTATCCGAGATTTGCTCGCCGTGGGTTTACTCTTACATTCGGCAGATATTTTTATTCTCTTGACGATATTAAAAAAATCATTGACCTTATGGCAATCCACAAATTAAACACTCTTAATTGGTGCGACGGTAATAACCATTATACACAAGAGGACACAGAAAAATTGGTCGCTTACTGTCAAGAGAAAAAAATTGCATTTATCAAAGACGGCGAAAACAAAAATTTAAGTCTTTACAATTTAGATTTTCCCTACGGTTGGAACACTCTCAAAAAAGTGTGTAACAGCGGTGGCAATTTGACGGACGAAACGCAAGAAATCTATATGCAAATGAATACGGAATATGTACCCGATATGAAACGCTTTGAATATCTCACCTTTCCCCGAATCGGCGCAATTGCGGAAAATGCGTGGGCAGAAAGCGGATATCCGTCTTTTACCACATTTTTATACAAGTCAAACGACTATTATAAAACTCTCGACGCATATAATGTGAGATATGCCCCGATTAAAAAAGCGTGTCCGTCCTTTATCTATAAGAAAGCGTCTTCCGTAAAGTATAAATGTGCGGTATTGGGACATGAAGGACCGGGCACAATAAGAAAAATTATTAAAGCAAAACAATGAAAATGTTAATTTTTAACTATTAAAACAAACAAAGTTAAAAATCATCTATTTTATAAGAGGTGTTATACTATGAAAAAATATGTACTTGCTCTTGACCAGGGAACAACGAGCTCACGCGCAATTCTTTTTGACAAAAAAGGGAACATCTGCTTTAAGGCTCAACACGAGTTTACACAGATTTATCCCCATACGGGTTGGGTTGAACACAATCCCATGGAAATTCTCTTTTCACAGTTGCAGTCCGTTATGGAAGTAATGGCAGAAAGCAAAGCGACCGCAGAAGATATTGCGGCAATCGGTATTACAAATCAAAGAGAAACCACAATTGTTTGGGATAAATCAACGGGCAAACCGATTTACAATGCAATTGTGTGGCAATGCAGAAGAACTGCCGATGTCTGCGAAAAAATCAAGGCGGACAAAGAGCTTACACAATACATAAAAGACCATACGGGATTAGTTGTCGACGCATATTTCTCCGCAACTAAAATCAAATGGATTTTGGATAATGTTGAGGGCGCAAGAGAATTAGCAGAAAAAGGTCAGCTTCTTTTCGGCACTGTTGAAACATGGCTTATCTGGAATTTAACAGGCGGAGCGGTGCATATTACCGACTATTCAAATGCGTCAAGAACAATGATTTTTGATGTTGATAAACTTTGTTGGGACGAATATCTCTGCGAAAAAATCGGAATTCCCATGGAAATGCTGCCCGAAGCAGTACCGTCAAGCAAGATTTACGGTACGGTTGCAAAGAGCGTAATGGGTATTGAAGATTTGGCGGGAGTGCCGATTTCAGGTGCAATCGGTGACCAGCCCGCCGCACTTTTCGGTCAAGGATGCTTTGAAAGCGGTCAGGCAAAAAACACCTATGGCACAGGCTGTTTCTTGCTTATGAATACAGGCGACAAACGAGTTGAGTCAAAGAACAATCTTGTTACGGGTGTTGCCTGGGGTATCGGTGACAAGGTAACTTATGCTATCGAAGGCTCTGCATTCAATGCAGGTTCGGTTATCAAGTGGCTTCGTGACGATTTGCAGCTTATTCCCTCTGCCCGTCGTTGTGACGAGTTGGCAGAAAGCGTACCAAATGCAAACGGTGTGTATTTTGTACCGGCATTTACAGGGCTTGGCGCACCTTATTGGGATATGTATGCACGAGGCACTATTGTAGGACTTACCCGAGGCGCTAATGCGGCTCATATCTGCCGCAGCGTCCTTGAAGCAATCGCATATCAGATGACAGACTTGCTTGAAGCAATGAAGCAGGATTCGGATATAGAACTTTCCGAGCTCCGTGTTGACGGCGGCGCATCGGTCAGCAACATTATGATGCAAATTCAGGCCGATATGATTAGAACCAATGTGAACCGTCCGAAAATGGTTGAAACAACCGCAATCGGTGCGGCTTATCTTGCCGGTCTTGCAACAGGATTTTGGAAAGATACCGACGAAATTTCAAAAATCCGTGAAGTCGATAAAGTGTTTGAGCCGAAAATGGATATGGAAAAACGGGAAAAGAGATACCGCGGATGGCTTCGTGCCGTTGAGCGTTCAAGAGATTGGGTTGAACACTAATGGCAAAAATTTTAATGTTTCGTACACCCGAAAAGCTGCTTGAACATTTTCTCGAACACGGTGAAGAAACAAAATGCAATTCGGCAGAAGAATATCTTATAAAGGCAAATGCGGTTATACAGAATTCAAGGTCAAAGACAAAATACGAAACAGATGAAGACGATAACGACAAAATCTATTATCTCTCTCAAACGGGGGAGATAGTGTTTGTGTCGACTGACGGATTTATCCGCACATATTTTATTGCCGACGACGAATATTTTGAGCGTCAGTAAGCAAACGGAGGCAAAGCAAATGGATTACGCAAAAGAAAGTTTAAAGCTCCACTATGAATGGCAGGGAAAAATTGAAATTACCGCAAGGGCAAAGGCAAACGATAAAGAAGCCTTGTCACTTGCATACACACCGGGTGTAGCAGAGCCCTGCCTTGAAATTCAAAAGGACATCAACAAATCATACGAGCTGACTCGCCGTTGGAATACCGTTGCGGTGGTAACCGACGGAACAGCGGTTTTGGGACTTGGCGACATCGGTCCCGAAGCGGGAATGCCCGTTATGGAAGGCAAATGTGTGCTTTTCAAAGAGTTTGGCGGTGTTGACGCAATTCCCCTTTGCGTGAGAAGTAAAGATGTTGACGAAATTGTCAATTGTATCTCTCTTTTGGGCGGCAGCTTCGGCGGAATAAACCTTGAAGATATTGCGGCGCCCCGTTGCTTTGAAATTGAACAAAAATTAAAAGAAAAGCTTGATATTCCCGTTTTTCACGACGACCAACACGGAACAGCGGTTGTTGTTGGTGCGGCAGTTAAGAACGCACTTCGTCTTGTGAACAAAAAAATAGAAGACTGTACCGTTGTGTTCAGCGGTGCGGGGGCTGCGGGAATTGCTATCGCAAAGCTCATATATAAAATGGGTGCGGGGAATATTATAATGTGCGATAAAATGGGTATTCTCTGCGTCGGTGAAGAATGGATGAACCCTGCACAGTCTCAAATGGCAGAAATAACGAATAAAAATCACATAAGGGGCAGCTTGACGGACGCCTTAAAGGGTGCGGATATTTTCATCGGTGTGTCAGCGCCCAATATCGTCACAGAAGATATGATAAAATCCATGGCAGTCGAGCCCATTGTTTTCCCCATGGCAAATCCTGTTCCTGAAATTATGCCCGATAAAGCAAAAAATGCGGGGGCAAAGGTTGTGGGTACGGGCAGAAGCGATTATCCCAACCAGATTAACAATGTTTTGGCATTCCCGGGAATTTTCCGCGGTGCGCTTGACTGTCGGGCAAGCGACATAAACGAAGAAATGAAGCTTGCGGCGGCAGAGGCAATCGCTTCGCTTGTAAGTGACAGTGAATTAAGCGAAGATTACATTTTGCCGAAAGCTTTTGACGAAAGGGTAGGTACAACCGTAGCAAAAGCAGTAATTGAAGCTGCAAAGCAAAGCGGAGTTGCGAGAAAATGAGTGAAAATAAAAAAGATATTTCAAGTGAATACAATTCAGTTTTTGACGAAAACATACCAACCGATGACGGCACTTTTAAAAACCGAGAATATCAGCAAGCCTTGTTCGGTCAAAAAATGGAGGGAGTCGGAAGCGAAGTTCTTTATACCCGTTCTCAATATATAAAGGATTATACCGATACAGTTGAGAATTACAAAAAAGAACAGCTTTTGCAGATAAAATGTATAATAATGACGGTTATAGCCTTGTTGATTATCAATTTTCTTGCATGGCTGACAAACGGTTTGTCCGGCGTAATCGGTAATGCCATAACTTATGTAATAGGCATAGTTAAACTTTTTTCAAAACCCGTAGCGGCATTTATAATCGTCGGGTTCATAGTCAGATTTATAAGGCTGATAAAATTAAGAAAAAATGCTTTGATACGGCTTGAAAAAACAAAAAGAGAGCATATGGAAGCAGGCACTTATGATGCAGGCAAATAAAGGGCGGTGATTTTGTGAGCGATAAAAACACAAACAATCAGGAAAACTATTCAGAAAAGTTTGACGAGATGTTTCAATATAACACAACCGAAAATGTTGAAGAGATGAACAGAGATTATCTTCATCAGATTTATAATGATGAAATGAAATCTCTCAATAAGCTCACGCTTTTAACCCGCACACAGCATTTAAAACGGATTGATGAAGTCAATGAAAACTTTGGTAAAAAAATAAAATCCGCCAAAAGAAAACGGATAATCTCAATAGTGTTGCTTATTCTTTGTCTAATCGCAACTATAAGCTTTTACACTCAAGGGTGGGATTATTATGATTTATATGCAAATGCCGCTGAAGAATTCAACAACGGTGATGTAACCGCAAGAAGCGAAATAAACAGTTCGTGGTTCATATACGGATTTTCAGGCTTGTTTGGCGGACTGACTTTGCTTATCGGTCTTTTGCAGTATTATTTTATGGGTATCGGCAATAAAAAACGGATAAAAGAATTAGAAAAACGCAGAGAAAGAGCAATACAAAATCTTGAAGATATTAAAAAAGAGAATATGCTGGCAGGCACTTATGATGCAAGCAAATAAAGGCGGTTGATTTTGTGAATGACAAAAACATGAACAATCAAAAAGACCTTTCAGAAAAATTAGATGAAATGTTTGACCAAAACAAGACAGCCAATGACGAAATGATGAACAGAGATTATCTGAATCATATTTTTGATGACGATATGGATTCTCTTAACAAGTATGTGCTTTTAACTCGCACACAGCATTTAAAGCGTGTTGACGATACAAATAAAAGCTATGAAAAAAAGATAACCCAAGCAAAAAAGCTACTTATAATTTCTATAATAATACTTGCAATTTTCATAGGCATTGCAATTAGTTTTTACAGTCAGGCTATAACATATTACAATACATTTTTAGCAGAAATCTGGAATATGGGTTCAAGCTCGGGCTATACCGACACAGAACTTGTTTATATATGGCGGATTTTCGGTTTGTCATTGCTTTTCGGCAGTGTGTCTTTGATGATTGGCGGACTGCAATTTTTCTTTGTCGGCGTTGGCAAAATAAAACAAATAAAAGACTTGAAAAAGAGCTGTGAAAGAGCAATACAAAATCTTGAAGATATTAAAAAAGAGAATATGCTGGCAGGCACTTATGATGCAAGCAAATAAAGAGGCTGTTTCAGCCTCTTTATTTATAACTTAAAATTCATTCAATGGGAAGTTGGATTTCCGTCAGCCAATCTTCAGGGTTTTCTTTATTCCACACACCGTCAATATAGCACTCACGGGGATATCCGCTGATTTTGTATCCGTTTTCGGCGGCATAGTTTGTTATATAGGCGTATGCTTCACCTAACCGATTGTAATCACCCTTGTGATAAATACAAATAGCCTTTGTTGACGGGAGCGTTCTGAATTTTATTCTGTCGTTTTCAACTCCCGCTTTCAAAACCGCCTGTGAATATCTTGCGGTAATGTCCTTTTCTTTGTATTCACCGTCCAAATACTCGCAAAAGCAATAATCGGGCTTGGTACATTCAATGTGCGGATTAAGCCTGAGACACTCGGCTGCAGAGTCGAGAACAAGAGAGGTGACTTCACTGTAATCCTTTAAAAGTCTCTCTTCGCTGTAAACAACTGTTTCGGGAATTTCTTTAATAACTGCCTGATACTTCATTTCTTTGTCCTCCGATAAATATTTTATTACGGAAAGCTGTTTTGAAATGTCGGCTTGTTTTCGATTAAGCTCTTCTTCTTTTTCGGCAAGAACGGTTTTAAGGGGTTTGCCGTTTAAATGCTCTTTAATTTCTTCCACCGAAAAATCAAGTTGGCGCAGGGCTTTTATTACAGCCGCAGTTTCTAACTGACATGTTTCGTAGAAACGGTAGCCCGACCACTTATCAGTTTCGGCAGGAACAAGCAACCCTTCTTTTTCGTAAAAGCGCAGGGCTTTCACCGTCAGCATTGAGAGCTTTGAAAACTCACCGATTTTCAACATATTATCGCCTCCGTAGCTAAATACTAAACCGTCCCCTAAAAGGAGAGTCAAGAACTTTTTTCATTTTATCACAAATTTTTTTAAAATTCCATAACCTGAGGAATTTGATGTTGATATAAACACGGAATAACTGTATAATCGAATAAAGGAAATTCGATATACATTGAGGTGTTGATTTTGAATAGCTTTTCTAAACAGGGAAATACAATAAGAGTTGAAACCGAAAAATTATATATAAATGTTGAGGCTTACGGCAGCGGTATCAGATTTTATGCAGTCTTTAACAAAAGTGTCGGCGATAATCTGTCCGTGCTTTCAAAAACCGGTGATGAACAACCGTCAACAGTAATTAAAGACACAAGCGCCGTTATGACTAACAAGAATACAAAAATTGAGTTGAATTCAAGTGACGCAGGGCTTGTAATAACCATATATAACGAAAAAAACGAAAAGCTGCTTAAAGCCGACATCTCTGACCTTGACTTTAAGCATATTGAAAATAACGATTACAAGCTAAAAGCCGTATTTCAAGCTCCCGAAAATGAAAAGCTGTTCGGAATGGGGCAATATCAAAACGGTAAATTTGATTTAAAAAATTCTGCAATACCTCTTTATCAAGAAAACAAACAAGTAAGCATCCCCTATGTGATTTCATCAAAGGGTTACGGATTTTTCTGGCATAATCCGTCAATCGGCAAGGCGGAATTTACAAATGATAAAATGATATGGACTGCCGAGTGCACAGAAAAACTTGATTTCTGGATTGTTGCCGAAAATACGCCGAAAGACCTTGTCAGAGCATATACAAATGTTACGGGCAAGGCACCCGTTATGCCCGAATATGCAATGGGCTTTTGGCAGAGCAGACTGCGTTACTGGAATCAGGAGCAATTGCTTGAAGTTGCAAACAAATATAAAGAGAAACAAATTCCGTTAGATATTATAGTGTGCGATTTTTATCATTACCCAACCCTTGGGGATATGAAATTTGATTATGACTTGTTCCCCGACCCGAAAGGCATGGTTGATGAGCTCAAATCTATGGGAACTGAGTTTATGATTTCCTTTTGGCCGCATACAGAAATTAAAAGCGATACATACCTTGAGATGAAAGAGCGAAATCTTCTTGCGGAAACTGACGGAGACTTATTTCAATGTGAACTGTTCGGCACTACTGCTTTCTTTGATATGAGCAATCCCGAAACCGTAGAATATGTATGGGAAAAGTGTAAAAAGAATTATTACGATAACGGAATACACCTGTTTTGGCTTGACGAAATCGAGCCGACTTTAAGCAGAAAGAGCCCTGAATGTCACAAGCTCAAAGCGGGCAAATACCAAAAGGTAGCAAACATCTATCCGTTGCTTTGCGAAAAGGCATTTTATGACAGTTTGATAAAAGAGGGTGAAACCGAAATTGTCAGTCTCTCCCGCTGCGCTTGGGCGGGCAGTCAAAAATACGGTTCGCTTGTATGGTCGGGAGATATTGACAGCAACTTTGATGTGTTGGCAAAGCAGATTGTTGCAGGTCAGCAAATAGGTATTGCCGGAGTATCTTGGTGGAATACGGATATAGGAGGCTTTTTCAAATCAAACTCAAACTCTCCCGAATTTGAAGACCTTTTAATCAGGTGGTTTGAATACGGTACATTTTGCCCCGTAATGCGTCTGCACGGTGACAGAGCCGAAGATTATATCCCCGAAAAAGCGGACGGAACAAAGCTTCTTTTCACCGGTCAGCCCAATGAAATATGGAGCTACGGCAAACGGGCCGAAGAGATTATGACGAAATATATTAAAATCAGAAACTCTGTTAAGCCTTATACCAAGCAACTGTTTGAACAGGCGCAATATTACGGGGACCCCATTATAAGAACGCTGTTTTATGAGTTCCCCGAAGATGAAAACTGCTGGAATATCAGCGACGAATATATGTACGGCGAAGATATGCTCGTTGCCCCTGTTACCGAGCAGTTTTCAACTGAAAGAGAAGTATATCTTCCAAAGGGCGCAGAATGGCAGAGCGCAATTAACGGCGAAATATATAACGGCGGCGAAACTGTTAAAGTCAGTGCAAAGCTTGACCAAATCCCCGTATTTCTGCGAAACGGTAAATACTTTAATATGGTTAAGCAAATCGGAGAATAATATAAAAATGATAAAAGATATCCCCCATGATAAGCATCGGCATTATCGTGGGGGATTTAACGCATTATTGCGCAAAATTACATATCGTGTTTTTTGTTATTCCGACAGTAACATTCTGTCGTTATCAAGCTCTTTGCCCACCGACTCTTTGAATTTTTGCAACAGGTCGGAAACCGTCAGGTTATTTCTTTCTTCACCCTGAACATCATAGACGATACTGCCGTTATTCATCATAAATGTTCTGTTGCCAAGGTCAAGAGCCGATTGCATATTATGAGTAATCATAAGACAAGTAAGTTTGTTTTCTGCTACGATGGTTTTTGTCAGTTCAAGCACTTTTTCGGCAGTGCCCGGGTCCAACGCCGCCGTATGTTCGTCAAGCAAAAGAAGTTTCGGCGGATGAAATGTTGCCATCATAAGAGTCAGAGCCTGTCTTTGACCGCCTGAGAGAAGTCCCACGGGCTGTTTCATTCTGTCTTCAAGTCCCATTTCGAGAAGCGCAAGTCTTTCACGGAACAGTTCTTTGTCTTTTCGTGAAACGGAGCTCAGCCAACCGCCGTGACCTGCCGCAAGAGCCATATTTTCTTCAATACTCATTCCGGGGGCAGAACCTCGCATTGGGTCCTGAAAAAGTCTGCCGATAGATTTTGCTCTTTTGTGTTCGGGCATAAGCGTTATATCTTTTCCGTCAAGAATAATATTTCCGCTGTCCGTCATAAACGAGCCGGCTATCGCATTAAAAAGTGTGGATTTTCCCGCACCGTTTGCGCCGATTATTGTGATAAAATCGCCTTTATTAACATGAAGCGACAAATCACTGAGAGCGGTTTTGGCGTTGACCGTACCCGGATTAAAGGTTTTGGAAACACCTGTCATTTTTAACATTTAAGCCGCCCCCTTTCCCCGAGCAAGAGATATTCTTCTCTTGATTGCGGGTAACTGTGATTTAATATAAGGAGCAGAAATTGCAATAATAACAATAACCGATGAAATGAGCTTCAGCATATATGCCGGCATATCAAATCTCAATGCGATTGCATAGACAATTCTGAATACGATTGAGCCAAGCACAACGCCCACGGCTCTCACGGGAATTTTGCCCTTGCCCATAAACACGCCGCCGATGAGAAGCGAGGCAAGTGCCACAGTAACCATGCCGGTACCGATGTCTATGTTTACGGATTTTTGAGATTGTGCCAGCAAACAACCTGACAGGGCAGTAAATGAGTTTGCCACACAAAGCCCTACAATTGTTGTAAAAACGGGATTTATGGAAGATGAACGGACCATATCGGGATTATTACCTGTTGCACGAATTGCAAGTCCCAATTTTGTTTTAAGGAAGAAAGAAAGGAATACAACCACAAGCGCAACCGCAACAAGGGCGATAATAAGGGTATATTCTTTTTCAAGCACCGTGCCTTTAAGTTTTTCTTTAAGCAGAGTGAACACCGTTTCGGTTTTGTTCATATTCAGAAGCGACGAGTTACCCATAACTGCAATATTTACGGAATAGAGCCCCGTATTGACTATAATACCTGCAAGCAGACTGTTAATACCCATTTTCGTTTGTAAAAAGGCTACAACAAAACCGGAAACGATACCTGCCGCCATAGCCGCGACTATTGACAACCCGGGATGTCCGGCGATTGCAACAACTGCGCCTACCGTAGCGCCAAGGGTAAAACACCCGTCGGTTGAAAGGTCGCACACATTGAGCATTGTGTAACTTAAAAACAGTGCAAGTACTGTCAATGAACTGATAAGTCCTAATTGCAGGGCGTTTTCGCCTATGCTCAAAATTGAGTTAAAATCCATAATGTTCCGTCCTTAAAAATTTGATTAGCCTACTGTTTCAAGAATAAGATTGAAGATTGATTTTGTATCAAGATAGTCGGATGTACCTGTGATATTTTTGCCGGGGTTTTCAAGCGAGCTTACAATTTCTGTGCCGACCGGGTCAGATACTGCTGCGAAAATTACAGGAATCCGGTTGTCTTCGGTTGCAGACTGCATTGCTACGGCAACGGGAGTTGCAACACCGACCATAAGGTCAACCTTATCTGCTTCAAAGCCTGAAATAATCTGATTCATTACATTTGAGTCTGCGTTACAGTTGTCATATTTTACAACGAATGCCACATTCTTTTCTTTGCCGATTGTGTCAAGCTGCATTTTGATATTGCTTACAATCTGGTTGAGAGAAGCGTCGTCAACAAAGTTGCAAATGCCCACTGTAAATGTCTTTTCTGCATTTTCAGCACCGATTTTGCCTGATGCAAGAGCACCTGCGGCGGTGATTTCTTCGGCAAAAGCATTACCTGTTTTGATTTCTTTGATTGCCTGGCATAAGGGCTCATATTTTTTAGAAATTTCTGTGAAATCATAACCGAGCTTTTCGCAGATTTCTGTGTTGATTGTTGCTGTGCCGTTATCAAATGTTTTAACTGCAAGTGTTGCGGGGTCTTTGCCGTCAATCAATACTTCTGCAATCATATTTGCGGTTTCTTTACCGAGATTTGCATAGTCAACGCCATAGCCGAGATATGCGCCGTTAAGAGCAAATGAGTCTGCGCCTGTAAAATGCGGAATTCCTGCGGCTGCAAGCTTTTCATAAATTGAAAGCTCGGCGGTCATAATTGTATTATCGGAAGGAGTGAAGATTGCCGAAACCTTATCAGCGATTGCGGCGTCAACCGCAAGGCTGACTTCGTCAACTGTTGTGCCGGTGTATTCTTTATAAGCAACACCTTTTTCGTCAAGATATGCTTTTGCTTCTGCGATTGCCGTTGTTGATGAGTCTTGACCTGCGTCATAAAGAAGTCCGATAACTGTTTTGTTTTCATCAGCGTTTCCGCCGTTTTTTCCGCATGCTGTAAAGCCTACGATTGTTAATACTAATACGAGTAAGATTGCAATATATTTTTTCATAATGATTTTCCTTTCAGATTTAAAAATTAGAATTGTAAAATTTGTTTGTTGAATATTAGTCTGAAAGTCGCCATCGTTTTGATAAAATTTTCATTGAAATCGCCTCCGTAGTAAAATAAAAAAACCTGTCTCAGTAAAAAATACTGGGACAGGGAATAAACATAACCTGCGGTACCACCCAAATTCGCATTAAAAATGCGCACTCACTGTGTACTGACATACACATAGCACTGTAACGGTTGCCCTCCGTCGCGCCTACTCGCAGCTGCTTTCGGTTTGCCCTCAAAAGTCCATTCATTGAAATAATTGCTGCCGAATTCACACCGCCATCGGCTCTCTGGGAACAACTAAAAATCAACTACTAATCTTTCTCGTCGGTTTTTAGGATGAATATCAATTTATCTGCATTTTAGCACTTAAATTTTCACTTGTCAATAAAAATTTAAAAATTTTTTGAAAGTTTTTTAAGGGCGGGGCTGCCGCACACAGAGATTTAGTCCGTAGTCACGGATTTGGGGATGCTTGCCGTGATTGTAGCCTTGCATAACGATACCTCCTAACATAATTCAGTATCAATATATGCGAACTGTATATGATAGGTCACAGGGCAGAATTTAATCCAATATTTTTCCGTCGGTTGAAATTGTAACAACTCTCCACGGAATAAATTTGCCGCTTGAATGCAGGGCTTGTTTCACAGCGTGCTCAATGCCGCCGCAGCAGGGCACTTCCATACGCACTACGGTAACGCTTTTAATATTGTTGTTTGCAATGATTTCCGTCAGCTTTTCCGAATAATCAATACTGTCAAGCTTTGGGCAGCCTATAAGCGTTATGTGATTACGAATAAACTCGTTATGAAAATTACCGTAGGCAAAGGCCGTACAGTCCGCCGCAATCAAAAGGTTTGCACCGTCAAAATAAGGGGCATTTACGGGTGCGAGTTTAATTTGCACGGGCCATTGTGAAAGCCTACTGACAACGGGGGCTGAAATATGGCTCATATCACTTGCTTTTCTGTCAATGCTTTTAGAGTGAGTTCCCGGGCAGCCGCAAGGCAACGGAGCTTTTTCCTGTTTAGCTTTAAGAACTGCCGCTTCGTTGTAAGCGGGTGCTTCTCTTTCTTCAAAAGTAATAGCACCCGTAGGACAAGCGGGAAGACAGTCGCCGAGACCGTCGCAGTAGTCTTCTCGTGTAAGCTTCGCCTTACCGTTTATCATTTCAATGGCTCCTTCGTGACAGGCAGATGCACACGCACCGCAGCCGTTACATTTTTCTTCGTCTATTTTGATTATTTTTCTAATCATAAAAATCCTCCTAACTTGATTTTGCAGGTTGATTATATTATAATATATAAAACAATTCGGTTGTTTTTACAACAGAAATGAGAGTTTTATGCAGAAATATATTCCAATTTTGAAAAAAACAAAAATATTTGCCGGTGTGAGCGACGACGAAATCGTTTCTATGCTTTCCTGCCTTGGCGCTCGGCTTAAAACCTATGAAAAAGGAGAGTGCGTTTTCCGTCAGGGCGAGCATATAACCGATATTACCGTTTTATTAGAGGGCAGTCTTCATATTCAAAAGGACGATTATTGGGGTAACCGCAGTATTTTAGGCGAGATTTCTGCGGGTGAAATGTTCGGTGAAGCCTATGTGGCTTATGACAGCGGTCCGATGCTAAACGATGTTGTGGCGAAAGAACACAGTGCGGTGATTTTTCTTGATGTAAAGAGAATATTATCATCCTGTTCTTCTGCTTGCCGTTTTCACGCTTTGGTGGTGCAGAATCTGTTTTTTGCCATATCCGAAAAGAACAGAAAGCTCGTGCAGAAGCTCGGGCATATGTCAAAGCGCACAACACGGGAAAAACTGATTTCTTATCTGTCGGAACAGGCAAAAAAACAGAACAGCGCAAGCTTCACAATACCCTTTAACCGTCAACAGCTTGCCGATTTTTTGGCGGTGGACAGAAGTGCCATGTCCAATGAGCTTTGCAAAATGCGGGATGAAGGACTTTTGGAGTTTGAAAAAAATAAATTCAGATTATTATAAGGAGACAAAAATGAACATAAACACTTTTTTTAAAAGCGTTATAGACGCCGATACCGCATCTGTTGTTATCTGTGATTTGGAGCATACCGTGGTGTATATGAATCCGGCGTCGATTGCACGCTATAAGGTTGATATTACGGGCAAGAGTATAAAAGCTTGCCACAATGACGAGTCAAATAGAAAAATTGACCGTGTAGTTGCTTTGTTTGCAGAGAGCAGAGAAAATAATATTGTATATACTTCACATAACGCTAAAGAAAATAAAGATATTTATATGGTCGCCCTGCGGGACGAAAACGGCGCACTTATCGGCTATTACGAAAAGCACGAATACAGAAACAAAGAAACCGCAGAAATGTATAAGATGTAAAAAGGGGATACTATGAAAAAACTTAAAGGACTGATAATAATGCTTTTAATTTCACTAACTCTGTTCGGTTTTACTGCTTGCACGGGAGAAAACAAAAACTCTTACGAGCAGATTTCACCCCAACAGGCAAAGACGATTATGGATACCGAAACAGATTACATTATAATTGACGCCAGAACACAGGAAGAGTTTGACGAAGGGCATATCAAAGGTGCAATTGCGATTCCCGAATATGAGATTGCCGACAGAGCCGAAAAAGAGCTGCCCGATAAAGATGCGCTGATTCTCGTCTATTGCCGCAGCGGCAGACGAAGCAAAATAGCGTCGGAAGAACTTGTGAATTTGGGCTATACCAATGTAAAAGAATTTGGCGGTATTATAGACTGGCCGTATGAAGTTGTGAAATAATTTTATTTATAAAGAAGGAGTATTATGCCGTTACAAATAGTCAGAAACGATATAACAAAAATGAAAGTTGATGCCGTTGTCAATGCCGCCAATGAGTCGCTTTTAGGTGGAGGCGGTGTTGACGGCGCAATTCACCGTGCCGCAGGGCCAAAGCTTTTGGAAGAATGCAGAACACTCGGCGGCTGCAAAACAGGTCAAGCCAAAATCACAAAAGGATATAATCTTCCCGCAAAATATGTGATACATACCGTCGGTCCCGTTTATGAGGACGGCAATCACGGTGAAAAAGCCTTGCTCGAAGCTTGCTATCGGGAGTCCTTGTCCCTTGCCAAAGAATACGGGTGTGATACCGTGGCATTTCCGCTTATCTCGTCGGGTGTTTACGGGTACCCGAAAGATAAAGCATTAAAGGTTGCCGTTGATATAATCGGCGATTTTCTGCTTGAAAACGATATGACGGTTTATGTTGTCATATTCGATAAGGCGGCTTATAAAATCAGCGAGAAGCTGTTTGCGGATATCAAAGAATATATCGACGAAAACTATGTCAGCGAAGAGAATACCGCCGATTTTATGGAGTGGTATAATCAGAATAAAAACCGATAGGAGAAAAGTTATGTTGAAATTTATTTGCTACCCTAAATGTACCACTTGCCAAAGAGCAAAAAAGTGGCTTGATGATAACAAAATCGAATATGAGTTAAGGGATATTAAACTTGACAATCCCACATTTGAAGAATTGACCGAATGGTACAGAAAGAGCGGACTGCCACTCAAAAAATTCTTTAACACAAGCGGTCTGCTTTATAAATCATTGGACCTTAAAAACAAACTGCCCGAAATGAGTGAAAATGAAATGCTCACCCTTCTCTCAACCGACGGTATGCTGGTAAAAAGACCTCTTTTAATCGGCGACGATTTCGTGCTTGTGGGGTTTAAAGAAAATGAGTGGATAGAAAAACTTGATAGATAATTTGTCGCCTGTTATGCGACCTGACCTCTCTTTTATTGGTGTAGAATTAAGACATCAAATGAAAGAGAGGTTTTCTATTATGAAAAAGACAAACAAAAACAACATTACGGAATTAGTATTTATCTTAGACCGCAGCGGTTCTATGTCAGGCCTTGAAGCTGATACAATCGGCGGATTTAACGCAATGCTTGAAAAGCAGAAGAAACTTGACGGAAAGGTTTATGTGTCAACAGTCTTGTTCGATGATGAAATCGAAGTTTTGCACGACAGAGTCGATATTCAAAAAATCAAGCCCATGACCGACGAACAATATTATGTTCAGGGTTGCACAGCGCTTTTAGATGCCGTCGGCGGCGCAATTCATCACATCGGAAATATTCACAAATATGCCCGTCCCGAAGATGTGCCCGAGCATACAATGTTTGTTATCACAACCGACGGAATGGAAAATGCAAGTCACCGTTACACAAGCGAAAAAGTCAAGCAAATGATTAAGCGCCAAGAAGAAAAATACGGTTGGGAATTCCTGTTCGTAGCCGCAAATATCGACGCTGTCGAAACTGCATCACATATCGGTATCCGCCGCGAAAGAGCCGCAAAATATAACTATTCAAAAAAGGGTACAAGAAATCTGTATGACGCAGTGGATTGCGCAGTAACTCTAATGAGAAACCGTGAAGAAATAAACGAAGACTGGAAAGACGAACTGAATAAGGGTTAACAAAAAGGGGCTGTAAAAAACGAAAGTTTTTTACAGCTCCTACTTTCAATGTTTGTATAGATTATTTCATTGCTTCTTCAACTGCAACTGCGCAGGCAACTGTTGCGCCAACCATTGGGTTGTTGCCCATGCCGATTAAGCCCATCATTTCAACATGAGCAGGAACTGAAGATGAACCTGCAAACTGAGCGTCACCGTGCATTCTGCCCATTGTGTCTGTAAGACCGTAAGAAGCAGGACCTGCAGCCATATTATCCGGGTGAAGTGTACGGCCTGTACCGCCGCCGGAAGCAACTGAGAAGTAGTTCACGCCGTTTTCAATAGCCCATTTCTTATATGTGCCTGCAACAGGGTGTTGGAAACGGGTTGGGTTAGTTGAGTTACCTGTGATAGAAACATCAACGCCCTCTTTCTTCATAATTGCAACGCCTTCAAGGACATCGTTTGCGCCGTAGCAACGAACTGCAGCTCTTTCGCCGTCCGAATATTTTGTTTCGTTGACGATTTTAAGCTCGCCTGTGTAGAAATCATAGTCAGTCTGAACATAAGTGAAGCCGTTGATTCTTGAAATAATCATAGCAGCGTCTTTGCCGAGACCGTTAAGGATAACACGAAGGGGTTCTTTACGAACCTTATTAGCTGTTTTAGCGATACCGATAGCGCCTTCTGCAGCTGCAAATGATTCGTGACCTGCAACGAAAGCGAAGCATTTTGTTTCTTCTTTAAGAAGCATTGCGCCAAGGTTACCGTGACCGAGACCGACATCTCTCTGTTCGGCAACTGAACCGGGGATACAGAAAGCCTGAAGTCCTTTACCGATTGTAGCAGCAGCTTCAGAAGCTGTTTTTACGCCTGTTTTAAGTGCGATGGCAACACCGAGTGTATAAGCCCAAACAGCATTTTCAAATGCGATTGGCTGAACACCTTTAACGATGCCTTCAACATCAATACCTTTTGATTCGCAAAGAGCTCTTGCGTCTTCGAGAGAAGCAATACCGTATTCGGCAAGACATTTCTCGATTTTAGCCATTCGTCTTTCTTTGCCTTCGAATTTTACATCATTAGCCATTTTAGTATCCTCCTTCTCTTATTCTTCTCTTGGGTCAATATATTTTGCAGCGTCTGCAAAACGACCGTATGAGCCTGTATTGTTTTTAAGTGCTACATCAGGAGCAGTACCGTGACGGATATCTTCCATCATCTTGCCGAGTTTAACGAACTCATAACCGATAACCTGGTCGTCAGAGTCAAGTGCCATTCTTGTGATATAGCCTTCAGCCATTTCCATATAACGAACGCCCTTAACTTTTGTTGAGAACATTGTACCAACCTGTGAACGAAGACCTTTACCGAGGTCTTCAAGGCCTGCACCGACAACAAGACCGTCTTCTGAGAAAGCGGACTGTGAACGGCCGTAAACAAGCTGCAAGAAAATTTCTCTCATAGCTGTGTTGATAGCGTCACAAACAAGGTCTGTGTTAAGGCATTCGAGAAGAGTTTTGCCGGGAAGAATTTCAGCAGCCATAGCAGCCGAGTGAGTCATACCTGAGCAACCGAGAGTCTCAACGAGAGCCTCTTCAACGATGCCGTCTTTAATGTTAAGTGTGAGTTTGCATGCGCCCTGTTGCGGAGCACACCAGCCTATGCCGTGTGAAAAGCCTGAAATGTCTTTGATTTCATAAGACTTTACCCATTTTCCTTCTTCAGGAATTGGAGCAGGACCGTGGTGCGGACCTTTTTTAACACAGCACATTTTTTCAACTTCATGTGAGTAGTTAATCATAATAAATGAAAACTCCTTTCATATTTTAGCGGAATAATTCCTATCTTGACAATTATACAATTACTTGTCCGATTTTTCAATAGTAATTTTGACAAAAGATTGACAATGAAAACACTTTTTATGGGCATTTAGTTATATTATTTACCAAAATAAACTAAATAAACAAAAACAAAGCACCGAAACATGCTCCACGGAGAGTGCAGAAAAGCAGTATATTGCCTTTTTGCTTCGGGCGATTCGTGAATCGCCCCTACACTTTTCCTCCCTCTGACGAGGGAGGTGGCACGGCTCTGCCGTGACGGAGGGAGAGAATGCATATCAAAACGGCACAATTTTATACAGAGTGAATTGTAGGGCGGGGGCTTGCTCCCGCCGTTATGCTTTTGAAATGAATTATGTGATTTTACGGGACGATGTGGGCATCGTCCCCTACACTTTTCTCCCTCTGACGAGGGAGGTGGCACGGCTCTGCCGTGACGGAGGGAGAGAAAACGCATCAAAACCACACAATTTTATACAGAGCGAATTGTAGGGTGCGACGACTCGGCGCACCGTTACGGTTTTGATGTGAATTATGCGATTTTGCGGGACGATGTGGGTAGCGAAGCGGCGGCGAGGTAGTGAATGGCAATCCGGTGGATTGTCAGAGCCGAGCCGTGACCGAACCGCAGTGAGACTCATCGTCCCCTACGATAAACGATTATACATTAAGAATGGGTGATAGGAGAAATCCTACCACCCGTTTTGCTTATTTATCCAATCCAAACGCCGTTGGAGTTGAATTTGTATGTTTTGCCGTTGATGACCTTTGTGCCGGTTACCATATATCCGTTTTCGTCAAGATAGTACCAGTTACCGTTCCATTGTAACCAAGAGTTTGTCATCATTCTGCCGTTTGAATCAAGATAGCACCAGCCATGTGAGTCTTGAACCCATTGGTCAGTTACACAGTATCCGTTTCCGCCTACATAACACCAACCTTGACTGTCTTTTATCCATTTGTTTGTTGCCATATAGCCGTCAGCGTCAAGATAACACCAACCGTTGCTGTCTTTCTTCCAGCAGTTCGTAACACAATAGCCGCTTGAACCTACATAGCACCAACCAACTGAGTCTTTAATCCACTGATTAGTTGCCATTCTGCCGTCTGAGTCAAGATAGCACCAGCCGTGTGAATCTTTAACCCATTGATTTGTTACGCAGTAACCGTTTCCGCCTACATAACACCAGCCGACAGAATCTCTAATCCACTTGTTTGTTGCCATATAGCCGTCAGCACCAAGATAGCACCAACCTTTGCTGTCTTTTTTCCATTGATTTGTGACTTTTGCGCCGTTTTCATAGTATGCCCATTTGCCGTTTTCGAGTATCCAACCGCTTTTAGGAATTTCGAGTTTTGGAATAACCGTTACATCGGTAACTTCGTCGCATCTTGAACAATGTCTTGATTTTGAACCGTCTTTTTCATAAGTAGGCTCTATATCAACTGTAAATTCTTCATCAAAATCGTGACCGAGTACCGGAATTACTGTAACTTCTGTAATTTCATCACATCTTGAACAGTGCTTTGACTTTGAGCCGTACGTTGTGCAAGTAGATTCTTTGTCAACTGTAAATTCATCATCAAAATCGTGACCGAGTGCCGGAATTGTTTCGGTTTCTGTTTCATCGCAATGGCATGTGCGAATTTTTGTGCCTGTTGTTTCACAAGTAGGCTCTATTGTTACAGTCCACTCGCCGAATGTGTGACCTGTTGCCGGAATTACTGTAACTTCTGTAATTTCATCACATCTTGAACAGTGCTTTGACTTTGAGCCGTACGTTGTGCAAGTAGATTCTTTGTCAACTGTAAATTCATCATCAAAATCGTGACCGAGTGCTGAAATTGTTTCGGTTTTTGTTTTACCGCAAGAACAAGTGCGGATTTTTGTGCCGGTTGTTTCACAAGTAGGTTCAGTTATTATCCGATCTGACCAGTGACTATCCACTTGTCCAGCACTGACATTATAGTGTATTGTACATGTTGTTAGTTCGTAATTATCATAATAATTTTCTTTGCTTATGCTAATATTGCACCAAGTTGCTTTATCACCTGCGAAATATACATATTCAAGTGATGTGCAATAATAAAATGCATGATAACCAATTGATTTTACTCCATTTCCAATTGCTACGCTTGAAAGTGATGTGCAATAATAAAATGCATTATTATCAATTGATGTTACACTGTCGGGGATTGTTATGCTTGTAAGTGATTTGCAATGAGCAAATGCATAATTACCAATCGATGTTACACTGTTACCGATTGTTATGCTTGCAAGTGATGTGCAACCTTCAAATGCACCATAACCAATTGATGTTACACCGTTACCGATTGTTACGCTTGAAAGTGATGTGCAACCTTCAAATGCTGACCAATGAATGTATGTTACACTGTCAGGGATTGTTATACTTGCAAGTGATGTGCAACCAGAAAAAGCAAAGGAATCAATTGATGTTACACGGTCAGGGAGTGTTATGCTTTCAAGTGATGTGCAATTGCGAAACGCATCTCCACCAATTATTGTTACACTGTCCGGGATTGTATATGTTGTTCTTGCATTACCTATAGGAAATTGTATAAGTATGGTTTTACGCTTATTTAACAAAACTCCGTCAACAGATGTATATGCTGTATTATCATTTGATACATTTATGCTTGCAAGTGATGTGCAATATTCAAATGCCCGATCACCAATTGATGTTACACTGTTACCGATTGTTACGCTTGTAAGTGATGTGCAATTATAAAATGCCCTCTTGCCAATCGATGTTACACTGTCCGGGATTGTAACACTAATTAGTGATCCGCACCATGAAAAAGCTCCGACATACTCACCCAAGCTTGTCTCATATCCACCAATACCTATAACACTATACCCATCAATTTCTTCCGGAATTTCAAGTTCGGTTGCAGTTCCTGTGTATTTGGTAATTTCACAGGTTTTGTCTTCTTCAGAAATTACATAATACTTAAAATCTCCGCTTGTTGCAGCAAATGATGTGATTGCAGTCAAGGGAAGTGCGGTTATCACCATTAAAACCGCTAAAAAGATTGATGATGCTTTTTTCATTCATTGCATCTCCTTTTGTGTTTTAAAAAGTAATCCATTATACCACATTTTGTAAAAATATTAAATTGCAGTATTTCACAAAGCTTTCGTTGCTTTGTTGTTCAAGTTGACTGAAAATAAATTATGTAGGGCGGAATTACGGCTCAATTTTATACGGAGTGAATTGTAGGGTGCGACGACTCGGCGCACCGTTACGGTTTTGATGTGAATTATGCGATTTTGCGGGACGATGTGGGTAGCGAAGCGGCGGCGAGGTAGTGAATGGCAATCCGGTGGATTGTCAGAGCCGAGCCGTGACCGAACCGCAGTGAGACTCATCGTCCCCTACACTTTTCCTCCCTCTGACGAGGGAGGTGGCACGGCTCTGCCGTGACGGAGGGAGAGAATGGCATTATTAAATTTTTGAAACCCCTCAGTCTGCTCCGCAGACAGCTCCCCTTTCAGGGGCGCCGAGAATTGTTGTGTTTTTGAAGTGATTTTTTGCTTCGGGCGATTCGTGAATCGCCCCTACACTTTTCCTGACTCCGAAAAAAACGGGCTGCAAAAAACTTTCGTCTTTTACAGCCTATTATAGCGTTATTTACATTGATTCGGGTGTTGAAATTCTGAACATTGTTAAAATATTTGTGAGCACATTCATAACGCAAGTGCAAAGATAAAGGCGGGCTTGCATAAGCGCTTCATCGTCAACCGCAACACGGCAGGCATTATAGAATTTATGGAAAAGCGTTGCAAGGTCGATGCAATATCTTGTAATCTTTGCGGGGTCATAGTTCTTTGCGGAATTTACAATTTCGTCCGTAAGTGATGCAAGATGACGAATAAGTTCAATTTCTTCGGGAGCAGTGAGAAGCTTTAATTCTTCTTTTGTACAGTCACGAAGAGTAACACCGTCGCTCTCGATTTTGCGGATAATGCTGTGAATACGGGCGTTTGCATATTGGCAGTAATAAACAGGATTCTGCGATGACTGTTCAACCGCTAAATCAAGGTCAAAATCCATTTGTGAGCCCGGTTCTCTCATATTGAAAAGGAAACGGACTGCATCGACGGGAATATCTTCAAGTAAGTCAACAAGCGTGATTGCTTTGCCCGTTCTCTTTGACATTCTCACAACTTCACCGTCACGGGTAAGACGAACAAGCTGCATTAAAATAACATCAAGTCTGTCGCTGTCAAGGTCAAGTGCTTCCAAAACGCCTTTCATACGGGCAACATGACCGTGGTGATCCGCACCCCAAACATCAATAGCCCTGTCAAATCCACGAGTGACAAGTTTATTTCTGTGATAAGCAATATCGGCGGCAAAATATGTGGGATTGCCGTTTTGACGGATAAGCACATCGTCTTTGAGTTCAAGCTTGTCAATATCTTCTTGGGTTTTACCCTGACGAGTGAGCATTTCGGTCTGGACTTTTATATTGTTATACCAAACTGCGCCGTCTTTTTCGTAAGTAAGACCTTTATTTGTGAGATAATCAATAACTTCTTTTACAGCACCGCTGTCGTGAAGCTGACTTTCTTTAAACCAGGTGTCATATTCAATGCGATATTTTGCCATATTGGCTTTCATATTGTCTATGTTTTTGGGCAGAGCAAATTCAACAAGCGCTTTTCTTCTTTCGTCTTCGCTCTTAGTGATATATGAGTCACCGTAAACATCGGCAAACTGTTGGGCTCTTTCTTTAATATCTTCGCCGTGATAACTGTCTTCGGGGAGTGCTATTGCATCTTCACCCTTAAAAATCTGTTGATAACGAATATCAAGAGAAAGACCGAATTTTTCAATTTGGTTACCTGCATCGTTAATGTAAAATTCTCTTTCAACTTCATAGCCTGCCATATCAAGCACTGCCGCAAGACAGTCGCCCAAAGCGCCGCCGCGGGCGTTACCCATGTGCATAGGTCCTGTTGGGTTTGCCGATACAAATTCTACATTGATTTTCTTGCCTTCACCGAAGTCACTTCTGCCGTAATCCTTGCCCAAGGTTTTAACATCAAGCAAAACATCCGCATAAAAATCCTTTGAAAGCGTAAAATTTACAAAGCCCGCACCCGCAACTGTGCAAGACTCAAAATATGTTCCGTCAAGGTCAATGTTTTTTGCAACTAAATCCGCAATCTTTCTCGGGGCACAACGAAAAGCCTTTGCACAAACAAAAGCAATGTTTGATGAATAGTCACCGTTGTCACGGTTTGCAGGGATTTCAATGTTAAATGCGGGGATTGGCTCGTTGGCGATTTCACCGTCTGCCACAGCCTTTTCCAAAGCATTCACAATAAGAGTATGCAATTCGTCAGTTGCCTGTTTAACTAATTTTGACATCCTTATTTCTCCTCAATATATATATTCATGGTATTTTCCGATACAAATCCGTTGTTGAAGTCAAGTTCATATTTGAATTTGAGTACGGCACCGTTTTCGCTTTTTGAAAAGTCAACCTGTGTGCCGTAAATTCCCATTGTCAGTTCTCCGTAAGGCGTTCTGTAAAAGGTGAGATGGCGGGAGTTTCGCTCAACCGTCATTTCAGAGCTGAATTGCCCGTTTCTCACAATACTGACTGTGCGGTCGTTTAAAACCGTGATTGTGGTTTCTTCGGGACCTGTTTCTTCGTTGTCTTCAATATATTCAATTACGGTTTTTTCGTTTTCGTAAGAAACAGAGCCTATAACTGACATTTCGCCCGAATTGTCGCCGTTTTCGGTGCGCTGTAAACTGACAATTTTTATAACTGCGTCTTTTTTCATTGAGTAAATTCCTTTTCCCATTTATCCGTTGCAAGAGTGCAAAGACGGTCAAGCAGTTCACCGTAAGAAATTCCCGCTTTATCCATAAGCATTGGATACATACTGATATTTGTAAAGCCGGGGAGAGTGTTCGGCTCGTTGAGAAGCACTGCGCCGTCGGAGTGTCTGACAAAGAAATCAACTCTTGTAAGTCCGGTGCAACCCCAGGCCTTATATGCTCTGACAGCCTGCTCCTTTACTTCCTTGATTTTTTCTTCGCTTATTCTTGCGGGAATGTGAAGTCCGCTGTCCGACTCATATTTTGCTTCAAAGTCATAGAATTCATTACAAGGTTCAATTTCACCGACTGCACCGGCAAAAGGCTCGTCGTTACCCATAACCGCACATTCGACTTCTGCGCCTATGATTGCCTCTTCAACAACCACACGGGAGTCAAAGCCCAAAGCGTAGTCAAGTCCGCTATAAATTTCTTCAAGAGTTTTCGCCTTGACAACACCGACTGATGAGCCTGCGTTTGCGGGCTTTATAAATACGGGGAGCCCTAAATATTCTTCACATTCTTTTGCGAATTCTTTGCCTCGACGCTCAAAATCATATTTGGTAATGTATTTCCACTTTGCCTGGGCTATTCCGTTAACATCACAAATTGCATTTGTCATTGCTTTGTCCATACAAACTGCGGATGCCATAGTGTTACAGCCCACGAATGGAATTCCCGCAATAGTTAAAAGACCTTGCATTGTGCCGTCCTCACCGTTTTTGCCGTGAAGCACGGGAAAGCAAACATCGACTTTGATTTTTTCATATCCGTTATCGGTGAATACTATAATTCCACGGTCCTTGCGGTCCGTTGAGATAATGGCTTTTTTAAGATGAGCTTTATCTTCTAACCATCTGTCCTTGGGTAATTTCTCAAAATCACCGTCATAAAGGAACATTTCACCCTGCTTTGTAATGCCTAACATTATTACATTATATCTGTCTTTCGGAATATTTCTGATAACCGATGATGCAGACACAACCGAAACATCATGCTCGGACGAAACGCCGCCGAAAATAATAAGTGCGTTTTTCATAAATAATCACTCCGTAAATGGCTCACAGCCACAGATATAGTTATTTTAACACAATATATTTAAGTAATCAATTATAATATTCACAAATTTTTAATGACAAACTAAAATAAATGTGTTATATTATATAGGATATATTATTTTAGATATGAGGTATTTAAAATGTTTGAAAGAAAAGAAGCTCTTGCGCTTGTATTAAAAGGCTGCAGCGCTAATTTTGAAGCAAATGACTTTAAAGTAAAAATTCCTGAAAATATTGAAAAGGGTGAAGCACCTGTTTTCTGTGAAGAAGACAGAGCTTATCTTGAAATTGAAAAGAATAGTCTCACAGTCCGTCTTGTAAGCCACGATAACATTCTCGATGTTATGGAGCAAAATGATGACGGTGAATTTAAAAAAGTATCTTCAAACCTTTTGGACCTTGAAGATTTCACAGAAAGAGATATTAAATCTCTTTGCAACGAACTTGCCGATACTCTTGATACTGCTTACGGCAAAAAGGCAAGAAAAGCGGCCGCTAACAAAAAAGCGCCGGCAACCGTTTCAAAGTCGGCGGTTAAAAACGGTATGTCTTATGACGCCAACACTTTGGCTAACAGAATTACAGGGGTTTATCCCGAACTCAAAGACGCTTATAAAGACAATTTCCAAAGATATGATGAGTTTTTAGGTGAAGATTTCTTTGTAAACCACGCAAATAAATATATTATGGAAACACTTCGTTCAGACGATAAGCAGAAAATCAAGAAGCTTATGAAAATTCTCAGCGACACCTATGAAAACGGAACAAATGATGTGCAAGACCTTGTTGTTGTTACAATTCTCGGCGAAATTGATAACGACCGAGAAATTCTTGCAAAGTGCAGAGAAGAGATAACCGACGAAGATTTTTATGAAACACTTGTTGCGGTTAATCAGTATCTTGCATCTTCAAAGGGCAAAAAAGCGAAAAAACTTTTGGAAAATCCGCCTGCATATAAACCGAAGAAAGACAAAAAAGGCTTTATGTCGTCAATGATGTCGGCAGGAATGCAACAGCAAAAATAATAAAAAGAGGCTTGCTCGGCCTCTTTTTTTGTTTATCTATCCTGTTGTCTTCTCCAATGAAATAAATATTGTTGCGCAATTCCTTGTGTGCCGTTTGTACATTCGGGAAGTCCGTCGGGGTACATCTCTGCCATAATCCGCCTGACCCAGACATCAATGGGAAATGCCTCAATTTTGTGAAATCCGTAAAGCAATGTACATTCCGCAACCTTTGCACCCACTCCGTTGATTTTCTGCAATTCTTCTCTGCCGAATTCAATGGGGTTTTCTTCTATGGCTTTAAAATCAACTGTTCCGTTTGCAACCTTTTTGGCCGCATCAATTATATATTTTGCCCTGAATCCTGAGCGCAGGGGAGCTAAATCTTCAACGGTAAGAGTTGATAATTTTTCTGCCGACGGAAAAGACTTTTGCCCCGTTTCACCGTCACCGAAAGCTTCGCAAAGTCTATCCACAATTCCCTTAATTCTGGGAATATTGTTATTAGCGGAAATAATAAACGAGCAAAGGGCTTCCCAAGGCTCCTGACGAAGAATTCGGATGCCGTTATATTCTCTGACCGCTTCTTTGAGATATTTGTCGTCATAGCTTTTTATGATTTTTTCATAATCACAGTCAAAGTCAAAATAATTTTTCCAGACCGTGTTGAAATCGTTTTCGTCACAATCGAAAATTATTTTATTTTCAAAAGCATACACAGTTAAAGGCTTTCCAAAAGCGACGCCGTGCCATTTTCCGTCTTTTTCGGTCCAGCGAAAGGCTTGACCGCAATCCAAAGTGAGCCCCAGATTAAAGGCCGGGGGACACATAATTTCAAAATGTTTATTCATAAAAATCATCTCACAAAATAACTAAAAATTTTAAAGCTTTTATGTTAAAAACCGCCAATAAAAAATTGCACAAAATTTATAGTAGTTTTTTAAGTAGTCAAGGCAACAAAGTGTATAATTTGTCAAGTAATTACAACGTTTTGTATTTGATATTATTTTAACAAACTTTTCGTAAATCTGTCGAAAAACGGAAAAAACCTTGATTTTTCAATGAAAATAGGGCAAGTTATAAACATTTTCAACAGAGTTTTCAACAATTTCGTTGAAAAGTCGATTATACTATTAGTATAATTTTCTTTGTAATTATTTTTGTACAAAATCCCATATTGACAATTTTTTCTTGTGTTTTCAATTGACAAATCAGTATAAAACCGACTAAAAAATCCCACACTAATAAAAACAAAAATGTGAGGACAAATAAATGGTAAAAGGCATCAATCGACAAGTACTTGAAATTATCGAACCCGGTTGTGATTATTTTGAAAAAGCATTGTTTTTCGTGAAACCCGAATACAGCAGTGAGAGTGATAGCAAGTTGAGAAATCAGGCGCTGAAATCCATTAAGTCGAATTCATTTGTACCGAAAACCCGAAAGCAAAAGGTAAAAAGTAAAGTGTTTTATATCGTGCAGCTTTTATCTTCGGCAATAGCGGGGTCAATAATAACGGCGCTGATTATAAAATGATAAGCTCTTTCGGTGCGTTAGTGAGATTTACACATCCGTTTTCTGTAATGAGTGCCATATCTTCAATTCTAACACCGAATTTTTCGGGAATATAAATACCCGGCTCAACGGTTACAATGTTGCCTGCCTGCAAAACACTGTCGGAGGCAGGGGAAAGGTTGGGGTATTCGTGAATTTCAACGCCTACGCCGTGACCGGTTGAATGGGTGAAATATTCACCGTATCCGTATTCTTTGATAACAGAACGGGCAAACTCGTCACCTGTTTTGCAATCCACTCCGGCTTTTATGTTTTCAAGACAGTTGTTTTGTGCTTTAAGCACCGTATCATAAACATTCTTCATTTCATCAGTGGCAAATCCCACTGCGACGGTACGAGTCATATCACTGTGATATCCGTTAATAACCGTGCCGAAATCAAGAGTGATAAAATCACCGTTTTCTATCTTTTTGTCACTTGGCACACCGTGGGGCATTGATGAATTTTTGCCGCTCACCGCAATAGTTTCAAAGGATAATCCTTCTCCCCCGTTACGAAGCATATAGAAATCAAGTTCAAGTGCGATTTCTTTTTCGGTAACACCGACCTTGATGAATTTTAAAATATGCCGGAACGCATCTTCCGCAATTCTCTGGGCTTTGACAATGCTGTCAACCTCATTCTGTGTTTTAACACAACGGAGAGAATTGATGAGAGTGTCAAGAGTTGCGTCGGTAGAAATGCTGATATTTTTAAGCACACCTTTAAGAGAATTATATGTTGAAACCGTCATTCTTGTTGACTCAACAAGCAACTGATTGCATTTCATCTCTTTCAGTATCTCTGCAATCTGCGGGTATGCTTTGCCTAAAAGCATAACTTCACAGGCGGTAATCTGCTTTTCTGCCGCTTCAATATATCGTCCGTCAGTAATAAACACCGCTCTGTCGGGTGACACTAACAGAAATCCGTCGCTTGACTCAAATCCTGTAAAATATTTTCTGTTTTCAGGTGAAATAATAAGAGCACAACAATTTTTGCCCTTGTCTTTCAAAAGCATTTGTAAATCATTCATCATAAAAACCAAATCCATGTAATTTTTCAAATTCTTTAATTACTGCTTCTTCTTTTTTTCGGCGGACTGCATAATATGTAGCAAATCGGGTTTCACCCTTTAAAGGTTCAACTCTGATTGCAATGGCACCGCAACGGTTTGCAGCCTTAATATCCGCAAAAAGCTGGTCGCCCACCATTGCCAATTCGTTTATTTCAACGCCCAATATTTTAGCAGCTTTGCGAAGCTTGTGAGCGAAGGGCTTTCTTGCAAAACAAAGATAGGGCAGCGAAAGCTTTTCCGCAATATTTTTAGGTCTCGGCGGTATGGCGTTAGATATAATGATGAGTTTAATTCCTGCAATTTGAATTTTTTCAATCCATTCGGTTAATCCGTCAATGCAATTTTCCTTGCCGTCATTACATATTGTGTTGTCAATATCAAGGGCAACCGCTTTTGCACCCATTTTTTTTAAATCTTCCGCAGTAATATCCAAAACGGAATGATATCTGTATTTGGGCATGGGTGAAGACGGAACCAAAAAATCCATAATACTTTTTCTTGCCATAATTAAACTCCTAAATTACAAAAATAAAAAAACAGCGGGCATTCCTTGGGAACGCCCACTCACTTTTAAACACGCCAAAAAAGCCTAAGTTAATTATTTGAACTTACGCTTACGGGCAGCCTCAGACTTCTTTTTTCTCTTAACAGAAGGCTTTTCGTAATGCTCTCTTTTGCGCACTTCTTGAATTACGCCGTCACGAGAAGTCTGTCTCTTAAATCTTCTGAGAGCACTTTCCAAGGACTCGTTTTCTTTAACTTTTACCTGACTCATTAAAAATCCCTCCCTTTACACTGGGATACACTATGAATTATACAACACCATTTGTCAACTGTCAACAGTTATTTTTTGCATCTTTTCCGCGATGCTTTGTGTCACTGACTCGCAGTATATTCATACAGCTTCGTCAATGACACTTCGCCTAGCGAAAAATCTGCTAAAAAATAATACTTTTGTGTTTGCATATTCTCCGTAATGCTTTGTGGCGCCGGCTCGCAGTATATACATACAGCTTCGTCGTCGACACATTGCCTTACGAAAAATCTGCTAAAAATATTTAGATTTTGATTTGCATCTTTTCCGCAATGCTTTGTGTCACTGACTCGCAGTATATACATACAACTTCGCCGTCGACACATTGCCTTACGAAAAATCTGCTAAAAAATATTTAGATTTTGATTTGCATCTTTTCCGCAATGCTTCGTGTCACTGACTCGCAGTATATACATACAGCTTCGTCGTCGACACATTGCCTTACGAAAAATCTGCTAAAAAATATTTAGATTTTGATTTGTATATTTTCCGCAATGCTTTGTGGCACCGACTTGCAGTATATACATACAACTTATTTATTTACCACATTCTGCGGGTTGCCGTTCAGATATGCTTTTACATTTTCTTCCAAAATGTTCATGAGTCTTTCTCTTGTTTCAAACCCAGCCCAAGCGATATGGGGAGTAATAAAACAGTTTTTAGCAGAGAGCAAGGGGTTATCCTTCTCCGGCGGCTCAACTGTCAGCACATCAAGTCCCGCAGCACGAAGCTTACCCCTATTAAGCGCATCTGCAAGGGCTTTGTCGTCAACAACGGGTCCGCGGCTTGTATTGATAATAATCGCACCGTCCTTGCATTTTGCGATAAATTCTTCATTTACAAGTCCCGTTGTTTTCTCGGTCAGCGGACAGTGAAATGAAATAATATCGCTGGATTTTGCAAGAGTATCCATATCCGTCCACGAGAAATTTTTTCTGTGACTCTGGTCTGTTTCGTGGCCTGAAACCGCTATCACTTTCATTTTAAATGCTTCGGCAATATCTGCAACCGCTTGACCGATTTGACCGAATCCCACAATGCCCAATGTTTTTCCGCAGAGTTCGGTAAGCGGAGTTTTCCAATAGCAGAAATCCGGACAATTTGCCCATTCACCGTTTCTAACGCTTTCACTATGTATTCCCACGGCATTTGTAATTTCGAGAATAAGCGAAAATGTGAGCTGTGCCACCGCACCGGTTGAATATGCGGGGATATTTGAAACAGGCACACCCATCTCTTTAGCGCATTCACAGTCCACAACATTATATCCCGTTGAAAGCAGGGCAATATATTTAAGAGTGTCAAGCTTTGAGAGTGTTTCTCTTGTCAGCGGAGTTTTATTTGTGAGAATAACATCTGCACCCATACATCTTTCAAGGATTTTATCCTTTGGTGTACGGTCATAAATTTCACATTCACCGAGAAGTTTAAGCCAATCCCAAGACAAGTCGCCGGGGTTTAAAGCAAAAGAATCCAATACTACGAATTTCAAAGTAATCACTGCCTTTAATTATGTATATATATTATAGTATCATATTCAGTAACAATATAACAACAAAAATATTGACCTTTTTTAATAAATATTATAGAATTATATGGTATGAGATTTTATTTTAATGGAGAATCTAATGGAAAAACGCAATCTTGACAGAAAAGGCGCATTGAATCTTTCAACTTTCGGACTTTTTGCCGGAGCTGTAATATTATCCTTGATTACCGCAGTGATGAGTACTAAGGTCGCAGAGGGCGGTTGGGCAGAATTTTTAGAAACGCTCAACAGGGTGCAAGAGATAATCCAGTCCCTTGACAACAGATGGCTCATTGCGGCGGCGATTACTCTTGTTTATCTGCTTAAAACCTTTGTGCCCATTCCGTTTCCGTTTTTGTTTATGATGACGGGTGTTATTTTTGACTCAAAAGAGGCACTCATAATAAACATTTTCGGGTTTACGGCGGTGCTTGTTACGGGCTATTGGTTGGGCAACACTACCGATGGCGGAGTTGCCCTTAAAAACCTTAAAAAATATGACAATGTGCGGGAAATGATAAATCATCACGGCAAAACAAAATTTGGCGTTCTGGTGGCACTGAGAATTGTGCCGGGGCTTCCCGTAAACGCAGTTAGTAAAATATACGGCGGAATGAATTTCCCCCTGGTTAGATTTATTATTGCGTCAATTATCGGATTTTTCCCTAAAATTTGGACATATACCGTAATGGGTGGCAACATTGCTCAACCGTTTACATGGAAGTTTATGGGGCCCGTTGTTATTCTGTTGGTTTTATCGGGGATTGTAACCTGTGTTGTAAATATCACCTTGGAAAAAAGAAAAGGAGAACATGAAAATGTCAATTCAAATTCTTAAAAACAATATAACAAGCGGAGAGCTTGACGCACGCTTAAAGAGAGTTTATGTAACGGACGAAGCAGTAAAGGCTCAGCACGAAAGATATTTAAGCCTTGCAGAAGATTTTGCCGCTCTTTTCGGTGAAGACAGAGCTGCGAGAATGTTTTCAGCTCCCGGCAGAACAGAAGTCGGCGGCAACCATACAGACCACAATCACGGTCGGGTTTTGGCTGCGGGTATCAATCTTGACGCTATTGCAATTGCCGCAAAAAACGACGAGAACATTGTCCGTGTAAAATCCCGCGGATATGATATGGATGTTTGCGACATCACCGACCTTGAAATCAAAGAAGATGAAAAAGGTCATTCACCCGCACTTGTTCGAGGTATGTGTGCAGGTTTCAAAAAATACGGTTACAAAATCGGCGGATTTGACGCTTGCACAATGTCAAGTGTTCTTTCAGGTTCGGGACTTTCATCATCGGCGGCATATGAAGTGCTTGTTGGTACAATGCTCAACTATCTCTATAATGACGGACAAGTTGATGCAATAACAATCGCAAAAATTGCACAATATGCAGAAAATGTTTATTTTGACAAACCTTGCGGACTTATGGACCAAATGGCTTGTTCGGTGGGCGGATTTGTTACAATCGACTTTAATAATCCGTCGGAGCCGATAGTAAACGAAGTTAAATTTGATTTCGCATCATCGGGACATTCCCTTTGCATTGTCGATACAAAGGGCAGTCACTCTGATTTGACAGACGACTATGCGGCAATCCGCAGCGAGATGGAAGCGGTTGCGGGCTGCTTCGGTAAAAATGTTCTTCGTGAAGTAAATGAAGATGAATTTAAGAAGAATATTCCGTCGGTTCGTGCAAAAGTCGGCGACAGGGCAGTTCTTCGTGCGCTTCACTTCTTTGCAGATAACGCAAGAGTATTAAAAGAAGTTGACGCTCTCAAAAAAGGCGATTTTGAAGAGTTTAAATCATACATACTTGAAAGCGGCGACTCATCATACAAGTATAATCAAAATGTGTTCTCAGTTAAAAAGCCCCTTGAACAGCCCGTTTCATTGGCGCTTGCAATCAGCGAGAGTATTCTCAAGGGCAAGGGCGCATGGCGTGTTCACGGCGGCGGATTTGCAGGTACAATTCAAGCATTCGTACCAAACGAAATCCTTGCAGATTACAAAAACGCAATGGAGAGTATTTTTGGCGAAGGCTCCTGCTATGTTCTTATTATCAGACCGGTCGGCGGCGATGAAATATAATAAACAAAGGTTGAGTTAAATGACAACTATTGAACTTTTAAAAGAATTAACATCCCTTGCAGGTGTTGCAGGGGATGAAAAATGCTCCTTTGAAACTTTCAAGGGGCTTTTTTCACCGTACGGAGATGTTTCCTGCGATACTGTTGGGAACATAATTATCGAGCGAAAGGGCAGCGGAAAACACATTTTGCTCGACGCTCATCTTGACACAATCGGCTTTGTTGTAACAGGTATTACCGACGACGGCTTTCTTCGTGTGACAAAGGTCGGCGGTGTTGATATGCGAATTGTTGAAGGCGCAGAGCTAACCGTTCACGGAACAAAAGATATCTACGGTGTTGTTTGCACTGTTCCCCCGCATCTTTCAGACGGTGAGAGCCGAGTTTCAAAAGACGGTACTTGCGTTGTGGACATCGGTATGAGCAAAATCGACGCTGAAAAGATAATTTCAATAGGTGACAGAGCAAGCTTCAAAAATTCCTTCTCCGTTCTCGGCGAAAACAGAGTTTCTTCACCCTACATTGATGACCGTGGCGGAATTGCGGTGCTTTTAAAGGCTCTTGAATATACAAATACCGACAACAAAATCACAGTTGTTTGCTCCGCACAGGAAGAAACGGGCGGCACGGGTGCTGTCTGTGCGTCATATAATGCAGATGCGGATTTATCCTTGTCGGTTGATGTGAGCTTCGCACTCACGCCCGATTCAAACCCGAAAGAATGCGGAAGAATGAACGGTGGTCCGATGATTGGCTACTCACCGATTTTAAGCCGTGAATATTCCGATTTACTCGTTGAAATTGCAAAAGAAAATCATATTCCGTATCAAAAAGAAATTATGAGCGGTAAAACAAGCACAAATGCAGACCATATTACAATTTCAAAAGGCGGAATCCCGTCTGCTTTGGTATCGCTGCCGCAGAAATATATGCACACTCCCGTTGAAACGGTTGATATTCGTGACATTGAAAATTGTGCAAAACTTATTGCACGGTTTCTTGAAAGGGTGTGAACGCTATGAATATGAATTTGCTTAATGAACTTTGTATGCTCAACGGTACATCTGGCGACGAAAAAAGAGTGAGAGAATTTATAATTGCCCATCTGCCCGACGATTGCTCATATTCAGTTGACCCACTCGGTAACTTAATCGTTGACAAAAAAGGTGAAACTGCACCAAAAAATAAGGTTGCACTTTTCGCTCACATGGACGAAGTGGGATTTATTGTCACATATATCAGCGACGAAGGGTATATTTATGTATCAAATGTAGGCGGAATTGACGACTCTGCGCTCTTTGGTAAAAAATTAACTATTAACGGATTGACAGGTGTTGCAGGCGGCAAAGCAATTCATCAATGCAGTGCCGATGAGAGTAAAAAAATACCGAAAATTACCGATATTTCAGCGGATTTCGGTTTTGAAAACAGAGAAGAAGCCGAAAAATATATTTCTCTCGGTGATTTTGGATATTTCAAGTCGGATTTTATTGAATTCGGCAATAATATGTTAAAGTCAAAAGCCCTTGACGACAGAGTGGGCTGCGGAGTAATGCTTGAACTTTTACAAGAGAAGTCAAAAATTGACTATACCTGTGTTTTCACCGTTCAGGAAGAAATCGGTACACGAGGCGCCACCGTGGGCGCATACACGGTAAACCCCGATTATGCCATTGTAATTGAAACCACAACCGCTTCCGACATTCCCGATACTCCCGAACACAAAAAGGTTTGCAAAACCGGTGGCGGTGCGGTGGTATCCTTTATGGACAGAGCCACTCTATATGATAGAGAGCTGTATAAAAAAGCATTTGAAATTGCGAAAAACAACAATATTTCTTGCCAGACCAAAACAGTTGTGGCAGGGGGAAACGATGCGGGCGCAATTCACAAATCCGTGGGCGGAATTAAAACTATTGCGGTTTCATTGCCTTGCAGATATATTCATTCGGGCTCTTCAGTTTGTAATATAAATGATATTGACAGCGTTGAAAAACTTACAAAAGAGCTTTTAAAGGAATTTGCAAATGGTTAAATCGGTAAATCGTCTTGATAAGTTAATTTTTGACTATTTAGGTAAAGATAACACCGCCGTTTTGCTTTCACAAACAGGCTTGTTTATAGATTGTGAGTTAAACGACGGAGTTGTGTGGGCGCAGTTTAACGAAGAAAATGAAATTACGGCAATTGTATCGGGCGACAATGACAGATGTGTTGCCTTTGCAAGTGAAAATGCCGATTTTGAAGAGCTTTCATTTGTGTTAAACGGCTGTATTCTCTCAACCGACAATTTACCGTACACTCTAATAGACAAAAAATATCTAATGCATATTTCGTTGGACTGTATAATGGGTGAAAAGGGCATTAAATACACACATTATAATAAGATTGAAAAATTAAATGACAAGCTGACACCTAAAAATACAGAAATAAAACAGTTCTTAAATCTCAGCGGTTGTTGTGAAGGTGCGATAATTGAAAAACCTTTTCAAACAATCAGCGGCGGATTTATTTCGTTCAATAAAGATTTGGCATTTATTTCAGATGTTTTTGCCAAAGAAAAATACCGTGGACAAGGTTACGGAAAAGCATTAGTTAAAAAATTACTAACGCTTTCCCCTGCAAAAGATGTCTATTTAATTTCCCGTGATTATAATGTGAAATTCTATGAAAAAATAGGCTTTAAAACAGTAAAAGAAATATACGAATATAAAATATAAAGGAAAATCAAAATGTTTTTTGAAATAAGCGACAAAATTCAAGAATTATCAAGCGTAGCCTTAGAAAAAGCAAGTCCCGTTTTCAAGGGAATAGATGAATTAACAGAATACAATCAGCAAAAAGTATTGTCTGCGTTTATTCGCAACCGTGTTGACGAAACCGATTTTAACACCACAACGGGCTACGGCTACGGTGACAAGGGCAGAGAAAAACTTGATGTGCTCACTGCGGATATTTTCGGTGCAGAAAGCGCAATTATCCGTGCAGGTGCGTTGGCAAGCGGAACACACACTCTTGCGGTGTGTCTTTACGGAATTTTAAGACCTAACGACGCAATGCTTTGTGTTTCGGGTACACCCTATGATACGCTTCATTCAACAATCGGGCTCAACGGCAAAAATGTGGGTGACGGCACACTCCTGGATTTTGGCGTTACTTATCAACAGGTTGATTTAACGGAAAATGACGAATTAGACTTTGAAGCCATCGAAAGTGCCGCAAGCGATAAGGCAGTCAGAATGGTTTATATTCAGCGCTCCCGAGGTTATTCGCTGCGTCATACAATTTCTATAGCTGAGATTGAAAAGGTTTGCGAAATTGTGCACAGAGTAAATAAAAGAGCCGTTGTTATGGTTGATAACTGCTACGGTGAATTTACCGAAAAGCTTGAACCCACCCAAGTCGGTGCAGATTTAATGGCGGGCTCGCTCATTAAAAATGCCGGCGGCGGAATTGCCCCTTGCGGCGGATATATTGCAGGACGCAAAGATTTAGTTGAGCTTTGCGGTTACAGACTTACAACTCCGGGACTCGGCACAGAGGTGGGCGCAACTCTCGGGCAAAACAGAAGTGTGTTTATGGGACTTTTCAATGCCCCCCATGTTGTGGGTGAAGCGCTCAAAACTGCGGTTTTTGCCGCATCGCTTTTCACAGAATTAGGCTTTAAGGTTACACCCGAAGTGAATGAAGCCCGTCACGATATTATTCAGGCAATCTGCCTTGAAAATCCCGAAAATCTTATTGCATTCTGCCAAGGACTTCAAAAGGGTGCACCCGTTGACTCCTATGTAACCCCCGAGCCGTGGGATATGCCGGGCTATGACAGTCAGGTTATTATGTCTGCAGGGGCATTTACATCGGGTTCGTCAATTGAGCTTTCTGCCGACGCTCCCCTTCGTGAGCCCTTTGCGGTATGGATGCAAGGCGGACTCAATTTTCACAGCGGTAAATTAGGCGTAATGTTAGCGGCAGAAGAAATGCTTAAAAGGGGACTTATATAATGAAGCTTATGCATTTAAAAAGCGGTACTGATGTTCGGGGTGTTGCGGTTGCAACTAAACAATATCCCGAAATTCAGCTGACCGACGAAGTTGTCAGAGAAATCAGCGCATCATTTATTGACTTTCTTTGTGAAAAACAGAGAAAAAAGCCCACAAGCCTTTTGGTATCGGTGGGCCACGATTCAAGAATTTCTGCCGACAGAATAAAAAAGGCGGTTATTGATATTCTCGTGGGTATGGGTGTAAATGTGCTTGACTGTTCATATTGCTCAACTCCCGCAATGTTCATGACAACTGTCACCGAAAAATGCGACGGTGCCGTTCAAATTACCGCAAGTCATCATCCCTTTGACCGCAACGGACTTAAATTTTTCACCCGTGACGGTGGGCTTTCAGGTGATGAACTTAAAAGCATTCTCAAAAATGCCGAAGAAGAAAAGCCGAGAGAACTCCAAAATAACGGAAGCATCAGAGTAATTGACTATATTTCGGTATATTCCAAGATGCTTCGTGATATGATAAAAGAAGAAGTCGGCGCAAAGGATTACGATTATCCTTTAAAGGGCTTCAAAATCGCAGTTGATGCGGGTAACGGCGTCGGCGGATTTTATGCAACACAAGTGTTGGAGCCATTGGGTGCAGATATCAGCGCAAGTCAGTTTTTAGAGCCTGACGGAATGTTCCCAAACCATATTCCAAACCCCGAGAATAAAGTTGCTATGGATTTTATTCGCAAGGCAACAGTTGAAAATCTTTGTGATTTAGGGGTTATTTTTGATACGGATGTTGACCGTGCATCTTGCGTGGATTTCCGCGGTGACGAAATCAACAGAAACTCAATCGTAGCATTGGCTTCGGTTATTGCCCTTGAAAATAACAAGGGCGGCACAGTGGTAACCGATTCCGTTACAAGCGACGGACTTCGTGAGTTCATTGAAGAGAATTTAGGCGGCAAACATATCCGTTTCAAGCGTGGATATAAAAATGTAATTGATGAAGCAATCCGCCGTACAAATTCAGGCGAAAACACACCCCTTGCGATTGAAACTTCGGGCCATGCCGCTTTTAAAGAGAATTATTATCTCGATGACGGCGCATATCTCATTACAAAGATTATTATTAAAGCGGCAAATCTCAGAAAAGAGCAAAAACATATTGGTGATTGCATTGCTTCACTTCGCAAACCGACAGAAGAGAAAGAACTGCGTTTTAATATAACCGCAGAAGATTTCAGGTCTATCGGTGAAGAACTCATCGGAAAAATCAAGGTGCTTGCCGAAAATGACAGCGATATGGTTTTAGCTCCCGATAATTATGAAGGTGTCAGAGTATCGTTCAAAGACGAAAAGAGAAACGGCTGGTTTTTGCTTCGTCTTTCGGTGCATGACCCTGTTATGCCCTTTAACACAGAAAGCGATTCTCAGGGCGGATGTGTTGAAATTTGTAAATCTTTTTATGAAAGTGTAAAAGATGTAAAGGATATTGACTTTACACCGCTTAAAGATTTCATAAATTTACAATAAAGGTGTTGACAAAACCGATAAAAGATTTTACTATATTTGGTGATAAAATAATTGGAGGTGTTAAATGATGTTTGAAAAAATTCGCGAAATCATTTGCGACCAGCTTGAATTAGAAGAAGACCAAGTTACAATGAACTCAATTCTTCTTGAAGACCTTGGCGCAGACAGTATCGACTTAGCTGACCTTGTTATGACATTTGAAGATGAATTCAATATGGAAATTCCTGACGAGGCTCTTGAAAATATTAAAACAGTTGCTGATATCGTTAAATATGTTGAAGAAAACTAATTTTTGATTTATTTTGACAGGGGCACTTTTAAAAAATGTCCCTGTATCTTTTATTTTTAGATAAGGAAGAAGAAAAATGGCTGAACAAAAAAAGATGGTTGAAGAAATAACTTCAATGGATGTGGATTTTGCCAAATGGTACACCGATGTTGTTAAAAAGGCAGAATTGGTTGAATATACCAGCGTAAAAGGCTGCATGGTTATTCGACCTTACGGTTATGCAATTTGGGAGAATATTCAGAAAACTCTTGACGAGATGTTCAAAGAAACAGGGCACGAAAATGTCTGTATGCCGATGTTTATTCCCGAGAGTCTTCTCAATAAAGAAAAAGACCATGTTGAAGGCTTTGCTCCCGAAGTTGCCTGGGTGACTCACGGCGGCAGTGAAAAACTTGAAGAGCGTCTTTGTGTTCGACCGACTTCCGAAACTCTTTTCTGCGAACACTATGCAAATATTGTTCAATCATACCGTGATTTGCCGAAGCTTTATAATCAATGGGTTTCGGTTGTCCGTTGGGAAAAAACAACAAGACCTTTCCTCAGAACAAGAGAATTTTTATGGCAAGAAGGTCACACAATCCACGCAACAGCGGAAGAAGCACAAGAAGAAACAATCAAAATGCTCAATGTTTATGCAGACTTTTGTGAAAACTATCTTGCAATGCCGGTTGTAAAGGGCGTTAAAACCGCAAAAGAGAGATTTGCAGGTGCAGAAGATACATATACAATCGAAGCTCTTATGCATGACGGTAAGGCCTTGCAGTCAGGTACAAGCCACTATTTCGGTGACGGATTTGCAAAGGCTTTCGGAATTCAGTTCCAGGATAAAGACAACAAGCTGAAATATCCTTTCCAAACATCATGGGGCTGTACTACAAGGCTTATCGGCGCTATCATTATGACTCACGGTGACGATAACGGACTTGTTTTACCGCCGAAAATCGCACCGATTCAGGTAGTTGTTGTTCCTGTTGCCGCACATAAGGCAGGGGTTAAAGAAAAAGCAACCGAAGTTTATGAAAATCTTAAAAAGATTTGCAGAGCAAAGATTGATTTAAGCGACAATTCACCGGGCTGGAAATATGCGGAATATGAAATGAAGGGCGTTCCGCTCAGACTTGAACTGGGTCCCCGTGATATTGAAAATAATCAGTGCGTCATTGTTCGCCGTGATACAAGAGAAAAATATTTTGTATCTCTTGACGAGCTTGAAACAAAAATCCCCGAGCTTATTCAAACGGTTCACGACGGTCTTTATAATGCGGCGCTTGAACGCAGAAGCAATATGACCTATACCGCAAAAGATATGGACGAAATGATTGACATTGCCGAAAACAAGCCGGGATTTATCAAGGCTATGTGGTGCGGTGACAGAGAATGTGAAGACGCTCTTAAAGATAGAGCAGGGGTTACATCTCGCTGTATTCCTTTTGTTCAAGAAAAGATTTCAGATAAATGCGTTTGCTGCGGCAAGCCCGCAGACAAAATGCTCTATTGGGGCAAGGCATATTAAAACAAAAGAAAAAAAGGTGTTGTAAATTTTAGTTTTGCAACACCTTTTATTTTATGCTTTTACGGTTTCTTTACTGTCATTTAAGATTTTATATATTTCTTCCGTTGCGAGAGTGAGTTTCGTAACAACATCTTTTTTACTCGGTATGCAGAAAAAAGTGTCGTTTTTGGTTGAAAAAGAAAAACAGTCGGGTCCCTTTAGTCTTTGAAATTCATATTCAACATGCAAATCGTAATGCCCTTTCGGAAGACGCTGAATACGGTAGGGGTGCTCATTGAAAATACCCGTTATAACAAAGCCGTCTTCAAGGGAATGAGTAAGCTTTGCTTTGCCTAAATTAACAAAGCTTTCAACACCGGGTAAAGAGTAAATTTCAACTTCGTCTTCAAAGAGATATTCACCGTTAAGTATTTGCCGACGGACATTTTCTCTCTGCCAATTAAACCAGTCGGGAATATGCGAAAACTCTGTTTCACCGTCCGTCGCTTTCATTTCGCCAAGCTCAGTCATTTCCCACTTTTTACCGCATTCTTCACAGAAAAGGTGAATACCGTCTGAATTCATTTTGCCTTCACGCATACAGTGGGGGCATTGATAGAGCACCTTGTGAAGTCCCTGCGCACGGTCCTTTGACTTAATGCGAATATCGTTTTCTTTTTGCCACTCATATTCATTATAGTCCATTTCTTTGCGGATAATCTCATTGATTTCGTCCGCGCTTTTTGACTCTAATTCTTCGGGGGTAAGAATTTGTTTTAACTCGATTTTAACAGGCGTTTTGCGGTGCTTGGAATTTGTCCAGAAAGGCAGATTGAGATAACTGCCCCGTTGAAGCATAACCACCACGGGAACACCGCTTTTTTTTGCCAATTTACCCAGAGAATCAGGCAAAATTCCCAAGGTTCCCACAGGGGAATATCCTGCTTCGGGGAACATACAGAAAATACCTTTTTGCTCTTGTAAAACTTTTTTGCAGGCACGAACAAGACCGATATCTGCAATATGTTTGCGTGTAATAATACAGCCTAATTTTTCCATAAGGTCAGAAACGCCGGTGTATGTATGATAAGCTGCCACTGTGCTGACTTTATGCGGAAAAAACATTTTATACATAAAGCAAAAATCAAGGGGTTGCATGTGATTTATAAGTAAAATGTAGGGAGGCTTTAAACCTTTCATATTTGTCTTTTCGACTTTGTATCCCTTTCTTAAACAAGCAAGCAATAAACTTGATGCAAACCAAGCCAAACCTGTCAACCAACCGGATTGCACTAATGGCTGATTAGATGTGTCATATCGTTTAATCTCAGGGGGATAAACAATTTCTGTTGAAAAATTTTCGTTTATATTCATAATCTTTTAAACCGTTGCAACCTTTTCATTTACAATTTTATGGGCTTCTTCCGTTGCCAGCATAAGCTTTGTGACAACATCTTTCTGTGACGGAATACAATAGAAAGAATTGTCGTTCACCGAAACATCAAAACAGTCAACCCTGCCGAGCTTTATAAATGAAAATTCATTGTGCAGAGTATAGAGCGTATTTGTACGGCGCTGAATTCTGTATTTATTTTTATTATATTCGCCTTCGATAACAAATCCGTTTTCAAGGTCATGGGTAACATGCGCTTCGCCTATGTCGATATATTTTGAACCCGGCAAAGAGTGAACACGAAGAGTTTCTTCATATTTATATGTACCGTCGAGAAGCTCCTGACGAACACATTCTCTTTCCCACTCATACCAGTCGGGAATATGCGAAAACTCGGTTTCACCGTCCAGCGCTTTCATCTCGCCGAGCTCGGTCATTTCCCAAACCTTTCCGCATTCTTCACAGGTGAGATTAATACCCTTGCCCACGGTTTTGCCCTCAGTCATACAGTGGGGACATTTATAAAGAATTCTGTTCAGATTATCCGCTCTGAAATCTTCGGTAATTCTGATATTATTCTCTTTCTGCCATTTATATTCATCATAGCAAAGCTCTGTGCGAATGATTTCATTGATTTCATCAACCGACAGGCTTTCGATTTGCTCCGCTGTCAGCACTTTTTTCATTGTGGAGTGAAAAGGCACTTTTCTGTGTTGAGAAAAATCCCAAAAAGGTGCATTGAGATAGTTGCCGTGGTGAAGCATAATAACAAGGGGAACCTTGTTTTTCTTTACGAGTTTTCCCACAACTTCGGGAATAATTGCAGTTGTTCCCACATTTGAATACCGTGCTTCGGGATACATAAAGAGCACATCTTTATATTCGTGAAGAACCTTGTGGCAAGCACGGACAAGACTGATATCCGTGGTATATTTTCTGTGACAGGCACAACCTAACTTTGCCATAGGCTTTTCTAAACCCACAAATCCGTCGAGAGTGGCAATATTGTTAAATCTGTGGGGAGGCACCGCTTTAAAGCTTACAAAGAAATCGGCAAACTGCGTGTGGTTTGCGAGAACAATATATGGGGGTTTAAGACCTTCCATATCTATTTTTTCAATGGTGCTTCCGCCGCGAACAATAAATTTAAGAACGAAGTTACTGATAAGACGCACAACATTTTTATAAAAATCGCTTTGAATGTCGGGAATGCTGTCGGGCATTTTTGTATCAAGGTTTTCAGGATAAACAATATAATCTTTAATTTCGTTCAAAAAATCACCGCCAAATTTATGTGAGAGTATTCTATCATAACACTCACATTTTTACAATAGAATTGAAAAACTGTTTTTATTTTACAAATTGCGCAATATCTTGGGGGAGCGGAGAGCGTATTTCAATTTCTTCATTTGTTACGGGGTGATTAAATCTGCAATAGCAGCAGTGAAGCGCCTGACGGGATATATCTTCTCTCGGAGTGCCGTACATTGTGTCCCCCGTTAAAGGCGTACCCATTGAAGAGAAATGCACTCTTATCTGATGAGTTCTGCCCGTTATTAAATGAATACGCAAAAGAGTTCTGCCGTTATAATTTGAAATCGCTTTCCAGTTGGTAACGGCTTTTTCGCCACGGTCGTCAACCGTGCGGATTGTAAGGACTGGGTCGGGACGGTAAATGGGCTTGTCAATAACTCCTTCACCTTCATAAATTCCTTCGCAAACCGCCATATATTCTTTATAAACCTTGCCCGAAAGTCTGGCGCAGGTATATTTGTTCAGAGCACAGATAACTATACCCGATGTGCCTCGGTCAAGTCTGCCTATTGAACGGAAGACCGCTTCTTTGCCCTGCTTTTTAAGGTGATATGATACTGCGTTTGCCAAGGTATCGCCTTGATGATTGTGTGACGGGTGCAAGGGCAGTCCCGCAGGCTTATCAACAACGAGCAAATCGTCATCTTCATAGAGAATTGTTAAATCGTAGGGGAGCGGCTCGACGATTTTGTGCTTACAGTCATCTTGCTCGGGTAAATGAATACACAACAAATCCCCCGAATGCAGAATGTCTACGGTGCGAATATGCTCACCGTTACAGGTCAAGCCGTCAGGTATGTTTTTTAAGTGACGAATAAGCCGTGCCGACGCTTCAATTTCTTCTTTTAAAAAGGTCAGCACTCTTTCACCGTCATATTTTTCTGTAATTTTATATTCCAAATATCTTTCCATACTTGAATTATAACATAAAAAGAGTATAATATGAAGACGAAAAACAGAAAAAAGGGTGATTTTATGCAATTGCTTATTCTAATTCTAAATAATTCAAGACACATGGATAAAGCTCTCGCCTTGATGCTTGAGGCGGGAATTCACGGTGGCTCTTTGCTTGACTGTGAAGGTGTTTTGCAGGCTATGAGCCACAATTCTGTTGAGCCGCCTCCGATTTTCGGCTCACTTCGTCAATATCTTAACCCCGAGCGCGGAGAAATGAATAAAATTCTTATTTCTGCCATTGAAGAGTCACAGGTTGATACTGTTAAAAAAATAGTCAACGATGTAACCGGGGGCTTGGGCAAGGCAAACACAGGTATTTTAATGACTTTGCCGATTCTTACAATAGAGGGACTTGCAAAATAATATGAATACACTTTTTAGTTTGTCATTGGCAATGATTATGGGCTTGCTGATGACAAGAGTTATGAAAAAAATAAACTTGCCGAATGTTACGGGCTATCTTATTGCGGGACTTTTGGTAGGCCCTTATTGCCTAAACATTTTTACAACGGAAAATGTTGAAGGTTTTACTGTACTCACAAATGCGGCACTGGGTTTTATTGCATTTTCAATCGGCGGCGAGTTTAAATTGTCGTCACTTAAACAGTTGGGGGCAAAAATATTTTTAATCACACTTTTTGAAGCGGTAGGCGCAACCGCCCTTGTTTCAACCGTGATGATTTTATTAAAAGTCGATATATCATTAGCCCTTATATTAGGTGCAATCGCATCTGCCACTGCCCCTGCGGCAACCTTGATGGTCGTGCGACAATACAAAGCAAAAGGCCCTGTTACATCAACACTTTTGCCCGTTGTAGCGGTTGACGATGCCGTTTGCTTAATGCTGTTTTCAATTCTGTCAAGCGTGGCAAAAACCTTGGGCAAAGGCGGCGGCTTCAACATAAAAGAAACTCTTGTTATGCCCATAGCTGAAATTCTGGGCTCACTGGTAATCGGTTTTGCGGTGGGATTTGTGTTGTCGGTTGCAACAAAATTCTTTTTATCCCGTGCAAACAGAGTTTCATTGGCAGTTACGGCAGTATTTTTAGGTGTGGGACTTTCGGAGATGTTAGGGCTTTCGTCGCTTTTGCTCTGTATGGCAATCGGTGCGGCAATGGCTAACTTCTCAAAGGTCAGCGATGCGGTTATGGAATGTACTGACCGTTGGACGCCCCCACTATTTATGCTCTTCTTTGTGATTTCAGGCGCAGAGTTTAATTTTGAAGTTTTCAAAACTGTGGGACTTATCGGGGTGCTTTATTTAGTGCTTCGCTCATCGGGTAAATATTTCGGCGCAATGCTCGGCTGCGCTCTTGTTAAAACCGAAAAGAATGTAAAAAAATATCTCGGCATAACGCTTTTACCCCAAGCGGGTGTGGCAATCGGTATGGCACAGTTGTCATTAACCGTTATTCCCGAATACGGTGAACAAATTAGAGCGGTTATTCTTTGCGCAACGCTTGTCTATGAATTGATAGGACCGCTGCTGACAAAAACGGCTCTCACAAAAGCAGGAGAAATTGAAAAGAAATGTTAATAAAAAAGGCACACTTCCTTGTCGGCGCTCGGCACCGGAAAGTGTGTCTTTTTTTATTATGTGTCAAATATTTTCCAACTGACTACGGTTATTCCTTTTTGCTTTGCCCTTTCAAGAAGACAACCGCTTTTGAGTATTTCATATTCAAACACTCTTTTTTGCCATTCCGCATCATTGTTATTGGTGGGCAGTGCCGGGTGCAAAAATATTTCGGTTACACCGTCAATGCAGTTGTCAACCGCGTCAAGATAATACTTTTCAAGAGTATTACAGTCACCTATTCTGCTTATGGACCAAGGGTTTGAAACTAAGTCATCAAGCAGCTTCACGCCCCTTTTTTCTCCTGAACGCACTATCATCTGCTGATATTTTTTTATAACCTCGGGAACACTTCTCCCAAGTTGTCTTTCAAGGAAACCGCTTGTTTTGGGAAATCTGTAAGGAAGCTTATGCTCCGCACAAAAATCAAAGGCGTCAATATAAAATCTTCTGCCGTTAATTCCGTAAAGAGTTCCGCAATGGTTATCTGCGTGGTCAACAGTACCGCCGTTGTCGGTTATAAATCGGTACTGTTCTTCCAATTCTTTTCTGACATCTTTTCTCGTTGTTTTAAAAATTAAATCCTTTTGACTGTGGGGCAAACCGTCTTTGAATGATTTTACATTTGAAAGACCTTGCCATTTATTGTTTTCATTATCGGAATTGATTGTAAGATGAACTCCCACACAGACATTGTTTTTCTTTGAAAAATCGACGGCGGCTTTTGCTTGCGGGGCAACAGTGAGCAGAGAGGTTGAAGTGATAAGGCCTTCATTTAACAACTCAATTATTGCGCTGTTTTGCTGCTCGTTATAACCGAAATCGTCCGCATTGATTATAAGATATTTACTCATTTTCCTTGCTCTCCGGTAACTTCAGGAAGAAAGAAATAACGGTTGCCAAAACCATTGCCGCACAGGGGAATACGCAAAGCAGAACCTTTGCGGCAAGACCGGGATTATCACCGGGCTCGTCACCGCTGATAAAACCGAAGTATTCAGACGCAATAAAGAACGCAAGAGAAGTATAAAGTCCGTTAAGTCTGTTCATAACACCCATAAGACTGTTTATGATACCTTCTCGCTTAACTCCGTTTCTGCGGTAATCGTCGTCAACAATCTTTGCACCGATACAGTCCATAGTTGTAAGACAAGCGGCTATACCGAAGCCCATAACCGCCGCAATGGCTATTGCCAAAGGAAGCACCTTTGCAAAATACAGTGGAATAAATCCGATTGCCATAATTATAAATCCCGTTCTCCAAATTGTCATAACGGGTAATTTTTTAGCAATTTTTGACCAAACCAAAATTCCTATAACCGCAACACCCAGAACTATACCTAACATTATTGTGGTAGTGCTTCCGCCAAGACCTAAGGTGTATTTTACATAGAAAGGCAATGCCTGTGAAATAAGAGCGAATGCAGAAGAATAAAAAGCTCCGGCAAAGCCGAAAATCCAGAAGTGAGGATTTTTAACAAGGGCTACTATACTGTCAACAAGCTTCGGTTTTTCAAGCTCTTCGTAATCGGTGCTTTCACGGCAACCCACGAAGCAATACATCATAACAATAATGGCGAGCACGCCGTAAATCAAAGCAGTCAGGCGATAGCCGATTTTTTCTGTAATCATAGGGGTAAGAGCGATGCTTATTGCCATTGCGAAAAGTTGACAAACCTGACGAATACCGTTGGTTTTTGCTCTTTTATCGTCACTTCGGAAAAGCTCGGGGAACAACGCACCGTAGTTGGCGTTTACAAGTGAATCAAGTGTACCTGTCAGTATGTACATCAAAAGCATATAAATAAACAGCATTCCTTTTTCGCTTTCGATAAACGATGGGACATTGAAAAACAGTATGAAACAAAGCACTAATAAGGGTGCGCCGATAATGAGCCAAGGTCTGCGTCTGCCCCATTTTGTGCGTGTTCTGTCTGACAAAAATCCGTAAACGGGATTGTCTATCGCGTCAACAAATGTGTAGATAAGCAGAACAAGAGAATATTTCTTCATATCAAGCCCCAGCATATCCACATAAAAAATTGCGGCAAATGATTTGAACATATTTATGGGCATTGATGTGCCGAACATACCGATACCGTAACGGAACGGCGATGTTTTTTGCAGTGTTTTGTTTTCAGTCATAATAAAATCTCCTACTCAAAATATATTGGATTTGATATCGCTGTAATTGTTTTTATATTGCCAAAGCCCTTAACGGCTTTTACATAGGCAAAATTCACTTTTTCTTGCCTGATTTGTGCAATGCCGTTTGAAAGTTTAATACTCTTTTCGCCTTTATCGGTTACAAGTATTAAATTCTTTGCATTACTCTCTATAACAAGGGGAATATCAGCGTTGTATTCGGCGGTGTCACCCATTGAATATTCACCGTATTTAAGGTTCAGTCTAACTCCGTCAACACTGTTACTTATAAAGGCTTTACCTTTCTTTATTGCGTCTAAAATATCATGGGGCGCAGGTGATTTTGAGTATACGCCTGTTACGGGATTAGAAAGCCTTGCAAAGCTTTTAGGTTTATGGAAATCACTGCCCCCGACGGCGGGAATTTTTCTTCCCTTACAAAGTAATTCAGTCCACCACTTAATCGAGTCGGTGTTGGTTTTGCGCATAGGGCCGTTCCAGATTTCCATCATATCAAAGGCATTTTCGTCTTCCCACAAATACGGGCAAATTCTGCATTTGGGGTGATTGATCGAAATAACAGCACCCTTTGACCGAGCGTTTGATATAAGCTTATTCATATCTTCTTTTGTATTTGCAACAAAGGAGTTTTCAAATGGATTTGCAACACCGAAAAAGTTTATGTGCCCCTTATAATGCGTCCACTCAACTGCGGGGATAAATGTTAACCCGTCAATATGGGGTAAGAAAAAGTTTTCCGAAAAATTGTTGTGATTGGCAAGGGCGATAAAATCAAGCCCTTTGCTCTTTGCAAGAGTACCCACTTCAAAAGCGCTGAGCTTTCCGTCAGAAGCAGTTGTGTGAATATGCAAGTCACCGAAAAGTAATCGCTCTCCCTTAAATTTGAAATCAATGTTGTATGTAACATCAACGCCGTCGGGCATTATATGATAAGCACCTACAATAATTTTCCATTTCCCCGGGCGAATTGCACCGCAAAGGTATCCGGGAGTTGAAGAGTATTCGCCTACGCTGACAGATTTATGAGCACTGCCCGACCAACCCAAAAAATTGCCTTTTTCATCTTCAAGGCCAATGTCAATTGTGTTTGACGGTTTTAAGTCCGCAATAAATCCCTTGCCTTTACGGAAATAGTCATAGCTGACAGTGATTTTTTCAACATTATCGGGCACATCAAAGGGTATTGTATAATACAAGCCTTCTTTGTCTTTTGTAATGTGGTGGTTAAGAATTATAAGTATCACCCCTTTTAATTTTATTTCTCATTTTTATTCTATAACATATTTATATTTAATTCTTGCTATAATTTAAAGAAAATAGGTGATTTTTTTAATTTTTTCCTGTATAATTGACATTATAATACTCAAAACAGCAAAATTTTCATATAAAGAATTCGACAGGGGATGTGTGCAAATTGAACACAATTCAAAAAAACGATAATGATAATTTAGTAATTTTAGTGGATTATCATAATAATAAATCCTTAAATAAGTATGGTGTTGCGTGTCACTGGTGGAATTCTGAAACCACTTCTTTGCACTGTCATAATTTTTATGAATTTTTTATTGTAACATCGGGTGAAGCGCTTCACAAAATAAACGGGGAATGCCGTGAGCTGCACAAAGGCACACTACAACTGATTCAACCGAAAGACAGCCACAAAATCGTTTCTTCCCAGGCGAAAAAGTGCACTCATATAAATATCAGCGTAACTCCCGAAAAACTTGAAAAGATTTGTAATGCCTTGGATTTATCCATTGATGAATTTATCGGAAACGCACAGGCAACAACAAATTTATCGGTTAGCGAATTAGAGTACTTTGTAAAAATTGCGGAAAGAATAAGCCTTCTCAATTTTAATTCGGACGAAAAATTCCGTGTTCTTATATGTGAAATGATTGTTGAAGCAGTGTGTATTCTTTATAAAAATAAGATTTCTTCTGACCTTGACTGTCCGAAATGGTTTACGGAAGTGCTCAATAAGATACACTCGCCGAAATACTCTGGCTGTTCGGCTAACGATGTTTATTTGCTTGCCGGATTTTGTCCCCCCGTTGTTATTGAGCAATTTAAAAAGCACACAGGAAAAACCGTAGTTGAGTATCTTAAAAGTATTAAAATGAATAAGGCATGTGAGTTATTAAAAGACACGGACACTCCGATTATTGAGATTTCAAATATTCTCGGTTATGCAAGTTTAAGTCACTTTAACCGTATTTTTAAGGAATATTTGGGAACAACTCCCGTATCATACAGAAAATCAAAAAAATAAGAAAAAATTGACACAAAATGGCGAATGTGTTAAAATTTAGTATGTATTTTACGAAAGGGGAGCAGATTGCTCACAGAGAGATGAATATTTTTGACTCTATTTATGAATTAAATTCAAAACATTTAAACAAGCGTGCAATGTCAATCACTATGAATAACGGTGATAAACGCATTTATAGCTATGGCAAAGTTTTTGCGGCAGCAGAAAAATATGCAGAAAAGCTTATTGACGCAGGCATTAAGGCGGGCGACAGAATTGCTTTTGTTGCAGAAAGCAGCCCCGAATGGACTATTGCATTTTTAGCATCTTGCAAAATTAAATGTACCGCCTCTTTAATTGATGCATCTTTAACGGGCATAGAGCTTTGCGAGTTTGTTGAGCGTTCAGATGTGCGCGCTATGTTTTTGTCAAAAAGTTCCCGTGAAAAAATAGGCGATTTATCAAAATTCCCGTTCCCTGCCTTTAATATTCTTGACTGCTCACTCTTTGAAGGCTCTGCAGAAAGGGTTTCGGCAGATTTGCCCCAAACCGCAGACGGTGATGAGAATGTGGCGTGCATAATCTTTTCGTCGGGCACAACCCGTAAATCAGCGGGAATTATGCACTACCACGACAGTCTTATTAAGACTACACAGATGACTATCGGTGTGCAGAAGCTTTCAGAGAATGACCGTTTTCTCTCAATTATTCCAAACAGTCATATTTACGGTGTAATTTGTCTTGTTTTGGGCCCCGCCCTTTGCGGTGGTGATGTACATTACATTGAAACTGTTGCGGCAGAAGCAATTTTAGGTGCTTTTGCAGAATATCACCCAACGGTTTTACCTGCTGTTCCAAAGGTTTATGAACTGTTCAGAACTGCGGTGCTTCGCAAAATCAATTCAAAACCCGCAACAAGAATTATGTTTCAACAATTCTTTCCGATTTGTTTAAAATTAAGAAGAGAAAAAGGTTCGTTACTTGGCAAGAAATTGTTTAAGAGTATTCACGAAGGATTCGGCGGAAGCCTTACATTCCTTTGCTCCGCCGGTGCGCCTTTAAGTCAAGAGGTTGCAGATTTTTATTACGGAACAGGCTTTAATATTCTTATAACTTACGGCGCATCTGAAACAAATATTCCTACAATCGGTAATGTTGCAGAGTCAATTCAAACCGATTCCTGCGGCAAGCCATATCCCGATGTTCAAATCAAATTCAGCGATGAAGGTGAAATTCTTGTTAAGTCACCTTATATGATGAAAGGCTATTTCCGTGATGAAGAAGCAACAAAAGAAGCGTTTACTGAAGACGGATGGTTCAAGAGCGGCGATTTAGGTGTTATGGATGAAAACGGATACATAAAAATCGTCGGTCGCTGCAAAGAAAACATTGTTCTCGCAACAGGCAAAAAAGTTACTCCCGATGATTTGGAAGAAAAATACCAAGGGATTGACGGTGTTAAAGAGTTTGTAATCAGCGGCGTTCCTGCCGAAAACAAAGATTATGATGAAATTCACGCTTTTGTAGTAGCCGAAAGAGAAGAATTAAAGGCAAAAATTGAGCAGTATCTTAAAGAGAAAAGCTCACAGGTTGCTCAAAATATGCGACTTTTTAAAATTCACTTTGTAAATGAAATTCCCCGCACATCTTTACAAAAGCCGAAGAGATATCTGCTAAAAAAGATGGCAATAGACGCTCGCAATGGTGAAAATTCAGTTGAAGAAACAATTGCCGACGACAGCCTGCTTTCAAAGATTATTGCCATTGTGTCAAAGGTTTCGGGCACTCCCGCATCACAAATCACCGAGAATACAAAGATTTTTGAAGAACTCTCAATTGACTCGTTAAGCTCGGTTGATATGGCTATGGAAATCGAAGAAGAATACGGTATAAATGTTGAAAAAGTCTATTCAAAAACAATGACGGTTGCCGACATTGTAACCGTGGTTGAAAACGGTGCAACGGACGAAGCGGAAGAGCGTGCGAATACTCATAATTATCCTTTTGAAAAAACCGAAAGCGACTATCGAATATATAATGCGGTTAGAAATCTTGCAAATTCTTGCTATGATGTTACAATTAAGAATGCAGAAGCTTTACCGAAAGATAAAGGATATATTATCTGCGCAAATCACGCTTCAAAAATTGACTATCTTTTCGTTTCGATGGCATTTTCAAAAGAGCAGTTCAACAAGCTTTGCTGTATGGCGAAAAAAGAAGCTTTTCACAATGATATTTTAAGCAAAAAACTCATTAAAACAACGGGTATGGTGCCCGTTGACCGCGGTGGAATGAATGTCAGCTCAATGAACAGTCTTAAAGAAAAACTTCATGAAGGCTGGTGCGTGCTTATTCATCCCGAAGGTACTCGCAGTAAAGACGGAATATTCCGCACAATGAAAAACGGTGCGTCGGTGTTGGCACTTGATGCGGGCGTACCCATTATTCCCGTATATATCAACGGCTCTTTTGAGATTTTTCCAAAAGGAAAAACGATTATGAGTTTCTACGACAGAAAGAATAAGGGCAAACATAAAGTAGATGTTGCATTCGGTGATGAAATATCTACGGACGGAAAGACTGTTGACGAAGTGACGAGCGAAGTAAAAAATGCAATTCTCGAATTGCAAAAACAGTTTAATAAATAAAGGCACAAAAAATGACCGTAGAAAAAATCTACGGTCATATTTTTTGCTGTTTTATTTTGCCAATGCGCCGACTTCAAGCATAAAGCCGCCCAGCTGTGCGCCGAATTCAGGACCACCGTCCATAATGAGTTTACCTGATTTTGTCGATTCAAGCATATCGGCTGTTCCCAAAAGAATACCGAGTGCTGAATCAAGGTTGTTGAAACGAAGCGTAAAGAAAGGCATTGCTCTCTTGTATTCGCCGCGGCCTGCTCTTGATTTGCCCGCTTTAATGCGGATGAACGCAGAAACTTCGGGATAACCGTCAACTGCGAAAGCATAAACACGGTCGGGACTCTTTGTAGTCCAATCTTTGATTTCGGTGTGCCCCATTTTGTTAAGCTGACTGATACCGCTTGAAAGAAGATAGAAGAAGCATTTAACCATAAGTTTTTTTGTTTCTTCATCCTTCGGCGGCTCGGTAGCTCCCGTAAGTGCCGAAAGCTTAAGAAGCGTCATAAGCATTGCTTTGAATGCGGAAAAGTTCTTAATGATACCTTTCATCTTAGGAAGTGTGGCGGGACCGATTTTACCCTTAAAGAATGCATTCATTGCTTCGATTGTTTTGAATTCAAGCTCAACATCGGGAGCTTCGTGAGCAGAATTGAGCTTCGTTTCCCACTCGCCCTCTGTGATGATGAAATGTGTTGCATATTTGCCACCTTCAGCTTCTGCGTCAAGAGCACTGACCTGTAAAACGGTTGTGAGCTTGTCAAACTGAGCTTTAAGTGACGGAACATCGGTAGCAATAACTTTCAAAAGCGGCAATGCTGCATTGAAAAATATTTTTGAAGCATAAAGTTCATTTTGTTCGTGCATATTATCAACTCTCTTTCTGAATGGCTGAGTTTAGAAATTAAACTTCGTCATCCCAGTTGTCGTCTTCTTCAAAGTCTGCCTGCATCATTTCACGAACTGCAGAAATAATACCGTTAGCGTCAATTCCCGCATCAGACATAATATCTTCGTGAAGACCAATCATGGCAAAGCCCTTATGACCGAGCATCTTGAATGCACAGCCCTTGCCGTATTGAGCCATAACTTCTGCAACTGCCGAACCCAAACCGCCTGTTACCAAGTGGTCTTCGACTGTGATAATTCTTCTTGTATCGGAAATTGCCTTTTGAATAGCTTCAACATCAATAGGTTTAATTGTGTGCATATTGAGAACACGAACTGAAAGTCCGTCTGAATTTTTAAGGAATTTTGCAGCTTCACGAGCCTGGAATACACAGGAACCGCAAGCGATAACCGTGATATCTGTACCTTCGTGAACTTCAACTGCTTTACCAACCTCAAAGCCGTAGTCCTGATTTTCATAAAGAACACGGTCAAAACCGCGGTTGATACGGATATAGTAAGGGCCAAAGTTTTCGTAAGCGGCATTAACTGCGTTTGCGGTTTCAAAGCCGTCTGCGGGAACAATAACCGTGAGATTCGGCATTGCTCTTGTAATAGCAAGGTCAGTAATAGCGTGGTGTGTTGAGCCCGCCTGACCGAATGATGTACCTGAGTGAGTAGCAATAATCTTTGCGTTTACATTCTGATAGCAAATGTCGGTATGAAGCTGGTCACAAGCACGCATTGATGTGAATGCGGAGAAGCCTGAAAGGAACGGAATCATTCCTGCCCTTGCCATACCTGCGGCAACACCGAACATATCCTGTTCTGCGATACCTACATTTATAACTCTTTCGGGACAAACCTTTAAAACATCACCGAGCTTTGTTGATTTTGCAAGGTCGGCTGTAATAGCAACAACCTTGGGGTCTCTCATAATAATATCAGCGAGAGCCTTGCCGTAAATTTCAGCTGTAGAAAGTGCAGTTTGGTCAACTGCTGTATAAACAAATCCGCCTGCCATAATTATTTGCCCTCCTTCTCTGCTCTTGCAACACGAGCTGCATAGTCTTCGTCAAGCTCTTTGTTGAATTTTTCAAAGAGTGCGTCGTCAATAGCGCCGTAGTGCCATGTGTAGTCGCCTTCGATTGATTTAATACCTGCGCCCTTCTTTGTATCCATAAGAATACAAGTTGGAGCTTGCGGTGTTTTTGCTCTCTCGATTGCAACATCAATAGCGTCACAGAGCTCACCGATATTGTTACCGTCAACTACGATTGTGTTGAAGCCGAATGCTGTCATTTTGTCGGCAAGGGGTTCAAGCTTCTTAACATCTTCTGTGTTACCGTCAATCATATTGTGATTTCTGTCAATGAATACAATACAATTTGAAAGCTGATAGTGGTTAATTGTCATAAAACCTTCCCAGCATGAGCCTTCGTCAAGCTCGCCGTCACCTGTAACAACATAGGTGAGAAAATCTTTGTTTTGAAGTCTTGCCGCAAGTGCAGTACCGGCTGCGATTGACGGACCGTGACCGAGAGAACCCGTTGAAGCGTCAACGCCGACAACCTTGTTTGAGTCAAGGTGCATACCCATCTTTGAGCCTGAAAGGTTGAAAGATTTGAGCATCTCCATATCGTTGAAGCCCTTGTCGCAAAGCACGGGAGCATAAGCGATTGCCGCGTGACCTTTTGAAAGAATGAAACGGTCTCTGTCGTCCCATTTGGGTTCGTCAACCTTAATGTTGAGATATTTGTGATAAAGAACTGTGAGAAGGTCCATTACACTCATACCGCCGCCGAAGTGTCCGCTGCCCGCCCAAACCGTTGTTTGAACGCAGAGCTTACGAAGGTCATAGGCTTTCTTTTCGAGTGCAAGCCATTCTGCTTTTGTGAGATTATGCATAAAACTGCCTCCCTATAAATTTTTATAATGTGCGGAGTTCCCCAACTCCGTTAATTTGTGTAATCAGCCTCTAAGCTCGGGGTGATTTTTAGCAACAACCGAGAATGCGTCTTCTGCGATTTCAACTGCCTTTTTAATGTCTTCTTCCGTGAGAGAAGCATTGATGAAATGGTTGTGGTGAGATGTGATGAATAATCCGCGGTTTACACATTCGGCAACCCATTCCTGATGAAGCATAAGGTTGTCATCGTTTGCTATTCTTAAATAGAAGAGTGCGGGCTCACCTGAAACCACAAGGTCAAAACCGTGTTCTGCACCGGCCTTTTTGAAGCCATCCGTTACCATTGTGCCGAGACGGCGGAACAATGCGGGTGTGTCAAGGGCTTTCATCTTGTTAATACAAGCGATACAAGCCGCAAAAGGAACGGCGCTCATCCAATACGAACCTGTGTATGTAACACCTGAAACTGTGGCTTTCATGTGTTCGCCGCCGCAGAGCGCCGACATATTGTAGCCGTTGGCAAGTGCTTTGCAGAAGCAGATAAGGTCTGCCTTGAAGCCGTAGTAATGGTCGGAGCCTGCAAGGTCAAGACGGAAACCGGCACGAACATCGTCAATAATAAGAACTACGCCGTGGTCGTCACACCATTTGCGAACTGCCTGCCAATATTCTTTTGAAGCGACTTCATTGTCTTTAAAGTTACCGTGGTCATAAGGCTGAGCGATAAGACCTGCTATATCACCGTTATTATCGTCATAGGCTTTTTGAAGTGCGTCAAGGTCAAACCAGGGAACAATCACATTGTTTGCGACATCTTCGGGAGTGATACCCGGATAGTCGATTTTCTGTGCCCACTGGAAGTCGCCGTGATAATAGCCTTTTAAGAAGATAATCTTTTTCTTGTGAGTGTGTGCACGGGCGGTAATAACTGCAAGTGTAGTTGTGTCAGAACCGTTTTTGCAGAAGAATGCCCAGTCGGCACAAGCAACTGTATCAACAAGATTTTCTGCACATTCAACCATAACTTTACCCGGTGCGGTTGTGCAGTTACCCAGCTTTAACTGTGCAAGTGCTGCGGCATCAACATCGGGGTCATTATAACCTAAAACATTAGGACCGTATGCGCACATAAAGTCAATATATTTGTTACCGTCAACATCCCAGAAATATGAGCCCTGAGCTTTTTCTGCGAAAGACGGCCATCTGTTTACGGGAATCCACTGACCTTCGGCAGGACCTAAGTGACCGTAAATGCCTGAGGGGATAACCTTTGTTGCACGCTCGAACATCTCACGGCTTTTTGTAGTATCAAATGTTGGAAATTTACTCATTTTCAGTGTCCTCCTTATGCAAGATACAATGCAACTCTGTCAAGAATGCGGTTTACATTGTCAACCATTGAAATAAGTCCGCGAATTGTGATGTTACCGTTACCTACATGGTCGATTGAATTGACTGTGCCTGCGAAAAGAGCATTTGCAAGCTCAAGGTCACAGAATTCCATAATTGCGCGGGGCTTGTCAGAGGCTTGCTTGATTGTAATAAGATGATTGTCTTTAACACGGATAGTTGCATAAACTGTATCTGTAATTCCAAGTTGGACATCACCGTCAACAATATTTGATGCACTGAATTTACCGATAGCGTCCTGATTGCCGATTTGTGAAATGGCAACCGAAACGGTATAGAATGTGCAGAGAGTGTTAAGACGGAAGAAGTCAGGGTCTTTAAGAGCTTCTTCTGTGGGGCGCATAACTTCTGTGAGTCTGTCGGTCAAAGCTGTGAAGGTCTTTAAAAGGAAATTAACCTTTGTAAGGCCTTTTGTGGGAATGGGTGTAACTTTACCGTCAATAATTCCGTTAAACTTGTCACAGTTGGCAACGGGGATTTTGATGTCGCAATCGGATTTTACGCCATCGTCCATACGGCAACCGTTTTTAGAAAATGTGAGTGTAGCACTCGGACCGCCTTTAACATCGAAAGCTACCGAAATAGGCTTTTCAACAGTAGAAAGAATTTCTTTAGCTTTTTCGTCGAGTTCACAAAGATTTTCCAATGTGCCGAGAACAGCATACATATTTATGTAGGCCAATGTTCTTGAATCAGTCATTTCTGATTCCTCCTTCGAAAAATATTACGCTTTCAGCGCAGGTTTTCACCAAAACTATAAACCTAATATAAGAATACCAAATTTTATGTATAAAATCAAGAAAAAAACTTGCAAAAATTAACAATTTGTTAGTGATTTTTTATAAATAGTATGATATAATGTTTTAATAATAATGGGTGATTATAGAAAAATTTCTGTAATTATACCGGTTTTCTAAAAAAACACCCGAAAGGATAAAAATATTATGTCGATTTTTAAAAAGATTTTTGGCGATTATTCAACCAGAGAAGTTAAAAGAATAATCCCTATTCAAAAACAGGTTTTAGCCCTTGAAGAAGAATACAAGGCACTGAGCGATGCACAGCTTCAGGCAAAAACCGTTGAATTTAAAGAAAGGCTTGAAAAAGGTGAAACACTTGACGACATTTTGCCCGAAGCCTTTGCAACCTGCCGTGAAGCTTCCGCCCGTGTTCTCAATATGCGTCATTTCCCGGTGCAGATAATAGGCGGTATCGTTCTTCATCAAGGCAGAATTGCCGAAATGAGAACGGGTGAAGGTAAAACTCTTGTTGCAACTCTTCCCGCATACCTTAACGCACTTTCAGGCAAAGGCGTTCACATTGTTACGGTCAATGATTATCTTGCTCGCCGTGACTCTGAATGGATGGGCAAGCTCTATCGCTTTTTAGGTCTTTCGGTCGGACTTATCGTCCACGATTTAGACGGTGAACAAAGAAGAGCCGCTTATGACTGCGATATCACTTACGGCACAAACAACGAAATGGGCTTTGACTATCTTCGTGACAATATGGTTATCTATGCAGAGCAAAGAGTTCAGCGTGGGCACAATTTTGCAATTGTCGATGAGGTTGACTCAATTCTTATTGACGAAGCAAGAACACCCCTTATTATTTCAGGTATGGGTGACAAGTCAACAGAGCTTTATAAAATCGCAAATGAGTTTGCAAAACGCCTCAAAATGTGCGTGGTAAAAGAAGTTGACTCAAAACAAGGCGTTGAAAGCTTTGCGGCAGACGATGACGATTTTGTTGTTGATGAAAAAGCAAAAACCGCTTCACTCACACAAAGCGGTATCAAAAAAGCCGAAAAATTCTTCGGTATCGAAAACCTTGCAGATGTTGAAAATCTTACAATTCAGCACCATATTGACCTTGCAATCAAGGCAATCGGCGTTATGAAGCGTGATGTTGACTATGTTGTAAAAGACGGCGAAGTTCTCATTGTTGACGAATTCACAGGCCGTATTATGATTGGCCGCCGTTATTCCGACGGACTTCATCAGGCGATTGAAGCAAAAGAAAATGTCAAGGTTGAAAGAGAGTCAAAAACTCTTGCCACTATCACTTTCCAGAACTATTTCAGACTTTACAGTAAACTTTCGGGTATGACGGGTACCGCTATGACGGAAAGTGCCGAATTCCAAGAAATCTATGAGCTTGATGTTATTGAAATTCCGACAAATAAGCCTGTTATCCGCAATGACGAAGATGATGTGCTCTATAAAACAGAAGCTGCAAAATTCAATGCGATTATCGAACAAATCCTTGAATGTAACGCAAAGGGGCAACCCGTGCTTGTGGGTACAACCAACATAGAAAAGAGTGAGCTTTTAAGTAAAATTCTTAAAAAGCGTGGAATTAAACACGAAGTGCTCAATGCCAAATATCACGACAAAGAAGCAGAGATTATTGCACAGGCAGGTAAATTCGGTGCAGTTACAATCGCTACAAATATGGCAGGCCGCGGTACTGACATTATTCTCGGCGGCAACCCTGAATATATGGCAAGAAACGAAATGAGAAGAATGGATTATTCAGACGAGCTTATTGCAGAAGCAACGGGCTTTGCCGAAACAGATAATACAGACATTCTCGAAGCCAGAAAAACCTATCAGGAGCTTGAAAAGAAATATAAAGAACAGCTTCATGACGAAGCCGAAAAGGTTCGCGAAGCAGGGGGACTTTTCATTATCGGTACAGAGCGTCACGAGTCACGCCGAATTGATAATCAGCTGCGTGGCCGTGCGGGCCGTCAGGGTGACCCGGGACAAAGCAAATTCTTCCTTTCGGCAGAAGACGAGCTGCTTCGTCTGTTTGCGGGCGACCGTTTTTATAACATTCTTGACTCATTCAAGAGTATGGGTGATATTCCCGTTGAAGCAAAGCTCTTTACAAACACAATTGAGGGTGCGCAAAAGAAGGTTGAAGGCAACAACTTTGCAATGCGTCGAAATGTTCTTCGCTTTGACGATGTTATGAACGAGCAAAGAAAAAAGGTTTACGGTCAGCGTAACCAGATTCTTGACGGTTATGACATTCACTCCGCAATTCTTAAAATGATTAACGATTATGTAAACGAAACTGTTGATTTCTATTGCCCCGCAACAAATGCGGTTGAAGATTGGAACATAAACGGACTTATAAACAAATTCCAATATCTTGCAGATACCGATATTGAAAATAATTACAGTAATCCCGAGCAGTTCAAAGAGTATTTCTATAAAAAGGCAATGGATGTCTATACTGCAAAGAGTGAAGAATACGGCGAGCAGATTATGGCAGAATTAGAGCGCAAGGTACTTCTTCACAATGTTGATATGCGCTGGATGGACCATCTTGACGCTATGGAAGAATTAAAGCGAGGCATTTATCTGCGTTCTTATGCTCAGCAGGACCCCGTTGTTGCATTCAGAATGGAAAGCTATGATATGTTCGACGAAATGAACGACCTTATCCGTGAAGGCACGGTTACAACACTTCTCACCTTCCGCTTAAAGAGTGAAGAAGATGTTAAGCGTGAACAGACTGCAAAGATTACTGCAACAAGCGGTGCCGACGACGGAAGCGATAAAAAGCGTCCTGTTAAAAAAGGCGAAAAAGTGGGCAGAAACGACCCTTGTCCCTGCGGCAGCGGTAAGAAATATAAAAAGTGCTGCGGAATGAACGAGCAGTAATAAAAATAACAATATTCCAAAGGAGGAATAAAGTTGAGCGATAAGAAAAAGCTTGAAGGCAATACACCCGAAAACGATAATTATCGTGACGAGATGGATGAACTTGTCAGAATTTTCAAAGAAGAGCTTAGCAAAGCCCAAGAAGAAGCGGAAGACAACGGCTTTGATGCAGATAATTTAGAAGTCGAGGGCTATGACCCGAAAGCCGTTTCTCTCGACGAAAGCCGCAGAGCAGAAATCGACTATGAGAAATACTGCGATTGCTGCGGTGAAAGACCGAGGGGAACAAAGAAAAATCCCGACAGTATTTTCTGTGAAGAATGTGAAGCAATTCTCGAAAAATACCCTTATGACTGGAAAGGACTGCTTGCCATTGTTCTTGTGTTGGGCGTTGTGATTTTCGGCATAGTCAATTTTGCTATTGACACACCCGCATTTTCATATATGAAAAACGGCGACAAGAAATTAAAAGAGAACAAGCTCTATTCCGCAATAAGCGATTATGACTCGGCAGAGGTTTGCATTGAAGAAGAAGTCAGAGAAGATTATAAAAATCTTTATGCAAAGAGAATTTCGGCTTGCTATAAAGCCGTTGATATGGGAACCGTTCTCAGCGACCTTTCATATTTCAGCGAGTCAAATCTCAAAATGCCGGCATTTAAAGAAACAAAAGAAATCAGCGAAGAAATTGAGTTTATGCAAGCAACAATGATGGCTATTCAACAGCATATTGACGGTATAGATGCAAACGAATATGACAAAATTCTTGCAGAGCTCGAGTCACTTTCAGGCAAAAAGATATATGAGAAAAACGGCTCGTATTATGATGAAACAGATACACAATATGTTCCCGACGGAACAGAAAAGGTCTATATCTGTGATGAGGGCTGGCTCAATATTTACAAATACGCAAATGCACAGTCTAACAATAAAGAAGAATCGGTTATGATTGATTTTCTTGAAAAGGCAATTGGCAACACAGAATATGTTGACCGTGTCTGGTCACCGATTCTTGCAAGTGCTTATGTGAGCACAAAGCAATATGACAAAGCAGAAGCTCTTGCGGTAAAACTCAAAGAAATGAATGCAGAAGGCATTGACGATGATTTGATTATGTCCATGCTCTACCGTTATCGTGATAAGGATTATCAAAGAGCAGTTGACATTTGTATTGACGGACTTAACGGTTTGGCAGAGCTTGACGATGCCTATGACCTTGTCGGCGGTGTCGGTTATACTCTTTCAATGCAAAAAACACTCAACTTTATAATGTTAGGCAAATATACAGACGCTTATGAATCAGCGGAAGAATGCTGCACATATCAGACGGATTCATTGGGCTCAACCGATATTCAGTCGAGAGACCTTTGGGCAATTCTTGCAATCGCAACAAATAATACCGAAAAATATGATGAGCTTGAAGCAGAGATTAAAGATGCAGGTGATTACGGAATTCCTTTTGACAAAGATGTAACGGATTATAAAGAAGGAAAAATCACCCTTGAAGAAATTGCAATGAGTGGGAGATATGATATATTATGATGAGAATAATTTATATAATCGTAAAAGTGCTCACAATACCGGGTGCAATTCTTCACGCTTTCTTTGAGCACATGAGCTGCAGATGGACAAAAGTAATTGTTGACGATGCGAGAACAGTTCAGTTCAATGAAATGCTGGGCCATGTTGACCACGAGCTGATTAAACGCAAAGGCGCAAGCTTTGATGTTTGCTTTATTCCTTTCTTTTTCAATTTGGCACTTGGCTTTTTATTGCTCACTAACGGCGCAACATCTGTTTATTATTTCGGAAAATACAGCGATATATTCGGCTGGCTCTGTCTGTATTTGGGAATTTCTCTTTGCACAAATCTCTTTCCGCAAATTGAAGATGTTATGATGATAAAAGAGAATTTCTTTCAAAAGGGTAAAAACAAGGTCTCAAAGATTTTTGTCGCTCCTTTTTATGCAATCTTCTTTGTTGGTGCAAGACTTGAAAAATTCGGCTTGACACTATTAACATCAATTGCATTTTCATTTGCAGTACCGACAATTTTAGGCTGGTTTGTGCCTGCAATCTATAATGTTATTAAATAAGCGGTCAAATAAAAATACCCCCTCGTTTGAGTAGGGGACGATGCCCTCATCGTCCCGCAAAAAAATCAAACAAAAACTCCGTGTCTCTCTTGTGAGAAACACGGAGTTTTAATATTATTTATTATTGGATTTTTTATTGTGCGTCTTTTCCGCTGAATCTGATAAGCTTAAGGTTCTCGGCGTTTTCTGCATCAATGGCTTTGTTGTAATCGTCACAAATATTGCCCCATTGTACAGAAGTTTTTTCAATAAGCACATTTTTGGCGTTTCTGATAAAGAATCCGCTGTTTTTATATTTTTCAACGCCGTAGTCAAGACAAGGACGAAGGTCATAAAGTCCGCAATCCCATTTTGAAGTTTTGGTAATGGTAACACTGACATTTTCAAAAGTTACATCTTCAATCATATTTTCGGGAGTGCCGTGAATAAGCACACCATTTTCACCCTTGCAGGTAATATTGCGGAAACGGATATTTTTAATTTTACCCGATTTCGTGTTTTCATCACGGTTAAAGGTTGTGATTACGATAGGCTCTGCCGTGCCCCACCAGTCAGGACAAAATCTGCGGGTTTCGATAATACAGTCGGAATATGTAACATTCTCAACATTACCGCCGTCACGAATTTGTATAGAAATACCTCGGTTGCTTCGAGAAATAATACAGTTGCTGACAATAACATTTCGAAAATCGCCCACACCCTCAGTGCCGATTTTAATAGCGGCGGAAGTTGAAATGAGAGTACAGTCCGAAATAATAATATTTTCGCAGGGACCGTATTCCGCATTTCCCTTTGAAGTTTTAAGGCAGATACAGTCGTCGGCACATTCAATATGACAACCCAAAATTCTGACATTTGTGCAGTGGTCAGGGTCAATTCCGTCGGAATTGGCAACATCAAGGTTATTGAGAATTCTTATATGAGAAATAAGAACATCATCGCAACCTGCGGGGTGAAGTGTCCAGAAAGGAGCGTCAACGATTGTAACATCTTTGAAAGTAATGTTGTTGCTTTTTTCAATATAAATAACCGTGGGGCGAGGATAAAAGTTCCCTGTCACATAATATCTGTCTTTTCTCTCCACAAAAGCGTGACCGTTGGCGTCAATAACGCCTTCCCCCGAAATTGTGCAGCCGTCAGCCTCGTAACCGTAGATAAATACAAAGGACGGTTTGCCTGTGACCGGGTTGCCGATAAGTGCGGTTTTCGGGTCGTTAATCATATTGCAGGGACGAATATAACCGTCAATATTGTCGGTGGCTTTAAGGCGAGAGCCCTTTTGCAAGTGGAGTTCAACATTCTTTTTCATTCTTATTGAGTCGGAAAAATATGTTTTACCGCTTGTGAGCACTACTGTGCCGCCGCCGTTTTCTTCTGCTTTGTCAATTGCAGACTGAATGGCAATACAGTCATTGTCTTTGCCGTTGCCTTTTGCACCGAAGTCTTCGGGATAAAAATATAACATATAAAATCTCCTGCTTATTTGTCTTTTTCGTAACTGCCGTTTCTCTTTTCCACACGCTTTTCCCTAATCTTTTCAAAAAGAATTTCAGAAACAACAAAGAGAATAATCACAAGCACCGCAAAGAAAATTCTTAACGGCGTAATTGTAGGCGTAAGCGGAATATCGGGAGTATCCCCGGCGGCAAATGAAGAAATGCCGAAAATCACAGAAAACACCGTTACCGTAACAAGAGAATTAAATTTAAGGAAAAACCTTTTCATTGTGATACCTCAATTATTCTTCGTTTTCTGTAAGGGCAATACCCAGTTCGGTTAACTGAATACTGTCAATATATGATGGCGCACCGCTCATAAGCTCGCTTGCGTTCTGCACTTTCGGGAATGCGGTAACATCACGAAGACTGTCTGCGCCGCAGATAAGCATTGCAAGTCTGTCAAGACCGATACCCATACCGCCGTGTGGGGGTGAAGCATATTTGTATGACTCAACAAGGAAACCGAATTTTGCGTCGATTTCTTCTTTTTCCATTCCGAGAAGTGAGAACATCTTATTTTGAAGTTCGGGGTTTGTAATTCTCATCGAACCCGATGAAAGTTCAATACCGTTAAGAACCAGGTCAAATGCTTTTGCCCTGACATTTGCCTTGTCCGTATCAAGATACTCGATACATTCGTCAAGAGGCATTGTAAAGGGATGGTGCATTGCAAGCCATTCGCCGGATTCTTCATCATATTCAAAGAAAGGCATTTCCGTAATCCAAAGGAAATTCCATTTGTTTTCGGGAATTATATTAAGTTCTTTTGCCACTGTCAGACGAAGCGCACCCATAATTGAAAGCGCAAGACTTGTCTTGTCACTGACAATGAATACACAGTCGCCCTTTTGGACATTGAGTTTGTGGAGAAGTGCTTGAAGCTCGCCCTCTTTTAAGAATTTCGCAAAAGAGCAGTTTGGTTCTTCTTCTGCCCAACGTATATATGCAAGGCCTTTGGCACCGATACCCTTTGCCTGCTCCGTAAGTTTGTCGATTTTCTTTCTTGTGTATGTTGCCGCCGCATTTTTTGCAACGATTGCCTTAACGCTTCCGCCGTTTTCGATAGCATTTTTGAATACGACAAAATCTGTGCCGTCAGCCCAATCGGAAATATCTTCAATGAGCATATCAAAACGGGTATCCGGCTTGTCCGAACCATATTTGTTCATTGCATCGGCAAAAGTCAGGCGGGGGAGCGGTGACTGAATTTCAACATCAATAGTTTCTTTCATAAGTTTTCTGACAAAGCCCTCTGCCATATCCATAATGTCATCGGTATCAACAAAACTCATTTCAAGGTCAATCTGTGTGAATTCCGGCTGACGGTCGGCTCTCAAATCTTCATCTCTGAAACAACGGGCAAGTTGAATATATCTGTCAAAGCCCGAAACCATTAAAAGCTGTTTGTAAATCTGCGGACTCTGGGGCAACGCATAGAATTTGCCGTTGTGAATTCTGCTGGGAACAACATAGTCACGGGCACCCTCGGGAGTTGACTTAATCATCATGGGCGTTTCAATTTCAAGGAAATCGTTGGCGTAGAAATATTCACGGGCAATCCTTGCAATATTGTGGCGCATGATGATATTCTTTGTAAGTTTTTCATTTCTCAGGTTGAGATAGCGATATTTAAGCTTTGTTTCGTCGCCCACTTCATCGGCTTTTGCGATTTCAAAAGGCGGTGTTTCACTGACTGATAAAACTCTCAAATCCTTAACTTCAATTTCGATTTCACCGGTGGGAATTTCAAGGTTTTTTGAACTTCTTTCACGGACAGTACCTTTTGCCATAAGCACATATTCACTGCGCACGGAAAAAGCCTTGTCAAAAATCTCTTTATCGGTATTTTCGTCAAAGGCTAACTGAACAACGCCCGTTCTGTCACGCAAGTCAATAAATATTAGAGAACCTAAATCCCTTTGTTTCTGAACCCAACCGCAGACTACCGCTTCACTGCCGATATTTTCTGCATTGAGCGTACCGCAGTAATGAGTTCTTTTTAATCCGTTCATTGTATCCATTAGTTTGTGCCTCCTAAAATACTGCCAAGGTCCAATCCGTCAATTCCGAGAGAGTCAAAGCCTGACATAGCGTCTTTAATAATCAATGCCTGAAAATTATCGGTAAAATCGGAAAGTGTCATTTCCGTCTCGTTACCTGTTTCCATATTTTTGAGCTTTATATTGCCTGTTTCAATTTCATTGTCACCGAGAACAAGAGTATAAAGCGCACCGATTTTATTTGCGTATTTCATCTGGGCTTTGAGACCTCTGCCAACTGTGTCAAACTGAACATAAAGCCCTTCGTTTCTAAGGTCTTTTGCAATAGCCGAAGCCTTAATGTTTGCGTTTTCGCCCATACTCGCAATATATAAATCGCATTTTTTAGGCTCGGGGAATACGCTGCCCTGCGCTTCCATTAAAAGTAAAAGTCTTTCAAGGCCTAAACCGAAACCGAAAGCGGGAAGCGGCTGACCGCCCATTTCCGCAATAAGTCCGTCATAACGGCCGCCGCCGCAAACCGTACCCTGAGCGCCGATTTCATTTGAAACAAATTCAAACACCGTTCTTGTGTAATAGTCAAGACCACGGACAATCTGCGGATTGACTGTATATGAAATTTCCATAGCGTCAAGATATTTCTTAACGCTTTCAAAGTGATTGTGACAGTCTTCGCAAAGAAATTCGATTACGGTAGGCGCATTTTTTGCGATTTTGCTGCAAACAGGACTCTTGCAGTCAAGAATTCTCATAGGATTTCTTTCAAGTCTGTCTAAGCATGTTTCGCAAAGCTCACCTTTGTACTGTTCAAAATATTCTTTAAGAGCCTTGTGATAATTCTTTCGGCATTCGGGACAGCCGATTGAGTTGATTTCAAGACTTAAATTGTCAATTCCTAAAAAGTTAAAGAATTCGTGGGCAAGAGAAATAACTTCTGCGTCGGCGCTCGGTGCTCCGGCACCAAAACATTCAATACCGAATTGATGAAATTCACGAAGTCGGCCTGCCTGGGGTTTTTCATAACGGTAGCAAGATGTGAGATAGAAAATCTTCTGCGGTAACGCTTCGTTGAAAAGACCGTGTTCGAGAAATGCTCTGACTGCTCCCGCTGTGCCTTCGGGACGAAGTGTAATGCTTCTGCCTCCCTTATCTTCAAAGGTGTACATCTCTTTTTGAACAACATCGGTTGTTTCACCGACGCCGCGCTGAAAAAGCTCGGTATGTTCAAAAACGGGAGTGCGCATTTCACGGAAGCCGAAATTACCGGCGGTTTCTCTTGCGGCAGCTTCAATATATTGAATTTTGTAACTTTCGTTAGGCAGGGTATCTTGTGTACCCTTAATCGCATTTGTAAGTAAAGCCATAAAAATCTTCCTTATATATTAGGTGTGCCTCACCTTGAAACAAGTGAGGCATTACATTTTTTATTATTTTGGGTTAATAATGTCACGCCAGTCAAGGTCGCCGCGCTCAAGTGCGTGGATAAGCGCTTCTGCGGTTGCAATATTAGTGGCAACGGGAACATTGTGAACATCGCAAAGACGAAGAAGAGTGTTGTCTTTCGGCTCGTGGGGCTTGGGGTTAAGGGGGTCACGGAACATTAAAAGCAAGTCAATTTCATTACAGGCAATTCTTGAACTTATTTGTTGGTCGCCGCCTTGAGAACCGCTTAAAAACTGTTGAATTCTAAGGCCGGTAGCTTCTGAAACCATTTTACCCGTTGTTCCGGTAGCGCAGAGAGAATGACGGGAAAGAATTCCGCAATAAGCAATGCAGAACTGCGTCATAAGCTCCTTTTTGGAATCGTGCGCCATAAGTGCAATGTTCATAATTATAACCCCTTTCGCATTTGCTGAAAAACCGCATATAGTATGACAGTATATCACTACACCTTATCATATCAAAAAAAACACAATTTTTCAACAATTTTTTACAATAAAATTTGAACTTCTTTTCCCAAAATCCGTTTTGCGATATTCAGAAAAGCATTTTTTGTGTCGGAATAATCCGGAAGCAGTTTTTGAGAAACAGAAAAATACATCAAATTACGGTCTTCGGGAATAATCCCCAAAAGACGGATATATGTTTTGTCAATCATATCGTCAATATTTAACAGCTTGCCCTTTTTAACGGCCTTTTCATCAAAACGGTTGATAACAAGGCGCATATTGTCTTCTTTAATTCCTGATTTGATGAGTGCGTTGCCTACAACACAAGCACTTCTGGCACTCACTTCGTCGGGGGTTGCCACAACAATTACATTTTCACTTAGAGCAGCATAGAGCATCGGCAATTTACCCGTACCTGCGGGGGCGTCAATTATTATACAGTCATATTCTTCCCTGAAAATATCAAGCATATCCGAAAACATCTCTTTTGTGAGTGACTCAGGGCAGCAAAGCGGAGCAGGCAAGAGCTGAAGATTATCGTTATAAAACAGACGGGCTTTGCTGTAATCACAGCGCTTTTCTATAATGTCAAGCCAGTCATAGACAACCATTGAATCAACCGAGAGAAGCAAGTCAAGGCTGCGGAGAGCTGCGTCGCCGTCTATAAGCAGAACCTTTTTCTTTTGCTCGGCAAGAGAGATTGCGATATTGGCGCAGAATGTGGATTTTCCCACTCCGCCTTTGCCCGACACAACGGTAAAAACCTTTGACATAAGCTCACTCCTTTTTAAGAATAATTTATTTTAACACAAAAACCGTAGTTTGAAAAGATAAAAATCCATTGTTTTACATTTTCTTCTGTTTATGCTTTTAATTTATAAAAAGTGACAAAACAAAACAAAATAAACTGACCGAATATACCAAAAAATACACATGGGACAAGCATATAATAATGAGTACGAAAAAAGTTTAAGAGGTGGGAAAATGAAAAACAACGAATTCGGCACTCTGGAGAACAACGACAGAATACAAATATCCGAGTTGGGCAAATCGGTGCTTATTCAATGTGCGCATTTCGGAATGGGCGTGCTGACCGCTTCCGTATCACAGGAGCCGTATTTTTCACCCTTAGGTCTTGCTTTTTGCAGCGGCACAAACCGAAAAAACACTCTGTTTTCTTGCTTAGGAGCAATGCTGGGATACATAATTTCAAATGATTATTTAACAGCCTTCCGTTATGTAATGGCACTCATAATCGTATATATCCTAAAAGTTTATACCAATACCTTTGATTCCCTGCGGGAAAAGCTTTTTGTGCCGGCAATTATTTCGCTTTTTGCCACATTTTCAACAGGACTTGTTATAACAATAACATCTGCCTTTGATACAAAAAAACTGTTTTTATTTATTGCAGAAACCGTGCTGTCCTTTGGCTCGGCATACTTTTTTACCTTAGGTTTTTCAGTTATAAGAAAGATAAAAAATAAAGATTATATTTCTGTCAGAGAGTTGTCGGGAACGGTAATAGCGGCTCTGGTTTTAATTTTATCGTTAAAGAATTTTCAAATACTGGGAGTATCTCTTTCGGGCATTGCCTGTTCTTATATAATTATGTGCTCTTCGTTTCTTTACAGAGAGAGCGGGGGCGCAATAATAGGCACGGGTGCGTCCTTGGGCTTTACTGTAACGGGTATGGCAAGTCCCCTGTCTTTCTGCTATTGCGTGGCAGGGCTTTTTTCGGGAGTTTTTTCTTATTCGGGACGGCTGCTTTGTGCATTTTCTTATATCTTTTCATTCGGTGCGTTGTTTATGTATTTCGGCGGTACAAAAGCAGACTTTCCCATGCTTATAGAAACAGCCTTCGCATCAACGCTCTTCATTTTAACTCCGCAAAGCTTGTTTGTAAAAATAAAGACACAAATTTATCTCTCCGCACTTTCGGGGGAGGGTAAGGCAATGAAAAAAATGCTTGCTTCAAGGCTCAGGCTCGCCAAAAACGCAGTGGGGGATATGTCGGGAACGGTGACAAAGGTTGCGGAAATTTTGAAAGAAAAAGCCGTGCCGGACACCACGGGAGTTTATCTTCGTGTGCGTGACAATGTGTGTACGGACTGTGCAAGCTTTGAAAAATGTTGGCGAAGCGGTTTTGCCGGCACAGCGGGAGAGTTCGATGTAATCATTGAAGAAATCCGTAAGACCGGCTGCGTTACACCGTCGTCGTCGCCTGCTTCATTACAAAACAGGTGTATCAGAATAATGTCGCTCTGTGATAGCTTCAATAAAAACTACTCGTCTTATTCAGCAAAGCTGGGAGCCGAAGGGAGAATTAACGAAATGAGAAAAATTACTGCCGACCAGTTTGAAAATGTGCGCGATATGTTAGAGGATATGCTCTGCGATATACAAAGCAATACGGTCCTTTTGCCCGGCAAGTCGGAAATAATTAAAAGCAGTATTGACAATTTAGGCTTGAATGCTTCCGTAAATTGCTATGAAGACGAAACACAGAATGTTTTTGTCAATGTTTCGGTTTCAGCCGATAGTATAATAGATGAAAGTGAAATAAAAAGCTGCATTGAAAATGTTACGGAAAAAGAATTTGCCGTTCCCGCAGCCATCAAGAACAGCGATGAACAAATATTGCTCTTTTGGGAAAAAACTGATTTTTCAGCGGAGTGTTTTTTCTATCAAATGTCGGGTGAAGAAGGAGAAATTTGTGGAGATTGCTTTGACTCGTTTTATGACGGAAAAGGCAATTTTATCGCAGTTTTAAGCGACGGAATGGGCACGGGAAGCCGTGCCGCAATAGACGGTGCGATGGCTTCGTCAATGTTTTCAAGGCTCATAGTTTCGGGCTTTTCATTTCCCTGCGCATTACGCCTTGTGAACTCTGCAATGCTTGTGAAAAGCCGTGACGAATCTTTGGCTACGCTTGACATTTTAAAGCTGAATTTATATACGGGACAAGCCATAATCTATAAAGCGGGAGCAACGGTTTCACTGTTAGTACGCCAGGGCAAAATAAGCGAGATAAAAAAGAGCGCAATGCCCATAGGAATTTTAAGGCAGGCAGAATTCGGCACGGTGCACGGCGGACTCAGAAACGGCGATATGGTTGTTATGATGTCCGACGGTGCGGCAGATAACAATATTGAAGAAATAAAGTCATATATAAAAGAAAACGGATTTTCTTATGACTTACCGCAAAAGCTGTGCGCAATCGCAAGAGCGAGAGCAATTGACAAATGCGACGATATAACCGTTGCGGTTATAAAAGTAAAGATAAACCGAGAATAAAATTTAAACTATTGAAAATACCGCGAAAAAGTGTTATCATTCCTTTATAGTAAATGAAAGGGGATACTCTTTATGGCGAAAAAAGAAAAAACACCGAAAGAGATAAATAACCACCCTAATAAAATAGGGATGAAAGATATTTCGGGTTATACCATTGCCGAAGCGGCTAATATGTTTAACCTCACTTATGTTACAAGCTATCTCAAACTCTTTATGACCGATGTTTTAAAGATTGCTCCGAAGCTTGTCGGTTATATGTTTATCATCACAAGACTATGGGATGTTGTGAACGACCCCATTTGGGGTGCGGTCATTGCAAAGAGAAAACCGGGTAAAGACGGTAAATTCCGTCAGTATTTAAGACTCGTGGCAGTGCCTTTGGGAATTTCAACGGTACTTTGCTTTATTCCGTTTAATGACCCGAATACAATTTTTTATAATGAGTTTTTAGCGAATAATCCCACCTGGATATTTGCAATTGCTATTATTCTGTATTTGGTTTACTGTACAATGTACACCGCAATGAACATTCCTTTCGGCTCGCTTGCATCGGTTATTACCGATGACCCCAAGGGCAGAACGGTTCTTTCAACCGCCCGTTCGGTAGGCAGCGGTGTCGGCGGTGCGGTTGTTACCCTTATTGCTCCGTTTGTTATCTATGTCGGCACGGGCAAAATGGACCCCACAACAGGCAAAGAAATTGAAGTTGCCGACGGTGGAAGAATGTTCCTGTATGCTCTTTTGATGGGCGCTCTGTCAATAGTTTTCTATCTTGTGGGCAACAGTATGGTAAGAGAGCGTGTTCCTGCAATTGACGACGAAAAAATAGATTTCAAAACAACATATTTAGGATTATTCAAATCAAGACCTTTTGTTATGATTACTATTTCAGGTATTCTTATTTCAGGTCAGTTGCAGTTTAACTCCTTTAACGCTTATCTTTATAAGAACTACTTTACAAATACAGGCTTAAATGTTTTGGGTACGGTTTGCACCTATCTTCCGATGGCGGCGCTTATTTTCTTTACACCAAAACTCGCCGCAAAATACGGCAAAAAAGAGCTTTGCGGGAAAATGTCAATTTTTGCAGCGATTGCATCCGTATTCCTTGCAGTTACCGCAAACAACGAGAGCTTTATCAGATGGATTAACCCGTCACAGGGCATTTACCCCGCTTGGCTGTTTATGCTCTGCTTGCTCTTAATCGGTTTCGGCTATACATTCGTCAGTCTTACTTGCTGGGCAGTGGTTATGGATGTTATCGACTATCAAGAATGGAAAACAGGCGTCAGAAACGAAAGTGCAGTTTATTCGGCATATACCTTCGGCCGCCAATTAGGTCAGGCAGTTGCCGACGCAGGCGGACTCTTCCTTCTACAATGGGCAAAATATGACAGCGCTACTGCGGGTAACGGATTTATTGAAGCAAACGGTACAAGTAATAAAATTATGTTTATTTGTACAATTATTCCCGCAATCGTTTATACGGGTGTGTGGCTTATCTTCCGTTTCGGTTATCCCCTTACAAAAGAAAAGCTTGAACCTATTTATGCTGACCTTCGTGCAAAGCATGAAGCAGAGGCACAAAAAGACGCATAAAATCAAAGTGGCTGTAAATCGAAAGTTTTATAGCCGCTTTTTTTACAACCGCATTTGTATTATTTTCATTTTTTAATCCAAAATAATATCGGTGATAAAAATGAATAATAAAAAAGATAAAAAAGAAAAATTCCCACATTATGAAGTGCTTGAAGAAAGCGCGACATATCTACCCGACAGCCCCGAAACCCCTTATGAAATGGTTAATAAATACGGCACCTATGAAATTCAGCCGACGGCAGAAACAGAAAACAGCTTCCCCACAATAGCACAAGGATTACCGAAACACAGAAAAAAACCGTCAACAAAGCCGGGCGCACAAAGAAAAAAGGACTCAATTTAAAAAACTAAAAAAATTTTTTAAAAATGCTTGACACCGCCATTTCCCTTTGTTATAATATCTCTTGCGTTCGAGAAAACGACCGATATGCGAGAGTGGCGGAATCGGCAGACGCGCACGTTTGAGGGGCGTGTGGTAATCCCGTACGGGTTCAAGTCCCGTCTCTCGCACCAAAAATAGAGAAATCACTTTTGTGGTTTCTCTATTTTTTATGTCTAAATATACGGGGAACTTGAACCCGAGAGGGTTCGAGCGTAAAAAACGATATAGTATATCGTTTTTAGTGAGAAGCGGTTGGCGGGTACCGAATTTCGCAAGAAATTGGGTCGCCAAGCGTTCAGTATGCGAGCAATCGCGAGCAGACATTCAAGTCCCGTCTCTCGCACCAAAATAGCAGATGGCAAATGTGCTGTCTGCTGTTTTTTTTATTGTTTTATCAACATAAAAACAAGGATTAAAGCAGTCGCACAGACTGTTTTAATCCTTGTTTGCATCAAATAACAAAATTAAATATGCAGAAAAAGCACACTTTACTTAATCTCGCCGTGTTTTTCACGGTTCGCCACTTCTGTGATTTCATTTTTATCATTTACAAAAACCACTTTTGGAAGATGCTGTTCAATTTCTTCGGGCGTCATTTGGGCATAAGCCATAATTATAACTTTATCGCCCACTTCAACACATTTTGCAGCCGCACCGTTAAGGCAAATGCAACCGCTGTTTTCTTCACCGACGATTACATAGGTTTCAAATCGGTTGCCGTTATCAATATCCGCTATTTGCACTTTTTCATATTCAAGCAAGCCCGCAGCGTCCATAAGTGCTTTGTCGATTGTAATACTTCCGACATAGTTTAAATCTGATTGAGTAACGGTTGCACGATGGATTTTACTTTTCAACATAGTAAGATACATTTTCACACCTCTTTTTAGAGAATTACGATTTATCATCTTCAAAAAACAACTCATTATACCACACGATTCTGTTAATGGCAAGAGCGCATTGACAATAAGTAAAAGGCCATTGACAATATCTCTGCCAATGGCTTTCGTAATTTATTCGTCCATAAGTTGTTCAATAAGCTTTATGGCATCTCCGACTGTTTTGATGTTTTTGATTGCAGAATTCGGAACTTCAATGTCAAATTCATCTTCAATGCAACAAATGAATTGAACAAGACTTAAAGAGTTGAACTCATTTTCAAGCTTTGTATCTTCGGTAACCTTAACATCCTGACATCCGGTTACTTCTTTATAAATATCTTCAATACGAGTTATCATGAAATTATCCTTTCTTATTCATATCCGCAGTAATTTGCTTAAAGTTTATCTTTCCTAGGGCTGTGCGGGGTAAAGCTTCTTGGAATACAACCTTTCTCGGTTGTGCATATTCCGCAACTTCAAGCTTGCAGCTTTCCAAAATACGCTTTTGAAGGTCGTCCAAATCCATATCCATACTAAGAGGCTGAACAACTGCGACAATATGTGTACCCGCTCTGCTTTCAACGCCAACTACACATGAAACTGCAACGCCTTCGCATCTGTTGATGACTTCTTCAATCTGGATTGGATATACATTAAATCCGTTAATGATTACCATTTTTGAATCTCTTTGACGGAAGTAGATATATCCGTCTTCATCCATATAAGCGATATCGCCGGTATGTAACCATGTTTTTCCGTCGGGGTGTTTTTGCAATGCCAATGCGGTTTCTTCTTCGTTATGATAATATCCGCGCATCAATGTAGGTGTTGTTGCGCAAATTTCACCGTCTTCACCGAACGGCACTTCTTCGTGTGTACCCGGTCTAACAATTTTGATCTCGTTGCCCGATAACGGAATACCGCAGCTTCCCTTTTTCTGATTAAAGAACGGGTTTAATGTAACGGCAGAAAGACTTTCTGTTAATCCCCATGCCTCAGTCATTCGGGCAGGTGAACCGCCTTTTTCTAAATATTTATTCATTCTGTCCATGAGCTTTTGACTGCATTTGTCACCCGAAACAGCAACTAATTCCAAGAAAGAAAGGTCGTTTGTTTCAATTTCTTCGCTTCTTGACATTGCTTCATAAAGTGCGGGAACAGCATAAACATAGCCGATTTTTTTCTTGAATATCAAATCAATACAAGCCAACGGGTCGAACTTGGGAACCAATATGATATGACAGCCTAAATTTATCATAACATGAATACACATTACAAGACCGAAGCCGTGGAACAAAGGCATAAGTCCCAACACTTTTTTGCCCGGCATATCTTTAAGGTCGTGGGGCATAACTTCACCGGTTTGAACAACCATGGCGTTAAAGGATTTATTTTGAATAATAACGCCTTTGGGAAGACCGGTTGTGCCGCCGCTGTAAAGAATAGCAGCGTCATCTTCGCCCTTACCGTCATCGGCAGGTAAATCTTTTGAAAGCTTAGCGCCTTCTCTTAAAAAGTCGTTCCAGTCAATAACCTTGTGCGCCGGGTTAGGAGTAATCTCCTGCTCGTTGTTACTTTTATATACAGACTTAATCTGTTCGGGCAATGCGTCTGAAATATGCGCAATAATCATTGTGGGATTGCAAGGCGCAGTCCAGCTGATACCTGCAAATTTATGATAAAGCAAATCGAATGTAAGTATTGCCGTGCTGTTTACATTTTCAACAAATGTTTTAACTTCGTTTACCGAAAGTAAAGGGTTAATCATATTAACGATTGCACCAATGCGGTTGATTGCATAAATGGTAAAGATTGCCTGAGGGGTATTCGGCGCCATTACAGTAACATAATCGCCTTTTTTTACACCAATCGCCAAAAGAGATTTTGCAATATCTTCAATTTGACCAATCATCTCAACAAAAGAAGTTTCTTTGTTTTGGAATTCAACAGCTGTATTATTAGGATATTTTTCGGCAGTTTGTTTTAAATAAGCAAATGCGGAAAAATCCGGATATTCACTTATAAAGTTGTCTTCGCTATGGTTGTCACTCCATATAGTACGAATTCTGCTCATTTTTCTATCACCTCTTTCAATTATTGAAATTATTATACATTATTAGACAGAAATATGCAAGTATGTATTTTTTTACAGGCTAATAAACATTGACTTTATGCTACCGTTAAACTATAATAGTTATAATTGTATAATGCTATAATAGCGTTTAAATATATTTAACGAGGTCTGAATTGTGAAATATAATTTAACTTCTTCTCAATCAAATTTTTATACAAAAGACACCACTCTGGACAGTTTTTTGTGGAATCAAGGCGTTGTTGAAATATTTCCGAAGGTATACTCCCGCAAGGAGCTCAATGACGCATGCAATATGCTCATAAAAAACAATGTCGGAATGCGTGTAAGAATAAAAAGAGAAGCTGACAACACTTTAAGCACTTATGTGAGTGAATTTGTTTATACGGAAAGACCGTTTTTTAAGCTGGATTCGGATGATGATATTTTAAAAGCGGAAAAAGAGTTTTTAAATACTCCCACAACATTTTTTGACGGGGAGTTAATTCGTTTTGCAATTTTTCAGTCGCCGACCAAATCGGGATTTTTAGTCAGCGGCCATCATATCGCTTGTGACGGCCTCAGCGCTTTTGTTTTGTGCGACCATACAAATCAATATATAAAAGGCGAAACTCCGCCCGAATGTCAGCCTTATGAACAATATATAGAAAGAGAAGAAAAATACAGAACATCAAAAAGATATAACACCGATAAAGGATTCTGGGAAGAACAGTTCAGTCATAATCCCACATTCAATGTTATTGTGCCACGCGGAAATCTCTTGGATTTTTCATCCGACGAAGTGAATTTGAGGGTTCCCGAAAGCCTTTATTCAAAGATTGATAACTATTGTAAAATCAATGATATTACATTAACAACATTTATTAACACGGTCACGGCTTCTTATATCGCTCAAAAATATGATGTGAACAGATTTACCATGGGCGCCGCCGTGCTTAACCGTACTACACAGGCCGAGCTTAACACCATAGGCCTTTATATGCATATTGTACCTGCCGTTATAGATTTACAGGAAAAATCATTCATTGACAATGCAAGAATGATTGAAGATTTAAAAATTACTCTTTATAAGCATCAAAAATTTACTCAACAAAATATTTTGAGTTTGTTGGAGAAACAAGGCACTTCAACAAACCAGCTTTTCGATATTGCTTGTGATGTGCAAGAATTTCCGCATAACGACGATTATGAAATGCATATTGTATATCCCAAGCTCATGTCTGTGCCTGTTGAATTGCATTTCCAAAAATTCAGCGAAGAAAACCATAGATTTAAAGTCCGTTACAGAAATGCCTATCTTGACAGAAACGAAGCCGAAGAAATGACGGACTCAATATTGAGTATGATGGAATATGTGGTGGACCATGTAAATGTAAATATCATGCAAATTCCAATGTGTTCAAGAGAAATGCTTCAAAAGGTGTTATATGACTTCAACAACACAGCCGTCGATTATCCGAAAGACAAGTGTATTCACACACTTTTTGAAGAGCAGGCACAAAGAACACCCGATAAAACCGCCCTTGTAGCAAGAGATAAAACTCTTACATACAAAGAGTTAAATGAAGAGGCAAACAGAATAGCAAATGCGCTCATAGAAAAGGGTATAGGTAAGGGCGATATTGTAGGACTGATGCTGCCGAGAAAGAGCTATCTTCTTTCGGCTTTGTTCGGTATTTTAAAAACCGGTGCGGCATATTTGCCTATTGACTCGGAGCTGCCGAAAGAGCGAATAGAATATATATTAAAAGACAGTGATGCGAAATTCTGTGTAACAGAAGAAAACATATATGAACTGCTGTCTTGTAATAAAATAGAAAACCCCGACATATCGGTATCAGCCGAAAGTACCTGTTATTGTATCTATACATCGGGTTCAACAGGTATGCCTAAGGGTACATTGTTAAGTCATAGAAATGTTGCAAACTATGTGAACAAAAACGAAAAGAATGTACTTGGCGGAATAATAAAGGACGAGCATAAGAACATCTTGTCATTGACAACAATAGGCTTTGATATTTTTGTAACAGAAAGCATTTTGCCGCTCAGTAACGGATTAACAGTAGTTCTTGCAGATGAAAACGAAACAAAAATACAAAGCAAGCTTGTGACATTGCTTAAAACACATTCGGTAGATGTTATCCAAACAACACCGACAAAAATGAAAGCGCTTATTGCAGATAAAAACCAAATAGATTATCTAAAAACGATTAAGGTAATAATTTTGGGCGGCGAAGCATTAGACAGTGCACTTGTAAAAGAGATAAAAGGATATACAAATGCGAAGATATTTAATATATACGGGCCGACAGAAGCAACAGTATGGATTACATATACAGAAGTCGATGAAAATGATGTTACTATCGGCAAACCCATAGCAAATGCACAGATATATATAGTAGATAAATATTTGAAGCCCACGCCTATCGGAGTGATGGGTGAGCTTTGCATTGC
>CALZID010000001.1 GCA_945787805.1 uncultured Clostridia bacterium | reverse complement strand
ACAAACTTCGCCTCTCGGCGTACCTTTGTACGCCGTCGGGCAAACGATAACAAGGTAAAAGCCTTGTTATCGCTCAGTTTGTCCATTCTACGCATTTTTTCCTAACCCCCAAAAGAGGCTGTAAAAAACGAAAGTTTTTTTACAGCCTCTTTTACTTATTATTGCTGGTCTGCCCAGTTGTAATTTCTCAATTCTCCGCGTTCGAGCAGCTGCGGATAGTCCCATTGTCTCAGGGTTTCATAAACACCGATTGCCACCGCATTTGAAAGATTAAGGCTTCTCGCTTCGTCAATCATAGGTATTCTCACACATTTGTCGGCATTTGCGAACAATAAGTCTTCGGGAAGTCCCGCAGTTTCTTTGCCGAACACAAGATATGTGTTGTCGGGGTATTTCACATCGGAATGTCTTTTTTGTGCTTTTGTTGAAAAATAGAAAAAGTTACCGTCTTTATTCTTTTCGAAAAATTCTTCAAGGGAGTCATAATAGGTAATATCAAGCAAATACCAATAGTCAAGTCCGGCTCTTTTGAGTTTTTTATCATCGGGAGTAAATCCCATTTTACCGACAAGGTGCAGTCTTGCGCCTGTTGCCGCACATGTGCGTGCCACATTGCCCGTATTCTGCGGAATTTCGGGCTCAACCATAACAATATTAAGTGTCATTTTTATCACCAAAATTTTGAAAATTTAATGTAATTTAAAGTATAACATTTTTAGAAATAATTTTAAATACAATTTCATAATTTTTTTATTACTTTTTCAAAAAATATATTTGCTCATTAAAATATGAGTAAAAATTTTTGAAAGGGGAATAGAAATGAACAACAATACAATGTATAAAGCACTCGGCGCAGGTGTGCTTGCCGGTACAGCGGCACTTGCAATGACAAATGCAATATCAAATAATTCAACTAAAAAGAAAATGAAGAAAACAGCTAAAAAAGCAGTAAACACATTTTCAAATGTTGTTGACAATATGAACAGCATGATGAAATAAGGACTTTAAAATGAATAAACTTATAAAAATTATGTGTGCTGTTCTGTCCTTGTCATTACTTTGCTCTTGCACACAAGAAGGAAAATCCGAGCCGAAGAGTTATGAAACCGAAACAAGAACAGAAACTACAACCGATTATGAAGATATTGAAACAACAGTTTCACCCGAGCCAATGGGTACCGCCGATAAAAAATCACACAGCTACGGTGTTGCAAAAAACGGAGTTGCACATGATATTTCAAAAAATGCACAGAAATATTTTGAAAGTAATAATTTTAAAGCCTTTTGCCTTGATACAAAGTCGCAGAAAAAGGTTTTGTATCTGACATTTGACTGTGGCTATGAGAACGGATATACTTCCAAAATACTTGATGTATTAAAAGAGAAAAATGTAAATGCGGCGTTTTTTTGTACCTTGCCGCAGGTGAAAGAAAATCCCGATTTAATTAAAAGAATGATTGATGAAGGCCACATTGTGGGAAATCACTCCGTAACGCATCCCTCCTTTGCCGAAATATCAACCGAACAGATAAAAGAAGAAATTTTGGGAATGGATAAATATTTGCGAGATAATTTTAATTACAGTGAGCCGTATTTCAGATTTCCGAAAGGCGAATACAACGAGAATGCATTGAATACAGTAGGAAAATTAGGCTATACAAGTGTTTTCTGGTCACTGGCTTATGCCGATTGGGATTTGAATAATCAAAAAGGCGAACAGTTCGCTTATGACACGGTCATATCCCGTCTTCATCCGGGAGCAGTAATACTGTTGCATTCGGTATCGCCCGACAATGCAAATGCACTTAGCAGAATTATTGATACAGCAAGAGAAAACGGATATGAATTTTGTTCTTTAAGAGATTATAAGATTTGACAAAATTTTTCAATAATAAAACCCGTATAGCTGCTTAAAATATTATTGCAAACGACAAAGATTTAAAATGATTGGGGTGTAAATAAGATGTCAAGAAGTTCAAAGAACGTAGTACCAGAAGCTCGTGAAGCTCTCAACCGTTTTAAGATGGAAGCTGCATCAGAAGTTGGCGTAAATCTTAAGCAGGGTTACAACGGTGACCTTACTTCAAAGCAAGCAGGTTCTGTTGGCGGTCAGATGGTTAAAAAGATGATTAAGTCATACGAAGAAAATATGAAATAAGTGTCTTTTGACTAAATAAAAGAACCCGACGGGAAATATTCTGTCGGGTTCAAAATTTTAAATAATTTTTCAAAAAACTATTGGAAATTTTAAAACTATGTTATATAATTACTATAATTGTATTATTTATAAAGGGGAGGTAGGCATTTTGGTAACAAAACATTCTGTTTCACTTGAAAAAGTTATCAACGAGAACGGCTATGAAGTTCTCTATTTACCATGCGATGCTTCTGTACTTTCAATAACTTCAAAAGAAGTTAATCGTCCCGGACTTTTACTTGCAGGTGCGGACCCGTATTTTGACCCTGCAAGAGTTCAGTTTTTAGGCTTTGGCGAGATGGATTTTCTTAATTCAATGCCCAAAGAAAAACAGTTAAAGTGTTTAGAAGATTTGATTAGCAAGCAGCCTCCTTTAATTCTCATAACGAGAAATTTCGAGCCTATTGACGGTATGATTGAGCTTGCCCAAAAATACAGCGTTCCGATTCTTCGTTCAAGTGAATCCACATCAAGCGCAATGGCGAGTCTGATTTATTTTCTCGGCACAGAGCTTGCAGAGAGAATTACCCGTCACGGTGTATTGGTTGAAGTTTACGGCGAAGGTATTCTCATTGTGGGCGACAGCGGTGTCGGTAAAAGCGAAACCGCAATAGAGCTTATTAAGAGGGGTCACCGTCTTATAGCGGACGATGCGGTTGAAATCAGGAAAACATCGTCAAGAACACTCGTGGGTACGGCGCCCGACAATATTCGTCATTTTATTGAGCTTCGAGGTATCGGCATTATCAATGCGAGAAGAATTTTCGGTATGGGTGCTGTAAAGCTTACCGAAAAAATCAATATGGTTATTCAGCTTGAACCTTGGGACAGTTCAAAAGTTTATGACCGTATGGGGCTTGATAATGAATACATAACAATTATGGATATAAAAGTTCCTTTGACTGTTGTTCCCGTTAAACCGGGCAGAAATCTTGCGGTTATTATCGAATGTGCCGCAATGAATAACAGACAAAAGAAAATGGGCTATAACGCAGCTCGTGAACTTCTTCATCAGCTTGGAATGGATGAAGGCTATGAGCCAAAAGCAAAAGAAATTGATATTTGGCAAAATTACTAAAATTTATAGAAAGAGGTAATGATGTTGTACGGTGAACTTGAATCACTTGCTGAAAACTTGGGTGCCGAAGTGTATGAAAATGCTCCAATGAAAAAATACACAAGTTTTAAAACAGGTGGTAATGCCGATTTACTTATCATTCCCGCTTCTGTCAATTCTTTGTCGCAGATAATAAAAAAATGCAAAGAATTAAATATTAAGCCTTTTCTTATGGGGAATGGCTCGAATTTGCTTGTAACGGATAACGGATATAAAGGCGTTATTATTAAAATCGGTTCTAAGCTTTCGGGCATAAGATTACTTGACGGCAACACTATTGAATGTGAAGCCGGGGTAATGATGAAAACCCTTTGTAATTTTGCATTGGAAAATTCGTTAAGCGGATTGGAATTTGCATTCGGTATTCCCGGTAATCTGGGCGGTGCTGTTTATATGAATGCGGGTGCTTATGGGGGAGAAATGAAGGATGTTCTCTATTCTTGCACTCATATTGACAGTGACGGTAACATTGCAACACTTTCAAAAGACGAGCTTGACTTGGGATACCGTCGAAGTGCTTATACCGATAACGGATATACAATTGTTTCAGCGGTGTTAAAGCTTAATATGGGCGAAAAAGCAGAGATAAAAGAGGCCATGAACGATAAACTGCGTCGCAGAAAAGAAAAGCAGCCTCTTGAATTTCCGAGCGCAGGCAGCACATTCAAACGCCCTGAGGGCTATTTCGCAGGTGCATTGATAGAAGATTGCGGCTTGAAAGGATATACAATAGGCGGCGCTCAGATTAGCGAAAAACATGCGGGCTTTGTTATAAACCGTGGCACGGCAACATCGACTGATATTATAAATCTCATAAAACATATTCAAAACACTGTTTTTGAAAAACACGGTGTAAAATTAGAAACAGAAGTAAAAATAATCGGAGAATAGCGGGGAAACAGTATGCAGTTAGTAATCGTAACCGGAATGTCCGGCGCAGGAAAATCAAGAGCAATTGATACAATGGAAGATATAGGCTTTTTCTGTGTGGATAATATGACTCCGCAACTGATTCCCACTTTTGTGCGAATTCTTAACGATTCAACCGAGCGAAGAGAAAAGGTTGCGATAGCGGCCGATGTCAGATTAGGCGACTCCTTTAACCAATTATTTGCAGCGCTTGAAGAATTGAGAGTTATGGGGTGCGATTATAAAATTTTGTTTCTTGATGCTGACAATGAAGTCATTATGCGTCGCTATCAGGAAACTAGAAGAAAGCATCCGCTTTTGAATGAAAATTCCCCAACCGAATTGCTTGATATAATAATTAAAGAACGGGAAATGCTTAAAAAAGCGAAAAATATCGCTAACTATGTTGTTGATACATCTTTGCTTTCAGCGGCTCAGCTTAAACAGCGAATTGCAGAATTGTTTCTGGATAATATATCAAACACATTGAAAATAAATGTTGTTTCTTTTGGATTTAAGTACGGTGTTCCGAAAGATTCCGATTTGGTTTTTGATGTCAGATGCTTACCAAATCCCTTTTATATTCCCGAACTTAAAACACATACCGGGCTTGAAGAGCCTGTTCGTGAATATGTAATGAGCTTTGACCAGGCAAAGGGCCTTGTGCCCAAATTGCTCGATTTAATAAATTATTTAGTGCCGCTTTATCACAGCGAAGGCAAAAGTCAGTTGACTGTTTCCGTAGGCTGTACCGGAGGCAAGCACCGTTCGGTAGTTTTTGCAGAATTGGTGTATAATGATATTAAAGATAGGGGTTATAATGTTTCGGTTTATCACCGTGACATTAAGAGATAAGAGTTAAAAATGTCTTTTTCAGCACATGTAAAAAACGAAATTTTATCAATTGAATCAGAAAATGATTGCTGTATGCATGCTTTTGCCTATGGAATGCTTCTCTTTTCAAGAGCATTCTCTTCGTTTGACATTTCTCTGTTAACCGAGCATAGCGGAATTGCAGAAATGTACAGAAAAATGCTTATTAAGGTTTGCAAAGTGGAACCTGAGTTTTATAAAACAGAAGCAGGAAAATATAAAATTGAAGTGAAAACACCGCAAGATAGATTGCGTGTTCTTGAAACCTTCGGTTATGATAAAAAATCAGGTACTTTAAGACTTAATTGGAGCAATATTTCAGACGAATGCTGCAAAGCGGCTTTTCTTAAAGGAGCATTTTTAACTTGCGGTACAATCAATGACCCCAATAAAAGCTACCATCTGGAATTTGTTGTTCCGTATCTGAACTTGAGCAAGGATTTAAAGGTGTTTATAAACGATTATGATGAATTAACTTCGGAGCCCAAGGTAATCAGCCGAAGCTCCAACTATGTGATATATTTTAAAGACAGCGAAGCTATTGAAGATATTTTGACGGTTATGGGCGCAATGAATTCGTGCCTTGAGCTTATGGGCGTTAAGATGTATAAAGATATGCGCAACAATGTGAACAGAAAGTTGAATTTTGAAAGCGCAAATCTTGACAAGACAATAGATGCCGCCGCTAAACAAATTGACGCAATCCTACATATTAAAAACACGGTCGGACTTTCATATTTATCAAATGAACTTCGGGAGATTGCCGAGTTAAGACTCGAAAATCCCGATATGTCACTGCGTGAATTGGGTGAGTGCCTGAGTGAACCTATTTCACGCTCAGGCGTAAACCACCGATTACAAAAAATATGCAGTATTGCAAGCACAATAAAATAAAGGACTTTTTGCATTTTTGCTGAAGATATACGGGTGATAGAAATGAGAAAAACTGAAGAATTTTCAATTTCATTTGAAAGTGACGAATACACTGCCAAGTCAAATAAAAAGCCGTGGGAATTTTTATATGACTGGCTCGATTCGTTAATCTATGCAATTATTTTAATTCTTATAATATTTGCTTTTATGTTCAGAGTTGTAGGCGTTAACGGCAGCTCGATGTACCCTACGTTGTCCGACGGTGACTGGCTCACGGTCAGCGCAATACCGGGTGAAGTCAAGGTTGGCGATATTGTTGTTATAACGCAGCCGAATTCACTTAACGAGCCGCTGATAAAGCGTGTTATTGCAAAAGGGGGAGACACCGTTTCAATTGATTTCATTGAAGGTATTGTAACGGTTAACGGCGTGTCAATGTATGAACCTTATATAGCAGAAAAAACCGAGAGAATGGGCGATTTTGTCTATCCCTTAAAAGTCCCGGAAGGATGTCTTTTCGTAATGGGCGACAATAGAAACGATTCACTTGACAGCAGATTTAAAACTATTGGATTTATTGATGAAAGATATGTGTTAGGTGTAGCACAAATCAGAATTTTACCTTTTGGCGATTGGAACATTGATGATTATGAATAAGACTAAAGTATTAAGTTCGGTTTATGATTTTGCTTCTGTATTGCTGACTGCTTTGATAGCGGTCAGTATTATCTTTACCTTTTTCTTTAAGATTTCGGTGGTCGTGGGCGAATCAATGGAGAATACCTTGCATAACGGTGACGGTCTTTTGATTACTGCAATTAACGGAGAAATAAAAAACGGCGATGTTGTGGTAATATCTCAACCCAATAGCTATGAGCTTGTTTTGATAAAAAGAGTTATCGGCACAGAAGGGCAAACAATTTCATTTGATAAAAAAGAAAAATGCGTTCTTGTAGATGGCGTTCCGATTGAAGAAGATTATATTAAGAACGATATGATATTTTTCCACAGTATGTCTCAAAGCTATACCGTACCGAAAGGCAAGCTTTTTGTCATGGGTGATAACCGCAACAATTCCGCAGACAGCCGTGAACCCGGTATCGGGTTTATTGACGAAAGATATGTTGTAGGGAAAGTTTTTTATAAACTCGGTGATACAAAGCTTTTCAATTCTTAAGGTTTAGGAGAAAAACAATGGCTGATACACAAAGACAAGTTGTTCAATGGTTTCCGGGACATATGGCAAAAACCCGTCGTCTTATTAAAGAGAGCTTGTCTCTTGTTGACGGCGTTACCGAAATTATTGATGCAAGAATTCCCGTTAGCAGTTCCAACCCTGAGCTTGAAGAAATGATTAACGGAAAACCACGAATAGTTCTATTAAATAAGTGCGATTTGGCAGATAAAAACACGACGAACGAATGGGTAAACTTTTATAAAAGCAAGGGTATTTCTGCAATTCCCGTCGACTGCCGCACAGGCAAAGGTCTTAATGTTTATAAAAATGTCGTTCGTGATGTTTTAAAAGATGTAATCAAGAAGAACGAAGACAGGGGAATGCCCGGCAAGGCACTTCGTATTATGGTTGTGGGAATCCCCAATACTGGCAAATCCTCCTTTATCAACCGTATGGCAGGTTCCGCAAAAGCAAAAGTGGCTGATAAAGCGGGCGTGACAAGGCATAATCAATGGTTTCCGATTGGCAACGGTATTGAATTGTTAGATACTCCGGGTGTTCTCTGGCCGAAATTTGATGACCCCGCAGTCGGTGACAGATTGGCATTCATAGGCTCTGTCAAGGACGAAATATTAGACGCCGAAACACTTGCAATAAGACTGTTGGAGGTTATGAAAACAGATTACGCCGACAGATTAACCGAAAGATATAAAATCCAAGATTTTAAAGATAAAGAAGCTTGGGAAGTTTTAGAAATGATTGGCAAAAAGCGCGGTATGATGATTAAGGGCGGCGAAATTGACTGTGAGCGAGCTTCGGTAATGCTTCTTGACGAATACCGAGGCGGAAAATTAGGTGCAATTTCATTAGAAAGACCGGTGAAATAATATGGACTATTCCTATGAAAAACAAGCTGCCGCAAAGGGCTATAAATCAATTTGCGGAATAGATGAAGCAGGCCGTGGTCCGTTAGCGGGGCCCGTTTATGCCGCTGCTGTAATTTTGCCCCTTGACCTTGAAATTGACGGGCTGAACGATTCAAAAAAGCTTTCCGAGAAAAAGCGGGAAGCATTATTTGACATAATCTGTGAAAAAGCGATTTCTTATTCTGTCGGCATTGCAACGGAAGAAGAAATTGATGAAATAAATATTTTAAATGCAACATTTTTAGCGATGAGAAGAGCAGTGGACGGGTTATCAGTAAAACCCGACTATGCTTTAATCGACGGTAATCAGCATCCGGGATTATCAATTGCTGATGAAACCGTGGTAAAAGGCGACGGAAAAAGTATGTCAATTGCCGCCGCGTCAATTCTTGCGAAGGTCAGCCGTGACAGATTTATGCTTGAAATTGCAAAAAAATATCCAGAGTACTGTTTTGAAAAGCATAAGGGATACGGAACAAAACTTCATTATGAAATGATTGAAAAATACGGTGTTTCACCTGTTCACAGAAAATCTTTTTTAAGAAAGATTTTAGGTAACGATAATGGATAAGCGTTTAATCGGCGAATACGGTGAGATTGTAGCCGCAAGATATTTAAGAAAGCACGGCTACATAATTGTAGAAGGTAATTATCATTGCAAATTCGGTGAAATAGATATTGTGGCAGAAGATAAAAAGTATGTAGTTTTTGTTGAAGTAAAAACAAGAAGTGCAGGAATGAAATATTCACCGTCGGATGCAGTTGACAGTTCTAAAAGAGCAAAGATTATTGCGTCATCACAGTTGTATTTGAAGACCTATGATTTAATCCGTCAGCCGCGGTTTGATATTATCGAAGTTTATTTTCAAGATGACGAACCCGTCAAAATCAATCATATTGAAAATGCCTTTGATTCAAACGGAATTTAAATCTGTTAAAATATTGAAATGAAAAATAATATGTGTTAGAATACCACACGAAAAGGATGTGTTCTTATGTTTTATACAAGTACAAGGGATAAGTCGGTCAAAGTAACTGCCGCTCAGGCAATTGCTAAAGGAATTTCGTCTGAAGGCGGACTTTTTGTTCCGACTGAAATTCCCGCAATTTCTCTTGAATTTATTGAAAAGCTCGTACCGATGAGCTACATTGAAAGAGCCAAAGAAGTTTTAAGACTCTATCTTACGGATTTCACGGAAGATGAGCTTTCAATGTGCGTCGAAGGCGCATATAAAGCGGGCAAATTCAGTTCTGAAAAGGTAGCGCCGTTATATAAATTATCCGACTCTGCTAATGTTTTAGAGCTTTGGAGAGGACCTACCTGTGCATTTAAAGATATGGCACTTCAGCTTCTCCCTTATCTTTTGACAGTTTCAGCCGGTAAAACAGTAAAGGATACTGAAATAGTTATTCTTGTTGCAACATCGGGCGATACAGGTAAAGCGGCTCTCGAAGGATTCGCAGATGTACCGAATACAAAAATTCTCGTTTTCTATCCTGTTGACGGCGTCAGCCCGATGCAGAAGCTTCAAATGACAACACAGGAAGGTAAAAATGTCAGCGTTTGTGCCATTGAAGGTAATTTTGACGATGCACAGTCGGGCGTTAAAAAAATCTTCACAGATAAAGAAATCGAAAAGAAATTCAAAGAAAACGGACTTGCATTCTCATCGGCTAACTCAATTAACTGGGGCCGTCTTGTTCCACAGATTGTTTACTATGTATCAGCATATTGCGATATGATTGAAAACGGAGAACTTAAAAACGGCGAAGAAATGAATGTAGTTGTACCTACGGGTAACTTCGGTAATATTCTTGCGGCATATTATGCAAAAGAGATGGGAGTACCCATCAAAACTCTCGTTTGTGCGTCAAATGCGAATAATGTTCTCACCGATTTCTTAACAAGCGGAACATACGATAAAAACAGAGATTTCTATTGCACCACATCACCGTCAATGGATATCCTTATTTCAAGTAATCTTGAAAGACTTCTTTTTCATCTTTGCGGTGAAAATGACGTTCAGGTTGCCGAGTGGATGAATTCGCTTAATAACGGCGGCAAATACACGGTTTCTGCCGATGTTGCGGAAAAAGTAAAAGCACTTTTTGCAGCAGGTTGCTGTGATGATGCCCAAACAAAGGCAACAATAGGCAAGGTATTTGATGAGAAAAATTATCTTTGCGATACTCACACGGCAGTCGCCGTTAAGGTATATGAAGATTATGTGGCAAAAACAGGGGACAACACTCCGACAGTTATCGCTTCAACCGCAAATCCTTATAAATTCTCTGCAAGCGTTCTCTCTGCCATTACAGACGAAATAAAAGCGGATAACGAATTTGATATGGTTGACGAATTGTTTGAAAAATCAAATGAGCCCGTACCCCCACAACTTGCAACTCTTAAAGGCAAAACGCCGAGATTTACGGGTGTTGCAAAAAAAGAGAATATGAAACAGGTTGTGTTTGATATGTTAGGCATATAAGCCCGTAAAAGAAATTATGCGGAAACCGGGTGATAATGGTTTCCGCACTTTTTGATTTTACCTTATTTTGTGCTATCAGCCTTCATTTTGAATGTTGCACATCTTGTATCATCACAACAGCAAGCGTTATGTGTACCGACATTGATACCGTCTGCAGTGCAGTTCATATGACCGTCATTATAAGTGCAGTGACAAGCGTCACAAGTGATATTATTTTTACTCATTTATATAACCTCCTTTCAAAATTATTCTTTGAAGAGATGTTAAAGTTATTCACAGGAGAATTTACCATATGTCAATTTTTGTAATCGGGGACACTCATCTTTCATTTTCAACAGATAAACCGATGAATATCTTCAAAGGGTGGGATGATTATGAATTCCGCCTTAAAAACAATTGGCAAAAATTGGTAACTGAAAATGATACTGTGGTAATAACAGGCGATATTTCTTGGGGTATGAGCCTTGAAGAAAGTGAAAAGGATTTTGAGTTTTTGCACAATCTTAACGGCAAGAAAATCATTTTAAAGGGAAACCACGATTATTGGTGGAATACCGCCGCTAAAATGAATAGGTTTTTGGCTGAAAAAGGCTTTGATTCAATTGAATTTCTGCATAACAACGCTTTCCGTGTTGAAAATACGGCAATTGCAGGCACTCGCGGTTGGTTTTTTGACGCCGAAAAGGAGAATATCGATAAAGTATTAGCCCGTGAATGTGAGAGACTTCAACGGTCAATTGATACGGCAAAAGAGCTTGGGGGAGAAATAGCGGTGTTTCTTCATTATCCGCCTGTTTCAATGCACGGTACTTGTGAACCGATATTAAATGTGCTTTTGCAAAACAACATTAAGCGCTGTTATTACGGGCATCTTCACGGCGGCGCAATTAAGGGTGCTTTAAACGGTGAAAAATACGGAATTGAGTTTCGACTTGTTTCGGCTGATTATTTAGAGTTTTGCCCGTTATACATCAGTTCCAAGTGAATTGACTGTAAATTATTATTATTTTTATTAAAAAATCAAGAAAAACTTATGTAAAATATTGTATTTTGTATTTTTTTGTGATATAATACATTGAATTTTTTGTAAATATCATTAAACAACGATATTCAGGAGGAATATTAAATGTTAAAAACATCAAACAAAGTAGAAACAAATGTCTACGAGCTTGAAATTGCAATCAGCGGTGAAGATTTTGAAGCTGCTGTGCAAAAAGCATATCTCAAGCAGAGAAAAAACATTTCTATCAACGGTTTCAGAAAGGGCAAGGCTCCAAGAGCGTTCATTGAAAGAGTTTACGGTGAAGGTATATTCTATGAAGATGCACTTGAAATTCTTTATCCTGATGCAGTTGCTGATGCAATCAAAGAAGCTAATCTTGATGTGGTTGATACTCCCTTTGACCTTGATGTACCGGAAATCGGTAAAAACGGCGTTACTCTCAAATTAAAGGTTACGGTTAAGCCCGAGGTTAAACTCGGCAAATATAAGGGCGTTAAAGCGACAAAGCCTGCGGTTAAGGTTTCTGCCGACGAAGTTAAAGCAGAACTTGCTAAAATGCAGGAACAAAATTCAAGAATGGTTTCTGTTGATAACAGAGCAGTTAAGAAGAACGATACTGCGGTTATTGACTTTGAAGGTTTTGTTGACGGAGTTGCATTTGACGGCGGCAAAGCTGAAATGTATGAGCTCGTTATCGGCAGCGGTTCATTCATTCCGGGATTTGAAGACCAGATTATCGGTCACAAAATCGGTGAAGAATTTGATGTAAATGTTACATTCCCGGCAGAATATCAAGAAAATCTCGCATCAAAGGACGCAGTTTTCAAGATTAAGCTTCACGAAATTAAAGTTAAAGAGCTTCCCGCTCTTGACGATGAATTCGTTAAAGATGTCAGTGAATTTGATACACTTGACGAGCTCAAAAAGAGCGTTAAAAAGCAGCTTGAAGATGCTAAAAAAGCTGATGCTGATAATAAGGTTGCAGCCGAGCTTCTTGAAACAGTTGCAAACGGTATCAAAGCAGAAATTCCTGCTTGTATGATTGAAAAAGCAATTGATGATATTGTAAACGACTTTAATTACAGACTTCAAATGCAAGGTCTTAATCTTGATACATACCTTATGTATACAGGTATGGAGATGGATAAGTTCAGAGAGGGCTATAAAGAACAAGCCGAATCACAGGTTAAACTTCAGCTTGCTCTCGAAGAAATCGTTAAGGCAGAAAAAATTGAAGCAACCGGCGATGATGTTGCAGCTGAATATGAGAAACTTGCGAAGATGTATAATATGGATGTTGACGCAGTTAAAAAGGCAATTCCCGAAGATACACTTAAAGGCGACATTACATCAAGAAAAGCAGTTGACTTTGTTAAAGATAATGCAGTAATTACCGAAGAAAAAGCAGCCGCCAAAAAGACTGCCGAAAAGAAAGAACCTGCTGAAAAGAAACCGGCAGCAAAGAAAACAACTGCAAAGAAAGATACTGCTGAAAAAGCACCTGCTAAAAAACCGGCAGCTAAAAAGACAACAAAAAAAGCAGCAGACGCTGAATAAAAAGGTATTTGTTTAAGTGTTGAAGAATTGTCCAATAATTATAGGGCAATTCTTTAATGCTTTTTCATAAGTTTTGAACGGAGGTTATATTATGGCACTTGTACCATATGTTGTTGAACAAACAAACAGGGGTGAAAGACAATTCGATATTTTTTCAAGACTTTTAAATGACAGAATTATCGTTTTGTCAGATGAGGTTAATGATGCAACTGCATCTTTGGTTGTTGCACAGTTACTTTATCTTGAGGGACAGGATAGCGAAAAAGATATAAGCCTTTACATCAATAGTCCCGGCGGCTCAGTTTCGGCCGGTCTTGCGATTTATGACACTATGCAATATATCAAGTGTGATGTTTCTACAATTTGTATGGGTATGGCGGCAAGCATGGGTGCATTTTTGCTTTCATCAGGCGCAAAGGGCAAGCGTTTTGCTCTTCCCAACAGTGAAATTATGATTCATCAACCGCTCGGCGGTGCACAAGGTCAGGCAACTGATATTAAAATTGCGGCAGAACACATTCTCAGAACAAGAGAAAAACTTAATAAAATCCTTGCCGAAAACACAGGCAAGCCAATCGAACAAATTGCTGTTGATACAGAGCGCGACAATTGGCTTTCAGCTCAGGAAGCAATGGATTACGGCATTGTTGATAAGGTTTTCTACAAGAGATAAGGAGCTAATCTATGGCTAGAGAAAACGAAAAAGAAAGAACTGTCAGGTGCTCTTTCTGCGGTAAAACTCAGGAACAGGTTGAAAAGCTTATTGCGGGACCGGGTGTTTATATTTGTGACGAGTGTATTGAACTCTGCATGGGAATAATTGATGAAAATGCAGAGAGAAACTATAAACAAAACGGTAAAAAGGTTAAGCTTGAAGAAAAGGTTTTACCGAAACCACAAGATATTAAAGCTATGCTTGACGAATATGTAGTAGGTCAGGATGAAGCTAAAAAAGCACTGAGCGTTGCGGTTTATAACCACTACAAAAGAATATATCACGGCTCTGATTCCGATGTTGAAATTCAAAAGAGTAATGTGATTCTTTTGGGACCTACAGGCGTAGGAAAAACCGTTCTCGCTCAAACTCTCGCTAAAATTATTGATGTTCCCTTTGCAATTGCCGACGCAACAACTCTTACAGAAGCGGGATATGTTGGCGAAGATGTTGAGAACATTCTTCTTCGTCTTATTCAAGCGGCGGATTTCGACATTGAAAAAGCAGAACGGGGCATTATTTATGTTGACGAAATTGATAAGATTGCAAGAAAAAGCGAAAATCCGTCAATTACCCGTGATGTAAGCGGCGAAGGTGTTCAGCAAGCACTTTTAAAAATCCTTGAAGGAACAGTGTCCAATGTACCGCCTCAGGGTGGAAGAAAGCATCCGCAACAAGAGTTTATTCAAATTGATACTTCAAACATTCTTTTCATTTGCGGCGGTGCTTTTGACGGAATTGAAAAAATTGTTGAAAAGAGAACAAGCAATTCCGCCTTGGGCTTCGGTGCCGAAATAAAAAATAAAACAGAGCTTGAACTTGAAAATGTATATTCAAAGGTTATTGCTCAAGATTTAGTGAAATTCGGTCTTATTCCGGAGCTGGTCGGTCGTGTTCCTGTAATAACAGCGTTGCAGCAGCTTTCAAAAGAAGACCTTGTTAAAATTCTTTCCGAGCCAAAGAACGCATTGTTAAAACAGTTTAAAGCGTTGTTCCAAATGGACGATGTTGACCTGGAGTTTACAGATGACGCATTGATTGCAATAGCAGAAAAAACTCTTGAAAAGAATACAGGCGCCCGCGGGCTTCGCGGCATAATGGAAAATGTTTTAATGCCGATTATGTATGAAACTCCGTCCGAACATACAATCGCAAAGGTGATTATCACTCGTGAGTGTGTTGTGAACGGTGCAGAGCCTGAAATAATTCGTGATGAGAGCCGAAAGCCAAATATTTTGACTTCAAAAAATATTGGTAAAACAAGTAAAAAAGCTATATAAACATAAAGCCACGGTTTCCCGTGGCTTATGTGTTGTGGGTGTAAAAAAATGAAAACAAAAATAAAATCAACCGTACTGCTGTTTTTAACAGCAATTATATGGGGCTTTGCGTTTGTTGCACAACGAGTAGGCGCCGAATATGTGGGTGCGTTTACATTCAACGGTGTGCGATTTTTACTGGGCGCAACATCTTTGATTCCCGTTATTTTAATATTTGAAAGAGAAAAGTTTGATAAAAAGAAATTTAAGAAAACTTTATGGACAGGCATTCTTGCGGGCATAATTCTCTTTGTTGCATCTTCTCTTCAGCAATTTGGGGTTGTTTTTACCGGAAGTGCCGGCAAAGCAGGGTTTTTAACAGGCCTTTACATAGTTTTGGTTCCATTAATTCGATTCTTTATGGGCAAGAAAACAAGTATTTTAACATTTTTCGGTGCCCTTTTTGCCGTTGTCGGATTGTTTTTTCTATGTATGACCAACGACAAAATCACTTTTGGTATTGGCGATATTCTCCTTATAATCGGCGCATTTTTCTGGGCAGGCCATATTCTTGTTGTTGATAGGTTTGTGAATACGGTAAGCACTTTGAAATTCAGTATGATTCAGTTCCTGACCTGCGGTGCTTTTAGTATGTTTTTTGCCATATTCACCGAAACAATAGAATTTTCTGCTGTGAAAGCTGCGGGAATACCAATTCTTTACGGCGGTTTAATGTCAGTAGGCGTTGCTTACACTTGCCAGATTTTAGGTCAAAAAAATGCTGACCCCACTTTTGCATCAATTGTATTTTCAACAGAATCTGTGTTCAGCGCCGTCGGCGGAGCATTGATTCTTCACGAAATGATGAGCGGTAGGGGTTATTTCGGTTGCGTTTTAATCTTTATTGGAATAATTTTGTCACAAATAACTGTAGATGATATTAAAAAAATCAGAAAAAATAATACCAATACAGTTTAAAGTAAAAATGACACAATTATTACAGAACTTTGTCAAATATTGACAAAGAATGTGCGTTGAAGTAAAATGAGAAAAAACCGAATCGTTTTGGAGGCTTAATATGGCTATATTAAGTAAGCTTAAAAATACTATTGTTTTGTTATTGAAAGCTACTCTGTACTTTCTTTTAGCAGGAACTTTTTTTCTGATTTTTGGCCTGAAATTTGAGTGGATACTTCATATGTCCAGAACAACAGCCGTGTTGCTTGTAACATTTACTGCTATGGAGACATTGCTCATTTCAGTATATGGCGGTTATTTAATCGGCAGATTAAAGAGTAAACCTATTATTATGTCTATGTCACTGGCAACAATTATCACAGATTTGATAACTCATTTTATGCTTTGTATTATGAATGTCAATGACAATCTAAATGACCACTTTATATATGAAGCACCACATTTGTTATTGCTTGTTATGTTAATTCAGGGTGCTTTGATTGTATTCTTTGCATATTTTGGTAATTATTTATATTTCACAATCAACTCGCCTGAAAAATGTTGTGTTATAACAAGCTCGCTTGAATCTTTGAATAATATTGTTCCAAAGATTTTGAAGTATAAAAAGCAATATAAAATTTTTGAAATGATTCATTATTCATCAAAAGATGTGTTTGATATAATCAATGACCACGATACAATTTTTCTGTACGATATTCCTTCAAAAGAGAAAATTCTTTTAAATGAATATTGTTATGAAAGAAATAAGAATGTTTATTATAATTTTGAAATGAACGATGTTGTTATGTTGGGCGCAAAAACAGTTTTGATTGATGATAAACCGCTTGTTTCGGCAGTCGTTCGTGACTTAACCCTTGAACAAAAAGTGATTAAACGAACAATGGATATTCTTATGTCTGCGATAGGATTACTTGTTGCCAGCCCAATAATGCTTGTTTGCGCAATTTTAATTAAACTTGAAGACGGAGGACATGTTTTTTTCCGTCAGGCAAGAGCTACAAAAGGCGGTAAGCTTTTTAAAGTTTATAAATTCCGAACTATGAAAGAAGAAGGCAGTATTAACAAATCTGTTACTTCTGACGATGACAGAATTACTAAGGTGGGTAAATACCTTCGTAAATTCAGAATAGATGAATTGCCACAGCTAATCAATATTCTTAAAGGTGAAATGAGTGTTGTAGGTCCACGCCCCGAGATGATTGAAAATGTTGACAAATACACAGAAGACCTTCCTGAATTTTCTTATAGACTTAGAGTTAAAGGCGGTCTCACGGGTTATGCACAAATCGCCGGTAAGTATAACACATCACCGAAAGATAAACTTGTTCTTGATTTAATGTATATTGAAAAGTATAGTTTATGGCTTGATTTTAAACTTATTCTCCAAACAGTTACAGTCCTGTTAAAAGCGTCTGACAGTACAGAGGCATTTGGTAATAATGAGTTTAAGTATCATTTCACAAGAGAAGATTGATATTAAAGGGCTTCATTGAAGCTCTTTTTTATTTTAAAAATGTTGTTTATGATATAAATATGTGATATACTAAAAAAAACTGTAATTTTGGTGACTGTATGTTTAAAAACAATACTAATAATAAAAATAAATCATTAAAATATTTTATAATTGCTTTTTCATTGTTTATTCTTATTTTATCAGCCGTGTCCGTTGTTATGTTTATGAAATCTATTGATTTTGATTTAAATAATTTAACCGGTAAGACCACAACTGAACCTGCCGCAGACGCTGAAACTACTGAAACAAATAATGTGTCGTTATCCGATTTGTCGGGTAACTCAAAAATTATTTTAATTTGCGAAAATGACAAGAAAATGGATTTTGTTTGTTTGGTTGAAACGGATTACAGTGAATCTTTTATGAAAGTTTCTTGCTTTGACGGTGACGATTTAGCAGAAAAAAACAAGACATTTGCTCAAATTTATAACGAAAAGTCTGTTGAGGGAGTTAAAGAGGTTTTAAATAATAGCACAGAGTTGCAAATTGATAAATATATTGTCTGCAACAGAACACAGTTAAAAGATGTTTTTTCTCTTTTTGATGACATTAAAATAAATGTTGAAACGCCTGTTGATTATCATTCTTTTGAGTTTAATCTTGAGCTCAAACCCGGTGCTCAAGTTTTATCAAATGACTATTTAGTAAAGCTTCTTCTTGTAAGTGACAATAATGCTCGTTCACAAGTGTTTTGCGATATCTTAAATTCTGTACTCATACCAAAATATACCGAAAACTCACAGGATTTGTTTAAAAAATTCGTAAATCTTTGTAAAACGGATATTTCGGTTATAGATTATTCCGAAAAAGCTGATAATTTGGTAATATATTCTAAATCAGAAGATAGATTTTTAGCAACAGTAAAATAAAAGGGGCAAATATGAAAAAGATATATAAAACACTTTTAATTGTTATTGCTTGTTTTTCTGTATTATTTTTATATAATAGCTTTTCCACCGATATCGATGATGTTTTTAATAAACCAAACATAGATTTCAATGCAGAGTTCGGCAATAAAAGTATGTATTATTATAATCAATTGGATAATATAGAAAAAGATGCATACATCAAAATGTATTTATCGGTCAAAGATTTTGAAGAAAAATGCAGTCTGAAAATCGAGCGCGGAGCATTGTCCGATGTCTTTGTTGCGGTTTTATATGATAATCCTGAAATATTCTGGGTTAAAACCGATTATCAATATTTTATCTATGGCAAAAACATTGTTTTTAAACCAAATTATCTTTACACCCAAGATGAAGCAGAAATATACAGCAATGAATTAAACAATAAAGTCAATGAGATTTTAAATATGGCAAGCTCTTGTGCCACTGATTATGATAAGGAGCTATTTTTCCATGATTATATCTGCCAAAATACCGTGTATGACATGGACACATATGGAAAATTAGGCGCATCGGTGCACAATACTCTGGTTAACGGAAGAGCTGTCTGCGAAGGCTATGCAAGAGCCATGCAGATATTGCTTGATAAATCGGGAATATACAACTATTTAGTTGTAGGTGACGGCACTTCCGACGGTGAAACGGAGTCTCACATGTGGAATGTTGTAAGGCTCAATAATGAAAACTATTATCTTGATATAACCTGGAATGACATAGACGAAAGAAACGAGCCGAGTTATCTGTATTTTAATATTACCGACGAAGAGCTTTCCCGTGACCATTCAAATTTTGAACCGACCGATAATAATTGTAACGGTACATATTTTAATTATTCTGTCAAAAACGGAACTTACGCAAACACTTTCTATCATTTTTCGCAGTTTGCCGATGCAACAGGTAAAATTTTAAGCAGCGGCAAAAACTGTGTCGAGCTTCGTTTTAAAAACAAATACGACTATGACAGAGCAGTGAACAGCATGGATGATAACGCACAGTTTTTTGAATATATAAACTCTGCGGTTAAAAAGTCCGGCAGAAATTTAATAACGGATGAAGTAGAATATTATAATGATGATAATTTAATGTATATATGCATTGTTTTTAAAGAAGGTTGATTTTTGTGGATAAAGAGAGAATTGAAAAAGCATTTCGTGAAATATTGTTAGCCATCGGTGAAGATCCTGACAGAGAAGGTTTAATTGAAACGCCAAAACGAGTAGCAAATATGTATGAAGAAATTTTTTCGGGGTTGGAAGAAGACCCTACTAAGCACCTGAAAATGTTTCACGAAGGGCAAAGTGATGAAATTGTAATCGTTCGTGATATACCGATGTATTCAATGTGTGAGCATCATTTCTTACCTTTTGTCGGAAAAGCTCATATTGCATATATCCCAAACGATAACGGACTGGTTATAGGGCTTTCAAAGCTTGCAAGGATAGTTAATTCTTATGCCCGCCGTCCGCAGCTTCAGGAAAGACTTACGGCACAGATTGCAGATTTCATAGATAACGAAATGAATCCCCGGGGTGTTGCGGTGGTTGTTGAAGCAGAACACCTTTGTATGACTATGCGCGGTATTCGTGCGGCAGGTTCAAAAACACAAACCTCTGCATTGCGAGGAACAATGAAAAAAGATGCAAGAACAAGAGCAGAAGTAATGACACTTTTAGGTATAAAATAATGTTTAAAGCGAAAGATATTGAATTTAATTTAGGCACTAAAACTTATATAATGGGAATTTTAAATGTTACCGACGATTCTTTTTTTGACGGGGGAAAATACAATTCGCCGAAAAAAGCGTTGGAGCATACAAAAGAAATGATACTTGACGGAGCCGATATTATTGATATAGGCGCTCAGTCAACCCGTCCCGGTCATAAAGAGATTAGTGCGGATGATGAACTAGAAATTATTAAAAAATATTTACCGTTTCTTTATAATGAAACAAAGGCAGTTATATCTGTGGATACATTTTATCCGACTGTGGCAGAATATGCCTTGCAGAACGGAGCAGCAATAATCAACGATGTTTCGGGTGTGTTTTCTGATGAAATGGCACAGGTTGTAAAAAAATATAATGCCGGTTGGATAATTATGCATACAGGCGGCGGCAGTGCCGATTTTGTGCCCGAATATAAAAACGGTGTAACCGAAGATGTTAAAGTTTTTTTTGAATACATTAAAAAACAATGTGAAGAATTTGAAATACCTTCACAACAAATAATGCTTGATGTCGGTATAGGCTTCGGCAAAACAACCGAGCAAAGTATTGAAATTTTGAAAAACCTTAAAACATTAAAATATGATAATGCGCTATTGGTCGCACTTTCATCTAAAAGACTAATCGGTGAAACTACAAAATCCGACGGTTATGACAGAGTTTACGGAACAATTTCCGCAAATGTTTTATCTGCTATGAACGGTGCGGATTTTGTGAGAGTTCACAATGTAAAAGAAAACTCGCTGGCACTAAAAATGGCTGATGCGATTATAAGAGGGTAGTATGGATAAAATTATTATAAAAGATTTAGAATTGTTTTGTTATCACGGTGTCAATCCCGAAGAAAAAGTTGACGGGCAGAATTTTGTTTTTGATATTACAGCAAGCGTTGATTTAAAAACACCTTGCGAAACGGACAATGTTGAAGATACTGTCAGCTATGCAAAAATGATAAAAACAGTCAGGCGAGTGTCACAAGAACAAAAAGATGATTTAATTGAAAGAGTTGCTCAAAGAACAGTTGACGCTTTATTCCGAGAGTTTGATAAAATTCAAGAATTAAAAGTGACGGTTAAAAAGCCTGAAGCGCCGATTAAAGCAGAATTTGACTATGTAGCGGTTGAAATTGAAAGGAAAAGAATATGAGCAAGGCGTATTTAGGAATAGGCACAAATATCGGTAATCGTGAAGAAAACCTAAAAAATGCTTTACTATCGTTAAATCTTCTGCCGACAACAAAAGTTACTGCAATATCATGCGTATATGAAACTGAGCCGGTGGGATATGCAGAACAAGACGATTTTCTCAATATGGCAGTTGAAATCGAAACCGAATTAACAGCGCAGAATATACTCGGTGCTTGTCTCGGTATTGAAGCGGGACTTGGCAGAATAAGAAATATTAAAAACGGTCCCAGAATTATTGATATTGATTTGCTTTTATATGAAGACGAGATAATAAATACACCCTCATTAGTTTTGCCTCATCCGAGAATGTTTGAACGGGAATTTGTTATTAGACCGTTGCTCGATATAGATTTTGAAAATCCTTTATTTAATCGGGAATGGGCTGAAAATGAATTAACAGGGAATGGCATAAAGAAATACTTAAATAAAATAGAAATTGATTAACGGTGAAATATGAACTATATAATTATGGATTTAGAGTGGAATAACGCATATTTGAAATCCGCTCAAAAATTTGTCAATGAAATTATTGAAATCGGCGCAGTAAAACTTAATGAAAATCTTGAAATAGTTGATACATATTCAGAACTTATTAAACCTGTTGTGTCAAAGAAATTGCGTGCAAGAATTAAAGATTTAACTCATATTACAAATGAAGAAATTTTCAGCGGTATGCCTTTAAAAGATGCGGTTTCTCAACTTGAAGATTGGGTAGGGGAAGACGCTGTTGTTATGACTTGGGGCGACACTGACATTAGAACACTTCAAACAAATTTTAAATATTTTCTTAAAAAAGATAATATTACCTTTATTAAAAAATATGCAGATTTGCAAAGATACTGTCAATGCTTTATAAATATGGAGAATGTTCAACAAGCAGGACTCTCCTATGCAGCCGAATGTCTTGAAATTGATGCTGAAAAATACCCCCATCACAGAGCGCTTGACGATAGCCTTTTAAGTGCGGAATGTTTTGTAAAAGTCTACAATAAAGAGAAGCTGAATGAGTTTATAAAGGTGTGTAATGATGATTTCTATTCACGTTTAGCATTTAAGCCGTATGTGATTAAAAATATGAATGACCCGTTGATTGATAAAAATCTCTTTAATTGTTTTTGCGATATATGCGGTGAAAAGGTAAAAGTAATTAAAAAATGGAAGTTTACCAATCAATCCTTTCGTGGGGTTTTCTATTGTGAAAACTGCGACAGAGAATTCAGAGTTAATCTTCGTATTAAAAAGTACTATGACAGGCTTGATATAAAAAGAAATTATTCGGAAATCATTAAAACTCCGTCGGAACAAAAAGAAGTATAATAAAATAGCCCACTCAATCCGGAATACTCCGTTTTGAGTGGGCTATTGATTTTTAATTATTTAATTACTCTGATACGAATAATTCCGTTAATTTTTTTAAGTGCGCTGACGGCTTCTACTGATGCCTCAGTGTCCGAATCAACAACAGTATAAGCATATTCGCCTTTGGATTTGTTTACCATATTATCAATATTCACATCTTCATTAGCGAAAGCAGATGTGATTTTGCTGACGATACCCGAAATGTTTTTATGCATAATAGTAATTCTGTGCTTTTCACAGGGTGAAAGCTCTACGGCAGGGTAGTTTACAGAATTTATAATGCTTCCGTTTTCGAGATAATCCGCAACCTGATTAACCGCCATTATCGCACAGTTGTCTTCCGATTCGGGTGTTGAAGCGCCCAAGTGCGGAATAGCAATAACTCCTGTTGCACCGATTACCGCATCGTTAGGAAAGTCTGTAACATAAGAAGAAACCTTTCCCTTTTCAAGTGCGGTAATAATGTCGTTTGTATCAACCAATTCGCCACGGGCAAAATTGAGAATTCTGACACCGTCTTTCATAATGCCGATTGTGTCAGCATTGATAAGACCGCGAGTGCTGTCGTTAAGGGGCAAATGAAGTGTAATATAATCACTATCAGCGTAAATACTATTGAGATTATCTGTAAGTTTAATATGATGATTAAGCGTAATGCTTTGTGTTACGGAAAGGAACGGGTCATAACCGATTACATTCATTCCGAGTGCCGCGGCAGCATTGGCAACTAAAATACCGATTGCGCCGAGACCGATAACACCAAGAGTTTTTCCTTTGATTTCGGGACCTGCAAAAGCACTCTTGCCTTTTTCAACATCTTTGGGCACGGTATCACCGTTACCTTTAAGTGTTTTTGCCCAGTCAATTGCGGGAATAATTTTTCTTGAAGAAAGAAAAAGTCCTGTAAGAACAAGCTCTTTAACGGCATTTGCATTTGCGCCGGGGGTATTGAAAACAACAATTCCCGCTTCACTGCATTTGTCAATGGGAATATTGTTTACGCCGGCACCCGCACGGGCAATAGCGATAGTGTTTTCATCAAACTCCATATCGTGCATTGATGCTGAACGGACAAGAATAGCGTCGGGATTAGCCATTTCTGTTGAACAGGTATATTTATTGTCAAAATGTGAAAGACCTGTATCCGAAATTTTATTTAAAGTTAAAATATTATACATTTTGTCCACTCCCTTATGAATTAGCTTTTTCAAACTCTGCCATAAATTTTACGAGCTTTTCAACACCTTCAACAGGCATTGCATTATAAATTGATGCTCTCATACCGCCAACTGTGCGGTGACCTTTGAGATTTACAAAACCTGCTTCTGTAGCCTCTTTAATGAATTTCGCATTAAGCTCTTCACTGTCTGTGACAAACGGAACATTCATAAGCGAACGGTCTTCAGCTACAACAGTACCTTTAAACATCTTGCTGTTATCAAGAAAATCATAAAGAATTTTTGCTTTTTTCAAATTTGTTTCCTTCATAGCTTCAAGACCGCCGTTTTCTTTAAGCCATTCAAGAACAAGCTTACAGATATATATTGTATAGCATGGCGGAGTGTTGTAGAGAGAATCATTATCCGCCATAATTTGATAGTTAAGCATTGTGGGGGTAATATCTCTTGCATTACCCAACATATCTTCACGAATGATACATATTGTAAGACCTGCGGGAGCAACATTTTTTTGCGCACCGCCATAAACCATTGCAAATTTTGAAATATCAAGGGGCTCCGAAAGGAAGCATGATGAAATATCAGCGATAAGCGGAACATCACCTGTGTCGGGGATTTCGTGATAAACAGTTCCGTAAATTGTATTGTTCATACAAATATAGAAATAGTCCGCATCTTTTGTGAACTCATTTTTATCAAGTTTTGGAATATATGAGAATGTTTTATCGGCAGATGATGCAACCGCTTTACATTCACCGTATTTCTGTGCTTCTTGATATGCCTTTTTTGCCCACTGCCCTGTGATTACGAAGTCCGCTTTTCCGCTTTTGTTCATAAAGTTTAATGGGATAGCGGCAAACTGTGTAGAAGCACCGCCTTGTAAGAAGAGAACCTTGTAATTATCCGGAATGTTATATAACTCACGGAGAAGCTGTTCTGCACCTTTAATAATTGAGTCATAAATCTTTGAGCGGTGACTCATCTCCATAACGGATTGACCGCTGCCTTGATAATCAAGCATTTCTGCTGCTGCTTTTTTTAATACTTCTTCAGGGAGCATAGAAGGACCTGCTGAAAAATTATAAACTCTTGCCATAAAAATACCTCCAAGTGTGTTAAAATGTTTGACAATGCAATGATTATAACAAACTTTTACATTAAAAGTCAATAGATAGTTATTTTTTTGTCAAACTATTTTACATATTTAAACTATTTGCCTAAAAAATTGTGCAAAATTTTAACAATATTCTCAAAACAGAACAAAATACGGAAAAATCCTATTAAATTCTTGCAGTAATTTGTATTTTATTATATAATATTATTTCATAATAGGAGTGATATGTTTAAAACTATGGAGAGCAATAAAACTTTATTTAACGAATTTAATGAGAAAGCTTTTTCGTTACCGATGGTAGCACTCAGAGGACTTGTAATATTTCCCGAAATGACATTGCATTTTGATGTGGGAAGACAAAAGTCCGTTCGCGCCGTAAAAACCGCAATGGAACGAAAAACAAATATATTTTTAACTGCTCAAATTGATATGGAATGTGACGACCCGAGAGCAGATGATTTGTACCGTTCAGGTGTAGTTTGCGAAATTAAACAGGTTATGAAGCTGCCGGGTACAGATACACTTCGTGTTGTTGTTTACGGACTTTACAGAGCAGAGCTTTTACATTTAACATCTGCCAATCCTCATCTGTCTGCGATAGTTCAAAAAATTCAAACCGATGATGTTTCTCAAGCGGATAAAAAATATGAAGAAGCGCTCGTCAGAAAAACCGAAAAGATTTTCAGCGACTATGCCTTCTTCATTCCAAAGCTGCCAACCGATGTAATCGTAGGCGTTTCCGTAAGAAAAGAAGCAAGTGAAATTTCCGATTTTATAATTTCAAATATACCCCTTGAATACTCTGTTAAGCAATCTCTCTTAGAAGAATTGAATCCGTTAAAGCGTTGCGAAAGGCTTTGCGTGATTTTGACAAGAGAAATTGAGCTTTTGTCAATTGAAGAAGAAATCAACGACAGAGTTCAGGACCAGATGGAAGAAAATCAGCGTGAATATTATCTTCGTGAGCAGATTAAAGCCATATCGGAAGAGCTTAACGAGGGCGACGGTGCAATTTCCGAAGCAGAAGAATACAAAGAGCAAATACGGGCAATCGGTTTTAATGAAGACATTGAAAGAAAGCTTCTTCGTGAATGTGACCGACTTATGAAGATGCAATCTTCAAGCCCTGAATCTGCGGTCATTAGAAATTATCTCGATAAAATTGTTTCTTTGCCTTGGGGCTATTGTACGGAAGAAAACACCGATATAGAATATGCAGAGAATGTGCTTAATAATGACCATTACGGTCTTTTTGATGTTAAAGAGAGAATTCTGGAATTTCTTGCGGTCAGAAAAATCAATCCTGATGTAAAAGGTCAGATTATTTGTCTTGCAGGTCCTCCCGGTGTCGGTAAAACATCAATCGCACGCTCACTTGCGAATGCAATGGGCAGAACCTATGCGAGAATTTCTCTCGGCGGTGTTCGTGACGAAGCTGATATTCGCGGCCACAGAAAGACATATATCGGCTCAATGCCTGGCAGAATAATTGAAGCAATTGAAAATGCAAAAAGCTCCAACCCTTTAATTCTGCTTGACGAAGTTGATAAATTAGGCTCCGACCATCGCGGTGACCCGTCATCAGCACTTTTAGAAGTTCTTGACGCAGAACAAAACAATAATTTCACTGACCATTATCTTGAAATCCCATACGATTTAAGCAAGGTGTTATTCGTTACTACCGCTAACGATAAAAGCAGAATTCCTGCACCCTTACTTGACAGAATGGAAATTATAGATATTCCCGGTTATACATACGAAGAAAAGTTCAATATTGCCAAAAAACATCTTGTTCCAAAGCAGATTGTCGCAAACGGACTTAAAAAATCCTATGTGAAATTTTCCGATAAAGCGCTCAAAGCGATTATTAGCGGATATACAAAGGAAGCGGGTGTTCGTGTTCTTGAAAGAACAATTGCGAAAGTACTGAGAAAAATTGCAGTGCAATACGCAAAAGGCTATGACGGAAAAGTTACAATTAAAGATACCGATTTAGAGCAATATCTCGGTTCGGCGAAATACAAACCCGATGAAAGCTCAAAATTTGACCAAGTCGGTGTTGTAAACGGACTTGCCTATACTTCTGTCGGCGGCACAATGCTGACGGTAGAAGTGGCTGTTATGGACGGTAAAGGCAACATTGAGCTGACGGGCTCACTTGGAGATGTTATAAAAGAATCAGCCAAAGCGGCAATCAGTTATATAAGAACAAATGCCGAAAAATACAGAATTGATAAAGACTTTTATCAAAATAAAGATATTCACATTCATTTTCCCGAAGGCGCAGTGCCAAAGGACGGTCCATCCGCCGGTGTTACGATTTTTACGGCGCTTGTATCTGCTCTTTCAGGCTGTAAAGTTAAATCAAATGTGGCAATGACGGGTGAAATCACCGTTACGGGCAGAGTTTTGCCCATTGGCGGACTTCGTGAAAAAACAATGGCTGCCTATGTTGAAGGAATAAAAACAGTTGTTATTCCCGAAGCAAACCGCAGTGATTTAGAGCAAGTTGATGAAAAAGTTAAAGAAAAAATCAATTTTGTTTTTGCAAAAACAGGGGACGATGTTTTAAAGGTTGCCCTTGTATAAGTGAGGTAATTATGAGATACGATAAAGCAGAATTTAAAGCGGCTTACGGCACATTTGCTCAGTTACCCGAAACCGATTTGCCCGAGATAGCCTTTGCCGGCCGTTCAAATGTTGGCAAAAGCTCTTTACTGAACAAACTTTTCGGGCGCAAAAACCTTGCGAGAGTAAGCTCGGTACCCGGTAAAACTATTACTATCAATTTTTATCAGGTTGAAGATGTGAATTTTGTTGACTTGCCGGGTTACGGTTACGCTAAAGTTGCTAAAACCGAAAAGCAACGCTGGGCAGAGATGATGGAAGGATATTTCAATTCCGACAGAAATATAAAGCTTGTTGTCCAACTTGTGGATATGCGCCATCCTCCAACCAAAGACGACATGATGATGATGGAGTTTTTACAAAGCAGCGGATATGATTTTATTGTCGTTATGACAAAGTCGGACAAGCTCAAAAAGAAGAAAGACTATAACGAACGAATTGAAAAGTCAAAGCTTGAAATGAGCTTTATTCCGCCTGAAAGGATTATTCCTTTTTCATCCGAAACAGGAGAAGGCTTGGATATTTTAAAACAATATATAGAAAAATATGTAGGAGAATAGATATGAGTAAAATACCGTTCACAACAAAAGAAAAATTAGAAGAAATAGCAAAGGTTTATCCGACACCATTTCATCTCTACGATGAAGCAGGTATCCGTAAAAATGCTGAAAATCTAAAAAAAGCGTTTGCTTGGAATAAAGGCTTTAAAGAATATTTTGCGGTAAAAGCTACACCCAATCCGTTTCTTATTAACATTTTGAGAGAATACGGTTGCGGCTGCGACTGTTCATCAATAACCGAGCTTATGCTTTCAAAGGCAATCGGTGCGGTAGGTGACGATATAATGTTCTCGTCAAACGACACACCGCCCGCAGAATTCAAATATGCTGACGATATCGGTGCGATTATCAATCTTGACGATATTACTCATATTGACATTCTTGAAAAAACTCTCGGTTATCTTCCGAAGAAGCTCTCTTGCCGATATAATCCGGGCGGATATTTCTCAATCGCAAATAATATTATGGATAATCCCGGTGACGCAAAATACGGAATGACAACGGAGCAGCTCTTTGAAGCATTTAAAATTATGAAGTCTAAGGGCGTTGAAGAATTCGGTATTCACGCTTTCCTTGCAAGTAACACAGTAACAAACGAATATTATCCGACACTTGCAAAGACTCTTTTTGAAGTTGCGGTTAAACTCAAAAAAGAAACAGGCGCTAATATTAAATTCATTAACCTTTCAGGCGGTATCGGTATTCCTTATCGCCCCGACCAGGAGGGTAACGATATTTTTGAAATCGGCAAGGGCGTTGAAAAGGTGTATAACGAAGTCCTTGTTCCCGCCGGTATGGATGATGTGGCAATTTTTACCGAACTCGGTAGATTTATGATGGCGCCTTACGGTGCACTTGTCACTCGTGCAATTAACCAGAAACATACTCATAAGGAATATATAGGTGTCGATGCTTGTGCGGTAAACCTTATGCGTCCCGCAATTTACGGTGCTTATCACCATATAACAGTTATGGGAAAAGAGAACGAACCCTGTGATTATAAATATGATGTAACAGGTTCACTTTGCGAAAACAATGACAAATTTGCAATTGACAGAATGCTGCCAAAAGTGGATATGGGTGATTTACTCTTTATTCACGATACAGGCGCTCACGGCTTTGCAATGGGCTATAATTATAACGGTAAGCTTAAATCAGCGGAAATTCTTCTTAAAGAAGACGGTAGTTTTGAGATGATTCGCCGTGCAGAAACACCTGCCGATTATTTTGCAACATTCGACTGCTTTGATTTTTATAAAAAAGTTACTGAATAATTTGGAGTAAACTATGTCCTTCGTTCACTTACATGTGCATACCGAATACAGCTTGTTAGATGGCGTTTGCCGTCTTGACAGGCTTTGTTCCGTTGCCAAAGAACGGGGACAAAATGCTATTGCAATCACTGACCACGGCAATCTGTTCGGTGCGGTTGATTTCTATAAAGCGGCTAAAAAAGCGGGAATTAAACCGATAATAGGCTGTGAGGTTTATGTGGCTGCCCGTTCACGGTTTGATAAGGTACACGGTGTTGATTCCGACAGGCATCATCTTGTACTGCTTTGCAAAAATGAAATCGGCTATCAAAACCTGATAAAAATGGTTTCATCTGCTTGGGTTGACGGTTTTTACACAAAACCCAGAGTAGATAAAGAATTACTTGAAAAATACCACGAAGGGCTTATCTGCCTTTCAGCTTGTCTTGCGGGTGAAATCCCCAAGCTTATTGAAAGAAACGAAACGCTCAAAGCAAGAGAAACTGCCCTTTGGTATCAAGAAACCTTTGGAAAAGGTAATTTCTATTTGGAAATACAAAATCACGGTATTGCAGACCAGGTTAAAGTCAATGACGGACTTATTGAGCTTTCAAGGGATACGGGTATTCCGCTTGTTGCCACTAATGATGTGCACTATATTGACCGTGAAGATTCAACAATACAGAAAATTCTTATCTGCATAGCCACAAACCACACAATTGACGAAGAAAATTCGTTGGAATTTGAAACTGATAATTTCTATCTTAAAACCGAAGATGAGATGAGAACACTATTCGGCTATGTTCCTGAAGCAATTGAAAATACTCAAAAGATTGCCGATATGTGCAATTTTGATTTTGAATTCGGCAATACCAAACTCCCGAATTTTGATGTGCCAAGCTCTCAAACCCATTTTGATTATCTCAAAAACAAATGCTATGTGGGTTTAAAAGAAAGATATGGCGAAAATCCCGATAAGTTATATATCGACAGACTTGAATATGAGTTATCGGTTATAAACAGTATGGGCTATGTAGACTATTTCTTAATAGTTGCCGATTTTATTCAATATGCCCGTGACAACGGTATTCCCGTTGGCCCCGGCCGTGGCTCCGGTGCCGGCAGTATTTGCGCATATTGTATGGGAATAACTAATATAGACCCGATAAAATACAATTTGATTTTTGAACGCTTTTTAAACCCCGAGCGTGTTAGTATGCCCGATATTGATGTGGACTTTTGCTATGAGCGCAGGGGAGAGGTAATCGACTATGTTATCAATAAATACGGTGCCGACCATGTTGCCCAGATTGTAACTTTTGGTACAATGGCGGCTCGTGCCGCTATTCGCGATGTAGGCCGTGCTATGGGACTTTCCTATGCAACAGTTGACAATGTTGCAAAAAAGATACCGAGAGGTCCGGGTGTTACAATTAACGATGCATTGACGGAAGGCGGAGAGCTAAAAGCGTTATATGACAGTGATTTGTCTGTAAAACAGCTTGTTGACAATGCAAAAAAAGTTGAAGGAATGCCAAGACACGCTTCGACTCACGCCGCAGGTATTGTTATTACGGATAATCCTGTCAGCGATTATGTGCCCCTTGCTCGAAATGATGACTCCATCGTCACACAGTTTACAATGACAACAATCGAAGAGCTCGGTCTTTTGAAGATGGACTTTTTAGGTCTACGCACATTAACCGTTATAAACGACTGTGTTAAAATGATTAAAAAGCGCAGTCCTGACTTTGATATTGAAAAAATTCCACTTGATGATAAAAAAGTATATTCTTTATTCACAAACGGCCAAACCGACGGCGTTTTTCAGTGTGAGTCAAGTGGAATGAGAAGCGTATTTATGCGTCTTAAACCTACAAATATTGAAGATATTATTGCGGTTATTTCGCTTTACCGACCGGGTCCTATGGATTCAATTGACACCTATATTGAAAATCGGCATAACAGTAATTATATAAGCTATAAAACCCCGATGTTAAAGGATATTCTTGATGTTACTTACGGCTGTATGGTCTATCAGGAACAGGTTATGCAGATTTTCCGTTCATTAGCGGGATATTCGCTGGGCAGAGCCGATATAGTTCGCCGTGCAATGTCAAAGAAAAAACATAAAGTTCTTGAAGCCGAGAGAGCTTTTTTCTGTGACGGTTGCGCTAAAAACGGAATTTCACAAAGTATTGCTAATGAGATATTTGATGATATGTCATCATTCGCCTCATATGCTTTCAATAAATCTCATGCAGCAGCTTATGCTGTTGTTGCTTACAGAACAGCGTATTTAAAAGCGTATTATCCCTGTGAATTTATGGCATCACTTTTGACCGGCGTATTAGATAATGCCGCAAAAGTATCGGGATATATTGAAGACTGTAAACGAAACGGTATTAAAATTTTAACACCGAATGTAAATTACAGTAATAAAACCTTTACAACTGACAGTAAAACCGATAAATCAATAATGTTCGGACTGTTAGCGGTCAAAAATTTGGGTAATGATTTTATAGATACCATAATAAAAGAGCGTAATCTTAACGGAAAGTATATTTCTTTTTATTCGTTCTGTAAACGAGTCTACGGTAAAGGGTTTAACCGACGAGCCATTGAAAGCTTAATAAAATGCGGTGCGCTTGACGGTCTCGGAAGCAACAGACACGAAATGATAATAAATCTTCCCTTTATTATTGATGATTTAGACGCTTCAAAGCGCAGAAATCTTGATGGGCAAATCGGGTTCTTTGATTTAATGAACAATACCGATACGGCTGATTATAAAATGAAGCCCATATCAGAGTTTTCTACGCAGGAACTTTTATCAATGGAGAAAGAAACTACCGGTCTTTATATTTCTGCTCATCCGATGGAAGAATATGCAGAATTGTCGCAAAAACTAAAATGTGACAAGATTTTGGATATTTTAAGTGCGGATGACTATAATTCCGTATATGTTGACGGCTCTCCCGTAAAAGTATTCGGAATAATAACAGGAATCACTAAAAAACAAACAAAGAGTGGCGAATACATGGCTTTTCTCACTGTTGAAGATGTTGTCGGTTCTGTTGAAATTGTAGTTTTTCCGAAACTTTTGGCTAAATTTGCAAATAAAATTGCAAGCGGCTCAACAGTAATGATTGGCGGAAGACTTTCGGTTCGCGAAGAAGAAAATCCAAAGATTATTTTAGATTATATTGAAGCGGCAGAGCAAATAAAGGTAAACACTAATAAACGAGTCGGATTGTTTTTAAGATTTTCAAATAATAATTCCCGAGAGTATAATAATTGTAAAGAATATTTAAACCAACATTCAACCGCCGGTGAAACTATGCTTTACTTATATTTTAATGACAGTAAAAAGTATTTTCCGTGTAAAAAAATAAATGTTAATGACGATATAATCGAAAAACTTAAAAATCTAATCGGGGATGAAAATGTGATATTACAAAAATAATATATTTTCTTGCATTTTGTAATATCTTGTGTTATCATAATGTTTCAATGTGGTAATAATTGTAAATTAAGGGTGATAAAATGAAAACTATAGGCGTTTTAACAAGCGGCGGCGATGCTCCCGGTATGAATGCTGCTGTTCGTGCAGTTGTTCGTGCAGGCTGTGAAAACGGTTTTAGAGTAATGGGTATCAGAAGAGGCTATAACGGTCTTATGCAAGGCGATATGTTTGAGATGAACCTTCGCTCTGTATCAAATATTATCAACCGTGGCGGTACTATCCTTTATTCTGCAAGAAGTCCTGAATTTAAAACGGAAGAAGGACTTCAAAAAGCACTTAAAGTAGCTAAAGATGTCAATATGGAAGGCATTGTTGTTATCGGCGGTGACGGTTCATTCCGCGGCGCTCGTGACTTGTCACTCCGCGGCGTTAACTGTGTCGGTATTCCCGGCACTATTGACAACGATATCGCTTGCAGTGACTACACAATCGGTTATGATACTGCCATGAATACCGTTCTTGAAATGGTTGACAGACTTCGTGATACTTCAGAATCTCATGACAGATGCTCAGTTGTTGAGGTTATGGGCAGACGAGCCGGCTACATTGCGCTTAATGCAGGTATCGCTTGCGGCGCTACATCTATTCTTATTCCTGAAGTTGAATATGATTTCCAGCGTGATGTTATTGACAGAATGAAGAGAACACAACAGACGGGAAAGAAGCATTTTATTATTATCGTTGCCGAAGGTATCGGCGGCGTTGAAGAAATGGCAAAGCGTATTGAGGCTGAAACCGGTGTTGAAACAAGAGCAACAATTTTAGGCCATGTTCAGCGCGGCGGTCATCCGACAGTTCGTGACAGAGTTACAGCTTCTCTTATGGGCTATAAGGCAGTCGAGCTTCTTAAACAAGGCATCGGTAACAGAGTTATTGCAGTGAAAAAAGATGAAATAGTAGATTTTGACATCTTTGAAGGCCTTAATATGAAGAAAACGCTCAATATTGAAGAGTATAAAATCGCTCACGAAATTTCAATATAAATTATGTCAAATATTATTCTTATAGGAATGCCCGGTTGCGGCAAAAGCACAATCGGAGTTATTCTTGCCAAAACTATCGGTGTCGGTTTTATTGACACCGATTTGATAATTCAACAAAGAGAAAACCGACTTTTACAAGATATAATTGATTCTGACGGTATTGAATTCTTTTTAGACTGTGAAGAAAAAGCGGTTAAAACCGTTGATTGCAACAATACCGTTATTGCGACGGGCGGTAGTGTTGTTTACCGTGAAGAAGCAATAAATCATCTTAAAAAGAACGGAATAATTTTCTATCTTGATGTACCGCTTTCTGAAATCAAAAAAAGATTGAATAACATCAGCACAAGGGGAATTGCCGCTGATAAAAACGATACAATAGAAAATATTTTTGCAGAGCGTGAATTTCTTTATAAAAAGTTTGCAGACGAAATATTAGATTTGACCGATTGCAATGTTGAAGAGGCAGTCTCAAAAATTTGTCAAAAAATTGAAAATTAAAAAATCGCCTTACGGATTTTTCAAATTCAGTGAAAATTCTCCGTGAGGCGATTATTTTTCCGTTAATAAAAAAACTTCGCAGTGGCAAATTATTAGTGCGGCAAAAAGTCGTACGGAGGTGAAAAATGCGAAGTTTAATCAAATTTTTATCAGTGATAAGCGCTTTTGTTTGCACAATAATTTTTGTTTTGATTTATGTTGGCGATATGCTCATACCCGATAGGATTATGACGGTTGAAGAAACAGGCTACAATGCTCCTGTATTTCTGGGATTTAATGTATTTAAAAGTGAAACAATTCGCGAAGCAGGTGTTGTTACGGGGACAGCTCGTGTATCACAAGAAAACTCAGAAATAAAACTTTTAAATATTATTCCCGTAAAGAAAACAAAAATCACAAGCACGAAAAGGCAGTATGTTGTCATTGGCGGAGAAGTTTTTGGAATAAAGCTTTATACCGAAGGTGTAGTAATTGTCGGAACAGATACAATTGAAACACAGAACGGAAAAGAATGTCCGGCTGAAAAAGCAGGCCTGAAAATCGGAGATATAGTGTTAAAGTTTAATGATACAGAAATTGAATCCACAAAACACTTTACGAATTTGTTACAAAACAGCCGGGGCAAAGCAGCAAAATTATCAATAAACCGAAACGGTGAAAATATTGATTTGAACTTTGCAACGGTGAAAGAGAAAACAAGCGAGAAATATAAAGCAGGTCTTTGGGTCAGAGACAGTACCGCAGGAATAGGAACAGTAACTTTTTATAACACGTCAAACAATTCCTTTGGCGGTCTGGGACACGCAATATGTGATGTTGATACGGGTGAAGTTATGCCGTTAAAAAAAGGCGAAATGGCAGAAGCCTATGTGAACGGACTCTATAAAAGCCAAAACGGTAATGTGGGAGAATTGTGCGGGGTATTGACCGGGAAAAACATCGGTACACTCAGAATAAATAACGAAACCGGAGTTTACGGCTACACTTATTTCGGTGCCGAAGGCGAACAAATGCCCGTTGCGGTAAAACAGGAAGTCCATGAAGGATACGCTCAAATTTATTGCACTGTCGATAAAAATCCGCCACAGTATTATGATGCAAAAATAGTAAAAGTGTATTCTAACTCGTCATCGATAAATAAAGATTTAATAATAGAAGTAACAGATAATGAATTGATTTCAAAAACAGGCGGAATATTGCAAGGAATGAGCGGCACACCGATTATTCAAGACGGAATGCTCATAGGCGCAATAACCCATGTGTTCGTCAACAACCCAAAACAAGGATACGGAATTTTCGCCGAAAGAATGCTTGAAACCTCTGTCTGTCAGGAGATGCAAAAATACGAAGTTATTGAAAATGCATCTTAAAAGAAAGGGTAGTAACCGCAAAAAGTTACTACCCTTAATCTATATATGTATTTAGTTTTTAAGACTTTGAAGCGGTGCGGGGATTCGTCCGCCGCGGTTAATAAATTTAGCAGGGGAGGCGGTATTGACTTTCATAATCGGAGAAACACCGAAAAGTCCGCCGAACTCAATTTCTTCACCGTCTTTTTTTCCGATGGCGGGAATAACTCTGACAGCCGTTGTTTTTGAATTTACCATACCGATTGCCGCCTCGTCGGCAATGATAGCAGAAATAACTTCTGCGGGAGTATCACCGGGAATAGCAATCATATCAAGTCCGACAGAGCATACAGCCGTCATTGCTTCAAGCTTCTCAATGCAAAGTGTGTTGTTTCTTGCGGCGTCAATCATACCTGCGTCTTCTGAAACAGGAATAAAAGCGCCCGAAAGACCGCCAACATGGGAAGACGCCATAACCCCGCCTTTTTTAACGGCGTCGTTGAGAAGTGCAAGACAGGCGGTAGTTCCGCAAGCTCCGCATTGTTCCAATCCCATTTCTTCAAGAATATGAGCAACCGAGTCGCCGATTGCAGGGGTGGGAGCCAACGATAAATCAACAATACCGAACGGAACACCGAGTCTTCTTGACGCTTCTGTTGCAACAAGCTGACCGACTCTTGTAATCTTAAATGCCGTTCTTTTAACTGTATCAGCAATTTCAGTAATATCGGCATCGGGAATTTTTGAAAGCGCCGCTCTGACAACTCCGGGGCCGGAAACACCCACATTTATTACGCAGTCAGGCTCGCCTGCGCCGTGAAAAGCACCCGCCATAAAGGGATTATCCTCAACTGCGTTGCAGAAAATAACTAGCTTTGAAGGACCTACAAGCCCGTTGTCTTTTGTAAGAATTGCAGATTCACGGACAATTTCACCCATAAGCTTCACAGCGTCCATATTTATGCCTGTTTTTGTGGAGCCGATATTGACGCTTGAACAAATGCGTTCCGTTTCCGCCAAAGCTTGGGGAATGCTCTTAATAAGCTCAATATCACCTGCGGCAAAGCCTTTTTGAACAAGGGCTGAATATCCGCCGAGAAAGTTTACGCCAACCTCTTTTGCCGCTTTATCGAGAATTTTGGCAAACTTAATGGGGTCGCCCTTTGATGCGGCTGAAATCATTGAAATAGGTGTAACGGATATTCTCTTATTTATAATGGGAATTCCGTATTCTTTTTCAATCTCTTCACCTGTTTTAACAAGGTTTTGTGCCTTATGGCATATTTTATCATATACCTTTGAACAGGCTTTTTCAATATCGCTGTCGATACAGTCAAGAAGAGAAATACCCATAGTAATTGTTCTGATATCAAGATTTTCTTCCTGTATCATATTGATGGTTTCGAGTATATCGTGAGTATTTATCATAAAGCTACCTCACTTATATTCTATGCATTGAATTAAAGATATCTTCGTGCATAACATGAATTGAAAGTGACATTTCATCACCGATAGCGGAAACCTTATCGGAAAAATCCGAAAAAGATGTTGAACACTTTTCAAAGTCAACCAGCATAATCATACAAAACATATCCTGCAAAATTGACTGCGATACTTCAATTACATTTACATTATATTCGGAGCATACTCCCGAAACTTTGGCGAGAATGCCAACCATATCTTTACCGACAACAGTGATAATACCTCTCATGAATATTACCTCCCAAAATCTTTTTAATTTATTTTAACATAAAAGATGTAAAAAGTGAATGCTTATTTTTTTACTTTATTATTTTTGTAAATAAAGTTGAAAATTTTTGAAAATGTAGTAAAATTATTGTAAATAGTTATATATGGGGGTATTGAAATGTATAAAAATATTGTTGATTTACATGTTCATACTGACAACTCATTCGATGGAAATCATTCCGCAACCTTTTTCTGTGAAAAGGCAGAATTATTAGAATTAAGAGCTGTCGCATTTACAGACCACTGCGAAGTTGACCAATTTAAAGGTGATGCCGAATATGAAAAAAGGATTTTTCAGGCATTTTTTGAAGTTGCAAAAGTCCGTTCGGCATTTAAGGGTAAAATGATTGTTTTAAACGGCATTGAACTCGGACAACCTGCTTTCGATATTGAAACCGCCGAAGATATTATCAACCGTTATGATTATGACCAGATAATCGGTTCGGTTCATAACTTGCGCGGCGGCGAAGATTTTTATTATATGGAAAATCTCACCTTAACACAAGCAGAAGATTTACTCAAACAATATTTTGATGAGATAATAATAATGCTTGAATGGGGTAATTTTGATGTTCTTGCGCATTTGACATATCCGTTAAGATATTTTTATTCACAGTCAAATTTAGAAATTGATTTATCAAAATTTGATGAACAGATAAATAAAATTTTGGAACTTACAATTGAAAAAGGAATTGCGCTTGAAATAAATACGGCAGCGTTACGCCAACCGCTGAATAAGCTTGCACCCGAGATTGATATAATAAAAAGATTCAGAGAAATGGGTGGCAGATATGTAACTGTCGGCTCCGATGCTCATTATGCGGAACATTTAGCGGCTGATATTGACAAGGCTTTTGATGCGGCATTAGAAGCAGGCTTTGAGTGTATAACATTCTTCCAAAAACGAACACCTATGCTTATGAAAATTGAAAAGGAGAACTAATATGAAAGTAAAAGCGGCAGCAAAAATAAATTTGATGCTTGACATTCTAAAACGGCTTGATAACGGTTATCACAGCCTTTTTATGATAATGCAGTCCGTTGACCTTTTTGATACAGTAACAGTTGAAAAAAACAATTTAAATAAAATTTTAATTGAATGTGATAAAGACGGTGTTCCTTGCAATGAAAAGAATATTGCATATAAATGTGCAGTAAAGTTTTTTGAATATTGTAATATAGAAGATGTTGGAGTTACAATTAAGATTGAGAAAAATATCCCCATGGCTGCGGGCATAGCAGGCGGCAGTGCCGACGGTGCGGCGGTAATTTATTGCTTAAACAAAATTTATAACACAAACCTAACTCAAAAAGAGCTTTGTGAAATCGGTAATAGAGTCGGTGCTGATATTCCGTTTAGTTTAACAGGTGGCACAGCAGTAGCTCTCGGCACCGGTAATGTTATAGCGCCCGTCAAAGATTTGCCCGATTGTCTGATTGTTCTCGCAAAACCTCAGCAAGATGTTTCTACCCCCGAAGCTTATGCACAATTCGATGCACTAACACGAGTTCGTCACCTTGACAGAATTTCAATGATTGATGCAGTTTCAAACGGTGATTATGAAAAAATCTGCTCACTTTGCGGCAATGTGTTTGAACAGGCAGTTGAAGTGCCCAAAAGACCGCATATCAAAGGGATTATGAGAAAATGCGGCGCAGATGCAACATGTATGAGCGGCAGCGGACCTACAGTATTCGGTTTATTCTCTAACGAAAATAAGGCTAAAGATTGTTACGAAAAATTAAGTAGTAAATATAATCAGGTATATATTTGCAAACCCACTAAATCAGGGGTAATTGAATTAGATTAAATAAAAAGAAGTAGGCGATTACCTACTTCTTTTTATTCTGCTATTTTGCTTTAATTTGAGTTTTAATTATGTGTGAAATTGCTTTTGCGCCCCTTGTCACATATTTACCGAGATTTCCTGAAAAACCTGTCATTATAGGATTTTTCAGGTCTTTTTCATTTATTCCGTCACTTTGGCTTTCGTGAAGAATTACATTGTCTTTATTAAACGGTGCAACAGAGTTGTTTTCGTCAGCTGTAATTACAGCCCCGTCAGCAAATGCACAAATTTCTTCTTTTTCAACATCTGTAAGCTGTTGATTAGACATTGGATAAATACCGAACATAGCTGTTTCCCGGCTTCCGTTATATGACGGGGCAATACTCTTGCCTTGTGCCGCAACAAGCGTATATGTGTCGAGTATTTGGTCCTTGGCTCTGCCGAAATGGTGTCTTTGGTTGCCGAAATAACTGCCGTAGGGATTCATTCTGACAGTCTTGTCTTTTTCCAATCTCATAGGACAATGAGCCATGGAAGAAAGCACTTGTCGTGAGTTTGCAATAACAATGCCCGATTCTTCATCATAAAGTCCTACAAATCCGCCTGTCAATTGATGGTTGAATGAAGCAATATAGTCATTTTTTGGGTCACATTCGGGGAAGTTCTGTGTTCTGAATGATGAAACATCATCCATAAAGTTTCTCTTGATAACTGACACATCACCGTTAAATTTCGGCGTAATTTGGAAGGGTACGGTTTCTTTCCATTGCATATCACTGTATCTGCCCAAAGCGGAATTTTCGGTTGAAATCGAAGTCGTTTCTGCGGTGTAGGGGTATTTCACGGTTGTACGCACAAAAACAGCGTCCGAGAAGGAAGTGGTGAAGAAATCAAATGTATAGTTGCCTGATTCTAATTCTTTCGGCAAGTGAATTTCACCTTTGACACTTACACCGTAACCGTTACCTGCAACCGAAAGGGGAGATACGCTTAAATTCTTGAATTCAAACTTGTTTTTGCCATAGGTGATATATGATTGCAAGAAATCATAGTCGCCGACTTTTTTACCGTCAATTTGTACGAATGAAATCTGACCTTTGGGTGTGAACATAATTTGAATTCGGTTCGTTTCAAGCAAGTTCTTAAAAGGTAATGCTTCTTTTGGCTCGTCAAATGAAATTTCCAAGTCATATTTCTTCTTGCTTTCTTTGAATTTAAGCATTAAAAACGCTGATTTACATTCATCATCCGTAGCAACAGCAACATAGTCTTCAAGATATTTTGATTTTACAACCAACGAAGAAATATCAGAGATATTTTCTTTAATTTCTATTTGAACACATTGCAAAGTTGAATTATTTATATTGTGAATTGTAATTTTCTTTGCCTTTGGCATCATGGAAAGCTCATCTGCAATGACTCTTTCGCTAAGTTCAAGAGCAGTTTTTTCTCTTTGAATATTTAATACGGGTGTTGCAAGACCGAAATGTGTTGTTGAAAGCAATAAAACTCTGTTCATAAAAGACGGTGAGTTTATATCTCTGTCACTTGTTAATTTTGACATTGCTCTTGCTCTTTCAAGTCGAGTCCAAATCTGTCTGTTAAAGGGCTTTTCCGACCAAGAAGCATAACCTGTAAAGTTGCCGTCGGCAGTGTCGTGTGTGAATTCGATTTTACCTATCGGACTATGAGTTTTAATATATCCGCCGGGAGTGTCAAAAACAATATACGGTAAATCTGCAACTTCTTCAATAAGACCGTGAATACCGTCGGTATTGGCGATTTTGCCTGTAAGCTTACCCATATCCATTGTTTCCCAGAATATAGCGTCAGCGTCCATATTTATGAATATGAAAAGGTCGTTGTTGATTTCACCTGACTCTTGTTTGCTTCTCAAGTCTTTTACCCAAGCACGAAGACAACCTGCATCGCACACATCGGAGTTTGAATATGTAGGAATAATTGTCATACTTTCGCCCTTGTATGTGTAGGTGAGTGGGTTGAAGGCTTCTTCGTCAGAGAGCTTTGGTATAATTGTCCTGAATGCATCAAAAGGCACGCAGCTGTAATAAAGGCAAAGTGCTTTTACACCGAGTTTGTTATATAAAGATACTTGTGACGGCGTAAACATCACTTCTTGCGGACGCACAATCTTTTCACAAGTACCGAAAATATCGTCAAGTCCGCTGCCGTCGGGGTTAGTAACCGCAAGGTTTATACTTTCACAGAATTCATCCTCTGTCATTGCGGAAAGTGCGCCGTTATTGTAACCCATAATGATGTTTTCATCACCGTATTTTTCTACACGCTCTTTCATTTTTTCAATGATATCGGGCGCATATTCCGGCAAGATTTTTTGAAGTGAGAAAAAGTTTTCGGTATCCCAAGTGCCCTTAACGGGAATACCTTTCTCATTAAACTCAGTTAAAACATCAAGTGTTTTTCTGATGATTCTGATGTCAGAACCAAAGCCGAGATTGTCATTTGTGTCACCGCGGTATGAGTGATAACAGTTTACATGAAATCCGTATGCTACATGTATTTTGTTTTCAAGCATTTTTTTCACCGTTCCCTTTTATATATTCATATAACCTTGTGCAACCAAGGAAAATATCATTGTAAGTTGTCTTAAAATCCCTTGTGTACCAAGGGTCTGCAACATCTTTGTCAGAATTCGCAAAGCTTAACAGTTTATGTATTTTATTATCTCTGTCGTAGCCGATAATCCGATTTATATTTCTCATGTTGGCACTGTCCATTCCGATTATGTAATCGTATTTTTCATAGTCGGATTTTTGAAGCTGAACAGCTTGCCTTTTGGTATAGGGAATGTTCATTTCATCAAGAATTGATTTAGTGCCCCAATGCGTATCGTTGCCGATTTCTTCGGTACTTGTTGCACTTGAAGAAATGATAAAATCATCTGCACAACCATCATTTTTAACAATATCTTTCATAACAAATTCAGCCATCGGTGAGCGACAAATATTACCGTGGCAGACAAACAGGATTTTTGTCATAGGCCGTTTTTCTCCTTTATGTATTAACACAGCGGCTTTTTATCCACTCATCTAAAAAGTCCATCTGCTCTTTCGTATGGAACCAATGCTCTCCACCGTCCATTACCGTAAGTGTTGATGATGTTTTCAAGCAGAACTCTTTTACGGTATCAAGTGATTGTAAATTATCGCAGCTTCCGTAAAGCACATCGGTCGATACCTGCCAGAATAATTTATTGTTTCTGATATATTGAAGGTAATCCCATGATAAATCATCTCCAAAATCTACAGAAATGATTTTTTTCTTCTTCAGCTCCTGTTCGGTGGTCCCTGCCCATTCAAGCATTTTAAGAATTAACTTTTCAAGGTCAACAACGGGTGAAATGAAATATGCCTTATGAACAAATTGACCGATTGCTGAATTCATTGAAAAATATGCTCCTATACTGTTAGCTATCAGGGTAATTTTGTTGTATTTTTCAGAAAGCTCTTTGAATTTATCATTAAATTCTGTTTTTGCATCCCAAGGATTTTCCGATTTATAATCAAAACCGTAGACATCATCTTCAAAGAACTGTTTATAATGCTCCGCTTCGCTTGCGCTGCCGCCTTTGCCGTGAATATATACAACAATATCTTCTTTTCGGTTATTTTTCTGCCATTGCTCCTTTGTGATTCTTGTGAAATGTTCTGTACGAACATCTTCCATCAATGCACATGGTTTATTCTTTTCGGTATGATGAAAAACAAAGCCGCATTTTTCCTGACATCTCTTTGATTTTTCATTTCCGTCATAATATCCGCACCACATAGCGCTGATTCCAAGGTCGTTGAAGGCGTGTTCCTGCAGTTTCTTTACAGCTTCGGGAATAAGGCCTTTTCCCCAAAACGGCACTCCAATCCAATATCCGATTTCAATTTCGTCATCGCCTGCTTTTGTGTGTGACTGCGCCGGCGGTATAAGGCCGATACTGCCGATTGCTACATTATCTTCTTTCAGACAAACCGCATAGGTTTCATTTGCCGACAATACCGTTTGTATAATCTCTTTACTGTTATCAATGCTTGTGTGAACAGGCCAACCGGCAATAGGGCCAACCAAAGGATTTTTTGCATATTCATACAGGCTTTCTGCGTCATCTTCAGTCCAAGGTCTGAGAATCAGTCTATCTGTTTCAAAAATCATATTTTTCTCTTCTATCAACTGTTTTTAGCGTATTATATCGTTATAAATAATATTCTATCACATATTATTATTATTTCAAGTTATATTCAAAACACTCCGTTCATATTTATTTATGACAGAACAGGAGGGTTTGACTTGAAAGATTTAGTTGAAGAAAGAGCCGCAATGCTCGGTGAATATATTGTAGAAAATGAAGCTACGGTCCGTGCTGCCGCAAAAGCGTTCGGCATAAGCAAGAGTACGGTGCATATGGATGTTGCCGAAAGACTGAAAAAAGTAAATCCCAATTTATATAAAGAAGTGCGAAAAGTCCTTGAAATCAATAAAGCAGAGCGACATATCAGGGGCGGTATGGCGACAAAAGAAAAATATATGTGTAAAAAATAAATATATTAAGGAAAATTGCCATAAATCACTTGAATTTTAGCGGTATTCGTGTATAATATTATCTGTTAAATTATGTACATATATCACTTGAAAGGTGGACATTACAGTGGCAGACGAGAAAAATCTCTTTGTTGACCTTGAACACGAGGTCATGGAGCTTTGGGACAAAGAGAATTATTATGAAAAGCTTGTTGAGAAAAATAAGGGCAAAAAAATGTTCCGTTTCCTTGACGGCCCTATCACTGCAAACAACCCAATGGGTATTCATCACGCTTGGGGCAGAAGCACAAAAGATATTTTTATCCGCTATAAAGCAATGCGCGGATATGATTGCCGCCGTCAAAACGGTTTTGACTCACAAGGTCTTTGGGTTGAAGTTGAAGTTGAAAAACAGCTCGGCTTTAAAACAAAGAAAGACATTGAAAATTACGGTATGGACAAGTTTACACGCCAATGTGTTGACCGTGTAAAGCATTTCTCAGGCATTATTACCGAGCAGTCAAAGAGACTCGGTCAGTGGATGGATTGGGACAATTCATACTACACAAATACAGACCTTAACATTCAGGGTATTTGGCACTTCTTAAAGGAATGTGATAATCACGGCTGGATTCAGCGTGAATATAAACCGATGCCTTGGTGCCCGAGATGCGGTACATCACTTTCAGAGCATGAAATGACAGGCTCATATAAGATGATGACTCATAACTCTGTTTTCTTCAAGCTTCCCATTGAAGAGCTGGGTTCAAAAATCCTTGTTTGGACAACTACTCCCTGGACTCTTTCTTCCAATGTAGCTTTGGCGGTTAATCCCGAAATTGACTATGTTGAAGTTAAAATCAAGAGTGATGAGCAAACTTTAATCCTTGCAAAAAATGCTATCAAATATCTCGGTGACGATAAACTTGAAGTTATTCGTGCACTTAAAGGTGAAGAACTTGTCGGTCTTCATTATGAAACTTGTTTTGCCGACATTCCCGCACAACAAGGCATTGAGCATAAAATTGTTGCCTGGGAAGATGTTGCGGCCGATGAAGGTACAGGTGTTGTTCATATCGCTCCCGGTTGCGGTGTAGAAGACTTTGAACTTGGCGAAAGACTCGGTCTTCCAAAGGTTATGCCTATTGATGATATGGGTATTTATCTTGACGGCTTCGGCTTTATGACAGGTAAAGACAGCCACACAATTGCCGACGAGGTTTTTGCAAAGCTTGAAGAACAAAACAAGCTTTATAAGGTCGAACCTCACGAGCACAGCTATCCCGTTTGTTGGAGATGTAAGAGCGAAGTTGTATTCCGTCTTGTTCCCGCTTGGTATATCAGAACAAGCGAAATCAAACCTAAACTCATTGAGTGTGCTAATTCTGTTAAATGGGAGCCTGCTTCAAACGGTAAAAGAATGAATGACTGGCTTAACAATATGGGTGACTGGAATATTTCCCGTAAGCGTTATTACGGTATGCCTCTTCCGTTCTATCCTTGTGATTGCGGTCATGTAACTGTTATCGGTTCAAAAGCAGAACTTCGTGAAAATGCAGTTGACCCTGCACAAGTTGATGCACTTCCCGAGCTTCACAGACCTTGGGTTGATGAAATAAAGATAAAGTGTCCGCATTGTGGCAAAGAAGTTTCTCGTGTGCCTGAAATCGGTGATGTTTGGCTTGACGCCGGTATCGTTCCTTTCTCAACACTCGGTTACTTTACCGACCGTGAAGCATGGGTAAAGAATTTCCCGGCAGAATGGGTTACGGAAATGCACGAGCAGGTTAGACTTTGGTTCTATTCAATGCTCTTTATGAGCACCGTTCTTGTGGGTAAAGCACCTTATGAGAGAGTCGTTACTAACGGTATGGTTGTTTCCGAAGACGGTTCTAAATTCTCAAAAACAGGCTTTATGATTAAATTTGATGAAGCTGCCGAAAAAATCGGTGCTGACACAGTCCGTTATCTTTATGCAAGCGCACCGAATACAAACGATGTCCGTTTCGGTTATAATCTCGGTGACGAAGCAAGAAGAAAAATGCTTGGCTTCTGGAATATTTATACATTCTTTGATACCTATGCACAGCTTGATAAACCGAATTTTACCGACTATAAAATTGATTTTTCAATGCTCACTCCGATTGATAAGTGGCTTGTTGTCAGAACAAACGAATACTTAAAGAAAGCAACAGCCTCGATGGATGATTATAAGGCTTTCGCACTTATTAAAGATTTTGAAGTGTTTGTTGACGATATTTCTAACTGGTATATCAGAACAAACCGTCGCCGTTTCTGGAAAACAGAAGATAAGCAAGACAAGATGGTGGCATACTGGACACTCTTTAATGCGCTTAAAGTTTGTGTTCAGACAATTGCGCCTATTACACCGTTTATGACAGAATATATTTGGCAAAACCTTATTAAGAAGTGCGACGCTACGGCTGCCGAATCAGTTCATTTGAGTGATTGGCCGACGGTTATTGAAGGCATTGAAGATGACGGCATTATTGAGCAAACAGCTCTTGTTCGTGATGTTATTGCAACGGCAATGAGACTTCGTAACGAGCAACAGATTAAAGTCCGTCAACCGCTTTCAAAGCTCTTTATTTGCTGCGATGAAGATACCGCTAATAAAATCAAGACTTTTGAGAAAAATATTCTTGATGAGCTTAATATTAAATCTGTTGAATATATTGATGACATCAATGTTCTTGAAGACCAATTCCTTGCAGTCAATTTTAAGGTTGCAGGTGCAGTTCTCAAACAGAATGTCAACAAGATGAAGCAAACTCTCGAAGGCCTTTCAGCCGAAGAAATGAAAACTCTTACTTCTGCGGTGGTTACAGGCGGCGAGGTTTCAGTTCCGGGTTGGGACGAAAAATTTGATTCATCAATTTTCGCAGTACAGTCAAAAACAAAAGAAGGCGTTGTATCAGCTGAATTTGCTGAAAACAGTGTTGTTGCACTTGATATTGTTCTCACAGATGAGCTTCTTAAAGAAGGCATTGTCCGTGATATCATCCGTCAGTGCCAGGTTGCCCGTAAAGATGCGGGTTATCAGGTTGAGCAGAGAATCAATGCAGCAATCAATGTTGACGATGACTTTATTGTAAATGCACTTACTGAAAAACTTGAATTCATTGCCGGGGAGCTTCTTGCAATCACTGTTTCAATCAACAGTGAAATCAAAGCTGATTATACAAGCGAGTTCACAGTCAATGATAAAAAAGTTTCAGTTTCGGTTGTCAAAGGAGAATAAAAAATGTTTCAAGTTACAAAAGATATGAATATCGGCGAAATTCTTGACAATGCAAGAGAGACAGTACCGTTCTTTTTAGACCTGGGAATGCACTGCCTTGGTTGCCCGTCAGCTCGCGGAGAAACAGTTGAACAGGCTTGCATGGTTCACGGTGTTGACGCAGATGAATTTGTAGACGGTATTAACGCATTTCTCAGAGAGAATGTAAACAAATAATTAGAATTTCCCCCTATGCTCAATAGGGGGATTTTATTCAAAAGAGGTGAGTATTGTGAAGCTTGACAGCAGGCTTATGGCGATTGCAAATCTTGTCAGAAAGGATAAGAGTTTTGCAGATATCGGAACGGACCACGCATATTTGCCCGTGTATCTTGTTGAAAGGGGTATTATAAATAGAGCTATTGCCGCTGATTTGCGTGTGGGCCCCCTTGAAAATGCAAAAGCAACTGTTGAGTTATACGGATACTCCGACAAAATAGAGCTTCGGCTTTCCGACGGGCTCAAAAATTTCAATGAAAATGAAGCAGATGAAATTGCCGTTGCGGGTATGGGCGGACTTCTCATTTCTCAGTTTATTAACGAAACCAAATGGCTAAAAAATCCGGATATTCACCTGATTTTGCAACCGATGACTCATATTGAAGATGTGCGGAAAACTCTGTTTGATAACGGATTTATAATTGATAAAGAAATTGTTGCAAAAGACGGCAACAAACTTTACATAGTTTTGAGCGCATATTATTATGAAGATTTTACGGCATATACGCAACTTGACTTGATTGTGGGCAGATTGCCTCAAAATGAAGATGAGCCGTCAAAAGAATATCTACATAAAATTTATTACAAATATTATAAAAAGTATTGCGCATTAAAAAACTCAAATAAAGAGTGCGACAGTCTTGAAAAAATTGTTAAGGAGTTGAAAAAATGCCTAAAGTAAAAGATATTTATGACTATATTGACTTGATTGCGCCTTTTAGTACGCAAGAAGAATGGGATAATTCGGGACTTCTTGCCGGTGATGAAAATGCAGAGGTGTCAAGAATACTTTTTGCTCTTGACATTACAAAAGATGTGATTTTACAGGCAAAAAATATGGGCGCAAATTTGATTGTTTCCCATCATCCTTTGATTTTTAAGCCTGTTTCAAATATAGTGAAAGGCAGTCCTTTGTATGAGGCTGTAAAAAATGAAATTAATGTAATTTCGGCGCATACAAATTATGATAAAGCCCATTACGGAATAAATGATGTGCTTTGCCGCGCCGTCGGGCTGAATGATTTTAAGAAAACTGATGACGCACATATCAATGTTGCCGAGTACGAAACACCAATGTCGCTGAATTCCTTTGTAAATCACATTAAAAGCGTATTGGGAAGTACAATCAGATATAATCATATAAATAAAGAAATTAAAAAAGTCGGCGTATGCGGCGGTTCGGGTTGCGATTATCTTGAACTTGCAGGGGATTTGGGCTGTGACGCATTTTTAACAGGCGACGCATCTCACCACAAATTCCTTGACGCTGATGAAATGGGCATTGTTTTAATTGCCGCAGGTCATTTTGAAACAGAAAATCCGGCAATGGCGCCCTTGATGAATAAGATAGAAATGATTTTTGGCGTTCCCTGCGCTTTGGCAGTGCAGAAATCGCCTGTAATCACTGTGTAAGAGGTTTTTATGGCACTTGACGGAATTACACTCGGTCTTGTAAAAAAAGAGCTTGAAAAGTATATTTTAGGCTCAAAAATTGAAAAAGTACACCAACCTACACGAAATGAATTGGTGTTTATTTTGCGTACCCGAAACGGCGGTTACAGACTCTATATGTCATGTGACGGACAAAGCCCCCGTGTGCATTTAACAAGATATAATCTTGAAAACCCTAAAACTCCGCCGATGCTTTGTATGCTTCTCCGTAAAAGGCTTTGCGGTGCAACACTTGTGAGCATTAAGCAAATAAAAAACGACAGAATTATAATTTTTGAATTTGACGGTACAACTGAAATCGGTGACAAAACCAAATACTATGTAATCTGTGAGATTATGGGGCAACGAAGTAATATTATTTTTTGTGACGCAGATTACAAAATTATTGATGCCGTAAAAAGGGTAGACGAAGAAAAATCGTCTGTCCGTGAAATCTTGCCTGGGCTTAAATATGAATTACCGCCAATGCAGAACAAGTGCGACATTTATATTGACAGTGCCGAAAATATTGTTAAAAAGATTCTTGAATTGCCTGAAAAATTACTTTCAAAAGCCGTTTTAGAAACTGTTGAGGGCTTTTCACCGATTGTCGGCAGGGAAATTGCATATCGAACTGTGTTTGACGATAAACAAGTCGGTTTGCTTCTTGAGATAGAAAAAGAGCGTTTAATAAATGAAATTGAAACAATTAAGTCCGATATTATTGATAACAAAGAGCTTGTGATACTGAATTCGGTTGACGGAATACCCTTTGATTTTTCTTTTACCGACATCCGTCAATACGGAAATTCAGCAGAAAAAAAGTATTATGAATCAATATCGGAATTACTTGATGACTTCTATTTTGAAAAAGATAAAATCAATCGCACAAAAAGAAAAGCCGCAGACTTATTTAAACTGCTTAACAGTGCTATTGAAAGAACATCAAGAAAAATCAATAACAGACAATTAGAACTTCAAAAAAGCGAAAACCGTGAAGAAATAAGAATTTTTGCCGAATTGATTACAGCCAATCAATACAGATTAAATGAAAAAGCAACTGTTTATAAATTAGAGAATTATTATGATAATAACAATATCATAGAAATACCGGCAAATCCCGCATTAACCCCTTTGCAAAACGCTCAAAAGTATTTTAAAGAATATAAAAAAGCAGTTAATGCCGAAAAAATGCTGCATAGCCTTATTGAAGAAGGTGAGCAAGAGCTATCATATCTTGATTCTGTGTTGGATAATCTGTCCCGTGCCGAGTCGGAACGAGAAATTGCAGAAATTCGTGAAGAATTAGAGCAAAGCGGATATATAAAGCACAAAAAGGGGAATAAGAATAAAAAAGAAAAACCTTTACCGCCCTTGGAGTTTTGTTCAAGTGACGGATTTAAAATTCTCGTCGGCAGAAACAATATTCAAAACGATATATTGACTCTGAAAACCGCTAAGAATTATGATATGTGGCTGCATATTCAAAAGTATACAGGCTCACACACCGTTATTGTTGCCGACAAAAAAGAAATTACCGAAACGGCAATCTATGAAGCCGCTTGTATCGCTGCATATTACAGTAAATGCAAAAATTCATCGTCGGCAGCAGTTGACTACACTTTGATTAAAAATGTCAAAAAGCCTTTTGGCGCAAAGCCCGGCAAAGTAATTTATAACACATATAACACAATTTATGTAACACCGAAAAAGGAACTAATTGAAAAACTTTGCATAAAATAAGGGGATTGTAAAAAAAGTGTAGACCGCATAAAACCCAATATATAAAGGTTTTTTAATACCCCAAAACAATATTTAATCGCATAAGAGTAATAAAAAACAAAACAGAAAAAATAATGTTTTATGCTATGAACAAACTTCGCCGCTCGGCGTACCTTTGTACGCCGTCGGGTAACCGATAACAAGGCAAAAGCCTTGTTATCGCTCAGTTTGTCCATTCTACGCATTTTTTCCTAACCCCCAAACAGGGGCTGTAAAAAAACTTCCGTTTTTTTACAGCCCCTGTTGTTTTATGCTTCGTCAGAAGCAAGAACATCGTTATTTCGGAATAAAAGTGACAAACACCAAATTCCGGCTAATGCGACAACTGTGTATATTATTCGGCTGATAATTGCGCCCTGACCGCCAAAGAGCCATGCTACAATATCAAATTGAAATAACCCGATTGCACCCCAGTTAATAGCACCGATTATAACAAGAATTAAAGAAATTCTGTCAAGCATCATATTCACTCCTTAAAAATATCGTTTGTTATTCTTGCACGATTATTATAAGTAAAAATATATGCTTTATTCAAAAAATTAAATTTTTGCTTTTTGTTTTAAAATTTCAACTTTATCGGTTTTTTCCCACATAACATCACAATCGGTTCTGCCCACATGACCGTATGCGGCAAGCTGCTTGTAAATAGGCTTGCGAAGCTTTAGCGTGTCAATAATAGCGGCAGGTCGAAGGTCAAAGACTTCATTGACGATATCGCCGAGCTCCGAGTCTTTTAAGATGCCTGTGCCGAATGTGTCAACCATTACCGAAACGGGCTTTGCAACACCGATGGCATACGCTAACTGAATTTCACATTTTTTTGCAAGACCTGCAGCAACAATATTTTTTGCAACATATCTTGCGGCATATGCGGCTGAACGGTCAACTTTTGTGGGGTCCTTGCCCGAGAATGCACCGCCGCCGTGACGGGAATAACCGCCGTAGGTATCAACAATTATTTTTCTGCCTGTAAGACCTGAGTCGCCCATAGGACCGCCGATTACAAATCTGCCTGTCGGATTGACAAAAATCTTTGTGTTTTCATCAATAAGATTTGACGGAATTATCGGTGCGATTACATATTTTTTAATATCTTCACGAATTTGTGCAAGCTCAACATCTGCACTGTGCTGCGAAGAAACAACAATGGCATCGACTCTGACAGGGTTTCTGTCATCGTCGTATTCAACTGTAACCTGAGTTTTACCGTCTGCACGAAGATAGGCGAGAGTGCCGTCTTTTCTAACTTTTGTAAGTTGTACAGAGAGTTTATTTGCAAGTGAAATCGGCATTGGCATAAGCTCGGGCGTTTCGTCACAGGCAAAGCCGAACATCATACCTTGGTCGCCTGCGCCGTTAAGATTGTAATAATCATCGTTACCGTCTTTGATTTCCATTGAATTATCAACACCGAGAGCAATGTCGGCCGATTGCTTGTCAAGTGCCACAAGTACGGCACATGTATTGCCGTCAAAGCCTTTTTCGCTGTCGTCATATCCGATTTCAAGAATAGTATTTCTGACTATTTCGGGAATATTAACTTGAGCTTTTGATGTGATTTCACCCATAACAAGAACTTGTCCTGTTGTAACTGTTGTTTCACAAGCAACTCTTGACATTGGGTCCTGTTCTAACATTGCGTCAAGTACTGCGTCGGAAATTTTGTCACAGATTTTATCGGGATGTCCTTCTGTAACCGATTCGGATGTAAATAAATATTTTGCCATATCAGCATCTCCTTCAAAAAAATAAGCACCCATAAGGGTGCCTTGTAAAGTCAACCTTATATCTCGGAAAATCCGCAGGAATTAGCACCTTGCACTAAAGCAGGTTGCCGGGTTTCACAGGGCCGGTCCCTCCACCACTCTGCATAAGGGAAATATTCAGTTAACTACATTTTATCACATTTTTCCGTATTGTCAACCGGATATTATTGTAAAATATATTTTTTTGCGGCTTTTTCCACGCTGAAATAAATGGGATAGAACGGTAATACATTAAATGCACCTTTTACTGTATTGAGTGCAGTCGAACCCCAAACGCCTGCCCAATATGACTCGGCAACAAGCGGAATACCCATAAGCTTGAAGAAAATGGGAGTAAAAATCATATTTGCAAGCCAACCGGTGATAATTGTAATAACAACAGTGATTACAGAAGAAATTATGTATGTTTTAGCAGAAAACTTTTTCTCTTTGAATACTTTTGCAAAAATCTTTGTGAAAAAATACATTGAGAGAATAATAGCAGAACCCATAATAACATTCATAATTTCACCGATACCCATAGTAGTTGTTTTTGTAAGGTGAATAATATTCTTTACAACTTCAACAAGAATACCTTGAACCGGACCGAAAACCAAGCCTGTCAGAATAGCGGGAAAATCTGAAAAGTCAATTTTCATATAACTGACTCCGGGGATAATGTTGATTTCGGGAAACACCATATAAATAATTGAAGAAATTGCAGTCATAACCGCAGTGAGTGTAATTCCGAATACTTTTTTGTTCTTTTTGTTTGACATAAAAATCATCCTTTCATATTGATTAGTTGTCAAACAGAAAAAGCCCCGCATAAAATGCAGGGCAAATGTAACAGAAAAAATTGTTGCATCTTCTTTCATCCGGACTATAACCGTCGGTACAGGAATCACACCTGTTCAGCATCAGCTCGTGGACTTTAACCACCGGTGGAGAATTGCACTCCGCCCTGAAGACAACTAATATTTAATTTTGATTAGATTATATCACTGTTATTTGATTTGTCAATAGCTTTTTTTGATATAGTAAGCATTGATATTGCTATAAGCATAAGAAGGGGGAATAATGCGCCGAAGCCAAGGCCGATTTTTATTGATTCCCCCGATACTAAATCGGCAGAGAGTTTTATAGACATAAAACTGATAAACCAGGGACCCAGTGTGCAGCCGGTGTCACCCGAAAGCGCAAGTACACTGTACATTGAGCCGCCGCCTTTTGGAAAAAGTCTTGCAGAAAGACTTAAAGTTGCCGGCCACATAATACTGACACTGATACCTGTTAAAGCACAGGTCAGAAGCGACAAAACGGGACTTTTTATAAAACAAGTTCCCAAATAGCAAGCGGCGCAAAGCAAGCTTGAGACGCTTAACGCAGTTTTTAGGTCTATTTTTTCACCGACAAATCCGAATATCATTCTGCCGGTACCCATAAGTATTGCAAAAAGGCAGGGTCCCAATAAGTCGCCCGTCAGCTTTGACACTTTTAATCCCGCTTCGGCAAAATATGAAGACCATTGCGACATTCCGATTTCTGAAGCACCTGAACAAACCATAATCACCATCAACAAAATAAATTGCTTTGAAAACAGCATTTTAAAAAAGGGAGTTTTTTCTTCAACGGTTAAATTCGGTTTTATAGGTACACTTATAAAGTTAATTGAGTTGACAAGCGGTATTACTGACCATAAAATCGGCGTAACATACCACAAATCACTGCCGAGAAGTTTTATGAGCATTGTTGTTAAGAATACAACTATTACCTGTCCCCAGCAATAAAACGAGTGCAAAAGACTCATTTCCGCAGTTTTCTTTTCACCGGGAATTGACTCTACAATGGGGCTGATAATAACCTCCGTTATACCGCTGCCTATTGCGGAAAGTACAATAGAAATCACAATGCCAATGTAAGAATTTGCCATAACATAGGGTAAAATTCCCAAACATACAAGACCTAAAAAAGCAATACTTTGAGAGACAACCGCAAGCGGCTTGTACCCGATTTTATCAACAAACTTTATTGATAAAGTATCAACAATGAATTGAGTTGCAAAATTTATTGTGATTAAAAGTGATAATTTTGCCAGTGTTATATTAAATTTATCACTGAAAATCACAAACAACAGGGGAGCAATGTTATTTATTATACCTTGTACAATATAGCCGGTATAACATGCAATTTTTGTGCCGTTAAAAGTTCTTTTTTTCATTATACTCTTGTTATTATTCCCTCAATATTGCCGCAAATTTTGAATTCACCGTAATTTGCGGGAATAAAAAGACTGTCTCCTTTTTTAATTTCCGTATCATCAATTGTACCGTTGCCGTCAGTAATCAGAACAGAAACAAATGATTTTTCGTCTGCAACATCCGAATATTCATTTGTCACAGAAATCTTTTTTACATTAAATAAGTCGCATTTCGTAAGTAATTGTTCGGAATAGCCGTTACCCGTAATAAGTTCACCTTCGGGATTTGTATCCCTTGTCGGCGGAGTGCAAACGGTTACATCAACGGCTTTTTCGGTATGTAATTCTCTCGGTTTACCGTCTGCGCCAAGTCGTCCGTAATCATATACCCTATATGTGGTATTGGAATTCTGTTGAATTTCCGCTAAAAGAATACCTTTACCGATTGCGTGAAGAGTACCTGCTTCTATGAAGAACAAATCACCTTTTTTAACTTTTACTTTGTTCACCGCATCCATAAATGTATTTTCTTCAATAGCTTTTCTGAATTCATCACTTGAAAGATTACGGTTAAAGCCATAGATAAGCTCTGCATCTTCATCGCAGTCAAGAATATACCAACACTCTGTTTTACCGTATTCCTTTTCAACTCTCATGGCATACTCATTGTCAGGGTGCACTTGCACCGACAAATCGTTTTTTGCATCTATTAGCTTTATTAAGATTGGAAAATACTCATATTTTTTCCCGTTTTCACCTAAAAATTCGGGGTTTTCTTTTACAACCAAGCTAAGGGTTTTGTTTTTGAATTCACCGTTTAATACGGCGTTTTCTCCGTCTTTATGACAAGAAAGCATCCAACCTTCAGCGAGCTTTTCAAGACTTGATTTAAAGCCGTAATCGTCACGAAGCTTTGTACCGCCCCAAATATAATCTTTAAACACGGGATTTAGTTTTAAAATTTCCATAGTAAAAACTCCTTATGTTATTTCAAATAATTCTAACATATAAAACATTTATTTTCAACAACACATTGTATAATCCGAAACTTGTGTTATAATATTTTCATTAAACAAGCGGAGAAAGAATATGAAAGATAACATTATTTTCTATTTTTCGGACCAACAAAGGTACGACACGGCTAATGCTGAAATAATGCCTAATTTAACGGTCCTTGCAGATGAAGGAACATTTTTTGAAAACTGTTATACTTGCCAGCCTGTCTGCGGTCCTGCAAGAGCGGGCTTGCAAACAGGGGTATATCCCACCGAATGCGGTTGTCATATAAACGGAATTCCGCTTCCGGATAACACCAAAACGCTTGCGGATTATTTTAATGATAACGGATATGAAACTGCATACATAGGTAAACTGCATCTTGCATCGGGCAAAAACGGCGGTAAAAGCATAAAATGCGAAAAGACCGCTATTCCCAAGGAGCGTTTGTGGGGATACAAATATTTTCGCGGTGCCGATGTATTGGAATTTACTTCTCACGGCTATGACGGTTATATCTTCGACGAAAATGGAAATAAGATTGATTTTGAAGGCTATCGTGCAGACCGAATCAATGATTTTGCAATAGAATATATTGAGAATTATGACAGGAACAAGCCTTTCTTTATGTTTATTTCTCAACTTGAACCGCATCATCAAAATGACCGTAACAGATTTGAAGGCCCAAAAGAAAAAGTAGAAAAGTATAGAGATTATCCTATTCCGGATGATTTGTCATTCTTAAAAGGTAATTACAAGGAGCAATACCCGGACTATCTTGCCGCTATTGAGAGTCTTGACGATAACTTAGGCAGATTGATTGGTGTGTTGAAAGAAAAAGGAATATATGACAACACTACAATTATATACACTTCTGACCACGGATGTCATTTTAAAACAAGAAATGCCGAATACAAGAGAAGCTGTCACGACTCATCAATTCATATACCGCTTGTAATTAAAGGAAGCGGATTTTCAAAAGGTAAGCGAGATGATAAAATAGTCAGTTTAATTGATTTGCCGCCGACATTGCTTAAATCTGCTGAAATTGATATTCCCGAAACTTATCAGGGAACGGCAATTCAATTTAAGCCGGATACCGATTGTGCATTTATTCAAATCAGCGAAAGCCAATGCGGCAGAGCAATAAGGACAAAGCAATACACATATTCTGTATCTTGCGCAAAATTTTTATCGTCAAGCTCCAAAATATATTTTGAAGACTATCTGTATGATAATTTTGCAGATAAAGCGCAGAAGTGCAATTTGATTAGTTCAAAAGAGTATAAAAATGTAAAAAATGAGTTAAAGAAGCAATTGATTAGTCAAATTTCAATGATTGAAAATAAAAGGCCGGTTATTCTGCCGAGATTTATTAAAAAATCCAAGTAATTTGCACAATAAGTTTACAATTTATTCAGAATTATTGTAAAAACAACATTTTTATGCTAAAAAATGCAATTTTTTAATTATTTACTTGCAAAATGATGATAAATAATATACAATAATCGCGATAAATAATTTGGAGGTTGTCCCATGCTTTATAATGAAATGAGCAGAGATGAACTTGTTTCTCTTAAAAATCAACTTGAAAAAGAATATGAAGAAGTAAAATCACTTGGGCTTTCACTTGATATGTCCCGCGGTAAACCCGGCGCAGACCAGCTTGATTTATCCGTTGATATGCTTGATATTGTTGCCACTGCCAATGACTGTAAAGACGAAAACGGTTTTGACTGCCGAAACTACGGCGTGCTTGACGGTATTCCCGAATGTAAGAAACTTTTTGCACAGCTTTTTGAAGTGGACCCGAAAAATGTAATTGTCGGCGGTTCGTCAAGTCTTAATCTTATGTATGACTACATAAATCAATGTATGTATTTGGGTGTAGCAGGCTGTGAGCCTTGGTCAAAGCAGGGAAAGGTAAAATTCATTTGTAATGTTCCGGGATATGACAGACATTTTGCAATTACGGAATTTTTCGGAATTGAAATGATTTCCGTCGAAATGAAAAGCGACGGTCCCGATGTGGAAAAAATCGCCGAACTTATTAAAGACCCGACGGTTAAGGGTATGTTCTGTGTGCCTAAATATTCCAATCCCAACGGGATAACTTATTCCGACAGTGTTGTCCGTGCACTTGCGGCATTAAAACCCGCCGCACCCGATTTCAGAGTTATCTGGGACAATGCGTATATTATTCACGAATTAACCGATAATCCTGATGTGCTTCTCAACATATTTGAAGTGTGTAAAGAATTCGGCACAGAAGATTACTTTGTTGAATTTACTTCAACATCAAAAATTTCATTTCCGGGAGCCGGTGTTTCCGCCATTGCCGCTTCCGACGCAAATATTGCCGATATAAAGAAAAGACTCGGTTTCCAGACTATTAGCTATGATAAACTTAAACAGTTAAGTCATGTGAGATATTTTAGGAATGTTGACGGAATCCGTGAGCACATGAAGAAACATGCCGCTATTATTGCGCCGAAGTTTCAAATTGTTCTTGATATGCTTGCAAATGAAATCAAACCTCTCGGAATAGGAAAATGGGTTGAAGCAAAAGGCGGATATTTCATCAGCTATGATACAATCGGTTCAAGCGCAAAGAGAATAGGTGAGCTTTGTAAAGGTGCGGGACTTGTTCTCACAACCGTGGGTGCAACATATCCATACGGTATTGACCCCGAAGATAAAAATATTAGAATTGCACCTACATTCCCATCTGTTGAAGACTTGAAAAAGGCAATGGAGGTTTTCTGCCTTTGTGCAAAAATTGCGGCAATTGAAGCGTTAATATAAGGTGATACTATGTCTGACACTCGTGAAGAAAAAAAGAATAACAAGTCTTTTGTTTCCGCTGTCATTGTTTCGGCGGGAAGCTCTTCGCGTATGGGCGGTATCAATAAGCAATTTTTGAATATATGCGGTATGCCCGTTATTGCTCATTCAGTCAAGGCATTTTCCGACTGTGATTTTATTGACGAAATTGTGGTTGTAACTCGCAAACCCGACATACAAAAGATAACTGAAATTATTTGTGAATATGGTTTAAAAAAGGTTAAGTCCGTCGTTGTTGGCGGCGAAACCCGTCAAATCAGCGTTTTAAACGGAGTTAAAGAAACTTCAGACAATGCAGATTATATTGCTGTCCATGACGGTGCCAGACCGCTTGTAACAGAAAAAGTCATTTTTGATACATTAACCAGTGCCTTTGACTGCGAAGCTGCGGCAACAGGCGTTAAAGTAGTTGATACAATCAAATGTGTCGATAATGATGAAAATATTATTTCAACGCCTGACCGAGCTGCTTTAAGAGCGGTGCAAACACCACAGATTTTCAATAAAAAATTATATCTTAATGCGGTTGAAAATGTAGCAAACAGTAAAGATTTTACCGATGACTGTAAGCTGATTGAAGCCTATGGCAAGTCCGTAAAAATTGTTGACGGTGACTATGAGAATATAAAGATAACTACACCGAATGATATTGTTGTTGCAGAAGCATATTTGTCAAAAAGGGGAGTAAGCAATGATTAGAATCGGTCACGGATACGATGTCCACAAACTTGTCGAAAACAGAAAACTCATCCTTGGCGGTGTTGAAATCGAGAATGACGGCATTGGACTTTTAGGTCATTCGGACGCCGATGTTTTACTGCACGCCGTTTCAGATGCTTTACTTGGCGCATGTGCATTAGGGGACATCGGAAAACACTTTCCGGATACGGATATGAGTTTTAAAGATGCCGACAGTCTTGAACTGTTGAAAAAAGTTGTTGAAATAATCAAATCATACGGTTTTTCAATAAATAATATTGATGCAACCGTAATTGCTCAAGCTCCTAAACTTGCACCTTTTATTGATGAAATGCGATTGAATATTTCACAAGCACTTGGAATTCCTGTTGACCGGGTGAGCGTTAAGGCTACAACAGAAGAAAAACTCGGGTTTACTGGCCGTAAAGAAGGAATTGCCGTGCATTGTGTATGCCTTGTAGAAGATAAGAAGAAAATTAAATTTATATAGCTTAAAGGCTCATGTGAGCCTTTTTTCTTTTCTCTCATATTATGTAATAGGTGATAAAAATGTATAAAATTAAATTTTCTTCTGTTACACATGCTTTAAAAGCAAAAGAGATAATGGAGAATATGGGATACAGGGTGAAAATTAACAAAAACTCAAATCCTTCAAAAAACGAAGGCTGCGGATACAGCATAATTTTTGTCGGTGATATCAACCGTGCAATTGTCAGACTTGATATGAATAAGGTTAAGTATTTAGGTTATGAGTTGATAAAATGATATATTTAGACAACAGTGCAACCACATATCCCAAACCCAAAGCCGTAACAGAGTCTTTTGAAAAATCCATGTATAAATACGGTGCAAATGCGGGTAGAGGCTTTTATGATATGGCGGTCAAGACAACCGAACAGATATATAATACAAGAAAAAAAGCTGCGGATTTTTTTGGCTGTGATAACCCTGAAAATGTTATATTTACCTACAATTGTACAATGTCATTAAATATGGCGATTAAGGGCGTTGCAAAAAACGGCGGCCATTTCATTATATCGGATTTAGAGCACAACTCGGTTTTAAGAACAGTGGAAAAACTAAAGTGTGAGGGTATATGCGACTATTCGATTGCGGAAATATCTTATGACGACAAAAAAAACGTAAGTAACTTTTTAAAATGCATAAGAAAGAACACGGTTGCTGTTATTTGTACAGGGGCATCAAATGTTTTTGGAATAATTACGCCCTATAAGCTTATTGCAGAACTGGCGCACAAAAATAACATTTTGTTTATACTCGATGCCGCTCAAATCGGCGGCGTCATCCCCATAAATATGCAAAAGGATAATATAGATATTCTCTGTTGCGCTGGGCATAAAGGCTTATACGGTCCTGCCGGAACGGGAGTTTTAGTTATTAACGGGGATATTGATATGAAAACAATTGTTGAAGGCGGTACGGGCAGTAGCTCTGTAAATAAATTACAGCCTGATATTTTACCGGACAGATTTGAAAGCGGAACACCGAATGTGCAAGGTATAATTGCGTTGGGGTGCGGTATGGATTTTGTAAACAGATATTCTGCTGACGGTATTTTTAAACATGAAAATAAGCTGATTATGTATTTATATAACGAACTTAAAAAAATTGACGGTGTAATTGTTTACAGAAACGAGTTATATAATTATGCACCGATACTGTCATTTAATATTGACGGTTTGCATAGCGAAGAAACTGCATTAAAGCTTTCTGAATATAATATTGCGGTCAGAGCGGGACTTCACTGTGCACCGCTTGCTCATCAAAAAATGTCTACTGTTGATTCGGGAACGGTCAGAATTTCTCCGTCATTTTTTACGCAAAAAAAAGATATAGATTTTTTAATAAAATGTGTAAGAAAAATTGCAAAATGAAATGTTTTATGATACAATATATCGTGAATATGTATATCTGTATGCTTTTTTACGGATATTTGCGATATATTGTATTTTTTTTTGAGAGTGAGTGTGCCGTTTTATGTTTATGGAATCCTTGGAACAATTCAAAAAAGCTATTTTTTCTTTTGACAGTATCAGCGATTTGCTGGATATATTATTAGTTGCTTTTGTTATCTTTCATATAATAAAACTGATTCGTGAAACAAGGGCAATGCAATTGGCAAAAGGACTGGTTTTGCTAGTCGGTGCTTATGCCATTGTCAGTCTTGTTGATATGCAAGCGAGTAAATTTATTTTGAATTTTATTTTCAGTAATCTGTTCATTATTATTGTTATAATTTTTTCTCCCGAAATCAGGCATGTTCTTGAAAGTATGGGCAGAAGCTCGGTATCAAATTTTAATCTGTTTAACTTTAAAAACCGAATAGATGTGGAAGAGCAAGAGAATATAGTGACTTCAATTAACAGTATTTGTAAAGCTTGCGGTGATATGAGCGACAAAAAAATCGGTGCACTTATTGTCTTTGAAAAAGATGCACTGTTGGGTGAGATTTCAAAAACAGGTACATTCCTTGATGCTCAGGTTACAACAGAGCTTATCGAAAACATTTTTTTCCCTAAGGCTCCAATGCACGACGGAGCAGTAATTATTAAAGACGGACGGGTAACGGCTGCCGGTTGCATTTTGCCTCTAACCGCCAATAATGATTTAGACAGTGAATTGGGAACCCGACACAGAGCTGCAATCGGTATGTCGGAATCCAGTGATGCAATTGTTGCTGTCGTATCAGAAGAAACCGGTGCGATTTCCGTAGCCGAAAAAGGCAAGCTGCAGCGAAATGTATCAGCCGGTGTACTTCGTGAAATTCTTATGAAGAATTTTGTTAAAACAAACGACAATGACAACAAAATCAAAAAAATATTAAGAGGTGGCAAAAATGAAGAATAAGAATAATAAAATTTCACTTGACAGTATTCTTGGTAACAGCCGCATCTTAACGGTTATTTCCCTTTTAATTGCTTTTGGAATATGGGTTTGGGTTGCAATTGATAAAAGCCCTGAAATACAAACGGTTATCACAAATGTTCCTGTCGCAATCAATCTTGAAAACAGTATTCCTCAGCAGTTAGGCTTACAGATTTTCGGTGAATCAGAATTTACCGTTGATGTTACGGTTACAGGTAAAAAATATATTTTATCAAGCCTTAGCGCCGATGATATTCATGTTGAAGCAAATACAAACTATGTTGACAGTGCGGGTAAAAAGACACTTCAGCTTAAAATTTCACCCTCAAACAACTCAAATGCCTTTGATATTGTAAGTGTATCGTCAACATATATTGAGATTTTCTTTGATACATATAAAGAGATTGAATTGCCGTTAAACGGTGATATTAAAACAAATCTTGATGCTATTGTTCCTACGGGGTGCATAATGGGAGATGCTGTTTTTTCGAAAAACACTGTGAAAATTTCAGGACCTACGACTGAAATCAACCGAATTACAGGTGTTTATGCAACGGTAAATGTAAATGAAGTTTTAGAAAAAACAACAACCTTTGACCCGGAAATCAAACTGATTACAAATGACGGTTCAAATCTTGAATATTCTAAAATGTCAATTGACGAGTCTGAAATTACTATGACAGTGCCCGTGTTGAAGATTGTGACTTTACCTGCAATTGTTGAGTTTAAAAATGCACCGTCATATTTTATTGAAAATCCGCTTTCATACAGCGTTTACCCCTCAACCGTTAAGGTTGCCGTACCCGTAGACTCAATAGAAACAACAAAGCATTTTGTTGTTGATACAATAGATTTTTCTGATATAAGTAATAGCAAAAACACTTTTAATGTTGATGTCGAGTCAATAAATTCGTTTAAAATTGTTGATGAATCACTCAAGCGCTTTACTATTTGTGTAAATGCGTCTGAATTTGATGCAAAAGCAATATCCGTTCCTGTCGGTAATATAGTTCTAAAAAACAACAGAAATGATTTTAATGTTTCTTTGAAAGATAATAAGGATATTATAGTTACGGTTGTTGGCACATCGTCAGATCTTGAAAAAATAACGGCTGATAATATTTCCGTAATCATTGATACGGCAGATAAACAAATTACAAATGATACAAATACAATTACTGCAAATGTTACCGTGGTAGGAAGCAATAATTGCTGGGCTTTCGGCAAGTATGATATAAAGATTAAAACTACATCTAATCAATAATTAAAGGAGGACAAATTATGAAAAAAATTATTGCAATATGTTTAGCGTTTATAATTTGTCTCTCCTTTTCTGCCTGCGATTTTTCAATAAATACTGTTGACAATTTAATGAGACCGCCAAAACTCAGTGGCGAAAGCAGTCTTCTTCAAGTTGCCTTTGAAAAATCACTTGATAATTCTGATTCAATAGTTATGAAAAATCCAATTAGCGGTGACAGCCGATCATCATTTTTGTTTTATGATATAGATTCGGACGACATTCAAGAAGCGTTTGCTTTTTATTCGGACCCCTCAATCAGCGAAGTCGCCTATTTCAGCGTTTTTAAGATGGTGAATAATGAGTGGATACAAGTTGCGAATTTAAAAGGGCGCGGAGAAGAAATCTATGAAATCGATTTTGCAGACCTAAACGGCGACGGCATTTTAGAAATTCTAATTTCCTGGACTTTTCTGTCAGATGATGAGAAAAACTCTAATAATTCTTTTTCAAAAACAAGTGATAGAGTTTTGACTGTTTATAATTATTCGGATGTAGGTATAAACCTTATAAAAACCGAATACTTTACAAAAGTTTTTGTTGATGATTTTAACAATGACAAAAGCGATGAAATTCTTTTAATAAATATAAATCATTCAAATTTAAGCAGCAGAACCACTGCAAGAATTTTAAGATTTGACAATGACTATCAGGTTATTATCGACAAAAATCTAATATTGAGCAGTATGATTAACATTTATAATATAGTAACGGACAATGTTGACGGCCATACGCGAATATTTATTGACGGTTCAATCAATGAAAACACATTTATTTCAGAGATTATTGATATTAAACAAGATGATTTTCAAATAAGTCTTCCATTGTATGACATGAATACATCTGACAGTCCTTTAACTTTGAGAGATTCGCAGATTTACAGTTTTGATGTTGATAATGACGGCGTTGTGGAAATTCCCACCAAAGAAACATGGCCTAACGCTGTAAACATCTCTAATAATACAGACGAGTCAACTCCGCTGTCATTGACGGTTTGGTCCGAAATCAGTGAAGGTGGATTAGTTACAGATTTCAAATGCTTGTACAACATATCGTATAATTATTTTTATGTGATTTCAGATGATTGGATTGAAACGGTTTCTGCAAGCTACCATGAGAATGACTCACTGTTAAGTTTTTACGAAATACTTCCTGACGGAACAAAAAACCACATTATATCCTTCAAACTGTTTAACAGAAATGAATGGCGGGATTATAACGGAAAATTTGCAAAGATTTCCGAAGACGGTATTTTCGTATATGCTTATATGTTCAATGACGATTCAGGATATAATGAGACAAACCTGCTGAAAAATTTTGTAATAGTTAATTAGGAGAATTATTATGAAGTATGTTTTAGTTGCGGAAGATGAATCTTCAATTCGTGATTTTGTTGTTATAAATCTTCACAGAAGCGGTTATGAAGTAATTGAAGCGACCAATGGTGATGAAGCAATAAGACTTTTTGACGAATTTGAATCTAAAATTGATGTGGTAATTTTAGACATAATGATGCCAACGGTTGACGGACTTGAGGCTTGTAAATACATCAGAAATAAAAACAAGCGTGTCGGTATTATAATGTTGACTGCCCGAACTCAAGAGATGGACAAGGTTACCGGACTGATGGTTGGCGCAGACGATTATGTAACAAAACCGTTTTCGCCCTCTGAGTTAATGGCAAGAATTGACGCCATTTACAGAAGAGTGTCTTTAACTTATGTGAAAGACGAAGAAACAAAGACTGATAACTCTATAGAGCTAAATGAGTTTGTACTTGACTTAAGAAGCCATACTCTGTTAAAAAACGGTGAGCCGGTAGAATTGACGCAGGTTGAGTTCCAGATAATCGAATATTTCTTTTCAAATCCCAATGTGGCGTTAGACAGAAAAGATATTTTGAGTTTTGTTTGGGGCGACACATATTACGGTGATGAAAAAGTTGTGGATGTAAATATTCATAGATTAAGAAATAAAATTGAAGATGAACCCTCACAGCCCAAACACTTAACAACTGTTTGGGGTATGGGTTACAAATGGATTGTATGATATAAGGTGGTGTCAAAATGATAAAGAACAGTATTGTTAAAAGATGGGCATTTTCTGTACTTCTTGGCATTATTGTTTTAATTATCATAATTGGTATTGCTGTGGGCGTTGTTTTACAACGACAATATTACAATTCGGTTGAAATGACTTTAAATTCACGCGCTACTACAATGGTTGTATCATATTTTTCCACATTGGGTCATATTACCGATGAGACCTTCAACCAAGCAGCAAGAAAATTCGTGAATAATTTTTCTGATAAAAATATTATGGAGGTTTGGGTAATCGACAAATCCGGCGATGTTGTTGTGTCGTCAACAGGGTTTTCGGTTGTAGGCGAAAAATTCCCGGATTATGATTATGCATTGATGAGTGAAGACGGTAAGGGAACATGGATAGGCAATATGCAAAGCGGCGAAAAAATTATGGCGCTATCATATCTGTTACCGAAGACGGACGGAGCACCTATGGGTGCTGTCAGGTATATTATTTCTCTTGACGATATTGATAAACAACTGACTTCAATATTCATTTCTATTGGATTTTTTGTATTGGTTTTTATTTTCTTTACATATACATCCGGCGCATATTTTATTAAATCAATTATCAAGCCCGTTAAGAAGATAAATGAAACAGCTTCAAAAATTGCCAAAGGTGATTTTAATGTTTCTATCGAAAAACATAAATATAATGACGAGATAGGTCTGTTATGCGATACAATTAACAATATGGCTCACGAAATTGGCGAAACGGAGCGTATGAAAAATGAGTTTATATCAACTGTTTCACATGAGTTAAGAACCCCATTGACGGCTATTAAAGGCTGGGGAGAAACAATTCGTTTAGCAAAAGATACTGACAGTGATATTATTGATAAAGGTATTGATGTAATTGTCAATGAATCTGAGCGTTTAACGGCTCTTGTTGAAGAGCTGTTGGACTTTTCCAGAATGGAAAGCGGGAAACTTTCTCTGAAAAACGGTATATTGGATATTACCAAAGAGCTGTCCGATGTTCTTGAAGTATTCCGTGAAAGATCCGAAAGAGACGGAATTGAATTGATTACCAATATACCGAATAATCCTATTAAAATCACAGGCGACTCCAACAGACTGAAACAGGCATTTGTCAATATTATTGATAATAGCTTTAAATATAATAAAAAAGGCGGTTTTGTTGAAGTCAGCCTTGAAAATGTAAACAATTCTGTCAAAATTACAATAAGTGATAATGGGTGCGGAATTTCAAAGAACGATTTGCCCCGTGTTCGGGAAAAATTTTATAAAGCAAATAACAGTGTTCGCGGCAGTGGCATAGGTCTTGCCGTTACTGATGAAATTATTAAGCTGCACAACGGCGAAATGATTATTGAAAGCAAGATAGGTAAAGGCACAACAACGACGATTGTATTGCCGAAAAGCAGTAAAACAAGGTGAAATATATGAGCAACAATGTAAAACAACACAAAACATCGGTTGGCGGACAGGCCTTAATTGAAGGCATAATGATGCGTGGTCCCAAAGGGAACGCCATGTCTGTACGCTTGCCTGACGGAACTATAGAAACAGAATTAGAAGAGTATATTCCGTGGAAGAATAAGTGCAAGATTTTAGGTTTGCCGCTTATTCGCGGTGTGGTAGGCTTTGCCGAGTCTATGATAACGGGCTATAAGTATTTGATGAAATCGGCCGATAAAACCCTTACCGAAGAAGAAAAAGAAGAAGAAATGTCAAAGCTTGATAAATGGTTAAATGACCATATGGGCGAAAAAATGATGGCAGTTATAAGCGTAATCTCAGCTGTTTTCGGTGTAGGTCTGTCGCTGCTGATATTTTTGTATATTCCGACACTTTTGGTCGATTTATTTGATGAATACATTTTAAAAAGTGTTGATATCTTGAAATATCATCCCATATTTGAAGGTGTTCTGAGAATAATAATTTTTATTCTTTATATGATAGTTGTCTCAAAAATGTCAACAATAAAGCGAGTGTTTATGTATCACGGTGCGGAACATAAAACAATATTTTGCTATGAAAACGGACTTGAACTAACAGTTGAAAATGTTAGAAAAATGTCAAGATTTCACCCGAGATGCGGCACGGCGTTTATGTTTGTAATGCTGATAATCAGTATGTTTTTGTCCTTCTCGCTGGTTGTTATTTTCCCGGAACTGCAATCAATCAGTAAAGTCCTTTGGATATTACTGAAGCTTGCAATTCTGCCGCTTGTTATGGGTATCGGTTACGAATTTATCAAATTTGCGGGAAAACATGATAATTTTATTGTTTCAATATTATCATATCCGGGTCTTTTGATGCAAAGAATTACAACAGTTGAACCTACCGATGATATAATAGAGGTTGCTATTGAATCAATTAAAGCGGTTATTACCGATAATCCGGAGGACGATAAAATTTGATGACGGCAAACGAATTATATACTTTTTGCATCAAGGAATTAGATTTCACCGATGACGCAAAATTTGAAGCTCTTTGTCTGTTTGAGTCACTGTTAAATCTTAACAAGCAAAGCTTGATTACCGGTAATATTTCATTGACCGATGAACAAATTCAAACTATAAATAATGCAATTATAAGAAGAAAAAACCGTGAACCTATGCAATATATAATCGGTAATTGGGATTTTTACGATATGACTTATTATGTTGGTGAAGGAGTTCTGATTCCGCGCCCGGAAACCGAAATGCTTGTTGATTTTGCTCTGGAAAAATTAAAGAAGAATAAATCGCCGATTATATATGATTTGTGTGCCGGTACCGGCTGTATCGGTTTAACAATTGCAAAGCATATTAGCGACGCTCGAGTTTATCTTTTTGAAAAAGAAGATAAAGCCTTTGAATATCTTTTAAAAAACAAAGAAAAATACAGGCTTGATAATGCAAACTTAATCAAGGCCGATATTTTTGGTTATGATGTGTCTTTATTGCCTGAGTGCGATATTTTGATTTCCAATCCGCCTTATATTGAAACAGATGAAATATCCGCCTTGCAGAATGAAGTGCATTTTGAACCGTACACAGCACTTGACGGCGGTGAAGACGGGTTGATTTTTTATAGAGCTATCTGTCAAAAATGGTTGTCAAAGGTTAAAACTAACGGTTATGCGGCTTTTGAATGCGGTGAAAACCAAAGTGCCGCAATTTGTGATATTTTTAAAGGAAAATATAAGTCGTCAAATGTTATTTTTGATTTCAATAATATTGACAGAATTGTTACATTTGGAATATAATGATATTTTAAGAAAACTGAATGGAGAAAATATATGCTTTTTGATATTTTTCGTGGCGATTATGATTTTTTGGAATTGATGGTCGGCTTGTTTTCAAGATTATTTGTAGTTTTCTGCACGATGCCCGTTCACGAATATGCTCATGCTCTGATTGCTACAAAATTAGGCGATGATACCCCGAGACTGTCAGGCAGATTAACTCTTAACCCGTTGGCGCATATCGACCTTTTGGGTGCATTGATGATATTCCTTTGCGGCTTCGGTTATGCGAAGCCCGTCGGTGTAAATCCGCGTAATTTTAAAGACCCTAAAAAGGGTATGGCGATTACTGCTGTTGCAGGGCCGATTTCAAATTTGATTATGGGATTTGTTTTTGTTTTCTTGTCTGTTTTGGTGCAAGTTGTTTTCTCTAAGGTCAATATTGAGCTTTTATATCCGATTTACTCATTTTTGTTTTTTGCAGCAGCTATAAATGTCAATCTTGCGGTGTTTAATCTGTTACCGATTCCGCCGTTGGACGGTTCAAGAATTTTACAGTTGTTAATTCCCGCAAAATACTATTACAAATTTTTGCAATATGAAAGATATATAACAATTCTTGTCTTTGTTTTAATCATTTCAGGTGTTTTATCAAGACCGCTGGCAATTTTATCTAATCTAATTTTGAGTTTATTCTCAAATATTGCAGAAGTTCCGTTTAATCTTTTTTAAGTAGGTTTGTTATGGAAAAAATATCGTATAAATTAGATGTGTTTGAAGGTCCTATGGACTTGCTCTTGCATTTAATTTCAAAACATAAATTGAATATTTACGATATCCCTATTGTAACTTTGGTTGAACAGTATGTTGAGTATGTGAGAATGATGCAAGAAGAAGATATGTATGTTGCTGCGGAATTTCTTGAAATGGCGGCAAGACTTGTATATCTTAAATCTGTTTCACTTTTACCGGTATATACCGAAGCAGAAGAATTAAAACAAGAGTTGCAGGGAGAGCTTATCGAATATCGTGATATGAAAATCCTTGCAGAAAAATTGTCTGAAAACACTGACGGGTTTGGTAAATTTATCCGTATGCCCGAAAAAATTGACCCTGACCAGACATATAAAAGAATTCACGAGCCGGGTGAACTGTTTAATGCCTATGTTTCTGCGGCAGGCAAAAAGCATCGTTCATTGCCGCCGCCAATTGAGGCGTTTAAAGAAATTGTCGTTCGAAAAGTGGTTTCGGTTGGTTCGAGAATATCAAAGATTTTCACAAAACTTAACAAAAAAGGTCACAAGGCAAAATTGAGCTCTTTGTTTTCTGATGCTGAGTCAAGGTCTGATATTGTTGCGACATTTTTAGCGGTATTAGAGCTTACAAAGTCCAAGAAAGTTCAAGTTATCGGTGACGGTGAAGAAGTTCAAGTTGAATTATTAGACTCTGATTTTTCAGAGGTTAGTGAGGAATGGAATTAAATGAAAGCGAGCAAATTGCAGGCTGCCGTTGAGGCAATTCTCTTTGCATCGGGTGAGCCTGTTGAATTGGATAGAATAGCGCAAGCTCTTGAAATTGAAAACGAGCTTTGTGAACAAATTTTATATAACCTTTCAGCAAAACTTGATGAAATAAACAGCGGTATCTGTGTTTTGAAATTAGGCGATAAATATCAGCTTTCATCACGAAGTGAATACGCAGAGGTTATCCGTGATGTATTAGAGTTGAGAAAAAACACTCCCTTGTCACAAGCGGCATTTGAAGTTCTTGCGGTTATTGCATATAATCAGCCTGTCACAAAATCTTTTGTTGAACAGGTTCGCGGAGTTGATTGTTCGGGTGTAATATCAACCTTGTGTCAAAAGAAACTTATAGAAGAAAAAGGCAGACTCGATTTACCCGGTCGTCCGTTAGTTTACGGAACAACACCTGATTTTCTTCGTTGTTTCTCAATTTCATCCCTTGATGAATTACCTGAAATTCCGCAAAAAGAAGAAACAGAAGACGGTACCGAAGATTTAACAAAAGAAGAGTCTGAAGAATAATTACATATAATTTTTTATATAGGAGGTGGCTTAGTGGTTTTGTTATACATATTACTTGGAATAATTGCATTTATTACGCTTATTTTAAGTATAAGAATTACGATAAACGGTGAATATTTTGATTCCTTTAAACTTAATGTTCAGTGGCTTTTTATTAAAATTCAATTGATTCCCTTAAAACCTAAAAAAGATAAGCCGCCTAAGAATAAAAAGCAAAATAAAGATAAAGAAGAAGTTGTTGAAGAGTCGGCAGCAACAACAGAGAAAAAAGAAAACATATTTATAAAGTTTTATAAAAATCAAGGCTTCAACGCAGTAATTGAGCTTATAAATAACGCAGCATACGATTTAGGCAAAATGCTTTCGTCTTTAAAAAAGCATATTATACTTCGAAAGCTTTATTTGTGGATGACGGTTTCAAGCGGCGACGCAGCGCAAACTGCAATTGATTACGGAAAAGTATGTCAAAAAGTATTTCCGTCACTGTCTTTTATCTGTTCAAATTTGACCGTCAAAAAATATGATGTTGAAATTGAGCCTGATTTTATCGGCGTAAAAAATAATGCACAGTTTGATTTTTCTGTTTCGGTCAGACCGATTTTTATTTTAAATGCGGCTATTATGTTAGTGTTACGATTGATATTTAATGTTGTAATTAAGTTCCTGAAAGGAATTAAAAACGGTAATAAAAATAATGAAAATATAAATGAAGGTGGTGCTTTATGATGAAAGAAAAATCATCAGCAGCAGGAATTCTTGAAACTACAATTGAAAAGGTCAGAGATTTAGTCAATGTCAACACAATCATCGGTGAACCGATGAAAGTTGATAACGGTGTTACAATTATCCCTGTTTCAAAAGTTACTTATGGTTTTGCATCAGGCGGTTCAGATTTTCCGTCAAAGAGCAATCAAGATATTTTTGGCGGCGGCGGTGGCGCAGGCGTTACAATTACACCTGTTGCATTTCTTATAATTGACGCTTACGGCAATGTTGATATCAAACATATCACTGCTTTTGATAATGCTGCAGAACGCATTGTCGGGCTCGTTCCTGAAATGTTTGACAAAGTATCAAATGCCGTCAATAAAGCAAAGATGGATAAAGCATATAACGACGCTTTGATAAAAAATACAGAAACATCGGCAGAAACAGAGGAGTAATTATGTCTTATATCACTGAGATATGCATATAATATTTCGGTGATATTATAATGAAAAAAATAATTTGCACTCTCGCGGTTTTGGCTTTGCTTTGTTGTACATCTTTTAACGGATACGCATTGGAATATACCGATATTTCTGCAAAATCAGCAGTTGTAATTTGCGCAGAAACAGGCGAAACAGTTTTTTCAAAAAATCCGTATCAACAACTGCCAATGGCGAGTACAACAAAAATTATGACATCTGTCTTAGCGCTTGAATACGGTGCTTCCGATGAGTATATTGAAGTCACAGACGAAATGGTTTCAGTTGAAGGTTCTTCAATCGGACTTTTACCAAACGATTTAATATCATTGAAAACATTGGTTAAGGGTATGCTTTTAGAATCGGGAAACGATGCTGCGAATTCCACGGCATATATTGTCGGCGGAACTATATCCGATTTTGTTGCTTTGATGAACTATAAGGCAAAAGAAATCGGTATGAAGTCAACTTCATTTGAAACACCGTCGGGACTTGACGGCGAAAATCACTATTCCACAGCATTTGATATGGCACTGTTAGGCTCTTATGCTATTAAAAATCCTGTATTCAGGCAGATATGCTCATCTAAGGAGCAAACCGTTTATTATGGTAATGAGCCGTATAGGCGTGTGCTTTCAAACAGTAATAAATTACTCAGGCTTTATGACGGTGCATTTGGAATAAAAACAGGTTTTACCAAAAAAAGTGGAAGATGCCTTGTTTCAGCAGTAGAAAAAGACGGAAAAATACTTGTCGCAGTTACATTGAATGCACCGGATGATTGGAATGACCATATAAAAATGTATGATTATTGCTTTGAAAAGGTCAGCTCGGTCAATCTTGAGTGCAATATTGAGAATCACTCGGTAAAGGTTGTCGGGGGTTCGGAGAATTCTGTAAAACTGAATATTTCTTCAAACCCGAGTGTTACAACGACAAATAATGATTTTTACTATACATGTAAAATACTCTTGAAGCCTTTTGAATATGCACCGATTGAAAAAGGAGATATTCTGGGCTTTGTCGAGTTTTACGATGAAACCGGCAAAATAATAACCACGGCTTCTGTTTGTGCGGATTATTCTGTACCTATTGAAGCGATTGAAAAAGAAGATAAAACATTATTTAGGACGATTATTGATTATTTTAGGTGAAATTATGGCAGACAACCAAGTTAGGCTACAAAAATTTCTTTCAGAATGCGGCGTGGCTTCCCGCAGAAAAGCAGAGGACCTTATAGCAGCGGGAAAGGTAAAAGTAAACGGTCGTGTTGCGACTGTCGGCGATAAAATAAATCCGAAGAAAGACAGTGTTACTGTTTTTGGCAAAAAGGTAGTTAAGATAAAAAAGAATACTTATATTATGCTTCATAAACCCCGTGGATTTATCACTACGCTCAATGATGAAATGGGCAGAAAATGCGTCGCTCAGCTCATTGAAGATGTGGGAACAAGAGTTTATCCGGTGGGCAGACTTGACCGTGATTCCGAAGGCCTTTTACTTTTAACCGATGACGGTGAATTTGCAAATGCATTGACTCATCCGTCAAAGCATGTACCGAAAACATATCGTGTTACGGTTCGTCCGTCAATTACCGAAGACCAAATTACAGCTTTGACAACAGGTATTGAAATTGACGGTAGAATGACATTGCCGTCTGAGGTGCGTGTCATCAGCAAACAAGAGGGCAGAGTTGTTCTTGAAATAATTATTTATGAAGGCAGAAACCGTCAAATCAGAAAGATGTGTGAAGCATTAGGTCTTGAAGTTGCCAGACTTAAAAGAACTCAAATCGGTTCGGTAAAGCTGGGAATGTTGAAGCAGGGCGATTGGAGAAATCTCACCGAAGAAGAAGTTCATAAACTCATTGTTGCATCGTCCGCCGACAGAAAGGCGTAAAAATGATTTGTTATAAACCGATTTTTGATATTAAAAAGCTCAAAGAGCTTTATCCCCGTTATTGCTTTAATGAAAAGCTGATTTACGGCGGATATTACGGAGTAGAAGAAGACGGAACGAAAGCAGGTAATTGTTTGTTCTCGATAGACGGTTATAATTGCTATATTATTTCAATTGATTGTGACCGTGCGGACAAGCTTTTGATTGAAGGGTATATCCGTGCTTCACTGAATTTCTGTGCAAATAGAAATGCATATATTGCGTATTGTGAGATTGAAGAAATTTCCGATGTGTTGTCGATGCTTGGATTTGAAAAGAAAAATAACATTTACAGCGGCGATATTCCGACGCTTTTAAAGGGCAGCTGCTGTAAATAGTTTGGAGTGAAACAAATGATTAGAAGTATGACGGGCTACGGCCGTTGTCAGTCAACAGTGGATTCGATGAATATAACCGTTGAGTTAAAAAGTGTAAATCACAGATATTTTGAATTTAGTTCACGGGTTCCGAGAAATTATGCTTTCTTAGAAGAAAAACTCAAGAGCTTTGTAGGCTCTCGTGTGTCAAGAGGCAAAATTGAGTGTTATGTAACAATCGAAAATCTTGAAGAAGATGATGTTGAAATTGCAGTTAACCATTCATTGGCCGAGTCTTATTGCAATGCATTAAAAGAGCTTGCAGAAAGATTAAATTTAAGTCTTCGCGATGATAATATTATGTCATCGCTTTCAAGATACAGCGACATTTTTTCAGTGCATAAAAACGAAGTTGACGAAGAAAAAATATGGAACGCCGTTAAAACCGTAACGAACTCTGCCGTTGATAAATTTATTGATATGCGCGAGCAGGAAGGCGACAAGCTTAAAACCGATGTTTTATACCGAGCAGATGTAATTCTCGGTAAAGTTGCGGAAATTGAAAAGCGCTCACCGGAAACTGTTAAAGAATATAATGACAGACTGCTTGCGAGAATAAATGAATTTTTGTCGGAAGTTCAGGTGGACGAGCAACGCTTATTGACCGAATGTGCAATATTCGCAGATAAGGTTGCCGTTGCGGAAGAAACTGTCAGACTTCGCAGTCATATCGACCAGTTAAGATTGTTCTTAAACAGTGATGAGGCGGTCGGTCGAAAGATTGATTTTCTTGTGCAAGAAATGAACCGTGAAGCAAACACAATAGGCTCAAAGGCTCAAGATGTGGCAATTGCGAGAAATGTAATTGATATCAAGGCTGAGATTGAGAAAATCCGTGAGCAGATTCAAAACATTGAATGAGGTATTATAATGAAGCTTATAAATGTCGGTTTTGGTAATGCTGTTAATGCTGATAGGGTTATTGCGATTGTTTCGACAGATTCCGCACCCGTTAAAAGAATTATTGCTCAAGCAAAAGAAAATCGTATGTTGATTGACGCTACTCAGGGCAGAAAAACTCATGCTGTTCTTATTATGGATAGTAATCATGTTGTCGCATCATATTTAAAAGCAGAAACAATCTTGAACCGCACCGAAACAAACGGTGATACGGAGGATGAATCAAATGGCGAATAATAAAGGAATACTGATAATATTTTCCGGTCCCTCCGGCGTGGGAAAAGATACTGTTCTTGAAGTTGTTCTTGAAAAAAACAAAGAGCTTATAAAGTCGGTTTCCCTTACAACCCGTGATATAAGAGACAATGAAACTGACGGTAAGGATTACTATTTTGTTTCAAAATCACGCTTTGATGAAATGGTAGACAATAACGAAGTGCTCGAGTTTGCTCAATACGGTGAAAGCTTTTACGGAACTCCAAAAGCTCCTATTGATAAATGGCTTGACGAAGGCAAAACTATCATTCTGAAAATTGAAGTTCAGGGTGCTAAAAAAATCAAAAAGCTTTATCCTGACGCAGTCGGTATTTTTATTATGCCACCGTCAATGGAAGAGCTTGAGAGAAGACTCAGACTCAGAGGCAGCGAAGACGAGGCTGACATTCAGCGCCGTTTAGATATCGCAAAAACTGAAATGGAAAGTAGAGTTGATTACGATTTCTTGGTTGTCAACGATAGTGTTGAAACAGCGTCAAATAATGTGCTGGAAATCGTCAAATCACTTAATTCTACATATTAAAACAATGAAATAATTTATAATTAAGCGAGGTAATTTTAATGTTTAATCCTGATTTAAGAAATGTTCTGAAAAACAATGTGAGCAGATATTCACTTGTTACGGCAGTTGCAAAAAGAGCAAGAGAAATTGCACTTGAAGCGGAAGAAAACGGTGAAATTCTTGACGACAAGCCGGTAAGCTTGGCACTTGATGAAATAATTTTAGGCAAAATTGAGATTGTTGAACCTGATGAAATTCAAAATATATAATTAAATAATAACTATACAAGGAGGTCAGATTATGGGAATGACAACTGTTGCAAAAGTTGCTGTTGAAAATACGGCATATTCTTTTGATATGTTATTCGATTATTCTGTTCCTTCTTCTTTAATAAACGAAGTCGAAGCGGGTAAACGGGTGCTCGTACCCTTTGGAAATACTTCCAAAAAACGCGTCGGTATGGTCTTTTCGGTTACAAATACCGAGATTTTGCCAAAAAAATTAAAATCAATCAGTTGTGTACTTGATGATGAGCCTCTGCTGACCCGTGAGATGCTGTTGACATCAAATTACATTCACGATAGATGCTTTTGCACATATTTTGATTCGTGCAGAATGTTTTTACCGTTGGGAATGTCTGTGAATGTAAAGGTACTTTATGCCAACAATAATGAGTATAATACAAGCTATCTCAATGCGGAAGAATTGCGGGTTTTTGAATATTTGCAATTAAAAAGCGGTTTTGTCAACAGTGAAAATATAATTAAAGACTGTAAACTGAAAAAAAGCACCACTCTTTTAGATACAATGGCTGAAAAGGGCGCTTTAATTAGAAATATTGATACAAACAGACGAACCGGTGACGCAACCGTTAAAATGGTTCGGCTTAAGATTGATATTGAAAATGATGCAGAAATAATTTCTAAACTGACTAAAAAACAACAGGAAATAGTAAAGGTGTTGGCGGATGTTGGCTCCGCTTCTATTCGTGAAATCTGTTATTTTACAGGATTTTCTGCCGCAGTTATTTCAGCTCTTGAAAACAAAGGATTTGTCGAAGTATATATTGATGAAGTTTATCGAAACCCCTATTCGGTTGACAGTCAAAAAATGCGGGAAATTGTTTTATCAAATGAGCAGAACACAGCATTTGACGGCTTGCTGCGGTTAATGTGTACCGATAAACCCGAAGCGGCACTTCTTTACGGCGTTACAGGCAGCGGAAAAACGCAGGTTTACTTAAAGCTGATTGATAAAGCCTTGGAGTCATCAAAAGGCATTATTGTTATGATTCCCGAAATATCGTTGACGCCGCAGATATTGTCTGTCTTTCATGAGAGATACGGCGATAAGGTTGCTGTTTTTCACAGCGCATTATCAATGGGCGAGAGGCTTGACGAATGGAAGCGAATTAAGCGTGGCGAAGCCCAAATTGCTGTCGGAACCCGCTCAGCTGTATTTGCACCTTTTGATGAAATCGGATTGATTATTATTGACGAAGAACAGGAACATACCTATAAATCCGAAATGTCACCCCGATTTCACGCAAGAGATGTCGCAGGTTACAGAATATCTAAAAATAACGGTTTGCTTCTTTTGGCATCTGCTACTCCGTCAATCGACTCTTTCACAAAATCTCAAAACGGCATATATTCGTATTTTGAATTGAACGAGAGATACGGTAACGCAGTATTACCCGATGTTGAAATTATTGATACTACATATCAAAGTGATATGGTTCTTGAAAGTATAAGCAAGCGCTTGGCCGATGAGCTTCGTGAGAATTTTAATAATAATAAACAGTCAATTTTACTGTTGAACAGACGAGGTTATAATACTTATGCAGCTTGTACGGAATGTAACACGGTTATGTCTTGTCCGAATTGCAGTATTTCGTTGACCTATCACATAAAAAACGGCAGATTGATGTGTCATTATTGCGGCTATTCAGTCCCGTTTACCAAAGTATGTTCCAACTGCGGAAAGGAGTCAATGAAATTTACGGGAACCGGCACTCAAAAGTTGGAAGAGGAGCTTAATTTGATTGTTCCCGATGCAAGAGTTCTGCGAATGGATACGGATACAACATCATCAAGATATTCCTATGATGAAAAATTCAGTAAATTCGGCAAAGGCGAATATGACATACTTGTTGGTACACAAATGGTTGCAAAAGGATTGAATTTTCCCAATGTAACGCTTGTGGGTGTGTTAAACATTGACCAAATGCTTTTTAATGATGATTATAAAAGCGGAGAAAGAGCATTTGATTTAATAACTCAGGTTGTCGGCAGAAGCGGTCGAGGAGATTTCCATGGTAAAGCATTTATTCAGACTGCTTTTCCCGATAGCGAAATTGTAACACTTGCAAGGGCTCAGGACTATAAATCTTTTTATAATCTTGAGTTGCCGATAAGAAAAGAAATGATATATCCGCCGTTTTGCGATTTGTGCGTAATCGGTTTTTCGGGTGAAAAAGAAATGAGAGTATTGTCCGCTTCAAATGAGTTTTTATCTGAATTAAAACAAATTCATTCACAGAATTTTAGCGATGAAAACATAATTGTATTGGGACCTGTTACGCCAAGAGTTGCAAAAATCGGCGGTAAATACAGAATCAGAATTATTATTAAATGCAAAGACAGTAAAAGATTTCGAAATATGATTGACAGTCTTTTAAAATCTTATGAAAAAAACTCAAAATATAAGGATGTAAGCATTTTTGCTGAGCTTAATCCTGAAAATGTGATGTGAGGGTAAAATGGCAATTAGAAATATCAGAACAGAAGAAGATGCAATTTTAAGAAAAAAGAGCAGAAAAGTTGAAAATATTGACGACCGTGTTATTCAGTTGCTTGACGATATGGCAGATACTATGTATAATGCCGATGGCGTTGGACTTGCTGCCGTTCAAGTCGGTGTGCTTCGCAGAATTGTTATTATTGATGTTGGAGACGGTTTGCTTGAACTTATAAATCCCGAAATAATTGAAGAAGAGGGTATACAATGCGGCGTAGAAGGTTGTCTTTCGTTACCCGGAAAGCAGTCATATACAATGCGTCCTATGACTGTTAAAGTTAAAGCGCAAAACCGTGACGGTAACTGGTGTGTGTATAAAGGAACAGGATTAAAAGCAAAGGCTTTTTGCCATGAAATTGACCATCTTGACGGCGTTATTTATACCGACAGAAATGCAACAAAAGAAGAGATTGAACAATACGCAGAAAAGGAAGACTGATTTATGCGAATTATTTTTATGGGAACACCCGATTTTTCTGTTCCGTGTTTAAAAGCGTTGATAAACAGTGAATATGAAGTGGTCGGCGTTTTTACACAGCCGGACAAACCCAAAGGCAGAGGCTATGAGCTTGCTCCGCCGCCGGTGAAGATTTGTGCTGTTGAAAACAAGCTTCCCGTATTTCAACCGAAATCCATGCGTGACGGTGAAGCGCTTGAAATAATTAAATCTTTAAATGCCGATTTGATTATCGTTGTTGCTTTCGGCAAGATTTTACCGAAAGAAATTCTTGAAAGTGTAAAATACGGTTGCATTAACATTCACGCATCGCTTTTACCTAAGCTTCGCGGCGCTGCCCCAATTCAATGGAGTATCTTAAACGGTGACACCGAGACGGGCGTAACATCAATGCAGATGGATATAGGCCTTGATACAGGTGATATGCTTTTAAAAGAAAAAATTGAAATTGATGACGAAATGAATGCCGGCGAGCTTTTTGACAAGTTATCGGAAATCGGCGCTAAGGTTTTAATAGACACTGTGAAAAATGTTGAGAGGGGAACTTTAAATCCTGTTAAACAAGATGATTCACAGTCAACCTATGCATCAATTCTTACAAAAGAGCTCTGCCCGATTGATTTTAATAAGTCAGCAAAGGATGTGCATAATCATATCCGCGGATTATCCCCTTGGCCTGTTGCAACAACTAAAATTAACGGTAAAAATATTAAAATCCATAAATCCAAAATTTTGGATGAAAAAATTTCGGGTGTTTGCGGCGAAATTGTTGATAATAATAACAGACTTGTAGTATGCTGCGGAGACGGTAATTGCATTGAAATTTCAGAGCTTCAGGCTGAAGGCAAAAAAAGAACGGATTCTGCAAGCTACCTTCGCGGTAATAAAATTGAGTTAGGAACCATTTTAGGAGATTAATTATATGAATTATTTTTCATATTATTATTTATCTAATTACAGTTATATAATTTTTGTTTTACCTTTTGTTATTCTTTCTCTGATTGCTTCTGCCCGTGTTAATTCATCATTTAAGAAGTATTCTTCAGTATTATCAAGCAGAGGATTGACCGGTGCACAGGCAGCCTTTGATGTGCTCAGATATTACGGAATAACAAATGTAAAAATCGAGCGTGTTTCAGGTAATTTAACCGACCATTTTGACCCAAGAGCAAATGTTATCAGGCTATCCGAAAAAGTATACGATTCAACATCTGTTGCAGCAATCGGCGTTGCGTGTCATGAGGCAGGGCACGCCGCTCAATATGCGGAAAACTATGTACCGATAAAGATTAGAAATTTTATATTTCCCGTTGCTTCTCTCGGCTCAAAATTAGGCTTTCCGTTGGCTGTTTTGGGATTTTTTCTCGGCTTTCAACCGATTGCGGTTGCCGGTGTTGCTTTCTTCTGCTTTGCCGTGCTTTTTCAACTGGCAACATTACCTGTTGAATTTAACGCAAGCAGGCGGGCGTTAAGTGTAATTGATGAGACCGATATTTTAGATATTGACGAAAGAAACGGTGCGAAAAAGGTTTTGACAGCAGCCGCAATGACTTATGTTGCAGCACTTGCGGTTAGTATAGGCAACCTGCTAAGACTGATTTTTATTGTAAATAGGCGTAGAGATTGATTATGGATGACAGATTTTTAGCATATAAAATTCTATTAAAAATCGAAAGAGATAAAGCATATTCAAATATAACGGTAGATTCTGTTTTAAAAAATAATGAGGCAGTTTCCGCTCCTTTTGTATGTCAGATTGTTTATGGTGTTATTGAGAGAAAAATAACACTTGACTACATATTATCACAGTTTTTAACACAGCCTTTAAAAAAACTGAACCCTCAAGTTTTGACAATACTGAGAATGGGTGCTTACCAGATAAAATTTATGGACAAAGTACCTGATTCTGCCGCTGTTAATGAATCTGTGAAGCTTGTTAAAAAAGTCAAATGCGCTTATGCTTCGGGGCTTATAAACTCTGTTTTAAGAAAAGTTTGCTCTAACGGTATTGAATATCCCGATACCGATAACAAAATTTTCGATTTTAGTATTAAGTATTCTTGTCCTGAGATTTTAGTTAAGCATTATATAGATGATTACGGATTAGTCGATGCTGAAAATATTCTTAAAGATTCACTGGGCACTTCACCGATATTTTTAAGAGTAAATACCTTAAAATGCTCCGCCGTGCAACTGATTTATGAGCTGTCAAGTGAGGGAATACAAGCTGAATTGTGCTCGGATTTGGATAATGCAGTTAAACTAACCGACGGTGGTGCGGTTTTTAAATCAAAAGCATATAAAGACGGTCTTTTTCATGTTCAGGATAAAGCATCTCAGATTTGTATTTCCGAGCTTGCTCCCAAACCCGGAGACACCGTTTTTGATATGTGCGCTTCACCCGGCGGAAAGTCCTTTACTATTGCCGAAATTATGGAAAACAGAGGAAGAGTTTATTCCTTTGATTTATATGAGCACAGAGTTAAGCTTATATCCGACGGCGCAAAGCGCTTGGGAATTGATATAATAAACGCTTATACAGGCAATTCGGCAGAGTTTAACGATAAGCTTCCGTTAGCTGATAAAATACTCTGTGATGTTCCTTGCAGCGGACTCGGTGTTATCAGGAGAAAACCCGAAATTCGCTATAAAGATTTTGATTTTATTGACAATTTGTGTGAATTACAGTACAATATTCTAAGCTGTTCAGCAAAATATTTAAAAAACACAGGCACAATTGTTTACTCAACTTGTTCATTGAGCAAGAAAGAAAATGAGGAAGTTTGTGACAGATTTTTAAATAATAATCCCGACTTTATAAAAATAAATGAATATGTTACACTAATGCCGCACAAGAACGGTACGGATGGATTTTTTATCGCAAAATTTCAAAAAAGGTAATAAGTATGCTCAAAAATATTCGTTCTCTGACGCTTGAAGAACTTAAAAATGATTTTTTAGCGCTGGGTTTTCAAAAATTCAGGGCAAATCAAGTGTATTCATGGGTGCAGGAAAAAGGTGTCGAATCCTTTGATGAAATGACTAATCTTTCAAAGGATATGAGAGAAAAACTCGCTCGGAATTATACCTTGAACAACTGTAAAATAAATAAAAAGCTTGTATCAAAAATTGACGAAACCGTAAAATATTTGTTTGAATTAAATGACGGAGAATATGTTGAAAGTGTTGTAATGAAATATAAATACGGTTATTCTATCTGCATTTCTACGCAAGTGGGCTGTAAAATGGGGTGCACTTTCTGTGCGTCAGCAATCGGTGGCTTTGTAAGAAATCTTGATGCCGGTGAAATGCTTTCCGAAATTTTTACTGCACAAAACGATTTAAAAGTAAAAATCAATCATTTGGTGCTAATGGGAACAGGCGAACCTCTTGATAATTACGCAAATGTAATGAAAATGCTTGAAATTTTAACCGATGAAAACGGTCAAAATATGAGTATGCGTCACATTTCTCTTTCAACTTGCGGAATTGTTCCCAAAATATATGAATTAGCAGATAAAAAGTTAGGCTTAACACTTTCTGTTTCACTTCACGCTTCAAATAATACTATTAGAAGCAATTCAATGCCGATAAATCAAAAATATGATATAGACGAATTATTAAAAGCTTGCAGATATTATGCAACAACTACTAACCGTCGTATTTCCTTTGAATATGCCATGATAAAAAATGTAAATGACAGTGACGAGTGCGCATATGAATTAGCAAATAGGCTAAAAGGTATTTTGTGTCATGTTAATTTAATTCCCGTAAATAATGTCAGAGAAACAAATTTTGTAAAAAGTACTGTCGAAAGACAGAAAAGATTTATTGATATTTTAGCTTCTCGCGGAATAACTGCAACCGTTAGACGAACACTCGGCAGTGATATTAACGCTTCATGCGGTCAATTGAGAGCGTCAACAAAGAAAAGTAGGTGACTTTTTGAGAATAGTAGCAAAAACCGATATAGGTTTAACAAGAACCTCTAATGAAGATTCATATGCAGCGGGAGAATTACCGGGCTCGGTTGCGTGGGCAGTTGTTTGTGACGGAATGGGTGGTTCGGCAGGTGGTAATGTAGCCAGTTCAACTGCTGTAAAACTGATTTCCGAAAGAATTTCGTCAGGATATCGTAAAGGAATGTCAACCAATTCAATTAGAAATATATTAACATCGGCGATAACCGCTGCGAACTATTGCGTATATGAAGCAGGCAAGAATAATCCCGAGCTTACAGGTATGGGTACAACGGTTGTTGCGGTCATTCTTGTTGACGGTGTTGCCTGCATTGCTCATGCAGGAGATTCCAGAGCATATTTATTATCTGAAGGTAAATTAAAACAATTAACAAAAGACCATTCTTTTGTTCAAGAGATGGTTGATAACGGAAGACTTACAGAAGATGAAGCAAAGCACGACCCGAGAAAGAACATTATCACTCGCGCTTTGGGTGTTGATGAAGAAATCAGAATAGATTTTTGTGAAGAGTTTCTTAGTGACAGTGATGTGCTGTTGATTTGTACAGACGGTTTGACAAATTATGTGACTGAACTTGAAATATGTGAAATTGCAAGAGATAACAGTTACTATGAATATGCAGAACAACTTGTTAATCGCGCTAATAACAACGGTGGTGGCGACAATATTACAGTCGTTACACTTTCTTATTGAGTCGGAAGGAGTATAAATTATGGATAATTTCTGCGGAAAGCGCCTTGACGGTAGATATGAAATCAGAGAAATAATCGGTGTAGGCGGAATGGCTGTTGTTTATAAAGCCTATGACAATATTGATGACAGAATTGTTGCAATAAAAATTTTGAAGGATGAATATCTTTCAAATGAAGATTTTAAACGAAGATTTAAAAACGAATCAAAGGCAATTGCTGTTTTATCACATCCGAACATAGTTAGGGTTTATAATGTCAGTTTTGGCGACAGACTTCAATATATTGTAATGGAATATGTTGATGGTATTACTTTGAAAGAGTACATCGAACAGCAAGGTGTAATTAACTGGAAAGAAGCAGTGCATTTTACCGGTCAGATTTTAGCTGCACTTCAGCATGCACACGATAAAGGTATTGTACATCAAGATATCAAGCCGCAAAACATTATGTTATTGCAAGATGGAACTATTAAAGTCACTGATTTCGGTATTGCAAGATTTAGCAGAATGGATTCAAACACTACATCTGAAAATGCAATCGGTTCTGTTCATTATATCAGTCCCGAACAGGCGAGAGGCGAAATGACAGATGATAAAGCCGACATTTATTCTGTTGGTGTGGTTATGTATGAAATGCTAACCGGTACATTGCCGTTCCAATCAGATAATGCGGTTTCAGTTGCATTGATGCAACTTCAACAAGACCCTAAAAAGCCCCGTGAAATTGTTCCTACACTGCCTTTGGGTCTTGAACAGATTACGATGAGAGCAATGCAAAAGAACCCTAACGACAGATACCGTTCTTCAGCCGAAATGTTGATGGATATAAATGAATTTAAAAGAAATCCGTCCATTAAGTTTAACTATACTTATTTTGTTGACCGTGAACCTACAAAATATGTAAAAGGAGATTCCGAACAAGTCAGAAGTCAGTTAAATAATAACGACGACAGTACTGAAGAAAAAAAGACAATTAACAAAACAACTGCTATAATGCTTGGCGCAATTGCAGGCGTTATTGTGCTTGCTCTTGTAATTGCGGGTGTACTCGGTATTATGAATAACCGTAAAATCGAAGTGCCGAATTTTGTGAATATGAACTATTACACTGATATTGAAAATAAATCAGAGTTTGATGATTTTGAGTTTGAATTCAAATATGATGAAACATCAACACTTGAAGAAGGTACTGTTTTGGAACAAAAACCCGAAGCAAGTGAAAAAGTTAAGAAAGGCTCAAAAATTACTCTGACAATCGTACAGAAAGACGGAGTCACAATTGACGCCTCAATTATTGGTATGAGTGAAGAAAATGCTAAAAATTATTTCATTTCTCGCGGTGTAATTCCAACTGTGATTCCGGAATATTCTGAAACTGTTGAGCCCGGTTTTGTTGTTAGAACAGACCCGCAAGTAGGCGGTACCGTAAGAGTTGGCGGGCAGGTTACAATTTATATTGCAACCAATAAACAAGAAACAGTTAAGGTTCCAACACTTGTTGGTTGCAGTAAAGAAGCGGCAGAACAGCTTTTAAAAGCTTCTGACCTTGAAATCGGCACAATTACAGAAGTTGACAGCGATTTAGAAAAAGGTGTCGTTGTTTCTCAAAGCATAGAAAAAGATACCGGTGTACCAATTGGCACAAAGATAGATATTGAAATCAGTAACGGAATTCCAAGTGAATCGTCTGTTGATATTGTTGTAACATTACCGTCCACAAAAAAAACCGGAACATTGAAAATTTATATCAATAGTGAGTTGTATTATACATCCGGTGAATTATATCTTGACGGTGCAAACAAAACTTATACTCTTAAAGGCAAAGGCGCCAACAACAGTTACCGTGTAATTGTTGATGACACAGTTATTCAAGAAGGCAAAGTTGATTTCACAAAGATTCCTGCTGTTGTTACTGATGTAAAAAACAATGACGGCTCACAAGTATTAACAAGTGTTATCGGTGAAACAAAAGACTCTGCTGTAGCAAAATTAAATGCTGCCGGTTTTAAAAATATCAGAATCATTGAAGTTGAGGACGCAACACCGGTGGGTACAGTTATTTCGCAAACACCTTCCGGCGATGGAGTGACAAAATATCCTGTTAGCCAGGAAATTGTTTTGACGGTCAGTCTCGGTACAGATATGGCGGCAGATTGATATGAGTTTTAAAGGAATAATAACTAAAGGAATTGGCGGCTTCTACTATGTTGAAGTCGCCAATACGACTTATGAATGTAAGGCAAGGGGAGTATTCAGAAAAGAGAGAATAGCCCCTTTGGTCGGTGACACTGTTGAAATTTCAATCAACGAAAACGCTGAAAACACAATAGATATAATATATGATAGAAAGAATTCTCTTAACAGACCGCCTGTGGCGAATATTGATAATTTATTTATTGTTGTAGCAACGGTTGAACCAAAACCAAACTTTTTAATAATTGATAAGCTTGTTGCAACCGCAGAGTATAAAAGTATCGAACCGACAATTATTATTACAAAAAGCGATTTAGCCTCAATAAACGAAATTGTTAATGTTTATGAAAAAAGCGGTATTGCCGTGCTTAATACATCGAATGAAAGCGATTTAGAAAAAATCAAATTGCTGATGGAAAATAAAATTACTGCTTTTACAGGTAATTCGGGTGTCGGCAAAACTACCTTGCTAAATAAATTGGACTCTAATCTTAATTTAGCAACAGGAAAAATCAGTAATAAGCTTGGCAGGGGAAGGCACACAACCCGTGAAGCGCAGCTATTCAATGTTTGCGGCGGATATGTAATTGATACTCCGGGATTTTCTTCTTTTGAATTTGATAAAACAGAGATTATCAAAAAAGACGATTTGCCTTATTGTTTCAGAGAATTTAGGAAATATTTGGGTGATTGTAAATTCTCAACTTGTTCCCACACTTGTGATAAGGGGTGCAAAATTTGTGAAGCAGTTGAAAACGGTGAAATCAGCTCTGTAAGACATGATAATTATGTTGCACTTTATAATCTGGCAAAGGAAATTAAAGAATGGGAACTTTAAAAACACGGTGTGTTATTATTGGCGGCGGCGATTGTTCCGACGATATATTAAAAGAAAACATTAAGGTTGATTCCGATTATATTATCTGTGCAGACAGCGGATATGACTATGCAATCAGCGCCGGGATTACTCCCGACCTTTTAATCGGCGATTTTGACTCTATAAAGGCTATTCCGAAAAATATGAGAAAAGTCACACTCCCTGTTGAAAAAGATGTTACAGACTCCGTGGCGGCATTTAACGAAGGCGTTAATCAAAAATTTTCTTCATTTGTGCTTTTCGGCGGTACCGGTGGCCGTTTTGAGCATACTTTTGCAAATGTTTCATTGATGGCGAAGGCTTCAAAAGATAATATCGAGCTTGTAATTATTGATGAAAAACATATTTTCAGAGCAATTACGAACTCAACAGTTGAAATCGCTAAAAAGGATAATCAGCAAATATCTGTTTTTGCATTCGGTGAAAAAGCCTTTGGTGTTACTGAAATCGGATTTCATTATCCGTTAACCGATTATACGCTTGACCCATTTGACGGATGCTTGGGCACAAGCAACGATATTGTTGATGACTACGGTAAAATCACTGTTGAAAATGGTACATTAGTAATTATTGAAACTAAATTGTAGCAAAATAAATCCCTCTGCGTATAATGTAGTGAAATACATTTGCAGGGGGAATTTTTATGGGAAAGCATAGGTCAAATTTTAAGGGCTTGATTTTTGTAGCTCTTGGCGTCGGTCTTATGATAACCTTTGTTTTTCCCTATAAATTCATTGTTGTGTTATTGGCAATACTGTTAATAATATGCGGTGTTTCTCTTTGCAAGAATTAGGGGAGAGTCTTATGAAAGTTGTTTTAGTAAAAAGTCCAAAACTTATAAGCGGAATTTTGAGAATGGTCTTTGGAATTAAAAAATCAACTTAACTCCGATAAGGGGCTGTAAAAAAATGAAAGTTTTTTTACAGCCCCTTTTGTGGGGTTAGGAAAAAATGCGTAGAATGGACAAACTGAGCGATAACAAGGCTTTTGCCTTGTTATCGGTTACCCGACGGCGTACAAAGGTACGCCGAGAGGCGAAGTTTGTTCATAGCATAAAACATTATTTTTTATCTGTTTTTTGTTTTTTATTACTTTTATTTGATAAAATGCTGTTTTGGGTATTAAAAAGCCTTTATTATGGTGTTTTATGCGGTCTACACTTTTTTTACAACCCCTTTTTCTTTTACGATATTTAAATACTTGACAGAATATAATTGAAAGGTGAAAAAAGGGACTTGCCGCATCGGACAAGTCCCTGATAGTATTTTTTGTTTGGTTTATTTGAAGTATCTGTTGAGAAGACCTTCAAATGCCTTGCCGTGTCTTGCTTCATCTCTTGCCATTTCGTGAACTGTGTCATGAATTGCATCAAGACCTTGTTCCTTTGCACGCTTTGCAAGGTCAAACTTACCGGCAGTTGCACCATTTTCAGCGTCAACTCTCATTTCAAGGTTTTTCTTTGTGCTGTCTGTTACAACCTCACCGAGAAGCTCTGCAAATTTTGCAGCGTGTTCTGCTTCTTCCCAAGCAGCCTTTTCCCAATAAAGACCGATTTCGGGATAACCTTCACGGTGTGCAACTCTTGCCATAGCAAGATACATACCTACTTCTGAACATTCACCTTCAAAGTTTGCACGGAGATCTTTAATGATGTCTTCAGAAACACCTTTTGCAACGCCTACAACATGTTCTGCTGCCCAAGTTCTCTCGTCTTCGTTAACTTCATTGAACTTGTCTGCAGGAACTTTACACTGAGGGCATCTTTCGGGTGCCGAATCACCGTAGTGAACATAACCGCATACTGAACATACAAATTTTTTCATAATTTTTCCTCCAAAATATTTAATTTAATTTATTACAATGTTTACATTGGCCAAAAGCCATTAAACTGTAATTTACAACATTTCCGATAATGTCATCCGAAAAAGAGACAGAGTCATTTTTAAAAGACATTAAATCATATACTTTACCGCAGACAGTACACTTAAAATGAGCGTGGGGATTAATATTGCCGTCAAACCTGTCGTTAGAACCGTCGGGAATTCTTAAAACCATACCGCTTTCTTCAAGCTGAGATAGATTGCGATAAAGAGTTCCTAAACTGAGATTTGGAATAACTTCGCGAACAGAAAGATAAAGCTCCATTGCTGTGGGATGGTCATCTCTTGAACACAATTCATTTATAATTGCATCTCTCTGTTTGCTTTTTCTTTCTATTGGCATTTTTTCACCTCTCTATCAGTAATGATTACTGTTATTATAACATTTTTTGAATAAAAGTCAATAGTTTTTTATATAAAAGGAGAATAAATTTGAAAAAATACATAATTTGCATTTTATCAGTTGTATTGTTGTTGTCTTCGTGTACATTAAACAAAGAAAATGACTCGAATTTTGAAGTTAATAATGAAAGCTTTGTCGGTGCTTGGATAAATTATAATGAAATTTCAGAAATTGTTAATTCCGTTGATAATACAGAACAATTGATAATGAAAATTAACAGTATTTTGGATATTTTAATAAAATATAACATTAACAATATTTTTCTTCACTCAAGAGCATTTGACGATGCTTTTTATTCTTCAAATATTTTTGTTAAGAGTAAATATGCTTGCAATAAACAAAATGAGTTTTTTGATATATTATCAGTGTTTGTCAGCTGTGCCCATTCAAAAAGCATAAAAGTACATGCATGGATAAATCCGTTTAGAATATCAAATCAATCGGATATTTCAAAAATCAGTTCAGAGTCATTTGCTTATAAAATTTATTCAAACAATGAAGAAATTGAAAAATTGATTATTTGTGAAAACGGCATATATTATAATCCCGTTTTTCTTGATGTTCAAAAGTATGTTCTGACGGGTATCAGAGAAATTATTGATAATTATGATGTAGACGGAATTCACTTTGATGATTATTTTTATCCTACAACCGACAAAAATATTGATAAAAATTTTTATGATGAATACTGTGCAAATGGGGGAAAGCTGACAGTCGAAGATATAAGACGGGAATCAGTCAATACATTCATTTCTTCTGTATACAGTCTGTGTAAAAGCAGAAATTTGATTTTTTCAATAAGCCCGTCTGCCGATATAGAAAAGAATTACAATGAAAAATATGCCGACATAATAAAATGGTCTGCAACAATGGGATATGCTGATTATATTATTCCGCAAATATATTTTGGATTTGAACATGGTACAATGCCGTTTGAAAATTGTATTGATGAATGGAAAAATTTGAACAGTAAAGTAAAAATTGCAGTTGGACTGCCAATTTATAAAGCAGGTAAAACGGATTTTTACGCAAAAACCGGCAGTGATGAATGGACCCTAAATAATGATGTAATATTCAGGCAAATACAATGTATAAAACAAAACAATTTTGACGGTTATGTTTATTATTCAGCTTCATATCTGTATAACGACTATGACGAAACACGATTGGAAAAGGAAAATATTTTGAAGAATAATCAACAATGGTAATATATGTAACTTGACGATTTCTGACTTTTTTGGTAAAATAAGCATATATTATGCTGGGAAGTGAGAATGTGAAACAAAATATTTTTAAGAGCATTATGTCGTTACTTTTAACACTATCAATATTATTTTCTCTTTCAGCATCTTTTTTTGTTTATGCTGAGTCAAAAGCCGGATATATTAACAACACCAATGTCCATGTTAGAACTTCACCGTCCACAAAAGACGGCGATAACAAGTTATATGTTAACGGTACTAAGGTTCAGCTTCAAACAGGTCATTCTGTTACTGTTCTTGATACAGTTAATTCTTCTAACGATTCTACAAACCCCAGATGGTGCTATGTTGAGTTTACTTATAGCGGTAAATCTTATAAGGGATATGTAGCAGCGCAATATGTTACAATACAGAATATATCGGATGATTTTGAAATGCCTGAAGGTGTTCCTGAAATCTATAAACCGTATATTGAACAGCTTTTAAGTTTTCACCCTAATTGGAAGTTTGTATTTTATGATACAGGATATAACTGGGATGACTTGTTTGTAACAACAAAATACGGCCAATGCTATACAGGCCGCAGCCTAATGCAAAATCCACCGCTTTCATACCGTTCGACAGCAAGTGATTGCTATAACTGGCGTGAAGATAAGTGGATTGCACATGACGGTTCATCTTGGTATCAGGCTAATAAAGAAACCGTTGCATATTATATGGACCCCAGAAATTTTCTGAATGAAAACACAATTTTCATGTTTGAAAATCTTTCTTATGATACTTCAACACAAAACATTAACGGTGTTTCAAGTATTCTTAAAAATTCTTTTATGAACAATAAAACCATCAAAAACTTTGACGGTGCAGATGTTTTATATACACAAGCATATATTGATGCGGCTGTTTATTCAAAAGTGAGCCCATATCATTTGGCGTCGAGAACTATCCAAGAAGTCGGATATAAAGGCAGTGGTTCAACAAGCGGTAATTACGGTAGCTATGCCGGTTATTACAATTTTTATAATATAGGTGCCTCTGCAGGGTCAGACCCTATTGCAAACGGTTTGAATTTTGCGAAAAACGGCGGTTCTATGTCAAATGAGAAAAAAGCTCTTTGTTATATTCCGTGGAATACTCAGTATAGGTCTATTGTGGGCGGCGCCTACTGGATTGGTATGTCATACATAAACAGTATCCATAAGCAAAATACACTGTATTTTCAAAAATTCAATACTTCAAATAGTGACCCGTCAAACTTTTATCATCAGTATATGACAAATATTGTAGCACCTTCACACGAAGCGCCCAATATTAAAAAATCATATATTGAGCTGGGAATTATTGACAATAGTTTTACCTTTATTATCCCATATTACAGAAATATGCCTGAAAAGCCTTGTAAGTTACCGGAAGCAAACAGTTATAATCCTAACAATTGGTTAAAAACCTTGACAATTGACGGAAATTCTATTGGCTTTGATTCTGCAAAAACCGAAGGATATTCATATACTGTTGCTTCAAATGTATCTTCTGTTAATATTGCGGCTACAACAATCAATTCAAAAGCAAAAATTACCAACGGTGTCGGTAATATAGCGCTTAAAGACGGTAACAATACTGTATCTGTTATTGTAAAAGCAGAGAACGGCAATGTGCGTACATATACAATCAACATTGTCAGAAGCAATCAGCAACAAATTCCAATGACGGGAATTACTCTAAATTCGACATCGCGTTCATTGTTTAAAGGCGATACATCAACTCTTTCTGTCAGTTATCAACCTTCAAATACTACGGACGATAAAACAGTAAAATGGTCATCTTCAAATACTTCTGTGGCAACGGTATCAAACGGTAAAGTAACTGCTGTCGGTAAGGGCGAAGCAACCATTACGGCACAAGTCGGCAATTTTAAAGCCACCTGCAAAATTACTGTTACCGCAGATGTAATTTTAGGTGATATTGACGCTGACGATTCTGTTACAATTGCAGACGCACTGCTGATTTTTAAATATAAAACAGGTGAGATTTCTTCTCTTACGGCTTTATCGTTATTAGCTGCCGATACTGATATAAACGGTAAAGTTGAGCTTGCCGATGCTCTTAAAATTTTTAAATATAAAAGCGGTGAAATTGATTGTTTACACGATTCAAAAGGTCATTGGGTTAAAGACTCAGTCGGTTGGTGTTATCTTGACTCAAACGGTCATTGGCTATATAACAAATGGGTTAAGGACAGCGTTGGCTGGTGTTATCTTGGCTCAAACGGCCATTTGGTTACAAATGAATGGGTTAAAGACTCAGTCGGTTGGTGTTACCTTGACTCAAACGGCAGAATGATGACTGACAGTTGGCTGGAATGGAATAATAAATGGTATTATCTCGACGCTAACGGATATATGGTAACCGGTACCAAGGTAATTGACGGAAAGGAATATCACTTTGACTCAAATGGTGTTTGGATACCGTAACGAATATATTAAAATTAAGGGGCTGTAAAAAAACTTTCGTTTTTTTACAGCCCCTGTTTGTGGGGTTAGGAAAAAATGCGTAGAATGGACAAACTGAGCGATAACAAGGCTTTTGCCTTGTTATCGGTTACCCGACGGCGTACAAAGGTACGCCGAGCGGCGAAGTTTGTTCATAGCATAAAACATTATTTTTTATCTGTTTTTTGATTTTTATTACTTTTATTTGATTTAATGCTGTTTTGGGGTACTAAAAAACCTTTACTTATAGGGTTTTATGCGGTCTACACTTTTTTACAACCCCAATCTTATAAGTACCTGTTTATAAAGTTTTGAATTGAGCTCCAATAAAGCTCCGGGTCAGCACAAGCGTTTCTGGCATGTGGCGCATTTGGAATCGTAACTTTTTCTTTTTCACAAGCGGCAGCCTCATAAACCTTATCAAGCATTTCATAAGGCACAAAGGTGTCTTTTTCACCGTGCAGGAAAATAGTCGGTGTTTTTGATTTTTTCAACTGTTCGATTGACGACGCTTCTTTGAAATCAAAACCCGAATACAATTTATTAACCGCATTTGCGGAATATAAAGTAGGGAACTCGTGAAGCTTAAAGCTGTTCTGAAGCTTGTTACTGAAAATATCCCAAACAGATGAATAGCCGCAGTCAGCAACGGCAACTTTGACATTTTCGGGTAAATCTTCACCGGTTGCCATCATGGTTGTTGCCGCACCCATTGAAACTCCGTGTATTAAAATCTTTACATTTGGATTATTATCTACAATAAAATTTATCCAGTCAATTACATCAAGCCTATCATCCCAGCCCATTGTTACATATCCTGTTTCGCTGTCTGCGTGACCGTTAAGACTGGGCATTACAACATCATATCCCAGCTCGTGATATTTTTTTGCATAGATTCCCATATTTCTCGGTGACGAAGTGTAGCCGTGAACAACCAATGCGCAAATATCAGTCGGTTTGTCGGCAAAAATGTAATCGGCATGAAGATTTTTCTTGTCGCTTGATGAACGAATAGCAATTTTTTCTTTCTTTATTTCATCAAACCATACTTTTCCCTTATCAAGCTCATCATTGAGATATTGAGTATAATCATCAACCGCTTTATTGGGTTTTACAACCTTTGTTGAGATGTTTCCGTTTATGCCTTGCTTTGTCAAGGTTAAAGCGTAGAAAATATTTCCTATAAGAAAATATGAAGCCGATGCGAGCGCCCCTGCAATACCGACAGTCTTTAACACTTTCTTTGTATTTTTCTTCATAAAATATCACCTCTAATTTGTATTTTACAACCTTATTCAACAAAAGTCCATATTTTTTTGTCTTTATTTTAACAAATAGTTGTCATAATGAAAATTATCTGTTAAAATATAAATAATAATTTTTATACGGGGTTGTAGTGATGAGCAACGATATTACAGTAATGAAAACTTCTATATTCGGCGGTTTTAAAAAGTCCGATGTGTTGGCTTATGTTGAAAAATTACAGACCGAAACCGCAGATGTTAAAGAACAGCTCGAAAGCAAGAGAAATGAATCGCTTGAATTAAAGCACAAAATTGATGAGCTTGAAATGCGAATCGAAAATCTTTGTGCCGTTAACGAAAAATTGGAAGAAAAAGAAAAAGAAGTAAATGAACTCTCCGTTAAGTTAGAAGTTGCACTTAAAGAGAATGCTCAATATATTGAAAGAATTAACGGCTTTGAAGAAAAATCCGAAAAACTAAAAAGAGCAGAAAAACAAATAGGTGCTGCATATATTGATGCGAGAAGATATTCTGACGAGCTTGTTGACAGTGCAAAATCAAAGGCGAAAGACATTGGCGCAATCGCATCACAGGATGTTAAACGGGAAGCAAATGAAATTGAACAGCTTCTCAAAGATGTTGATGCAATTTCAAGAAAATTTAATTCTTCTCTTGAACAGCTTCATAAAGATGTTTATGCGCTCGGCAGCAAGCTTAACAACTCGGCATCGTTACTTCTCAATTTACATACGGACTTAACCGGAATTGAAGCACATACCGTGAATTTTGATAAGGATATACCTGAAGACGCAATCCGTGTAGAGCGAACCGATGACGGCAGCGGACTTACATTTATATCTTATGAATCAAACACAGAGTTTAATGCAGATTTGAATATACAACCAAACGGAGAAGATTAAGATGGAATATTCCATTCATACATCTAAATTAAACGAGTCAGTTTCAAAGCTTAAAGCCGGGGACAGAGTTTATCTGTCTGGCACTGTTTATACAGCCCGTGACGCTGCTCATAAAAGAATTATAAACCTAATTGAAAACGGTGAAATATTGCCGTTTGATATTAACGGTGCGGCGATATATTATGCAGGTCCGACTCCTACACCCGAGAATTCAGCTATAGGCAGTTGTGGACCTACAACATCAAGCAGAATGGATAAATTTGCTCCCACTCTTCTTGATTTAGGGTTAAAGGCGATGATTGGTAAAGGTCCGCGTTCAAAAGAAGTTTGTGAAGCGATTAAAAAAAATAACGCAATATATTTTTGTGCAACAGGCGGGGCGGGAGCCCTTGCATCAAAATCTATTGTTGAAGCAGAAGTCATAGCCTTTGAAGATTTAGGGTGTGAGTCTGTTAAGAAGCTTACTTTTAAGAATTTTCCTTTAATTGTTGCGATAGATTCAAACGGCGGAAATTTATTTGACATAGGAGAGAAATAATGCAATCACAAATTTGTGAATTAAGAAATAAAATAATCTTAAAAGAATTTAACAGAATGAATGATATGCAATTAAAGGCGGTCTTATCGGTTGACGGACCGCTTTTAATTCTTGCAGGTGCAGGCAGCGGAAAAACAACCGTACTTGTAAACAGAATTGCAAATCTGATTAAATACGGCAGCGCATATAATTCAAATATTATCGAAAACAGAATTGACGATGATACTTTTAATTTGTTAAATACATATTACAACGGTAATAACGAAGTATATGAAAGAATCAAAAGAGTTTTGTCTGTTGATGCGCCTAAGCCCTGGGAAATTTTAGCATTCACTTTCACTAATAAGGCTGCAAATGAATTAAAAGAACGACTTGTTTTGCGTATCGGTGAAGCTGCCAATGATATTTGGGCGGGGACATTCCATTCAATATGTGTGCGAATTCTTCGCAGAAATGCCGAATACTTGGGCTATTCTAAGCATTTCACTATCTATGATACCGACGACAGTAAACGGGTTATGAAAGAATGTCAGCGTCTTTTAAACATTGATGACAAGTTTTTGCCCCATAAATCAATTTTAGGCGAAATAAGCAGAGCAAAGGATTCTCTTGTCCCTCCCGATGAATACTTAAATCTCAGTAGCGGTAATTACCGAGAGCGACAGGTTGCCGAGTGTTACAAAAAATATCAGTCTTTGCTGAAAAATGCTGACGCTATGGACTTTGACGATATTATTTTTAATACTGTCAAGCTTTTAGAAGATAATGAGCAGATTAGAGAGTACTATCAAAACAAATTCAAGTATGTTTTAGTTGACGAATATCAAGACACTAACCATGCTCAGTTTGTTTTGACAAAGCTTTTATCGAGCGGATACAATAATATTTGCGTTGTCGGTGACGATGACCAAAGTATTTATAAATTCCGCGGTGCTACTATTGAAAATATATTGAGCTTTGAAAAGAATTTTGCCAATGCAACAGTAATTCGTTTAGAGCAGAATTATCGCTCTACGCAAAATATTCTTGACGGCGCAAACGCTGTTATCGCTCATAACGAACAAAGAAAAGGTAAAAATCTCTGGACGGCAAACGGAGCAGGCGACAAAATAAAAGTTAATACCTTGAATGATGAATACGCCGAAAGCAAATATATCGCCGATGAAATTATGAGTATTATGAATAAAAAAGGCGATGATGCAAAATTCAGCGATTTTGCCGTTCTTTACAGAATGAATTCAATGTCGAACTCAATTGAAAGAATGTTTGTCAAAAGCGGTATTCCTTACAGAATTATCGGCGGACATAAATTCTATGACAGAATGGAGATTAAAGACTGCTTGGCATATCTTTCTGTTATTGCCAATCACGATGATAATGTTCGTCTTGAAAGAATTATAAATACGCCGAAAAGGGGAATCGGCGCTACAACAATAGCAACAGCAAAAGAAATAGCCGATGGACTCGGCATATCTTTATTTCAGGTATTTAAAACATCCGATGAATATGAAAAGCTTAAAAGAAGCTCGCAAAAGCTAATTGAATTTACAAGACTTATAGAAGGCTTTACGGAACTTGCCCAGCGAGAGTCACCGTCATCTGTGTTTGTTTCTTTGCTTGACGAAACCGGATATAAGGCTTCTCTTATGTCCGATAAAGAAACCTATGAAGACAGAATTCAAAACATTGACGAATTGAATTCAAACTTAATCAGATTTAAAGAGGAAAATCCAGATTCTGACTTGTCTGATTTCTTGGAAGATGTCGCCTTGATGACCGATATCGACAATTATAATTCCGATACCGACGCAGTTGTTATGATGACGCTCCACTCATCAAAAGGTCTTGAATTTCCCGTTGTGTTTATTCCGGGTATGGAAGAAGGGGTATTCCCGGGAATGCAAGCACTTTACGAACCGAGTGAAATTGAAGAAGAAAGACGGCTTGCTTATGTCGGCATTACAAGAGCAAAGAAAAATCTCTATTTGCTAAATACCCGTTCAAGAATGATTTTCGGCTCAACAAGGTATAATCAGCCGTCACGGTTCTTAAAAGAAATACCCGACGAATGCAGTCAATATCTTGTTAAACCGCCGAAACCTATCGGCAAGCCTGTTACTCAGCCTAATAAACCGATAAACCGTGGATTCGGATTATCAAATTCTGCGCCTAAATCTACTGAAAACTTTATGGTCGGTGAACAAGTTGTGCACCGTGTATTCGGTAAGGGTATGATAGTTTCACTTAAACCGATGGGCAATGATGTGTTAATGGAAATTGCATTTGAAAAAGTCGGCACAAAAAAGATTATGGCAAATATGGGCGCTGTTAAAAAGGCGTAAAAAGTGGCTGTAAAAAACGGAAGTTTTTTACAGCCACTTTTTGGGGTTAGGAAAAAATGCGTAGAATGGACAAACTGAGCGATAACAAGGCTTTTGCCTTGTTATCGGTTACCCGACGGCGTACAAAGGTACGCCGAGCGGCGAAGTTTGTTCATAGCATAAAACATTATTTTTTCTGTTTTGTTTTTTATTACTCTTATGCGATTAAATATTGTTTTGGGGTATTAAAAAGCCTTTATATATTGGGCTTTATGCGGTCTACACTTTTTTTACAACCCCTTTTAAATGTCCATAAACGGATTTGTAATATTAGAAAAATTAACATTTATCATATCCCGTTGCTGATTATATCGGTAAAAGCTCATAATCAAACCGATAGCAAAATATATGCAAAGATTTGACGAACCGCCGGCGCTGAAAAAGGGGAGCGTAATACCGATAACGGGAAGAAGCATAAGACACATACCGACATTTATGATAACTTGTCCGGCAATCATGCCCGCAACACCGTAGCACATAACTTTCGTGTTGCCGATTTTATCGTGCTTTCCGGTTCTGGCAATTCTTATTGTAATAGCGGTCAGAAGAAGCAAGGCTACAGCGCAACCGATAAATCCGAGTTCTTCACCTATAACCGAAAAAATCATATCATTTTCACTTTCGGGAATACCGTTTCGTGTTTGGGTGTAGATACCGTGAAACAGTCCCTGTCCTGTTATTCCGCCGCCTTTAATCGCAGCCATTCCGCGCTCTTGCTGGTAAATTATGTCAGGATATAGCTCGGGATAGGCGAGTGCTAAAAACCGTTGCTTTTGAATGTTTCCCAACAAGTACATCCAAATTAAAGGCAAAGAAGCACCTACTAAAAGTCCGCCGCCGAGAAAATATCCCCAATGAAGTCCTGCAACAAAAAGCATTACAATTGTTATTATCATAAATACAAGCGCGGAACCAAGGTCACCCGAGACTATAACGAGGCCTATGGGAATAATTGCGTGAAGAGCAAGCAAAATCACATTTAAAAAGCTGTTAATGTGGTTTTTTACCTTATCTAAATGAACACCGAAAGTAATGATAAATCCGATTTTAACTATTTCAGACGGCTGAAAATAAATACCCAATCCGCCCAGCTTCAACCAGGTTCGAGCATCGGGTCTTTCCGGCGGACCGATACCGAATTTTAATGTTATCAGCATAATTCCTACGCAGAATATTGCAATTACGGGCCAAAGCTTCATTATGAATTCATAGTCAATTAAGGAAATAATAATTGCTATAATTATGCCGAGAATAACCGCCGCTGCCATAACAATAAAGTCACGGCTGAATCTTCCGCCGTCGGTAACATTTTGAAGTGTTGCACTTAACACGGTTATACAGCCGAATGCAGATGTAATAAGGCAAAAAAACAGCAGAATATTATCGGTTTCAATTATAAAATTCTTAAGTGCTTTAAAAATATTTTTCATTTTTTCACCTGTTTTTTGTTTTGATTAGCTCGTTTATCTTTTCTCTTGTGGCTAATAACCAATCGTCGTTATGCGGATATTCGCTGAATGTTAAATTGAATTCACCATTATTTTCAATAATATTAAGACAAGTGCTTTTGTCGGTTAATTTCTCAAGAGTTTTAAGTGCCGCCATATCTTGTATAGCATCATAAAATACTTTTAATCTTATTGACTCTAACGGTGTACCGTTTTCTCCGGGATACACAACAAACGAATCGCCCGACGGAAAGCTTTTGCCCGCATCGGTAACTTCAAAGGGATTTATCGTCTCTTTTGAAAGTTGAGTGTAGTAGAAGTTATAACCCCAATGTAAAAATCCTTTTATATTGAACTTATACATTTGATATCCTATAACTCGGTTTCTTAAAGAGCTGTTGCAGAAAAATCTGTTAGATACATTTTTATTCTTTTGTGAGCTGCAATAGTAAGTCCACAGATTATCAACTTTTCCGAGGAACTTATCTATGTGATTGTTAGCGGGAATGGGGTTCGATATAATTTTCAGCTTATAAAACCAATAATCTGAAAGAGCGTCAATAATTTTATAGCCCCGAAAAATCTTATGAATATATTTTGACGCTTTTGCATAAGTGGAAATAACTGAAAAATTTGGTTCGTCGCTGACATGAATAAAAACCTTATCCTTTAAATTTTTGCTTTCAAAATATTCATTGAGTTTTATTGAAAGCGCCGATAAAAAAGTTTTATATTCTTTTGATGTAGATTTAGTATCCCAACCGAAAATCTGTTTGTATTCTCCGTTGACGGTTGCCATAATTTTCGGCGCATTTTTTGCACCCCACTGTGTGTAGAAGTGAGATAACTCAAAATATTCAATATTGCATCTGTGAGCCATATCAATCCACTGTGTCAGCCTGTCGAAATTAAAAGAGTATTCACCGTTATTACACTCAATGCCGACTAACTGCACGGTCGGTCTTTCACTGCCGACAGCCGTATCAAGCGGCGGAGTGAAAATAGGCGTCAAAACACAATTCATTCCGTGCTCGGAGGCTGTTTTTAAGAAATTTTCCGTTACACGCCAATATTCTTCGGAAAAGGCATCAAATCCGTAATATGACATCAGACAGTCCGTATGAAACCAGTTTGTGTACACAAAATCAGAAAAATCCAACTCGGCATCAATAATCTCTATGCTGATTTCTGCATATAATTCTTCAATGCAAAATTTAAAACTATGTTGACCGATACAGTTGTTTTCAGCATCAATTTCAATCCAGAAAATATTTTTGCCCTTTAATAATTCAATTTCATTTGTGACAGGAATTAAAAGGTCGGGATAGTAACCGTTGTCACTGAATTTAAAGTAGTCATCCGCACCGGTTTTGGTCATGGGTAAATCTGATTTTACATCAACTACTCTGTATATTTTATAATTAACTAAATCTGTTTCAATAATGCTGTTAGCAAATGCTTCTTCTTTCGATTCAATAACAACTTGAAAGGATTTTCTCTCATTTTTCAAAAGAGAAATATATTCAAGAGAATCAGACGGAACATTGTCATTACTATATACTTTTTCAAGAGAAGAAATTATCTTGATTCCGGATAAGTTGCTCATTAGTTCACCCCAAATTTGATTGTACTCTTATTTTAGAATATTTTAACTGTTTTGTAAAGATTAGAATTATTATTTTATAAGTTTTGCACCTTGCGAAATATAAGACATAGTGGTAAAATATATTGTCAAGTTTAAAATTGAAGGTGAAATTTTTGAAATCGAGAGAAGATATTAGAAATATTGCAATTATTGCACACGTTGACCACGGTAAAACAACTTTAGTTGACGAGCTTTTAAAACAGAGTGGTATTTTCAGACAAAATGAAATGGTACAGGATAGAGTGATGGATTCAAATGACCTTGAAAGAGAGCGCGGAATCACTATACTTTCAAAGAATACATCTGTACATTACAACGATATAAAAATAAATATTGTTGACACCCCGGGTCATGCCGATTTCGGCGGTGAAGTTGAACGAATTCTTATGATGGTTGACGGCGTTTTATTGCTTGTTGACGCTTTTGAAGGTTGTATGCCGCAGACAAGATTTGTTCTTAAAAAGGCTCTTGGACTTGAAAAGAAAGTTTTAGTTGTCGTAAATAAGATTGACCGTCCGGGTGCTCGTCCCGCTGAAGTTGTCGACGAGGTTTTAGACTTGTTTATTGAGCTGGGCGCAAATGATGACCAGCTGGAATTCCCCGTGATTTACGCTTCTGCCCGTGACGGATATGCGTCAGCCGATGCAAGCGTAAAGGGCGAAAATATGCGCCCCTTATTTGATGCGATTATAGAAAATATCGAACCGCCAAAGGGTGACTGTGAAGCACCGCTGCAAGTGCTTTTCTCAAGCCTTGATTATGATGATTATGTCGGAAGAATCGGTGTGGGAAGAGTTGAGCGCGGCACAATCAGACGAAACGATTCGGTAACTTTATGTAAGACAGACGGTAGCTTTGAAAATGTAAAAATATCCCGGCTTTATCAATTTGACGGGTTGAAAAGAGTTGAAGTTGATTCTGCGTCAGTCGGAGATATAATTTGTGTTTCCGGTATTGCGGACCTTAATATCGGCGAAACTATTTGTTCTCCTGATTGCATTGAACCGTTACCCTTTATCAAAATTGATGAGCCTACAATTTCAATGAATTTCATTGTTAATGACAGTCCTTTTGCGGGAAAAGAAGGCAAATTTGTAACATCGAGAAATCTTCGAGACAGATTATTTAAAGAAGTTGAAACAAATGTAAGTATGCGAGTTGAAGAAACAGACTCAACCGATACTTTCAAGGTTTCAGGTCGCGGTGAATTACATCTTTCAATTCTAATTGAAACTATGCGAAGACAGGGCTACGAGTTCCAGGTTTCAAGACCGAAAGTTATTACCAAAGTTGAAGACGGCGTACTCTTAGAGCCGATGGAGCTTTTAATTGTTGAAGTGCCCGAAGAATATGTCGGTTCAGTTATGATGAAAATCGGCGCCCGTCGCGGTGAGCTTGAAAATATGGGCACTCGTGACGGCGGTTCAACACATCTTGAATTTAAAATCCCCGCACGCGGTCTTATCGGTTATCGCTCTGAATTTATGACAGACACTAACGGCAACGGAATAATGAATAATCTTTTTGCAGGATATGAGCCGTATAAAGGTGATATAGAAACAAGAGAAAGAGGCTCGATTGTAGCACATGAATCAGGTGAGAGCACCGCATACGGACTTTTCAATACGCAAGACAGAGGAAGACTGTTTATAGGTCCCGGTGTTCCTGTGTATGAGGGTATGATTGTCGGTGAATGTTCAAAAAATGAAGATTTGACTTGCAATATATGTAAAGCAAAACATCTTACAAACACCCGTGCATCAGGTTCTGACGATGCTTTGAGATTAGTTCCGCACACTGTATTAAGCCTTGAACAGTCAATGGAATTTATTAAAGACGATGAGCTTATGGAAGTTACACCGACAAGTATTCGTTTAAGAAAGACAATTCTTTCAAAAGATTTACGCTTAAAGCAACAGTTTAAGAAAAAATAAGTTTATATATTTTTTATAGGAGGTGACACCGTGAAAGGAATGAAGCTTGGCATTGATTTCGGCTCTTATTCAATTAAAATCTATGCTGAAAACAAGGGGATGGTTATTGACGAACCGTCAGTTGCAGCAATAGATTGCGAAACGCAGCAGCCGATTGCTTTCGGCAGCGATGCATATGAGCTTTCGGGCAGATGCCCGGCAGAAATTAAAGTGGTTGATGTTATTAGAAACGGCGTCATATCCGACTTTGTTCTTGCAGAAAAAATGTTAAGATATTATATCAAGAAAGTCTGCGGAACACGGGTTTATAAGCCCAATGTTTTAGTATCTCTGTCAACAAATGCAACGAGCTTTGAGAAGAAAACAATGCTTGATGCAATAACTCTGGCAGGTGCCGGCAGAGTATGTTTGGTTGAAGGAATTTTAGCATCCGCTTTCGGCTGCGGTATTGAAACAGAGAAAATCGGTGGCAGAATGGTGTTGGATATCGGTCATCATATTACCGAATTTGCGATTATTTCAATGGGCAGCATTGTGAATTCCGGCGCAATAAAACGCGGCAGCAATGATATCGATAAGGCTATAGAGCAGCATTTGAAAAGAGACAGAGATATTCTCATAGGTCCGCACACTCTGCGAGAGGTTAAAGATAAAATAATTTCAGCAATCCGTCGTGACTGTGAAACTGCTTTATTCATATCCGGCAAAAGTAATCTGGATGAAATGCCTATTTCCTTTGAAATCACTTCTAATGAGATTTATCCGTATATTGATGAACAAATTTCGCTTTTAGTTGCAGAAATCAATACACTTTTGAAAACTGTACCGCCCGAATTATTGTCCGATGCGGCTGACCACGGAATTTATCTGTGCGGCGGCGGTTCGCTGATTTTTGATATTGCCGAGAGACTTGAGCAAGAAATCAATATTCGCTGTGAAGTTGTTGATGAACCCACATTAGCAAAAGTAAACGGTTTGGGCCAACTTATAAACAATGAAAAATTGCTTGAAAATAACGGATACAGATTTATTTTCAAAGATGAGGTCAGAGAGCGAATCAGAAAAATGAACAGTAAAAATGTATAAAGCACGGCTGTCAGTCGTGCTTTATACATTTTATTTCTTTTGTTGTTTCTTTAAGAAAATTGCATGAATTGATAAAACTGTTTTTTTCGTCTTCCGTTAAATCCAAAACAATAATGTCTTCAATACCTTTTCTGCCGATGATTGCGGGCATACCAACATAAACATCGTCTACACCGTATTGTCCGTTCATCATTACAGATACTGTCAATGCACTTTTTTCATCACCAAATATGGCTCTGACTATTCTTACAAGCGACATGCCGATGCCGTAATATGTTGCGCCTTTTGCTTTGATTATTTCTTGTGCCGCACGGGTGACATTTTTGCTTATGTTATTCAATTCGTTAAAAGAAAACTTTCCTTTTGAATACTCAACAATATCGTAGACACTTTTTGTCGTTACATACGCTTGTGACCAGGGGATAATTTCGCTGTCGCCATGCTCACCGATAACATAGGCGTGAACATTTCTCGGGTCTATGCCGAAATAATCTCCCATAAGATAACGAAGCCTTGCGGTGTCCAGGGTTGTGCCGCTTCCGATAACTCTCGAACTGTCAAAGCCTGATAATTCAAGAGTTATTTTTGTCATAATATCAACAGGGTTAGTGGCTACTAAAAATATCCCGTTAAAGCCGCTTTCTATAACGGGTTCAATTATTGTTTTGAATACTTTGAAATTTCTGTGAAGCAGAGAAATTCTGTCTTCGCCTTCTTTTTGATTAACACCCGCTGCAATAACTACAATGTCCGCATCGTGACAATCCGTGTAGTCGCCGTCATAGATTAACATATTTCTTTTTGCAAAGGAAAGTCCGTGGTTTAAATCCATGGCTTCTCCGTGGGCTTTTTCTTTGTTAATATCTATTAAAACCAGTTGGTCGCAGTCTCCGCTGTTTAAGAGCGCATAAGCAAAGCTCATACCGACAAAACCTGTTCCTACAAGGGCTACTTTTTTTAAATCCGTGTTTTTCATTTTAACTCCTGTTAAATAATTGAAATATCATATTTTTCAAGCCAATAGTTTATCTGTACAAAATAAGCTATTGTTTGCGGCGTGGTCATTAACTGACCGTACCACGGCTCATTTCGATTTGTTGTCAATAGTTTTTCCAATTCGTCCTTTTTTATGAATTCAAAAATTTTAGCGGAGGGGTTTTCCAAAATTTCACGAAGCATATTTGACACTAATCTGAGATATTCGGGATTATGCGTTTTAGGATAAGGACTTTTCTTTCGCCATAAAACTTCATCCGGCAGAATGCCTTTCACAGCTTCTCTTAACAGCCCTTTTTCATAGGATTTATAATCCTTATATTCCCAGGGTACAGAATAAAGATACTCGGCGATTCTGTAATCGCAGAAAGGGACTCTGACTTCAAGTGCATTATACATACTCATTCTGTCTTTTCTGTCAAGAAGTGTTTGCATAAACCAGTCAAGATTTAATTTCATCATTTCTTTCATTCGGGATTCAAGCGGAGAAATTCCGTCTGTTTTAGATGTGTTTATCAATGTGTTTTTATATCTGTCGTTCACATAATCTTCGGCATTCGGCAAGTGAATATCATCTCTTATAAATGATTTTCTGTATTGTGTTGACTGTGCCCACGGAAAACCGTTTATTGCTCTGATATCCTTGTCACGATACCAGGGATATCCGCCGAATATTTCATCTGCACATTCGCCCGACAAAGCAACGGTACAGTGTTTTTTTATTTCTTTGCAAAACAACAGTAATGATGAATCAACATCGCTCATACCCGGTAAATCCCGAGCGTCAACTGCGTCTAACAACGCATTTGCCAGGTCAGAGTTTTTTAATGTAATTAAGTGGTGCTCACAGTCAAGATATTTCACCATTTCTTTGATATATTCCGTGTCGCTGTTTGGTTGAAATTTGCTTGACTTGAAGAATTTGTCGTTATCTTCGTATGTTACCGAAAAAGTTTTTAACTGCTTATTTTTCTCTTTAAAATATGAGCTTGCAACTGATGAAATAATGCTGGAATCAAGCCCACCGGAAAGAAAAGTACCTACGGGTACATCCGATACTAATTGTCTTGTGATTGCGTCTTTTACAAGTTCCCTGACTTTTTCAACTGTTTGTTCAAAGCTATCTTTATGTTCTCTGTCTTTCAGCGTCCAATATTTTTGAATTCTTATTCCGCTGTGGGAATAATATCCGCAGCAAGCCGGTTTTATTTCATTGATACCTTTAAATACGCCGCAGCCGGGCGTTCTGCCCGGACCTATAAACATAATTTCCGCTATGGAGTTTTCATCGATAATAGGTTCAATACTTTTATGTGCAAGCAAAGCTTTGATTTCGGAACCGAAAATAAAAGAATTATCCGTAACAGTATAAAACAAAGGCTTAACACCGATTCTGTCACGGGCAAAAAATAGCTTTTGTTCCGCATCGTCCCAAACGGCAAAGGCAAATATTCCGTTAAACCTTTTAACACATTCAGCTTTCCATTGAATGTAAGATTTCAAAACAACTTCGGTGTCGGAATGTCCTAAAAACTTATGTCCGTTTCTGATTAACTCGTCGCGGATTTCATCAGTATTGTATAGCTCTCCGTTATAAACAAGGGTATATTCTTTATCGGCATATTTGGCGCTCATTGGTTGTATTCCGTTTTCAATATCAATTACACAAAGTCGGGAATGAATAAGTGCAACATTGTTTTTTATATAAATTCCGTTTTGGTCGGGGCCGCGCGGCGCTAATACTTTTTGCATTTTTAAAAACGAGTCTTTGTTCTTTATTATTGAACCCCCAAACGATACTTCTCCTGCGATACCGCACATACAATCACCTCTAAAAATATTGCTTCATAATAGAATATGAAAATCAATTTAAAAAATACTTTATTTATTCTTTTAATTCAAAAATTATTATGATAATATATCTAAGAGGTGATTTGATGTCACGATTTGTAAATCATATAGGCTCTTTTATTCCGAAACTGCAAAAAGATTTTAAAATATATGACGGTGAAATTTTCACCGAAGTTTATGACGGCGATTTTTATGAAAATATCCCTTATGGAAAATACATAAATGAAAATATCAGCATTCCTATTGAAAATGCTTTGTTTTGCGTGAAATAAATGAGCACGACAAAAAGTATTATTTTAAAGACAGAAAAATCAATCTATAAAAAAGACCACACTTGAAGTGTGGCATTTTCATATAATGTCGATAATTGTGAGCTCATTGTCATTAACTTGGAACTTAACTTGAAATTCCCCATAGCTCATACCGTAAATCCGCTCGGAGTCATTTTGATATGATGGCCTCGGGTCTTGCTTTAAAACTTCAAACAGACCGTCAATTTTCTCTTGCGGAAGTTTCTTTAAAAGTATATCGGTGCATTTAATATTAATAAGTCCGTCGGTGTCATCAAGTGCAAATCCGTTTGATGCGTCAATATGACAGTCCGTGTACGGAAGATATGGCTTAATATCATAAATCGGTGTTCCGTTCATTAAATCGGCACCGCTGACATAGAGCACTGTTCCCGATTTTTCATCAAAATCAATTTTTTCTATTTTAACCGATGAAAGCCCAATATTATTCGGTCTGAACGGAGAGCGTGTAGCAAATACTCCCATGCGCTCGTTTCCGCCTAATTTTGGCGGTCTTACGGTTGGAGTTATATCTTTTCCGATTGTTTCAGAGAATTGCCATAAAAGCCAAATGTGAGTAAATTGCTCCAAACCTTTAAAGTAATCTTTTGAACTGAATTCTTTTTCAAAAACTATTTTTGATATAACACTGCCGGCCAATCCGCTCTGTCTTGGTACACCGAATTTTTCTATGAAATCATTATAAATATATCCGATTGGGTTAATCTCAAAATGTGTCATACAATCACCGAAAAGATTATATCATATTTTTATGTTTTTTGTTGCATTTTTTTTAAAATATGGTAGAATATAAATATAAAATTTAAGGAGTGATTTTAATGGAACTTAAAGGTTCAAGAACCGAAGCTAATCTTATGACCGCTTTTGCAGGTGAGTCACAGGCAAGAAACAAATACACTTATTATGCGTCAAAAGCTAAAAAAGACGGATATGTTCAAATAGCACAGATTTTTGAAGAAACTGCCAATAATGAAAAAGAACACGCTAAAATTTGGTTTAAGCTTCTTCATGACGGTGGTGTTCCGACAACTGTTGAAAATCTTAAAGATGCCGCAGAAGGCGAGAATTATGAATGGACAGAAATGTATGCTGAATTCGCCAAGGTAGCCAAAGAAGAAGGCTTTGACAATATTGCATCACTCTTCGAAATGGTCGGGGCAATTGAAAAAGAGCATGAAGAAAGATATAAGAAGTTATTGAGTAATATTCAAGAAGGCGTTGTATTCTCAAAAGAAAACGATATGGTTTGGATTTGCTCAAACTGCGGTCATATCCACATAGGCAAAAAAGCGCCTGAAATTTGTCCTGTTTGCGCTCATCCTCAGGCTTATTTTATGGAAAAGGCAAATAACTATTAAATCTTACAAAAAGTGGAGTAGAAATACTCCGCTTTTTTACATATATTGTGCTTGTAATTTATTGACATACAATATATAATTATGTTATTATTTTACCGATGATAATTCGGCTTTAGGTGATTAAATGAAACAGTTAATTAAAAACGCAAAAGTTTATTACGATTCACAGTTTGTCAGAAAAGACATTTTGATTGACAACGGAATTATTGCCGAAATTTCTGACTCATTAGCACCATGTGATGCTGATAATGTTTATTGTTTTGATGATTATTTTGTATTTCCCGGTTTTACAGATGTGCATGTGCATCTCAGAGAGCCGGGTTTTTCTTATAAAGAGACAATTTTAAGCGGAACAAAAGCCTGTGCTCACGGGGGCTATACAACTGTGTGTTCAATGCCTAACTTAAATCCCGTACCCGATTCGGTTGAACATTTAAGAGAACAGATTGATATAATTAAGAGAGATGCGGTAATAAATGTTCATCCTTATGCATCAATAACCGTAAAACAAATGGGCGAAGAGCTTTCCGATTTGTCGGGAATGGCAGATATGTGTGTTGCTTTTTCAGATGACGGCAGGGGAGTCCAAAACGGTGAAACGATGCTTGAAGCTATGAAAATTGCAAAAGAGCACAACAAGATGATTGTAGCCCATTGTGAAGTGAACGATTTGCTTGACGGCGGTTACATACACAAGGGTAAATATGCCGAAGAACACGGACACAAAGGTATCTGTTCCGAAAGCGAATGGAAACAGATTGAACGGGATATTGAACTCGCAAAGAAAACCGGTTGTGCATATCATGTGTGCCATATTTCAACAAAAGAAAGTGTCGAGCTCATTCGTCAGGCGAAAAAAGTCGGCGTAGATATTACCTGTGAAACTGGACCGCATTATCTCGTTCTTTCCGATAAGGATTTGCAGGAGCACGGGCGATTTAAAATGAATCCGCCGCTTCGTGATGAAAGCGATAAAGAAGCACTTATTCAAGGTGTTCTTGACGGTACAATCGATATGATTGCAACTGACCATGCTCCGCACAGTGCCGAAGAAAAATCAAAGGGGCTCGAAAAGAGTAATATGGGTGTTGTGGGCATAGAAACGGCATTCTCTGTTATGTATACATATTTCGTAAAAACCGGTATAATTTCACTTGAAAAACTTATAGAATTGCTTTCAATAAATGCTAACAAAAGATTTAATATCGGCAGTGGCATCGAAATAGATCAAAAGGCTGATTTAACTGTATTTGATTTAAACAGCAGATATAGAATTAACCCGAATGAATTTCTCTCAAAAGGCAGAAGTACGCCTTTTGAAGATATGGATGTTTTTGGCAAATGTATTATGACAATGTGTAACGGAAATATTGTATGGGAGGCAAAATAATGTATCAGGGTTTTTATGAAATAAAATCCAATGTAAAATTGACTGACAGCATTTATGAAATGGTGCTTGCAGGAGATACATCTTCAATAACTGCACCGGGTCAGTTTATCAATATAAAACTCGATGGTTTATATCTTCGCAGACCGATTTCAATCTGCGATTATGATGAAAAATCTATCACAATCATTTATAAGGTTGTCGGCGAAGGCACAGAAAAAATGAGTCAACTGAACACAGGCAAAGAGCTTGATGTTCTTTGCGGACTCGGCAACGGCTTTGATACCTCGAAATCTATGGACAAGCCCGTGCTTATCGGCGGAGGCGTCGGTGTGCCGCCAATGTATAACCTTTGTAAAAAGCTTATTGCGGAAGGCAAAAGTGTTACTGTAATTCTCGGCTTCAATAAAAAAGAAGAAATTTTCTATGAAGACGAGTTCAAAAAACTCGGCGCAGATGTTATTGTTACAACGGTTGACGGCTCATACGGAATCAAAGGCTATGTAACTGACGCACTTAAACAGCTTGACTACACATATTTTTACACCTGCGGTCCAATGCCGATGTTCAAAGCAATTGAAGCTACTGCTGCTACAAGCGGACAATATAGCTTTGAAGAAAGAATGGGCTGCGGATTCGGTGCTTGTATGGGTTGCTCGTGCAAGACAAAATACGGCAATAAGAGAATTTGCAAAGACGGTCCGGTGCTTGAAAGGGAGGAGATAATATGGTAAACACAAAAGTAAATCTTCTCGGAATAGAAATCGATAATCCGATTATTCCCGCAAGCGGTACTTTCGGCTTCGGTTATGAGTTTGCAGAGCTTTATGATATAAACATTCTCGGCACATTTTCATTTAAGGGTACAACCAAGGAACCTCGTTTCGGTAATCCTACACCGAGAATTGCCGAATGTACTTCCGGTATGATTAACTCTGTCGGGCTTCAAAATCCGGGTGTTGATAAAGTAATCGATGAAGAATTACCTAAGCTTGCAAAAGTATTTCACAAACCCGTAATGGCAAATGTCAGTGGATTTTCGGTAGAAGAATATGCATATACCTGCGAAAAAATAAACGCCTGTGAGCAAGTCGGTTGGATTGAAGTAAATGTTTCCTGTCCAAATGTTCATAACGGCGGTATGAGCTTCGGCACCGAACCGTCAGCCGTCGAAAATGTAGTTAAAGCCGTTAAAGCAGTTACAACAAAACCGATAATAATTAAGCTTTCTCCAAATGTCACGGATATTGTATCAATTGCAAAGGCTGCGGAATCAGCAGGAGCAGACGGTATTAGCTTAATAAACACATTACTCGGTATGAGAATTGACATTAACCGCCGTCGGCCTGTGATTGCAAATAAGATGGGCGGTTTCTCAGGCTCGGCAATATTCCCGATTGCTGTCAGAATGGTATATCAGGTTTATGATGCAGTTAAAATACCGATTATCGGTATGGGTGGCGTTGCAAACGCAAAAGATGTAATAGAACTTATGTTGGCAGGCGCAACTGCGGTACAGATTGGTGCCGCTAACCTTGTTGACCCTTATGCTTGTAAAACTATTATACATGACTTGCCTGATGAATTAGCAAAGCTTAATATTAAAGATATAAATGAAATTATAGGAGGCGCTCACTAATGGGAAAAGATGTAATTATTGCATGTGATTTTTCAAGCAAAGCCGATGTTCTGGCGTTCCTTGATAAATTTACAGATGTAAAACCTTTCGTAAAAATCGGCATGGAGCTTTTCTATGCTGAAGGTCCGTCAATTGTTAAAGAAATTAAGGCAAGGGGACATAAAATTTTTCTTGACCTTAAGCTTCACGACATTCCCAATACGGTAAAAAAATCTATGGCAGTCCTTTCAAACCTTGATGTTGATATGACAAACCTTCATGCAGGCGGTGCAATTCCTATGATGGAAGGTGCTTTGGAGGGTTTAACCCGTGCAGACGGAACAAGACCTATTCTCATTGCAGTAACACAGCTCACATCAACAAGTCAAGAAGTAATGGAAAGAGATTTGCTCATCAAAGAACCCATTGACGAAGTTGTTATGCATTATGCTCATAATGCGAAAATTGCAGGTCTTGACGGTGTAGTTTGTTCACCCCTTGAAGCAGATAAAGTGCATAATAAATGCGGTAAGAATTTCCTTACCGTTACACCGGGTATTCGCTTCGCTGACGGTGAAATCGGTGACCAGGTTCGTGTTATGACGCCTGAAAAAGCAAAGGAAGCGGGCTCTGACTATATTGTTGTCGGCAGACCGATTACGGCTGCAGATGACCCTGTTGCAGCATATAAGCGCTGTGTTAAAGAATTTGTCGGATAAAAGGAGAATATAAATGGAAGCTTATAAAAGAGAGTTTATACAATTTTTAGAGAGCGCCGGAGTTCTTAAATTCGGTGATTTTACTGCAAAAAGCGGCAGAAAAATCCCGTATTTTATCAATGCAGGAGATATAAAAACCGGTGAACAGATTTGCAAATTAGGTGAATTCTATGCAAAAGCTTATTTTGAAAAAGTCGGTAATAAAAAGACCGTTCTTTACGGCCCCGCATACAAAGGTATTCCGATTGCGGTGTCGGTTGCGGTAGCGCTTGCCAAAAACGGGCTTGATGTTCCGTTCTTCTTTAACAGAAAAGAAGAAAAGGACCACGGCGAAGGCGGTGTGTTTGTTGGATATAAGCCACAGTCCGGCGAAGAAATCGTAATCGTTGAAGATGTTATCACAGCAGGTACCGCCATTCGCGAAAGTATGTCTATTCTTTCGGGACTTGAAGGTACAAAGGTTGCCGCAACATTCGTTATGGTAGACAGAAAAGAAAAAGGAAAAACCGAAAAATCTGCCATGGCTGAAGTTGCCGAAGAATACGGCTTTCCTGTTTATTCGGTTGTTGATGTATATGATATAATCGAATACCTTGAAGAAGACGAAGCTAACCGTGAAAATGTAGATAGAATTAAAAAGTACCTTGAAATTAACGGTGCTAAAGAATAAGGAAGTTTATTATGAGAAGTCTTATTGATATTCAAGAGCTTACAGTAACTGAAATTGATGAGCTTATTGCCGTTGCAAACGATATAATTGAAAATCCGGGAAAATACAGTGAAAAGTGTAAAGGAAAGATTCTCGCAACACTTTTCTTTGAGCCGTCAACAAGAACAAGATTGAGCTTTGAATCCGCAATGTATAATTTAGGCGGTAATGTGCTTGGCTTTTCAGAGGCACAAAGCTCATCATCTGCAAAAGGCGAGAGCGTTGCCGACACAATCCGTACAGTTGGTTATTATGCCGATATTATCGCAATGCGCCACCCGAAAGAAGGCGCACCCATGGTTGCGTCAATGAATACCGATATACCTGTTATCAACGCAGGCGACGGCGGTCATAATCACCCCACACAAACCCTTACCGATTTGCTTACAATTCAGCGTGAAAAAGGCAGATTTGATAATATTACAATCGGCTTTTGCGGTGACTTAAAGTTCGGCAGAACTGTTCATTCACTTATCGGTGCTATGTCGAGATATGAAAATGTTAAATTTGTGCTCATTTCACCTGAAGAATTGAAAGTACCCGAATATATCAAACAAACCGAATTTGTAGCTAAAAATCTTCAATACATTGAAACAACTTCTCTTGAAGAAGCTATGCCTGACCTTGACATTCTCTATATGACCAGAGTTCAGCGTGAAAGATTTTTTAACGAGCAAGATTATATTCGGTTAAAAGACAGTTATATTCTTACACCGCAAAAGCTTGAAACTGCAAAGACTGATTTGTGTATAATGCATCCGCTCCCGAGGGTTAATGAAATTTCTGTCGCAGTTGACAGTGACCCGAGAGCATGCTATTTCAAGCAAGTAAATAACGGGAAATTTATAAGAATGGCTCTCATTATGAAGTTGTTGGAGGTAAAATAAATGATTATCGGGCAAATTAAAGACGGAATCGTTTTAGACCATATTACAGCCGGTCACGGCATGACGCTCTACAATTTTTTAGGCCTTGATGAACTTGAATGTCAGGTCGCACTAATTAAAAATGCCGATAGTGTAAAAATGGGTAAAAAAGACATTATTAAAATTGACAGAGTAATTGACTTAAATATGGATGCACTCGGATATCTTGACCCGGGTGTAACCGTAAATATTATTAAAGACGGAAAGCTTGCCAAAAGAGAAAATCTTGACATTCCCCAAAGGATTGAAAATGTTATCAAGTGCAAAAATCCCCGTTGTATTACTACTGTTGAGCAAGAATTACCGCATATTTTCACATTGAGAGACAGAGAAAATCGTGTTTACAGATGTCTTTATTGTGAAAGTAAAGCAAAATAGAAAAATAACCAAAAATGTCGTTATTTAACAGCGTATTTTTGACATTTTATAATGTTGTTTTTAAGGTTTTTTAATTGACATAATATGACGATTTTTATATAATATTTATGTTGATAAATTAACCGTGTTACTGACGGAGTTAAGTGGAGTACCACAGAGGAGCACGGCGTTTATATATTTTAGCCGACCGTCTGGGCAGTTCTATCTTAACAAAATGGGGTAGTACTGCCTTTATTTATTTTTTTGGAGGAAATTATGAAAAAAATCGGTATTGTAATGGGAAGTGACAGTGACCTTCCAATCATAAAAAAAGCAACTGCTGTGTTAGATGATTTAGGTGTTGAGTACACAGTTAATATTTATTCGGCACACAGAACGCCGGCAGAAGCTCGTGACTTTTCAGTAAATGCAAGAGCGAACGGTTACGGCGCAATTATTGCGGCGGCAGGTATGGCGGCGCATTTGGCGGGTGCAATTGCCGCAAACACAACTCTTCCGGTAATCGGCATTCCTTGTGCTTCGCAATATTTTGACGGAATGGACGCTTTGCTTTCAACTGTTCAAATGCCATCGGGCATTCCTGTTGCAACAGTCGCTGTTAACGGCGGTGCAAATGCTGCGTTGCTTGCAGCTCAGATTATTGCAGTTGAAGATAAAGAATTAGCCGAAAAACTTGACAAAATGCGTAAAGTTGCGGCTGAAACCGTTCTTAAAAAAGATGCGGAAGTTATGTCGAAATTAAATTCATAAAATATTTATTTATATAAAGGAGAATAACCATGGAAAAAATTTACACAGGTAAAACAAAGGACGTATTTAAACTTGATAACGGCAATTGCCTTCTTAAATTTAAGGACGATTGCACGGGAAAAGACGGAGTATTTGACCCGGGCGAAAATTCAGTAGGTCTTACAATAGACGGCGTCGGTGATGTTAATCTTCGCATGTCAATTTACTTCTTTGAAAAAGTTAATGCAGCCGGTATTAAGACTCATTATGTCAGCGCTAACCTTGATGATACAACTATGGAAGTTCTTCCTGCAAAAGTATTCGGTCACGGTCTTGAGGTTATTTGCCGTCATAAGGCAGTCGGCAGCTTTATCCGTCGTTACGGTGACTATATTGAAGAGGGTGCTGACCTTCCCGCATATGTTGAAATGACATTTAAAGATGATGCTAAGGGCGATCCGCTTGTTACAAAAGACGCACTTGAAGCTCTTGGCGTTATGACAGATAAACAATATGATGATATTAAGAAAATGACACAGGGTATTACTCAAATCGTAGCTGATGACCTTAAAGAAAAGGGACTTATTCTTTATGATATTAAGTTTGAATTCGGTTATGACGCTGACGGTAATGTAATGCTTATTGACGAAATTGCATCAGGTAATATGCGTGTTTATAAAGACGGAAAATACATTGACCCGATGACACTTTCAGAACTTTTCTTTGCATAATTTAAAGGAGCTAAACCATGGGCGGTTTTTTCGGCGCAGTCAGTAAAAACGATGCTGTTTTAGACGTATTCTTCGGAACTGACTATCATTCTCATCTCGGTACCCGTCGCGGCGGCATGGCGGCATTTGACGAAAGTATCGGATTACAACGGAAAATTCATAAAATTGAAAATTCTCCTTTCAGAACAAAATTTGAAAATATTTCAAATCAAATGAAAGGCAATGCGGCAATCGGTTGTATCAGCGACTCAGACGCTCAGCCGTTGCTTGTTCGTTCAAAATTAGGACTATATGCCATTTGTATTATCGGTATAATAAACAATAAAGAAAAATTAGTTGAAGAATATCTTTTTGCAAACGGCGGGCATTTCGGTGCAATGACAAATGAAGGCATAAATTCCACCGAACTTGTTGCGGCAATGATTAACCAGAAAGATAATTTTGTTGACGGTATTGCATACGCTCAAAGTCTGATTGACGGTACTGCTTCAATTTTAATACTCACAAATGATTGCAGAATTATTGCTGCCCGTGACAGATTGGGCAGAATTCCTGTTTTAATCGGTAAGCGTGATGACGGTTTCTGTGTTTCATTTGAAGATTTTGCCTATAAAAAGCTTGGTTATGTTGATTACAAAGAACTCGGTCCCGGTGAGATTGTTGAGCTTAAACAGGATAGCGCAACCGTTCTTCGAGAAGCAGGTAAACAAATGAAGATTTGTGCATTCCTTTGGTCATATTACGGATATTCAACATCATGCTATGAAGGTGTAAATGTTGAAGTAATGCGATATAAGAACGGTAAAATTATGGCACAAACCGATAGAAAAAACGGTGTTGCACAAGATATTGACTATGTTAGCGGTGTTCCCGATTCGGGCACGCCACACGCCATCGGCTATGCTAACGAAAGCGGAATTCAATTTGCACGCCCGTTTATTAAATATACGCCTACTTGGTCGAGAAGTTTCATTCCTACCAATCAAAGCGAGAGAAACCGTGTTGCAAAAATGAAGCAAATTCCCGTTCACGATTTGATTAAGGACAAGAAATTGCTTTTCGTAGACGACAGTATTGTCCGTGGCACGCAGCTTCGTGAAACTGTTGAATTTCTTTACGAAAACGGTGCAAAAGAAGTGCATATCCGCTCGGCTTGTCCGCCGATTATGTATGGCTGCAAATATTTGAATTTCTCAAGAGCTACTTCAGATATGGAGCTCATTGCCAGAAGCACAATTGCAGAGCTTGAGGGCGAAGACGGATTTAATCACATTGACGAGTATATTGATTCCGCCACTGAGCGCGGTCAAAACCTGAGAAAATCTATTTCTGAAAAACTTCATTTTACATCACTTGAATTTCAGTCAATTGACGGAATAATTGATGCAATCGGACTTCCGGCAGATTGTATTTGCACATACTGTTGGAACGGAAAAGGTTAATTCTAAAAACAATTCTTCAAAAGGAGAACTAATATGAAAAATTCTATGTCAGAGAGCTACGCAGCGGCCGGTGTTGATATTACTGCCGGTTACAAAGCTGTTGAGCTTATGAAAAAACATGTTGCAAGAACAATGACTGAAGGAGTTTGTTCCGATGTCGGCGGTTTTGGCGGTCTTTTTGAACTTCCCGAGGGCTATAAAAAACCAATTCTTGTCAGCGGTACCGATGGTGTAGGAACAAAGCTTAAAATGGCTTTTTTGATGGATAAGCACGATACAGTCGGCATTGACTGCGTTGCAATGTGCGTGAATGATATTATCTGCGTCGGTGCAAAGCCGTTACTCTTTCTTGATTACATTGCTTGCGGTAAAAACTATCCCGAAAAAATTGCCGACATTGTTTCAGGTATTGCCGAAGGATGCGTTCAGTCAGGTGCGGCACTTATCGGTGGCGAAACTGCTGAAATGCCGGGATTTTATCCGGTTGACGAATATGACCTTGCCGGATTCTCGGTAGGTATTGTCGACAAAGAAAATGTCCTTGATAATACAAAGGTTCAAGCAGGAGATGTTGTTATTGCTCTTCCGTCAAGCGGTGTTCACTCAAACGGATTCTCTCTTGTCAGAAAAGTATTTGATATTGAAAATGCCGATATTAAAGCTCCTGTTGAAGAGCTTGGCGGAAAATCCATCGGTGAAACTCTTTTGACTCCTACAAAAATTTATGTTAAACCCATGCTTGCTTTATTTGATGAAGTTACAGTTAAGGCAGTTTCTCACATTACAGGCGGCGGCTTCTATGAAAATATTCCGAGAAGCTTGCCGAAAGGGTATTCTGTGAAAGTTGATAAATCTTCACTTAAAATCCTTCCGATTTTCAATCTTATCCAAAAGACAGGCAATATTCCTGAAAGAGATATGTTCAACACATTTAATATGGGTGTCGGTATGAGTGTTGTAGTCTCAGCAGATGATGTTGATAAGGCCTTGGAAGTGCTCCGGGCCAACGGTGAAGATGCTTATGTAATCGGTACTGTTATTAAGAGCGACGAGGGTGTTATCATTGAGTAATACTAAAAATATTGTTGTTTTAGTTTCGGGTGGCGGAACAAATTTGCAGGCGCTTATTGATGCACAAAACAAGGGAGAGCTGGGCAACGGAAAAATTACATGTGTAATTTCATCAAAAGACGACGCTTATGCTCTCACCCGTGCTGAAAATAACGGAATTAAAACCCGAACACTTGTTAGAAAAGAATATTCGGATATTTCATCTTACAGCTGTGCAATGAGAGATTTGCTCTTAGAAGAAAAAGCAGATTTAATCGTTTATGCAGGGTTTATGACAATTCTCGATGAAAACGTCTGCAACGCTTTTCAATACAAAATGATAAATGTGCATCCGGCACTTATTCCCTCTTTTTGCGGAAAAGGATACTACGGCTTGCATGTGCATGAAGAAGCGCTCAAAAAAGGTGTAAAGGTGTCCGGTGCAACAGTTCATTTTGTTACTGCCGAATGTGATGCAGGACCTATAATCTTGCAAAAAGCAGTTGAAGTTATGAATGACGATACACCCGAAACACTGCAGAAAAGAATTATGGAACAAGCTGAATGGAAGATACTTCCAAAGGCAGTTCAGCTTTTTTGTGATGATAGAATTATTGTTGAAAATCATAAAACATATATTAAATAATTTGGAGGACTTTTCAAATGGAAATTAAATCTATTGAAAACGAGCTTAACTCTCTCGCTTATCACGGTAGGGGAATCATAATCGGAAAAAGTGCCGACGGTAAAAAAGCAATTGCCGCGTATTTTATCATGGGCAGAAGCGTAAACAGTCGCAACAGAATTTTTGTTGCCGAAGGCGATGCAATGCGTACAAAGGCTTTTGACGAGTCAAAAATGACTGACCCCCATCTCATTATCTATTATCCGGTAAGAGTTCTTGGAAATAAAACTATTGTTACAAACGGCGACCAGACCGACACAATCTATGATTTAATGGATAAGCAGATGACCTTTGAGCAGGCTCTTCGTACCAGAGAATTTGAAGATGACGCTCCAAACTACACGCCGAGAATTTCAGGCATTATTCACCATGAAAACGGCGATATGAATTACGCCTTGTCAATTCTTAAATCAGCTGAAGGCGACGGTTCATCTTGCCAAAGATATACTTATGCTTATTCAAATCCCATTGCCGGCAGAGCCAAATTTATTCATACATATAAATGCGACGGCAATCCGCTTCCGAGCTTTGAGGGTGAACCGAAAACTCTTGAACTTCCCGATGTTGACATTGACAAAATGACCGATATTATTTGGAATAACCTAAACGAAGATAATAAGGTTTCACTTTTTGTCAGATACATTGACTTGGCAACTGGTGAGGCAGATACACGAATTGTTAATAAGAATGTATAAGGAGATTTGAAATGAAAGAATTTGAGTTAAAATACGGTTGCAATCCTAACCAAAAACCTTCAAAAATTTATATGGAAGACGGCAGCGAGCTTCCCATTGAAATTCTTAACGGAAAACCGGGTTACATAAATTTCCTTGATGCATTTAATTCATGGCAGTTAGTAAAAGAAATTAAAGATATTCTCGGTATGCCTGCTGCAACATCATTTAAGCATGTTAGCCCAACATCGGCAGCGGTGGGAGTAAAGCTTTCAGATAATCTTAAAAAGGCTTGCTTTGTAGATGATATCGAAGGTCTTGATGATTCACCCCTTGCCTGTGCTTATGCAAGAGCCAGAGGCACCGACAGAATGTCATCCTTCGGCGACTGGATTGCACTCAGTGATGAATGTGACGCTACAACAGCAAAGCTTGTTGCCCGTGAAGTTTCCGACGGTATTATTGCTCCCGGATATTCCGCAGATGCTCTTGAAATTCTCAAGGGCAAGAGAAACGGTAACTACAATATCGTTAAAATTGATGCAGATTATGTTCCCGCTGTTCAGGAAAAAAAGCAAGTATTTGGCATCACTTTTGAACAAGGCAGAAATAATTTCAGAATTGATGAAGAGCTTCTTTCAAATATGGTTACTGAAAATAAAGAGCTTCCCGAAGAAGCAAAGCGTGACCTTATAATCGCTCTTATTACTCTTAAATATACACAGTCAAACTCAGTTTGCTATGCTTATGACGGACAGGCAATCGGCGTAGGTGCAGGTCAACAGTCGAGAATTCACTGCACAAGACTTGCGGGTACAAAGGCTGATACTTGGCATCTTCGTCAGCATCCAAAAGTACTTAGTCTTCCTTTTAAAGACGAAATCCGCCGTCCTGACAGAGATAATGTTATTGACGGCTATATCAATAAGAATGAAGAAGATGTTTGCGCTGACGGTATTTGGCAAAAATATTTCAAAACACAGCCCGAACCGCTTACCGCAGAAGAAGCAAGAGCATATCTTGACACAATCACAGGTGTTTCAGTTGGTTCGGATGCGTTCTTCCCGTTCAGCGACAATATTGAAAGAGCACGCAAGAGCGGTGTTTCATATATTGCCGAACCCGGCGGCTCAATCCGTGATGATGTAGTTATTGATTGTTGTAACAAATACGGAATTGCAATGGCATTTACCGGTATGCGTTTATTCCACCACTAATTTTTGAGGTTTGCTATGAAAATAATGGTTGTTGGTGGTGGCGGTAGAGAACACGCTATCATCAAAAAAATTAAAGAAAATAAAAATGTAACTGAAATCTTTGCTTTACCCGGTAACGGCGGTATGAAAGATGATGCAACAATTGTTAATATCGGTGCAAAGGACATTGATAATATTGTAAAATTTGCCGTAGATAATAAGGTCGATTTTGCGGTTGTTGCTCCTGACGACCCGTTGGTACTCGGTTGTGTCGATGCACTCAACAATGTTGGCATCAAATGCTTTGGCCCTAAAAAGAATGCCGCAATAATAGAAGGCAGCAAAGCTTTTTCTAAAAATTTGATGAAAAAGTACAATATTCCCACTGCATCATTTGAAATTTTTAATAATGCCGAAGATGCAATCAAGTATCTTGAAACCGCACCGATTCCGACAGTAGTTAAGGCTGACGGTTTGGCTCTCGGTAAGGGCGTAATTATTGCAATGACTCGCCAAGAAGCTGTCAATGCTGTTAAGTCGATTATGGAAGATAAAATTTTCGGTGAAAGCGGTAATAACATTGTCATTGAAGAATTTTTGACAGGTCCCGAAGTTTCCGTACTTTCATTCACAGACGGTAATACTGTTGTTCCTATGATTTCTTCAATGGACCACAAGAGAGCACTTGATAATGACGAAGGACTTAATACAGGCGGAATGGGTACAATCGCCCCAAACCCGTACTATACTGACGATATTGCAAAAGAATGTATGGAAACAATTTTCATTCCAACAATCAATGCAATGAAATCAGAAGGCAGAACATTTAAGGGTTGCCTTTATTTCGGACTTATGCTCACACCTAAAGGACCCAAAGTTATTGAATACAACTGCCGTTTCGGTGACCCGGAAACACAAGTTGTTCTTCCGCTTCTTGAAAGTGATTTGCTTGATATTATGCTTGCGGTTGAAAACGAAAATTTGAGTCCTGATATGGTTAAATTCTCAGATAAATCTGCTTGCTGTGTTGTTATGGCGTCAAAGGGTTATCCCGTCAAATATGAAAGCGGTTTTAAAATCACAGTTGACGCTGATTTTGACGATAATCTCTATATTGCGGGCGCAAAACTTAACGGAGATGATGTTGTAACGGCAGGCGGTCGTGTACTTGGCGTTGTAGCAGTAGAAAATGACCTTGTTTCTGCTGTGAAAAAATCATATTCTTCAGTTAAAAAGGTGCATTTTGATAATGCGTTTTACAGAAATGATATTGGTGCAAAAGCACTTAAAGTATTAAAGGAGGATAGATAAGGATGGTTTATCGTATATTCGTTGAAAAAAAAGAAGGGCTTGCCCACGAAGCTAAGGCTTTACTTTCCGATATTAATTCACTTCTCCTTATTGACTCTGTGAAAGATATTCGTATTCTTAACAGATACGATGTTGAAAATATTGATAAGGAATTGTTTGACTACTGTAAAATGACAGTGTTTGCTGAGCCGCAGTTGGACATTGTCACCGATACATTCAGCGACGACAATGCAACTGTATTTGCCGTTGAATATCTTCCCGGTCAGTTCGACCAGCGTGCAGACTCAGCCGCTCAATGTATTCAGATTATTTCAAAAGGGGACAGACCTCTTGTAAAAACTGCAAAGATTTATGCTATTTATGGCAATGTATCTGCCGATGAATTGGCTGAAATCAAGAAATATGTTATCAATGCGGTTGAAGCTCGAGAAGCTACACTTGATACTTATGAAACACTTGCAGTTGAATATGAAATACCGACAACAGTCAAAACTCTCGACGGATTTTTAAAGCTCAATGATGACGAGCTTGCAAATTTTGTTGCGGAATACGGTCTGGCAATGGATAAGGATGATATCAAATTCTGTCAAAACTATTTCAAATCCGAAGACCGTGACCCTACAATCACTGAAATTCGTATGATTGACACATATTGGTCCGACCATTGCCGTCATACAACATTTTTAACCACAATTGATTCAGTTAAATTTAATGATGAGTATATTCAAAAGGCTTGGGAGCGCTATTTAGATGCTCGTAAAGACCTTAACAGAACAAAGCCGATTAACCTTATGGATATTGCCACAATGGCTCCTAAGGTACTCAAAAAAGCCGGAAAACTCGACAAGCTTGATGAGTCCGAAGAAATAAACGCTTGTACAGTAAAAATTACTGTTGATGTTGACGGCAAAGACGAAGAATGGCTTCTTCTCTTTAAAAATGAAACTCATAACCACCCGACTGAAATTGAACCTTTCGGTGGTGCGGCTACTTGTATCGGCGGTGCAATCCGTGACCCGCTTTCAGGCCGTTCTTATGTATATGCCGCAATGAGAGTTACAGGTGCAGGAAATCCTTTAAAGGCCGTTTCAGAGACAATGGAGGGCAAGCTTCCTCAGAGAAAGATTGTTCAGACTGCTGCTGCGGGTTATTCATCTTACGGTAATCAAATCGGTCTTGCAACAGGTCAGGTTGATGAAATTTATCACGACGGTTATGTTGCAAAGCGTATGGAAATCGGCGCTGTCATTGCTGCTGCTCCTGCGAGAAATGTTCGCCGTGAAGTTCCCGAACCCGATGATGTTGTTATTCTTCTCGGCGGCAGAACAGGCCGTGACGGTTGCGGCGGTGCGACAGGCTCTTCAAAATCACACACCTTGCAATCCCTTGAAAGCTGCGGTGCTGAAGTACAAAAGGGTAATGCTCCCGAAGAGAGAAAGCTTCAAAGACTATTCAGAAATGAAGAAGCATCTCGCCTTATTAAGCGTTGTAATGACTTTGGTGCAGGCGGCGTATCTGTCGCTATCGGTGAGCTTGCAGACGGACTTGAAATTGATTTGAATGCAGTACCGAAGAAATATGACGGTCTTGACGGTACAGAGCTTGCAATCAGTGAATCTCAAGAGAGAATGGCTGTTGTAGTTGAGCCGAAAGATGTTGCAAGATTTTTACAGCTTGCCGAAACGGAAAATCTTGAAGCTACTGTGGTGGCTAAGATTACCGCAGAGCCAAGACTCAGAATGAATTGGAACGGCAACACTATTGTAGATATTTCAAGAGAATTCTTAAATTCTAACGGTGCAGAAAAGCATATTGATATTGAAACTGCTAAATCTCTTGAATACAGTAAAGAAATATCAAATGACTTTGTTGCCGAATACAACAAGCTTGCCGATGACCTTAATGTATGTTCAAAGCGCGGACTTTCTGAACGGTTTGACTCTACAATCGGTGCTGGTACGGTACTTATGCCCTTCGGCGGTAAAAACCAGCTGACACCGATTCAGTCAATGGTTCATAAAATTTCGGTTGAGAATAATCAAACAAAAACCTGTTCTTATATGGCATGGGGCTACAACCCGTTCGTATTTGAAAAGAACCAGTACAACGGCGCTTATCTTGCGGTTGTTGAATCCATTTCAAAGCTTATTGCCACAGGTGCAAAGTTTGAAGATGTTTATCTCACTTTCCAGGAATACTTTGAAAAGCCGATGAAAGAACCTAAGCGTTGGGGTAAACCCCTTGCAGCACTTCTCGGTGCTTATGATGCACAGCTTGATTTAGGAGTTGCTTCCATTGGCGGTAAAGACTCAATGAGCGGAACTTTTGAAAATATAGATGTTCCGCCAACGCTCGTTTCTTTTGCTGTTACAACCGGGGAAGTTGACGAAGTTATTACACCTGAGTTTAAATCGGCAGGACACAAAACAGTTATTCTCAAGCCCGAATACAATGAGAACGGTGTTCCCGTTACAAATTCTCTTATTGAAACATTTAATAAAGTCACCGAACTTGCACGCGCAGGCAAAATTGTGTCTTGCTACACAGTAACATACGGCGGCGTCGCAGAAGCGGTTATGAAAATGGCATTCGGTAATGATATCGGCTTTAAATATGATGATAACTGCTCAATGAATGATATGTTCAACTATGCATACGGAAGCTTTGTAATAGAGCTTAATGACGATACGGATATCGGTACTGTAATCGGTTATACAACGGATGCAAAGGCGATTGAATATAAGGGTAATGCCATCTCGCTGGACTCACTTCTTAAAACTTATGAAGATAAGCTTGAACCGGTTTATTCTTGTAATATTAAAACTGCGGGTAAAACATATCCTGCTTATGAATTTAAGGCTGAAAATAGGGTGGCACCGGCAATAAAAGTTGCAAAACCCAAAGTTCTCATTCCTGCATTTCCGGGTACAAACTGTGAATTTGACACAAAGAAAGTCCTTGAACTTGCGGGGGCGGAAGCTGAAATTCTCGTTATCAATAACCTTTCAGCATCTCATATTTCAAAATCTGTTGAAACCTTTGCTCAAAAGATGAAAGACACACAAATGATTTTCATTCCCGGCGGATTTTCGGGCGGTGACGAACCTGACGGTTCAGGTAAGTTTATTACTGCTTTCTTCCGTAATCCCGAAATCAAAGAAGGTGTCACTGACCTTTTGGAGAACCGTGACGGTCTTATGGCGGGTATCTGCAACGGTTTCCAAGCACTAATTAAACTCGGTCTTGTGCCTTTCGGCAAGATTATTGATACTGACGAAAATTGTCCTACACTTACATTCAATACAATTTCCCGTCACCAATCAAGACTTGTTCGTACGAGAATTGCGTCAAATAAGTCACCTTGGCTTGCCGCAACTAATGTCGGAGAAATTTATAATGTTGCTATTTCTCACGGCGAAGGCAGATTCCTTTGCAGTGAAGAGCTTGTAAAAGAGCTTGCAGCAAACGGACAGATAGCAACTCAGTATGTTGACCTTAACGGCATTCCTACTGATGATATTCGCTTTAATCCCAACAATTCAATCTCAGCTATTGAAGGTATTACTTCACCCGATGGCAGAGTGTTCGGTAAAATGGGACACTCAGAGCGTATTGGTTACGGTCTTTATAAGAATGTTCTCGGTGAATATGATATGAAGATGTTCCGCTCTGCTGTAGAATATTTTAAATAATATGTAAAAATACCGCTTTTCTTGTAACCTTAATTTGACAAAAATGTCATTTTATGGTACATTTAAAAGAAAGGTGGTATTTTAATGAAATCAGCAAAAATTGTCAGACCTATTGATAGCAACGGCCGTGTTGTTTTACCCAGGCACTTATTGACCGATATATTGAATATTAAAAATGATGAAAAACCGTGTGTTGAGTTTTTTTATAATAACGATTCAATAATTATAAAAAAATTCAAAGAAACTTGCGATTTCTGCAATTCTGAAAATAATTTGATTGACTTTAAAGATAAAAAGATTTGTTCCGATTGTTTAAAAGAACTACAAAATATTAAGTAAAAAACTCCGTAAAGACTTACGGAGTTTTTTACTTAATATTATAGATTACTTACACGATAGCTTAGCGTCATTAAACTGTCACTTAGATGAACATTTTCAACTGCAACATTCGGATGATTAGCAGATATATCGTAATGACTGAAATTCCAGAAACCCTTAATTCCCAATTGTATTAGCTGCGGAGCAAGTGACTCTGCTGCGACACTTGGAATACAAAGAACCGCAACATCCGGGTTATTATCTTTGCAGAAATCAAAAATGCCGTCTGTATGTCTTACGGGAATACCTCGAATCATTTGACCGGAAAGAGCAGGATTTTTATCAAAAATACCTATCAAATTAAAACCTCTTGCCTCAAATGACATATGTAACGCAACTGCCTTACCGAGATTACCCGCACCGATTAAAATGGCTTTTCTTGTTTTATCTACACCTAAAATCTTGCCGATTTCTGTATAAAGACTTTCGATATTATAGCCGTATCCCTGTTGACCGAATCCGCCGAAACAGTTTAAATCCTGTCTTATTTGTGATGCAGTCAAGCCCATTCTTTCAGAAAGGTCTTTTGAAGAAATTCTGACAATACCTTTGTTCTTTAATTCGCCTAAGAATCTGTAATAACGGGGGAGACGCTTAATGACAGAATTAGATACTCCATCATTTTTACTCATAATTTTCACCTCTTATGAAAGCTTTTTTACAGTTTCCATTACATAGTCGCCGAATTCGCTGCAAGTTGCACCGTTATCACGACCGGTTATTGTAAGCTTCTTCTCTTCAAACATACAAATATCGAGAGCTCTTTCAAGCAAATCCGCTTCTTTTTGCTTGCCGATGTGTGAAAGAAGCATTACTGTTGCGCGAAGCATTGAGCAAGGGTCTGCATATTGGCCTCGACCTTCACGAATCATACGGGGAGCAGAACCGTGAATTGCCTCAAACATTGCGTATCTCTTACCGAGGTTTGCACTACCGGCAGTACCGACGCCACCCTGGAATTCGGCAGCTTCGTCAGTGATGATGTCACCGTAAAGATTAGGAAGAACAAACACTTTAAAGTCTTTTCTTCTCTTTTCATCAATGAGCTTAGCTGTTGTAATATCAACATACCATTCGTCCGTAATAATTTCAGGATATTCCTTACCGACTTCTTTACAAATTCTAAGGAATTTACCGTCAGTTGTCTTGATAACATTTGCTTTATTGATTATTGATACTCTTTCTTTTCCGTTTCTCTTAGCATAGTCATAAGCCATACGGGCAATTCTCTCAGAGCCTTCACTGGTTGTTACAACAAAATCCATTGCCAAATCTTCAGTAACATTTACACCCTTTGAGCCTACCGCATAAGCACCTTCTGTATTTTCACGGAAGAAAGTCCAGTCAATGCCTTGGTCGGGAACTTTAACGGGACGAACATTTGCAAAAAGGTCAAGCTCTTTTCTCATTGCAACATTTGCACTTTCAATATTCGGCCACGGGTCACCGGCTTGGGGTGTAGTGGTCGGTCCTTTAAGAATTACATGACATTCTTTAAGCTCTGCAAGAACATCATCGGGAATAGCTTTCATAACTGCCACACGATTTTCAATAGTAAGACCGTCGATAACCTTAAACTCAACTTTGCCGGCTTTTACATCGTCAGCAAGCATATATTCGAGAACTCTTGCAGACTCTTTTGTGATAATCGGTCCGATACCGTCGCCACCGCATACACCGATAATAATTTTATCAAGATTATCAAAGTCAACAAATTCTTTTTGTGCTTTAATTTTTTCGTTTCTTGCAAGTTGTTCCCTGATAAGCGCTTCAAACTTTGCAAGTGCTTCAGAAATCTGTTTTTCCATATTAGTAACTCCTTTAAAATGATTCTTTGGTATAATTTAAAAGACCGCCGGCGAGAATAATGTCTTTTTGACGCTGTGAAAGGTCATATTTAATTGCATATTCTTCACCGGTTGTAATATTAACAAGTACAGCCGGTTCATTGTTAATAATAGCATTCTTAATCCCTTTAAGACTCAATTCATCACCTTGAGTAATCTTATCGTAATCATCAGGATTAGCAAAATTAAGTGGAAGAATGCCTGCATTGATAAGATTTGCACAGTGAATACGAGCAAAAGATTTTGTGATAACCGCTTTAACGCCGAGATAGAGCGGAACAAGTGCGGCATGTTCACGGGATGAGCCTTGTCCGTAATTTGCACCGCCGATTACAATACCTTTTCCTTCAGCCTTAATTCTTTCAGGGAATGTTTTATCGCAAACACCGAAACAATACTGTGAAAGGAACGGAATATTTGAACGGTAGGGGAGAATCTTTGCACCGGCAGGCATAATGTGGTCAGTTGTGATATCGTCACCGACTTTTAAAACTGCTTTTGCTGTAATATCATCACCCATAGGCTCACTTGTCGGGAATGGCTTAATGTTCGGACCGTACATAACTTCAACATCCTTGGCCTCTTCGGGAGTTGCAGGCATTGCAATCATATTATCATTGATAATGAATTCTTCCGGAAGAACAATTTCAGGGAATTCGCCTAATTCTCTCGGGTCTGTAAGATAACCTGTAATAGCAGAAGCTGCGGCTACTTCAGGGCTAACAAGATAAATACCTGCATCGGCAGTGCCTGAACGACCTTCAAAGTTTCTGTTAAAAGTACGAAGTGATACGCCGGCAGAGTTAGGGGATTGTCCCATACCGATACAAGGTCCGCATGCGCTTTCAAGAATACGGGCACCAGCGTCAATCATATCAGCAAGGGCGCCATTCTTTGAAATCATATTAAGAACCTGTTTTGAGCCGGGAGCAATTGAAAGGCTTACCGACGGACAAACTGTCTTGCCTTTGAGAATTGCAGCAACTTTCATCATATCAAGAAGTGATGAGTTTGTGCATGAACCGATGCATACCTGGTCAACCTTTATTTTACCGATTTCTGTAACAGATTTAACTCTGTCAGGCATGTGTGGGCAAGCGGCCATCGGTGCAAGTTCAGATAAGTTAATATCAATTACTTCGTCATAAGCTGCGTCATCGTCGGCTTTGAGTTCAACCCAATCTTCTTCACGGCCTTGTGCTTTTAAGAATGCTTTTGTAATATCATCGGATGGAAATACCGATGTAGTTGCACCAAGCTCGGCACCCATATTAGTAATCGTAGCGCGTTCCGGAACCGAAAGAGTTGCAACACCTTCGCCGCCGTATTCAATGATTTTGCCGACGCCGCCTTTAACGGTCATAATACGAAGAACTTCAAGAATAACATCTTTTGCGGCAACCCATGGGCTGAGTTTACCCGTAAGATTCACTCTAACCATCTTTGGCATTGTAATATAATATGTACCGCCGCCCATAGCAACAGCAACATCAAGTCCGCCTGCACCCATTGCGAGCATACCGATGCCGCCGCCGGTAGGTGTGTGGCTGTCAGAACCGATTAAAGTTTTACCCGGTTTACCGAATCTTTCAAGATGAACTTGATGACAAATACCGTTACCGGGCCTTGAAAAACGAATACCTCGCTTTTTAGCAACACTTTGAATAAATCTGTGGTCATCAGCATTTTCAAAGCCTGTCTGTAATGTGTTATGGTCAATATATGCAACCGAGAGCTCTGTCTTTACTTGTTCAATTCCCATTGCTTCAAGTTCGAGATATGCCATTGTTCCTGTTGCATCTTGTGTTAAAGTTTGGTCAATCTTTAAACCAACCTCACTGCCGGGTGTCATATCACCGCTGACAAGGTGGGATTTAATTAGCTTTTGGCCGATTGTCATACCCATTTTAAATCACTCCTTGGACTTTTTCATTTTTTTAACAATCTTTTATAATTTTATAACATTGTGATAATTTTGTCAATATATAACTGTATGTAAATAAACAAATTTTTAACAAAATATTGATATTAAAATTTTATTATGGTACAATATTTAGCATATGTAAGGTTAATATCTCGTTTTTTGGTAAAAATAATTTTATCTAAACGGAGGTAATAACTATGTGCTTATATTTTAATGACAGTGTTTTGGTGCAAAGCTCGGACGATATTCCCGAAAGTGAGCTTGAAGAATCAAATACTACTGTAAATGATGAAATTAGGGATAACGGTGCTTTTTCGGTAAATAGAGACGGTAAATATATCCATTGTCTGACTATTATCGGGCAAATTGAAGGTCATTATATTTTGCCGCCGACTAACAAGACCACAAAGTACGAGCATGTAATTCCGCAGCTTGTTGCCGTAGAAGAGAGCGAAGAAATTGACGGCTTGTTGATTATTCTGAATACCGTTGGCGGTGATATTGAAGCAGGTCTCGCTATTGCCGAACTGATATCCGGAATGAAAAAACCGACAGCATCTTTAGTTCTCGGCGGCGGTCATTCAATCGGCGTGCCCCTTGCAGTTTCAGCTGACCGTTCGTTTATTGTACCAACCGCTACCATGACCATTCATCCTGTCAGAATGAACGGCTTGGTTTTGGGTGTTCCGCAAACATTGTCATATTTTGATAAAATGCAAGAGAGAATTGTCAGCTTTGTTTCACAGAATTCTAAGATTAAACCTGACAGATTTCGTCAGTTAATGTTAGCAACAGGCGAGCTTGTTATGGATGTCGGTACTGTTCTTGACGGAGAAACTGCCGTAAAAGAAGGTTTAATTGACAATATCGGAAATTTAAAGGACGCTTTATCATATTTATATTCTGAAATCAACAAAAATTATGGAGATGATTAAATGTCGATTATTAAAGCAATTATTTTAGGTATAGTACAAGGTGTAACTGAGTTTTTACCAATCTCAAGCAGCGGACATCTTTCGCTCTTTCAGCACTTTTTAGGTGTTTCAGGTGAAGGTTCGTTATTGTTTTCGGTTCTTCTGCATCTCGGAACACTGTTAGCGGTATTCATAGTTTTCCACAAATCTATTTTTGAACTGATTGTTGAATTCTTTGACTTAATCAAGCTTGTTTTTACGGGAAAATTCAAATTCAGTGAACTGACGGGCAAAAAGAAATTATTCTTTATGTTTGTAATTTCCTGTGTACCCTTGTTATTATTACTCATACCTGTAGGCAACGACTTAAAGCTTATGGATGTTCTTTCCGGATTTGCGGAGGATGACAGCATACTCGTTGAAGGTATTTGCTTTTTAGTAACAGGTGCGCTTTTACTGGTGTCTACATATATCGGCAAACGGAAAACATTATCAGCAGATGTTAATCCGAAAGAAGCTTTGGCAATCGGTATCGCACAAGTCTTTGCGGCGGGCTTTCCCGGAATTTCACGCTCCGGCTCAACAATTTCAACAGGTATGATTTTCGGCGTGTCAAAAGAAACTATGGTTGAGTATTCATTTATTCTCGGCATTCCCGCAATTCTTGTCGCTAATGCCGTTGAGTTAAAAGATGCTATTGAAGTGGGTGCTCAATTTGAATTGTTACCGACGATTATAGGAATAATTGTTGCCACTGTTTCCGGTGTGGCATGTATTAAACTCTTACAATGGATTTTAAAGAAAGATATGTGGAAATATTTCGGTTTCTATTGTCTTGTTCTTGGCGTAGCTGTGTTAATTTGTTGTATTATCGGACTTTAATTTGGAGATATTCTCATGGCTAATCAAAGAAGTAAAAAAAATAATTCTAAAAGTAAAAAACAAAATACAAAAAACAGCTTTTCGATGAACAGACAGTTCAGCGCTATCATTCTGTTTGCAATAGCTGTATTGTTGCTTTGTCTGGCAATTATAGACGCAGGCGGCTTATGGGGCGCTTTAAGAACGTTCCTTTTCGGTATGTTCGGTTTTTGCACCTTTATTTTTCCGTTATTGCTTTTTGTGATTGCAATATTTTTAACTCTTGACAAAATTGACGGAAAATTTACGACTAATATAATTGAAGTTACTTTAATTATTACACTTATTTGCAGTATTTGGCATATAATCATTTGCGACAGTAATACTGAGTTCTTTACAGCGATTAAAGATGCATATAATACATATAAAATTGACAACAGTATGCTCGGTAGCGGTGTGTTCGGCGCATTTTTTGGCGGACTGATACTTTTAATTACAGGCGGCAGTGTTGCCGCAAGCCTTGTAATAGCTTTTGTTTTGCTTTTTATTCTTATCATGTTAACTGCAAACCTTACTCTTGCAAGACTTTTTAACGGACTTTCTAAGCCTGTAAAAAAGATTGGTGAAGTTACCGGGGACAAAATTGCTGAATACGGCGATAAAATTGAACAACATCACGATGAAAAAAATCAAAGAAAGAAAGAATTTATAGCAGATGTTGATTTAGGTCCCGAGCCGGAGCCCGATGAAAAAGTAATACCGCTGTTTGATGAAGAAATTCCTGATGAGGATTTAGTTTCATATTCCGATGCAACAGGCAAGAATATTGATATTTCGTTTAATGATAGCGCTACTGCTGAAACTACGGAAGAAAAAGTAATAAACCTTGATGATATCATTAACAAAAATGTGATAGTTGAAGAGTCTGCTTGCGAAAAAGCCGATGAAAGCTTAGAAACTGAAGAAGACGATTGTGAAAAGGAAGAAATTAAACCGTATATTCTTCCGCCGATTGATTGCTTGAATTTACCTAAAAACAGCAACACTGCAAATTATGAGGCAGAACAAAGAATGAATGCCGAAAAGCTCACAAATACATTGAGAAGTTTTGGCGTTGAAACAAAAATTGTTGGCATTTCTCAAGGACCATCTGTTACAAGATATGAAATTCAGCCTGCTGCAGGCGTGAAAATCAGTAAAATCACAAATCTTGCCGACGATATAGCATTAAACCTTGCTGCATCCGGCGTCAGAATTGAAGCGCCCATACCGAACAAAGCGGCAGTCGGCATTGAAATTCCTAATAAAAACAGAAGAATGGTTTCAATGCGCGAGGTTATTGACCAACCGCAATATAAATCGGCAAAATCAAAACTGACAGTCGCACTCGGCAAAGATATTACAGGTGAATTTGTTTATTCCGACCTTGTTAAAATGCCACACTTGCTCATAGCGGGTACAACCGGTTCAGGTAAATCAGTTTGTCTTAACTCAATGATTGTCAGCATACTTTACAACGCAACTCCCGACGAAGTAAAGCTTCTTATGATTGACCCCAAACAGGTTGAATTTACCGTATACAACGGTATTCCGCATTTGCTCGTACCTGTTGTTTCCGACCCGAGAAAAGCGTCGGGTGCGCTTGCTTGGGCTGTAACGGAAATGCTTACAAGATATAAAACTTTCTCTGAACACAGCGTTCGTGATATTTCGGGTTATAACAGCATCTGCGAGAGTGAAGGCAAAAAGAAAATGCCTCAAATTGTTATTTTTATTGATGAGCTTTCCGACCTTATGATGGCTGCTCCAAATGAAGTGGAAGACTCTATTTGCCGTCTTGCACAGATGGCTCGTGCGGCCGGTATGCACTTAGTGATTGCAACGCAGAGACCGTCCGTCGATGTTATTACCGGTATTATTAAAGCAAATATTCCGAGCAGAATTTCACTTTCGGTTTCTTCTCAGGTTGACTCTCGCACAATTATTGACTCTGTGGGTGCTGAAAAACTTCTCGGAAACGGAGATATGCTTTATTACCCTGTTGGAATTCCAAAGCCGATTCGTGTTCAAGGCTGTTATCTCTCCGATAAAGAGGTTGAAAATGTTGTTAATTTCATTAAGAAGCAGGAACAGTCTGAATATGACGACAATGTCATAAAAGAAATTGACCGACAAGCAGCTAACACCGGCGGTAAAAAGAAAGAATCTGCGTCAAGTGACGACGGTGAAACGGGTCCGTCCGACGAAATGCTTCCGAAAGCAATTGAAGTTGTTATTGAGGCGCAATCAGCGTCAACAACGCTTCTTCAAAGAAAGTTAAAACTCGGTTACGCTCGTGCTGCCCGTATTGTTGATGCACTTGAAGAACGGGGAATTATTGGCCCGTATGAAGGCGCAAAGCCGAGAAAAGTTCTTATTTCAAAGCAACAATGGCTTGAAATGAACGCTTTGGCACAAGGTGGCGCTAACAAACCCTATGGCGAAGATGAAAGTGATGAACAGAACTTTGAATAAACAATTTTTACCTATTTCAAGACAAGATATGATTTCACGGCATTGGGATGAAGTTGACTTTGTATATGTGTCAGGTGACGCTTATGTTGACCATCCCAGCTTTGGTGCATCCATCATTACCCGTGTCCTTGAAAATGCAGGCTATAAAGTAGGTTTTATATCACAACCCAACTGGACTACCGATGCGGATTTTACTGTTTTCGGCAAGCCCAGATTGGGCTTTTTCGTGTCATCGGGAAACATTGATTCAATGGTAGCGCATTATACAGTTGCTAAAAAGAAGAGAAGCACAGACGCATATTCTCCCGGGGGCAAAATCGGTTTAAGACCTGACCGAGCAGTTATTGTATACTGTCAAAAAATTCGTGAAATCTATGGTGATATTCCGATTATAATCGGCGGGCTTGAAGCATCACTCCGCCGTTTTGCGCACTATGATTATTGGGATGACAAAATCAGACCTTCAATATTGTTTGATTCAAAAGCGGACTTAATTTCTTTCGGTATGGGTGAAAAACAGACTATTGAAATCGCAAACCGTTTGAATAACGGCGAAGATATTAAAACAATCACCGATGTTAAAGGTACATGTTATGCCGTACCTGTTACTGAAACTCCTTATATCGGTGTTGAATGTCCTTCCTTTGAAAATGTTTGTAACTCTAAAAAGGAATATGCCATTTCTTGTAGAATTCAACAAGATGAACAAGACCATATTCGTGGCAAAGCAATTAAGCAACGACACGGTAAAATGATGCTTGTTCAAAATATGCCCATGGAGCCTCTGACAACTGAAGAGCTTGACAGTGTATATGCATTACCGTATATGCGCACATATCATCCTATTTATGAAAAAGATGGGGGAGTTCCGGGTATTCAGGAAGTCGAGTTTTCCATTACTCATAACCGTGGCTGCTTTGGCGGATGTAATTTCTGTTCAATAGCATTCCACCAAGGAAGATACATCACATCAAGGAGCAAGGAGTCAATTCTCAAGGAAGCGAAATCGCTCACGGAAACAGTCGGTTTTAAAGGATATATTCACGATATAGGCGGACCGACAGCTAATTTTAGGCGACCGTCATGTGATAAACAAATTAAAAGCGGGTTATGTAAAGGCAAAAAATGCCTTGCGCCAAATCCTTGTCCTGCACTCATTTCAACTCATGAAGAGTATCTCGATATTTTAAGAGAACTCAGAAAAATTCCGAAAGTTAAAAAAGTTTTTATTCGCTCAGGTATCCGTTATGACTATCTTTTGTGCGATAAAAACGATGAGTTCTTCAAAGAATTAGTAAAATACCATGTAAGCGGTCAATTAAAGGTTGCACCCGAACACTGCTCTGCGGTTGTTCTTGATAAAATGGGCAAGCCGCACATTGAAGCATATAAGGAGTTTTCTAAGAGATATTTCAATTTTACTAAATCAATAGGTAAAGAACAGTATTTAGTTCCTTATCTTATGTCTTCACATCCCGGTGCTACGCTTAAAGACGCCGTAGAATTAGCGGAATTTATAAAAAGTGAAAAGCTTCATCCCGAACAGGTTCAAGATTTTTATCCGACACCGGGAACAATTTCTACCGCAATGTATTACACTGAAATGGACCCGTATACGCTTGAGCCGGTTTATGTGGCAAAAACACCGCATGATAAAGCATTACAACGCGCTTTAATGCAGTATTTTAATCCTAAAAACTATGATTTGGTTTATGAGGCACTAAAGAAAAGCGGACGAAGCGATTTAATCGGTACATCCAACAAATGCCTGATTGCCCCGAAATTTAATGAAAGGATTCAAAACAATAAGAAAGGCTATAACAATGGCAGAAAAAAAGTCGATTTACAAAAACGGAAAAAGAAATCCTAACGGCTATTATTCCACGAAAAACAGAAGAAAAGAGAGAGCGGCACTAATTATTGCTGCAATTTTGATTTGTTTTTCTGTTGTAATGTCTTGTTTGGACCGAGCCGGTATTTTCACTTGGTCGGAATTAAACAGTTCAATGGGTATGGCGGACGGTCCTGTTAATCCAGACAGTAATTTTTCTGTATATTTTCTTGATGTCGGGCAGGGGGATTGCACAATTATTAAATCCAATGACAGTGTTATGATGATTGATACAAGTACAAATAACCGTATTGATGATATTAGCGAAGCGCTTATGACCTTGTCCGTTGATACTATTGATTATCTTGTCATTACACATCAGCACGATGACCACATGGGCAGTGCAACTGCAATTATTGAGAAATATAATGTAAAAAATGTGATTATGCCGAAACTAACAGAGATAAATATGGTTACAACATATAATTATGAAGTGTTGTTGAAGGCTATTGCAAATAACAAAATAAATGCCATACCTGCAACTGTCGGTGAAAGCTTTTCTCTCGGTGATGCTACTGTTAATGTATTAAGTCCCGTTGAACAAGATGAAAACTTAAACAATATGTCTGTTGTTCTTAAAGTTGTCTACGGTGAAACTTCATTTTTATTTCAAGGTGATGCCGAAAAAACTATTGAAAAACAACTTTTATCATCAGACCTTGACCTGAGTGCAGATGTTCTTAAACTCGGTCACCACGGAAGCAATACTTCTTCTACCGATAAATATCTTCAAGCTGTAAAGCCGCAAGTTGCGGTTATATCCTGCGGAGCAGATAACAGTTACGGTCATCCCCACAGAGAAGTAATTGACAGATTAAAGAAATACAACATTGATTTTTTTATTACTGCACAAACAGGGGACATAACTATAACCAGTGACGGCAAAAATATTGATGTAAAGACGCAAAATGAGGAGTGGCTACCGATTTATGAATAAGGAGTTTTATTCTGTCAGCCGAATTGAAGGCGATATTGCTGTACTTGAATTTCCCGACGGCTCATTTAATGAAGTGGATATTTCTTTATTGCCCGATGATGTAAAAGAAGGAAATATATTAAAATTAGATGATAAGGATATTTTTATTCACGATTTTAATGAAGAAAACATAAGAAAGAAAAGATTATTAGAACTGCAAAGCGAAATTTTTGGATAAATTTTGAAAAATACTTGCAATAACAAAAATCTTGTGTTATAATTTTTCAGCAATTCGCATGTGCGGTGATTTTGTCGGAATTGCATACACAGTATGTCCCGACGAAAGCTGACCCGTACAGAGGATAAAATAAGGAGGAAAAAATCATGTCAGTAGTATCTATGAAACAGTTACTCGAGGCAGGTGTTCATTTCGGACACCAAACAAGAAGATGGAACCCTAAAATGGCTGAATACATCTTCACTGAAAGAAATGGTATTTATATCATTGACCTTCAGAAAACAGTTAAAAAACTTGAAGAGGTTTACAAGGTAATCAAAGAAGTTGCCGAAGACGGCGGCGAAGTTCTTTTTGTAGGCACAAAGAAACAGGCTCAGAGCTCAGTTAAGGAAGAAGCAATGCGTTGCGGTATGCCTTATGTTAATGCTCGTTGGCTTGGCGGTATGCTCACAAACTTCACAACAATTAAGCAAAGAATTAAGAGACTTGCTCAGCTTCAGGCTATGAAAGAAGACGGCACATTCGACCTTCTTCCCAAAAAAGAAGTTGCTAAATATGAGCTTGAAATCGAAAAGCTTGAAAAGTATATCGGCGGTATTACAGAAATGAAAAAGCAGCCTGCTGCTATGTTCATTGTTGACCCGAGAAAAGAAAAGATTGCAGTTGCTGAAGCAAAGAAACTCGGTATTCCTGTAATCGCTATCGTTGACACCAACTGTGACCCTGACGATGTTGACTATGTTATCCCCGGTAATGACGATGCTATCCGTGCAGTAAAACTTATTGCAGGCGCTATGGCTGACGCTATTATCGAAGGCAGACAAGGCGAACAAATGGAAGTAGTTGCTGATGAAGTCAGCGACGAAGAGACAGTAGCAGAAGAAGCTGCTGAATAATTAAATTTTTATAGCCCGTGGCATAACCGTTACGGGCTCTTTTCAAAATATAGTATATTGGAGGAAAAGAAAATGGCATTTACTGCAAAAGATGTACAGATTCTTCGTGAGAAGACCGGCGTTGGTATGATGGATTGTAAAAAAGCTCTTGTTGAAACAGACGGCGATATGGACAAGGCTATTGATATTCTTAGAGAAAAAGGACTTGCTTCAGCAGCTAAAAAAGCAAGCCGTGTTGCTGCCGAAGGTATAGTAGCTGCATACAGCGACGCTAATGCAGGCGCTCTTGTTGAAATCAACTGTGAAACAGACTTCGTTGCTAAGGGTGAACCCTTTGTTAATCTTGCAAAAAAAGTTGTTGAAACCGTTGTTGCAACTAAACCTGCTGATGTTGAAGCTCTTCTTGCTACAAAAGCAGTTAATTCAGACAAAACAGTTGAAGAAGAAGTTCAAGAAGTATTCCTTGCTCTTCGTGAAAATATGAAAGTTCGCAGATTTGCTCTCGTTGAAGGTCATGTTGCAACTTATATTCACGCAGGCGGTACAGTTGGCGTTATGGTAAACTTTGATACTGACGACGCTACTGCTGCAAAGCCTGAATTTGACGCAATGGGCAAGAATGTTGCAATGCAGGTTGCAGCTATGAATCCCGAATATTTAAGCAAGGACAATATTTCTACCGATGAACTTGCAAAAATGAAGTCAATTACAATTGACAGCGCTTTGAATAAGCCTGATTCACTTCCCGTTCCGATTCTTAAAGGCATTATCGAAGAAGCAATTAACGATAAAAAGTGGAGCGATGAAGACATTTCTGTTTATCAAGGTCTTGACGACAAGCAGAGAAAGAACTTCACAAACTTTATTTCAAAAGAAGCTTATGCAATACTCGCAGAAATCGCAATTTCTCATAAAGCAGAGATTTCAGAAAATAAAATTTTTGTTGGACTTGTTCAAGGTCGTATTGCAAAGCAGATTAAAGAAATTTGTCTTGCAGAACAGACGTTTGTCCGTTCAGACCTTTTCGACGGCTCTGTTGACGGCTATATCAAGTCAGTTGCTAAAGAGCTTGGCGCAGACCTTAAAATTACAAGCTTCGTAAGATTTGAAAAAGGCGAAGGCATTGAAAAGAAAGAAGACAACTTCGCTGCAGAAATCGCAAGTATGATATAATTTCTTTATAAGACCGATAAAGCGTGCAGTTAATTCTGTGCGCTTTATTTTTTGTCTTGTAAATTACATAATGATAATGTAAAATAATATTGTAATAAATTTTCCCATATATTTTTTTATGGGGTGATTTTATGAAAGAGTCAATAATCTCAATTGTTTTGGCGGCAGTTTTGATATTAACTATAATTACTTTTGACAGAACTCGTAATGCATCTTCAAAGACGCTTACCGCTTGCTATTCACCTGTAATAATAATTGACGCAGGTCACGGTGGCGAAGATGGGGGAGCGGTTGCAAATGACAATACGGCGGAAAAAGATATAAATTTGTCTGTTTCACTGAAAATCAATGACATTTTGTCGCTTTTTGGTTTCAAAACTTGTATGATTAGAGAAACAGATAAACTTATATATGATGTTTCTGCAACAACTATGCGACAAAAGAAAAATTCAGACTTACACAACAGACATAAAATGATGGACGAATACGAAAATTGTCTGTATTTGAGTATTCATCAAAACAAATTTGAAGACAGCAGAATTTGGGGTGCGCAAACTTTTTATTCACCCAATGACGAGCAAAGCCCCATATTGGCAGAATTCATACAAAGTGAAATTATTTCCCTTATTCAGCCCGATAACACAAGAGTTATCAAGAAAACAGGTACAAGTGTATTCGTTATTTATAATGCTACAAAACCGGCCGTAATGGTCGAATGCGGTTTTATCTCCAATCCGCAAGAATTAAAGAAACTGAAAGATGATAAATATCAAAACGAGATGTCGTTTGCAATATCAAACGGAGTAATAAATTACTATATATCGGAGGTAAAAAATGGCTCAGAAGTCTAAAACAGTGTACATTTGCAGTGAATGCGGTTATGAAACTCCCCGCTGGCTCGGTCAATGCCCAAACTGTAACGAATGGAATACATTAAACGAAGAAATAAAAACTGTTACAAAAGAAAGCTCTGCAAAAAGAAGTTTTATTACAACAAATCGAAGCAGGGCATATCCGCTTGCAGAAATTACTGCCGACACAGGACACAGATATAACACAGGGCTAAAAGAACTAAACCGTGTATTAGGCGGCGGACTTGTCAAAGGCTCCCTTGTGCTTTTAAGCGGTGACCCCGGTATCGGTAAATCTACAATTCTTTTGCAGATTTGCGAATATTTAGGCGATAATTTAAAAATTCTTTATGTATCGGGTGAAGAATCTGCACATCAAATAAAGCTTCGTGCGTCCAGACTTTCAGTTTCAACAAAAAATCTTTCGATTCTATGTGAAACCGATGCACAGTACATTTGTGAATATATTCAATCGGAAAAACCCGACATGGTTATCATTGACTCAATTCAAACAATGGAAATCAGTGAGTTAAATTCATCACCGGGCAGCGTTACGCAGGTTCGTGAATCAACAACTCTTTTTACAAGAACTGCAAAAGTGTCAAACATACCGATTTTTCTTGTGGGACATGTTAATAAAGACGGTAATATTGCAGGCCCGAAGGTCCTCGAACATATTGTTGACTGTGTTTTATACTTTGAAGGTGACAGAAACACATCATACAGAATTTTAAGAGCAGTAAAAAACAGATACGGTTCAACTAATGAAATCGGTGTGTTTGAAATGCTTGATAACGGACTCGCTGAAGTCGAAAACCCGTCAATGATGCTGATTTCGGGCAAACCGCAAAATGTATCGGGAACCTGTGTTGCATGTTTAATGGAGGGTTCAAGACCCATTCTTGCAGAGGTTCAAAGCCTTGTAACACCAAGCGGATTTGGTAATCCCAGAAGAATGGCGACGGGGATTGATTACAACAGAATGGCTATGCTTATTGCTGTTCTTGAAAAGCGCTGCGGATATTTCCTTGGAAATATGGATTGCTACACAAATGTTATAGGCGGATTGCGAATTGATGAAACTGCCGCTGATTTATCAATTGCACTTGCCATTGTTTCAAGTTTGAAAGATGTTGCGGTGCCCGAAAAAACACTTGCATTCGGTGAAATAGGCTTGGCAGGGGAGATAAGGTCTGTGAATTGTTGTGAACAAAGAATTAGAGAAGCCGCAAAATTAGGCTTTGAAAAATGCGTTATTCCCTATCACAATTATTCAAAGCTTCCAAAACATTTATTCAAGGAAATTGAAATTGTACCTGCCAAAAATATCAGGCAGGCATTTGAGGCGATAATAAATTGAGCGAAAGATTTTTGAATAATCCCAATATTCCCGAGAATAAAGTCACAACAGTATTTGCTTATTGCGACGATATTGCCCTTAAAAAGCGTTTAAGTGATTTTTCGATAAAAGTTGTGAATGTTATTGAAAATACGCTTTTGGACTCTCCTGTGAGAAATCACGCAGATATTTTGGCGAATTATGTTGGGAAATCGAGATTTTTAACAGATAAAAATCAAGACGAGCTTTGTGCTTTTTTAGAGAATAAGAGCGGGAAATGGGTTTTAATTGAAGATATAAAATCGCCGTATCCAAGCGACTGCTTGCTGAACTTTGCCGATATTGGTGATTATATAATCTGTAACAAGTCTCTTTTGACAGAAAAAATTGTAAAACAACTACCGAAAAAGACGATTATTGATGTAAAACAAGGTTATTCAAAATGTTCTGTATGTATTTGCAAACGCAACACTATCATAACTGACGATTTTTCAATCCACAATGCAGTTTCACAGTATGAAGATATAAAGTCTTTGCTTATTGAAAAGGGGAGTGTACGCATTGAAAAATACAACTATGGCTTTATTGGCGGATGCTGCGGTTTGATTGATAAAGATTTACTTCTTTTTAACGGAGACTTACAGACGCATACAAATTTTGACAAAATAGAAAAATTTTTATATGATAACTGTGTAAACTATATTGATATTAAAGGCAAACCTTTAACAGATATAGGCAGTATTATACCGATTACGGAAAAGGACGATTAACTATGAAAAAAGGATACTTTGCTGCATATTTAGGCGGTGCCGCTACAATGGGGATAGTTTTAGCAAATGCCGGCAAAATGGCAAAGAAATACGGACAAGATATTTACCCTATAAAGAAAATATCACTTGATAAATTAAGCAATATAGCAAATACAGTTCTTGATAAAATCGAAAATAAATAATGGAAGTAAATTATGAATATGGTGTTATGAACAATAATTTGAAAGAATACATTGAAAACTACATTTTCCCCGAATATTCTAAAAATGACAGCGGTCATGGGATTGAACATATTAACTATGTCATTGACCGTTGTTTTAAGTTTGCGAGACAGTTTGAAAATATAGATTTTGATATGTTATACACGGCCGCCGCTTTTCATGATATCGCACATCATATTGATAAAGAAAATCATGAAAAGTTGTCTGCTCAAATCTTCTTTGAAAACTATGAAATGAAAAGATTCTTCACAGAAGAACAAAGAATTATCATAAAAGAGGGGATAGAGGACCATCGTGCTTCGTCAGAGCGTACTCCGAGAAGTGACTACGGGAAAATTCTCTCGTCCGCCGACCGTTCAACAAGTGTTGAAGAATTTCTGCGCCGAACACATGCATATACTTTGAAGCATTATGATAATCTTTCTCTTAACGAAATAATTGAGCGCGGATATATTCATACAAAAGAAAAATACGGAAAATCCGGTTACGCTAAAAGTTATGTAATTGACGAAGAATATAATAATTTTAAAAGACACATCGACGAAATGATAAATGATAAAGAATATTTTTTACAAACATACAGAAAAGTAAATAATCTGTAATTGAAATGCCACAGACATAAACTTCATAATGTCTATGGCATTTATTATTTGATAATTTATTAGGGGAATAACAGATGTTGAAAACTCAAAAAATTGTTGACATTGTTGAAAAGTTGATTTATAATTATACAAAATAAATATTTTGTATCAAATAGGGGAAGAAAAATTATACAAAATTCGGGAAATATAGCTATTTTATGGTATTAAATGCTAATTCAATCAATTTTTTAATTTTACTATGATTACATAATAGCTTTATAAATATAAATTTTATATTTTAATTAGTTTTTGTTATGTGTTTTTGTTCTTTTATTCAATTGTATTCCAATATTTTTTTAAGACTTTATTCGATAACTTTTTTTAAATGAACTCTGCATCATTTCAAAAATTTCTATTGAATTCATTTTGATAAAATTTTGAATTATTCTTTAAATTTTACTCAATTTAGTGTATGATTATAGTAATCTAAAACTTAAACTAATATTTTGATATAAAGATATTGATTATATAGCAATATTTATGATAAATATGTTTTTTTCTAATAATAATTTTATGAATTCGTATAGCGCCGATTACCTATTCAAATAATGATAATTAAATATTTGTATGATAAAACATAGCATTTTGTTTCACATTTTAACGCATATTGTGAAACGGTTTCACGGGTGATGATTATGAAAAAAAATAATTTTACAGGACTTCCGGTAATTATTAAAGATTTTTTGATTTATCTTGATGTAATAAAGAACAAGTCCGCTTTAACTATTGAAGAATACTCGTCTGATTTAAGACTGTTTTTTAAGTTCTTAAAGTATTATCGCGGGTTAGTCCCCCCTGCTGCAGAATTTGAAGATATTGATATTATGGATATTGATGAAGATTTTGTCAGAAGCGTAACCTTAAATGACGCATATGCTTTTCTTTCATATTGTAAAAACGAAAGAGATAATCAAGAAGCTGCAAGAGCGCGAAAAGTTTCGTGTTTAAGGACATTTTTCAAATATCTTGATAAACAAAAGAATATTATTGACAGCAACCCTATGGAAGTTCTCGACTCGCCCAGGCTAAAAAAATCTCTCCCCAAGTATTTAACGCTTGAAGAGAGTATAAAGCTATTAAAATCCGTTGACGGTAAGCATAAAGAACGGGATTATTGTATATTGGTTTTCTTTTTAAACTGCGGATTGCGTTTGTCGGAACTTGTGAGTCTTAATTATAACGATATTCGTGATGACCACACCATGAGAGTTACGGGTAAAGGTAATAAAGAGCGAACAATTTATCTCAACGATGCTTGTTTGGAGGCATATACACAATATATGGCGGTTCGTCCTGTTGACGGTGTTGCCTTATCTGACAGAAATGCTCTGTTTTTGAGTAACAGAAACAAGAGAATCAGTCCGAAAACCGTTCAACATATTGTTTATGACTGCCTTGAAAAATGCGGTTTAGAAGGATACTCTGTGCATAAATTAAGACATACTGCCGCAACTTTAATGTATCAGCACGGCAATGTAGATGTGTTAATTTTAAAAGATATTCTCGGTCATGAAAATTTAGGTACAACCGAAATATATACACACATTGTTGATGAACAGCTAAAGAAAGCGTCAGAATCAAATCCGCTGGCAAATATTAAGCTTAAAGATTGATTTTGTTTATAAATAAAACAATTAAAGCACTGTTAAATAATGCGCAAACTCCATTTATAATAATAAGAAACAAATATCTTAAAAGATACAGCTTGACTGAAATATTGTCGGCTGTATTTTTATTTGTAATTGCGTTAAAGCAAGTTTTTGACATATAGATACTTTCGTTTGAAGCAAACAACAGTGATGCAGCCGTGATTGCGGTATAAGGAAAAACAAACAGCAAGCAGAACATAACACCCTTTAATTCAAATTCATTATACATATATGCGCCGAGATATCCCGTAATAAAGCACTTTACAGATATGGGCAAAATAATTAGCGGTGTACCGACAAAGCTTGTTCCGATAAACATTGAAAACAGAAAATAAATGACTTCTGTTTTAAAGAGAAAAACAAAAATTCTCAATATATTGTCTGTTTTGAAAAATTCGATTTTATCGTTTAATATTTCAATAAACGAAGTTTCAGGATGATTAGCATATAAAATACTGCCAAACAAAATAAAAATAATTGATATAATGACTAAAATTATCTTATATCTATCGTTTGTTAAATTCTCAAATTTAGAATTTGTTCTATGGAAAATTGCTTTGTTTTTTCTTTTTACTCTAATAATTTTTGACATAGATTTCATTCCTTATTTTCTTCTTTTTGTATTTGCACCTAATATTCCGCCGAGACTTGAAAAAATAAATATAACTAAATATAAAAAGCCTGTTTCACTTATTATTTTACCGTCAGAAAAGAACAAAAGAGCAACAGTAATAAATAGCGAGAGCGGAATTGCTGACGCTAATCCGGATAGGATGCCTTTTAAACTGCATTTAAAAGACGAAATGAAGCCGCTAATCAAACTGCCGAGCAAGACTGCAAATGATAAATAAAAATTCAGCTTCTGCGGTAAATATTCTGATTTATTTAAAATAAGGGTTAAAAAAATTGAAATTATAAAAGTTGTTATAATACCGATAACCGATGAAAGAACAAAGCCAAAAGTGTTTTGTATTATTACCGGGTATTCTTTTCTTTTTGAAAGTTTTTTGTGCATAAAAAAATCCCTCACATTCAATAAAGAATATGAGGGATAAAACTCAAATATGTTAAATTATTCTTCGTCTTTTTTACTCTTCTTGCCTTTTTTTTCAGCCGCTGCAGCTCTTGCAGCTTCGCGTTCGGCTTGAATTTTTTCATTAGCCGTGTGATTTGTTTGGATTGCATATTTCATAAATTTGATTTTATTTCTGTCAGAACCTGTTTCAATAACAATTGAATCGTCTTTTACAGAAACGACTTTACCGCAAATACCGCCGATTGTTGTAATTTCATCACCGATTTGGGTGCTTTCACGGATTTCCTGTTCTTTTTTTTGCTGTTTTTTCTGCGGTCTTATTGTAAAGAAATACATAGCCGCAAACAGAACAACCATCATAATAATCATTGACGCTGAACCGCCGGCCGCACTGCCTTCACCGGAAGCATTATTCATCATCAAAAGTGAAATAAAGTTTGTCATTTAAAAATCCTCCAAATTATTTAAATAATAACTCATATATTATACATAAATAAAATATATTTTGCAACATTTTTTCAAAAAATTGACAATATTATATTCTTGTGTCAAGTCTGTCAACATATTTGTTATAAAACTCATCAAATGTATCGTTATCAAGCGCTTCACGAATTCTTATCATAAGATTATTATAAAAATACAAATTATGCATTACACAGAGCCGCATAGCGAGAATTTCTTGTGCCTTAAACAAGTGCCTGATATATGCTCTTGAATGTCTTTGACATGTCGGACAATTACAATTGGGGTCAATAGGCAAACCGTCTTTTTCATATTTCTTGTTGTTAATATTTATTATACCTTCATCTGTAAAAAGATGACCGTGACGGGCATTTCGACTTGGCATTACACAGTCAAAAAGGTCAACTCCCCTTCTGACTGCTTCAAGAATATTTCCGGGAGTACCGACACCCATTAAATATCGGATTTTGTCTGCGGGCATATACGGTTCGACTGCAGAAATAATGCGATACATATCTTCTTTTGGCTCACCTACCGCAAGTCCGCCGATTGCATAGCCGTCTAAATCAAGCTTCGCAATTTCTTTCATATGTTCTATACGCAAATCGTCAAATGTACAACCCTGATTTATGCCGAAAAGCATTTGTTTTTTATTAATTGTGTCAGGTAATGAATTCAGCCTTTCCATTTCCGCTTTACAACGGATAAGCCATCTTGTTGTTCTCTCACAGGACTGTTTTGAATATTCATATTTTGCGGGATTTTCAACACATTCATCAAAAGCCATTGCGATTGTTGAGCCTAAATTTGACTGAATTTGCATACTTTCTTCGGGCCCCATAAAAATTTTACGACCATCAATATGTGAAGAAAAATATACGCCTTCTTCTTTGATTTTACGAAGTGATGACAATGAAAACACCTGAAATCCGCCGCTGTCTGTCAGAATCGGACCGTCCCAACCCGTAAATTTATGAAGTCCGCCCATTTCTTTTACGAGTTTATCCGTCGGTCTTAAATGCAAATGATAAGTATTGCATAACTGCACCTGACAGTTAATATCTTTCAAATCATACGCTGAAACGCCGCCTTTTATGGCACCCTGCGTAGCAACATTCATAAAAGCCGGTGTTTGAACAGTACCGTGTACTGTGTGAAATTCACCTCTGCGGGCATTTCCGCATTTTTTTATAAGCCTATACATAAATTTCTCCTTAATATATAAACATACAATCGCCAAAGCTGAAAAATCTGTATTTCTCATCGACTGCAATCTTATATGCATCTAAAATCTTTTCTCTATTATAAAATGCAGATACAAGCATTATTAAGGTGCTTTCGGGTAAATGAAAGTTTGTCAGTAATGCGTCAATACATTTGAACTCATAACCGGGATAAATAAAAATATTTGTCCAATCGTCAAATTCTTTCATTTCACCTTGACTTTGCATAACGCTTTCAAGTGTTCTGCAGCAAGTTGTACCTACTGCGACAACCCTACCGCCGTTCTGCTTGGTTTCGTTAATTAAATCTGCGGTTTCTTTCGGAATTTGATAATGTTCCGAGTGCATTTCGTGGTCTTCGATATTTTCAGCTTTCACAGGACGAAAAGTGCCTATACCGACATGTAAAGTTACATATCCGATTTTAACACCTTTTTCTTGAATTCTTGCCATTATATCGTCTGTAAAATGAAGCCCTGCCGTCGGCGCTGCTGCCGAACCTAATTCTTTTGAATATACGGTTTGATAGCGCTCTTTGTCTTCGAGTTTTTCAGTAATATAATGGGGCAAAGGCATTTCGCCTACTTTATCCAACACCTCAAAAATATTTGAAGCGTCATAGCAAAACTTTGCGATTCTGTTACCGTTTTCAAGAACTTTTTCAATTTTACATGTAAGAATACCGTCGCCAAATGTAAATTCAGCATCCTTTTTTGCTCTTTTTCCCGGACCTGTAATTGTTTCCCAACGGTCATTGCCAAGGTTGTTTAAAAGTAAAAATTCAACAACTGCTCCGGTATCTTTTTTAACACCGTACATTCTTGCCGGTAACACTCTGGTATTATTGAGAATTAAGCAATCACCCGGGTTTAAATACTCAATAAAATCGTAAAAATGCTTATGCTCAATTGTGTTATTTTTTCTTGATAAAACCATCATTCTTGAATGGTCTCGGGGCTCAATTGGAGTTTGAGCAATCAATTCTTTGGGCAAATCGTAGTAAAATTGTGATTTTTTCATTATGTTTCTCCGTTAAAATATAGAAAATCTTAAAAATGTTTGACACAAACACGCTATAATGGTATTATAATATAGCGATTGAGGCGCAACAAAAATCAGTACCGTTTTTGAAACTCCCAAGAGTTCTTGATAAAACGGAAAAGGGTTTGTTGCCGAAGAAAAACAGGGCTTGGGAAATGTGTTTTCTGGTTGTATTATTAACAGTAATGCAACTGTCATCATTATTTGATGGAGTGCTTTCGTATTATGAAAACCATAATACCTATGTATTTTATCAGTAATGGTGTCATAATCATTACTGATTTTTTATAACGAATGATATATTATCATTTTTTGGAGGTAATTTCAAGTGAAAAAGTATAATGTTGGTGTAATCGGCGCAACAGGTATGGTTGGCCAAAGATTTATGACACTTTTGGATAACCATCCTTGGTTTAATGTTAAAGTGCTCGCTGCAAGCCCACGCTCGGCAGGAAAAAAATATTCTGACGCAGTAGGCAAAAAATGGTGCATGGATGTAGAAATCCCCGCAGCGATGAAAGATATGATTGTGATGGATGCAACCGCAGACATTGAAAAAATCGCTTCACAGGTAGATTTTGTTTTCTGCGCAGTTGATATGAAAAAAGATGAAATCAAAGCATTGGAAGAAGCTTATGCAAAAGCAGAATGTCCCGTTATTTCAAACAACAGCGCAAACAGACATACTCCCGATGTTCCTATGATTGTTCCTGAACTCAATGCAGACCATGCAAAGATTATTCCTGCTCAAAGAAAAAGACTCGGTACAAAGCGCGGATTTATCGCAGTTAAATCTAACTGCTCACTTCAAAGCTATGTTCCTGCACTCTTCCCGCTTTCAAAGTTCGGTATTAAAGATGTTCTTGTTTGTACATATCAGGCAATTTCTGGTGCGGGCAAAACATTTGAAACATGGCCTGAAATGGTTGACAATGTAATTCCTTTTATCGGTGGCGAAGAAGAAAAAAGCGAACAAGAGCCACTTAAACTTTGGGGTAAAATTGAAGGCGATAAAATTGTTCCTGCAACCGAACCCAACTTTACGGCGCAATGTATTCGTGTTCCCGTATCAAACGGACATATGGGTGCGGTGTTTGTAAGATTTGAGAATAAACCGTCTAAAGAAGAAATATTAAATGTATGGAAGGAATTTTCAGGCCGTGCACAAGAGCTGAACCTTCCCCTTGCGCCAAAGCAGTTCCTTAACTATTTTGAAGAAGATAATATGCCGCAGACCAAGCTCCACAGAGACCTTGAAAACGGAATGGCTATTTCAATCGGCCGTCTTCGTGAAGACACACAGTATGATTACAAATTCGTATGTCTTTCGCACAACACACTTCGCGGTGCTGCCGGCGGTGCGGTTCTTATGGCTGAACTTCTTTGTGCAGAAGGTTATATGGACTAATTTCCAATAAGGAGAATTTTTATGAGTACTAATCCTATTTTTACTGGCTGCGGTGTTGCAATCGTAACACCGTTTAATGAAGATACAAGTGTAAACTATAAGTCACTTGAAAATCTTCTTGAGTTTCATATCGCTAACGGTACCGATTCAATTGTTATCTGCGGTACCACCGGTGAAAGTGCAACTCTCACTCCTAAAGAACATTCAGATGTTATCAAGTTTGCTTGTGATGTTGTAAATCACAGAATTCCCGTTATTGCAGGAACCGGCAGTAACGAAACTGCTTATGCAATCGAACTTTCAAATGATGCTGAAAAAGCCGGCGCAGACGCAATGCTTGTTGTAACGCCTTACTATAACAAATGTTCACAGCACGGTCTTGTAAAGCATTATCAGGCAATCGCCGATAATTCATCAAAGCCGATTATTATCTATAATGTTCCGAGCAGAACGGGCGTAAATGTTCTTCCGTCAACTTATGCCGAGCTTTGTGAACACAAGAATATTATTGCCACAAAAGAAGCAAGCGGAAATATTTCGCAAATCGCAGAAACAATTGCACTTTGCGGCGATAAACTCGATGTTTATTCAGGTAATGATGACCAGGTTGTTCCCCTTATGTCATTGGGCGGTAAAGGTTCAATTTCCGTTCTTTCCAATATCTGTCCGAAAATTGCACACGATATTCCCGCACTTTATCTTGAAGGTAAGATTAAAGAAAGCGCTGAGCTTCAACTTAAATATCTTGAGCTTATCAACGCAATGTTTATGGATGTCAATCCAATACCCGTTAAAGTTGCCATGCAGATGATGGGCTTTGATGTAGGTCCCCTCCGTATGCCGCTTTGCGAAATGGATGACGCTAAAACAGCTAAGCTCGAAGCTATACTTAAAAAGTATGATTTGATTTAATTGTTTTGTTGGATGTGAAAATATGACAAGGATTATTTTAAGCGGTGCACTCGGAAAAATGGGTAAAGCAATTACTGCGTGCGTTAGTAGCCGTGAAGACTGTGAAATTGTTGCCGGTGTTGATTTGGCCACAGAAGAATCTACATTCCCCGTATTCAAGTCATTTAATGATATAGATATTGATGCCGATGTGATAATTGACTTCTCGCATCCGTCAGTGCTCAGCGATTTGCTTAAATTTGCGAAAGAAAAGAAAATGCCTGCCGTAATAGCTACAACAGGTCTTAATGAGCAACAAATTGAGTCAATTAAACTTGCTTCAAATGATGTTCCCCTATTCTTTTCGGCAAATATGTCAATCGGTGTGAGTCTTATATCAGAGCTTGCAAAAAAAGCCGCAAAAATTCTTCAAGGCAGTTTTGACATAGAAATCGTTGAAGCACATCACAACCAAAAAATTGATGCTCCAAGCGGCACTGCTTTAATGCTTGCCGATTCCATTTCAGAAGCATTAGATGAAAAACCCATTTATGAATTTGACCGTCATTCAAAGAGAATGAAAAGAACGAAGAACGAAATCGGTATTCACGCAGTCCGTGGCGGAACAATTGTCGGCGAACATGAAATTATATTTGCAGGACCGGATGAAGTTATTAAGATTTCACATTCTGCATATTCAAAGCAGTTATTCGCAACGGGTTCAGTCAATGCGGGATTATTCCTTGTAGAAAAAAAACCGGGTTTTTACTCAATGAAAGATTTAGTTAACTCATAAGGAGATATAACAATGAAAACAATTGACAATATTACAATGATTGAAAATGTTACGCTTATTTCAATTAACGATTCCCCTGCCGATTTTAAAGTTGTAGCAGAAATTTTTAAAATGCTTGCAGGTGCGGGAATTGATGTTGATATGATTTCACAAAATCCTCCGCAAGGTAAAACTTCAAACCTTTCATTCACGGTTAATGATGACGATTTAGGCAAGGTTTTTGAAACGGCTTCAAAGCTTCGTGAACTCCACCCCGAGCTTAAACTTGCAATCAGCAGTGGTAATACAAAGATTTCTGTTTTTGGCGAAGGTATGAAAAATTGTCCGGGTATTGCGGCAAATGTTTTTTCTGCTATTGCTTCAACAAATGCTGAAATCAGAATGATTACCACTTCTGAAGTTGATATTTCTGTTCTTGTTTACAGCCATGACGGCGATGCCGTATTTTCAGCGCTTAATTCATAATTTTAATTCTCATAAAATATTAAGGCTTACTGAGTGATTTCAGTAAGCCTTTGCTTTTGCATTTATGCCAAAACAGCCTTATAAAAGACTTTTTTGCCTTTTTTAATGATTACATATCCTTTTTCAAAATCGCTCTTATTAAGGGCTTTAAAAGGCTCTGTAACCTTATCGTCGTCAACGGAAACTCCACCCTGCTCAATCAGACGGCGGCACTCACCTTTCGACTTTGCAATTCCCGCTTTAATCATAATATCGGCAACAAGTATGCTGTCTTCGTTAAAATCGTCTGCAACGAGTTCAACTGTTGGCATATTTTCTGTATTGCCCTTGCCAGAGAAAAGTGCTCTTGCGCCATCCTGAGCCTTTATCGCCTCTTCTTCACCGTGAACAAGCTTTGTAAGTTCAAATGCAAGAATTTCTTTTGCAGTGTTAAGTTGGCTGCCTTCCCAAGAATCCATCTTTTCAATTTCTTCCATCGGTAAAAATGTGAGCATTCTGATACATTTTAGAACATCGGCGTCGTCAACATTTCTCCAATATTGATAAAAATCAAACGGTGATGTTTTATTGGGGTCAAGCCAAACTGCGCCTGACTGTGTTTTACCCATCTTTTTGCCTTCTGAATTAAGAAGAAGTGTAATTGTCATAGCGTGTGCATCTTTACCGAGTTTTCTTCTGATAAGCTCTGTACCGCCAAGCATATTGCTCCATTGGTCATCACCGCCGAACTGCATATTGCATCCGTATTTTCGGAAAAGCTCATAGAAGTCGTAGCTCTGCATAATCATATAGTTGAATTCAAGGAATGAAAGACCTTTTTCCATTCTCTGTTTATAACATTCGGCAGTAAGCATTCTGTTAACGCTGAAGCAAGCGCCGACTTCACGAAGCACATCAATGTAGTTAAGGTCAAGAAGCCAATCGGCATTATTAACCATAAGTGCTTTACCGTCGGAAAAGTCAATAAAACGGCTCATCTGCTTTTTAAAGCAGTCGCAGTTATGCTGAATTGTTTCTTTTGTCATCATTTGTCGCATATCACTTCTTCCCGACGGGTCGCCTATCATTGCAGTACCGCCACCGATGAGTGCAATTGGCTTGTTACCTGCCATTTGTAATCTTTTCATAAGGCAAAGAGCCATAAAGTGACCTACATGCAAACTGTCAGCAGTCGGGTCAAAGCCGATATAGAAAACAGCTTTTCCTTCATTAACAAGATTTTTAATTTCTTCTTCATTTGTTACCTGTGCAATAAGGCCGCGGGCAACGAGTTCTTCATAAACTTTCATTTTTCTGCTCCTTAAAATAATAAAAGTCCCCTGCAAAATGCAGAGGACGAAAAAATTTCGTGTTACCACCTCAGTTTACTGTTACTTCACAATAACAGCCTCAACGAGTAACTGACATTACTCTGTACTGTAACGGGTACGCCCGACACTCCCTACTAATATTTCAAAAGTGCAACTCCACGATGTATTTCATAAGCTTTGCGTATGCCCTTTCACCAAACGGACACTCTCTGCAACCGCAAGGGTCTTATTACTTCTTCGTTTCAAAGTCATTGAATTCATTATACACAATTTATAGAAAATGTCAATATTTTTTAGCATTTTCAATCATTTCTGCCGCAGCATCGAGAGAAAGTTGCGTTGATTCAATTCCACCGATAATTCTTGCTAATTCATGGATTTTACCGTCATTATCAAGGTTTTCAACCTTTGTATATGTCTTATTATCGCTTTCGGATTTAGAAATCAAGAAATGATTATCGGCAAAACAAGCAATCTGTGCTAAATGCGTAACACAAAGAACTTGACGGTTTTTAGAAACTTCTTTAAGTTTAATACCGATTTTTTGTGCCGCACGACCGCTGACTCCGGTATCAACTTCGTCAAATATAAGAGTTTGAATATTATCTTTTGAAGATAAAACATTTTTAATAGCAAGCATTATTCTTGACAATTCGCCGCCCGACGCAATCTTAGAAAGTGGTTTTGGTTCTTCGCCCGCATTTGCAGAAATCAAGAAATAAATTTCGTCGGCGCCTGTTTCATCAAATGTTTTTCTGTTCTGTACGATTTTAAATGATATTGATGTCATATCAAGAAACTGTAACTCATCTTTAACTTTATTTATAAATATTTCACCGAATTTTTGACGGTTTACAGATAGCTTATGGCTTGCTCTTTCCATTATTTTATACTTTTCATTCAACTCAATTTCAAGCTGCTCTTTGAGCTTATCGGAAAAAGTGATATCTTCAAGTTCCTTTTGAGCATTATCAAGAAAAGCTAATATTTCTGTTTCGTTTTGACCGTATTTTTTAGACAGTCTAAAAAGAATATCGAGTCTGTCTTCAATAATATCAAGTTCATTCGGGTCAACATCAAGTGAATATAAAAAACTGTTGAGTTCACTTGCACAGTCGGTGATATTATATGACATTTCTGCAATTGTATCAGAAACATTATTAAGTGTTTCATCAAATTCGGTTGCTTTAATGAGCGAATTCGATGCAGTATTAAGCATATCCGAAACACCTGTGAAATTGTCATTACCGTTTATAATTTCAACTGCATTATTAACAAGAGAAATCAGCAATTCAGCATTTTGCAAAACCTTTTTTCGCTTTTCAAGATCATCCCATTCACCGACTCTAATATCTGCATATTCAATTTCTTTTATTTGATAAGTCAAAAGGTCAATTTTTCTCGCCTTTTCACTTTCGTTTACTATCAAATTATCAAATCTTCTTTTGCAAGTGCAGTATTCATTATATGCTCGAGAGTATTCTTCAAAGATATCTTTGTTATCAGCGAAACTGTCAATATATGTATAATGTAATTCTTCATTGAGAAGATTGTGATTATCCATTTGTCCGTGTACATTTATCAGTGCCTGACCAATCTTTTTTATCATTGAAACCGACACATTTGCACCATTGACTTTACAGATATTCTTGCCGTCAAGTGAGATTTTTCTTGAAATAAGCAGAGAATTATCTTCTTCTGAAGCAATTCCCAATTCATTGAGAATTTCAACAACATCATCATCTATATTCTCAAAAAATGCCGAAACTTCTGCACTGTGGCTACCTGTTCTTATAAGCTCGCGGGATGTTCTTTCGCCGAGAATTGCGTTTATAGCATCAATTATTATTGATTTACCTGCACCGGTTTCGCCGGTCAAGACATTAAGACCGTTATCAAAATCGATAACAGCCTCTTTGATAATAGCTATATTTGATATTTTCAGATTTGAAAGCATGATATCAGCCTTTCAACATCAAATTGATTGAATTCATTGCATCCGCAGCATATTGCGTGTCTTTACAGGCGACAAATATAGTGTCATCCCCTGCTATCGTACCGACAATTCCCGAAAGATTTAAGCTGTCTAGAGCCATACAAGCAGCATTTGCGGTACCCGAATAGCACTTCACAACAATAATATTCATTGCAAGCTCAAGAGAAAGTGCAGAACGGGTTAAAATCGCCTTAAAATTGTCGTTACTGTCTTTTTTACTGCTTACGGTGTATTTAATTTCGTTTTTACCAAAATGTTCTTTAACAAGCTTTAATTCTTTAATATCACGGGATATGGTTGCCTGCGTAACATTATAGCCGTTATCCGCAAGCATTTTAATAATTTCTTCTTGTGTAGAAACTGCATTATTTTTTATAAAATTTATAATCAATTCGTGTCTTTTCTTCTTCATATTAAACTCCTCTTTGAGTTAATTTGCTGTTAAGAATATCAAAAAATTCTTCAGACTTTATTCTGATAAATTCAGCATAGAAATTTGATTTTGAAATGTTTATTTCTGTATTATTGCTCAAAACAACGGTAGTTTCTCCATCGGTAGAAACCGATATTTCCTGACTGATATTATTTGAAGATTTTACAGTCAAACAAGATTTATCATCAAAAACAAGCGAACGGTTCAGCGGCGAATGTGTGCAAATGGGCGTCAGCATTATACATTGCAAATTCGGGTCGATTACAGGTCCTCCCGCCGACCACGAATATGCAGTTGAACCCGTTGGAGTTGAAATTATAACTCCGTCGGCACGGTAGCTGTTTATTTTTCTTTCATCACAAAAAACATCTAAATCTACAAGCTTTATATCTTTTCCACGGGCGACAACAACATCATTTAAACAATAGCCTAAGAATTCACACTTGTTTTCTGTTTTTGCGGTAACTTCCAGCAAAAGGCGTTTATCGGTTGTGTATTGCCCCGAAATAAGCTTTTCTAAAAATTGCAATTCATTTCCTTCAAGTCCTGCTAAAAACGCAAGATTACCCGCATTTATACACAAAACCGGTTTTTTATGTAATGCCGCAGTTTTGGCGGTGTGAATAAAAGAACCGTCTCCGCCGATTGCAATTATCACATCAACAAACTCATACAAATTATCTGAAAATTTACTTTCATCAACCGAGATAGGAAAATCAAACCTGCAAGCTCTGTCAAAATAAAAATCTATATTCAATTTAGAAAGACACTCAATTGTGTCAACGGCAACTTTCAATGCTTTTTTTCGTGTAAAATTTGGTACAATACCGATTTTCAAATCAATCACCACTCAATATTCTGTGAGAATTCTCAGCAATTTCAAGAATTTTTGCGTTATCAATTAAGTTTTCGTTTCGAGCGCTTTTAGAAATATACATAAGATATTCTATATTGCCTTCCGGTCCGCGAATTGGCGAAAAATCAAGACCGAGAACCGAAAATCCCGTATCAAAAGCAAAATTAACAACTTCTGTAATTACTTCTATATGGGTTGAAAGCTCTCTGACAACACCTTTTTTGCCGACCTTTTCGCGCCCGGCTTCAAACTGCGGTTTAATAAGTGCTACACATTTACCGTTGTCTTTTAAAAATTCAAACAAGACAGGTAAAATCTTTTTAAGAGAAATAAACGAAACATCAATACTGGCAAAATCAATTTCATCAGCAACAGTTTCTTTTGTAAGATATCTGAAATTAGTTCTTTCAAGATTTATAACTCTCTCATCAGTACGGAGCTTCCAAGCCAATTGACCGTAACCGACATCAATAGCGTAAACTTTACTTGCGCCGCATTGAAGCATACAGTCGGTAAATCCGCCTGTTGAAGCGCCGATATCCATACAACAGCAGTCGTTAAGCTTTATGGGGAACTGTTTCATTGCCTTTTCAAGCTTATACCCGCCACGGCTCACATAAGGCATTTTTTTGCCTTTAAATTCAATTTTATCAGTATCTTTTACTGCATAGCCTGCCTTAGTTTCTTTTTGTCCGTTGACAAAAACCTCACCCGACATTATAAGGGCAGACGCTTTTGAACGAGTATCGGCAAAGCCCAGTTCAACCAATACAGTATCAAGTCTTTTTTTCTCAGCCATTTGTTTTCTCCAAAATCTTTGAAACAATACTTTCAGTATCAAATTTATACTTTTTTATTAAGGAATCAACGGAAGCATGCGGGACGAACTCGTCGTTGACAGCAATATGTTCATATTTTCCGCAATATCCCACAGATAAAAGGCGGTCAGAAAATGTTTGCCCTACACTGCCCGACATCTCTGATTCTTCATAAAAATATATTTCGGAAAAGGTTTTTGCTATATCAAAAGCTTGTTCGGGTATTGGTTTAATTTTGTTAAGAACAATAAGAGCTGCATCAATACCGGATTTTTTCAATATTTCAACAGCGTTCATTATTTCAACGGATATTCTGCCGTAAGAAATGAAAAGAATTTTTCCTTTGCCGAAATAATCAAAGTCATTATCTGAAATACCGTAACCTTTGGGAATTTTAGGTTCGCTACCCCTTGGATAACGGATAACCGTCAGATTTTCAGCCGTATCTATTGAACGCTTAAAATCAAGCTTCATTCGCTCATAAGTAAACGGAGAATAAATTGTAATGCCGGGAATACTGTTAAATAACGGCACATCTAATAAGCCCTGATGAGTAACGCCGTCTTCACCTACAAATCCCGCACGGTCAATAGCCAAAATCATTCTTTGCTTTTGCAAAGTTCCGTCATGGACTAATTGGTCATACGCTCTCTGAACAAAGGTTGAATAAAGGGCAACGACCGGAATCATTCCACCCTTGGCAAGTCCGGAAGCAAATGTAATTGCATGTTCTTCCGCTATGCCGACATCATAAAACCTATCGGAATATTTCTCCGAAAATTCTTTTAGTCCTGTACCTAAAGACATAGCCGCAGTTATTGCACAAACCTTATTATTATTTTCAGCAATGTCACATAGATTGTCGCCGAATTCTGCCGAAAAATTCGTGCCCGTAGATTTTGGCTCGCCTGTTTCAATATCAAATTTAGAAATACCGTGATAAACACTCGGCGATTTTTCCGCAAAATCATAGCCTTTACCCTTAACTGTGCTTATGTGCAACAGTACCGGCTCGTCAACAATTTTTGCACTGTCAAGCGCTTCGCATAACTGTTCAATGTTATGACCGTCAATCGGTCCCATATAATGAAAACCAAGCTCTTCAAAAAATGTGCTTTTGTACATTGAATTTTTAATTCTTGTCTTTATATTAGAAATAGCGTTTGCAATTCCTATACCGATAACCGGTATTTTATGAAGAACATTGCCGGTTTTTTCTTTTAATCTGTAATATTTCGGCTTTGAACGGATGATAGCTAAATATCTGGCCATTGAACCGACATTTTCAGAAATAGACATTTTATTATCATTAAGTATTACAATTAGTTTTGTGCCTGAACGGCCTGCATTGTTAAGCGCCTCATAGGCCATACCGCCGGTTAGGGCACCGTCGCCTATAACGGCGATTGTATATTCGTCTTTGCCTAAATTAAGATTTGCAGTCGCAATTCCCAAAGCGGCAGAAATAGAAGTGCTTGAATGACCGCTGTAAAATATATCATGTTCGCTTTCTTCCGGTGACGAGAAACCTGAAATTCCCTTTTCGGTTCTGAGTGTTTCAAACTCATTGAGTCTACCTGTTAATAGTTTATGAGTATAAACCTGATGTCCTACATCCCATACTATTTTATCTTTTGGTGAATCGAAAACATAGTGCAAAGCAATTGTCAGTTCAACTACGCCAAGGTTTGAAGACAGATGTCCTCCGTTTTTAGATACAGTATCAACAAGTACCCGACGAATTTCATCGGCAAGTACATTTAAATTTTCAATGTTCAGTTTTTTCAAGTCTGCGGGTGAATTTATACCACCTAAAAACTGAAATTTTTCCAAATTGATTATCTCCTATCAATATGTTCTTTTTGCCATATAAAGAGCAAAATCTTTAAGAATTGAAGTGTCGCCGTAAATAGTATTCAGCGAATTTATAGCTTTATTTGTATATTCATCAACCATATCTCTTGCTTTTTCCAAGCCGTAAAATTTAACTATTGTTGATTTTTGATTTTTTTCATCACTACCGACGGGTTTCCCCAATGTTTTGGCGTCGCCTGTAATATCAAGAATATCGTCCATAATTTGAAATGCCAAGCCTAAATTCATTGCATAATCGCCGGCAGCTTCACTCATATCCAATGACCAATCTTCGCTTGACAAGCATCCTAACTGACAAGCGGCAACTAACAAACATCCCGTCTTTAATTTATACATAGAAAGAACATCGTCAACTGTTGGATTAGAATCTTCAAATTGTAAATCCAAAACTTGACCGTCAATCATTCCGTTAGCATATTTAGAAAGATAATCAACCGCAGTGACAATATTTGAACTCGGAATATTCTTTGCCGATGCAACAACCTTGAAAGCATGCGTTAAAAGTGAGTCGCCTGCCAAAAGCGCATTCTCTTCGCCGAAGGCAATATGGCAAGAGGGCTTGCCACGGCGCATATCATCATTATCCATACAAGGCAAATCATCGTGAATAAGCGAATATGTGTGAATCATTTCAATTGCGCAGCCAAAGTCAAGAGCGGCATCAATATTGCCACCGCATGCCTTTGCAATCTCAAGGGTTAAAAAAGGTCTAATTCTTTTTCCGCCGTTCCTGACGCTATAAGTCATAGCGTCGGTTACAATTGATTTATTCAGCTGATTTAGGTGAAATTCCAATCTGTTGTCAATCCGTTTTGCCTGTTCTTTTATATATAGATTTAAATCAGTCATTATTTTCAACCTCATTAAGTGAAATTATCTTTTGGCGGGCATCTTTTAAAGTTTTGTGGCAAAACTCTGAAAGCCTCGCTCCTTCTTCATATAATTTCAAGGATTCTTCAAGCGAAAGTGTACCTTCTTCAAGCATTGTTACTATCTCTTCAAGCCTTTTTATTGCTTGCTCATATGTCATTTTCATTTTAACACCTCTAAAACCTTTGCTTTTGCCAAGCCGTCACAAAATTGAATTTCTAAGTTATCGTTAATATTGATATCTTTTACAGAACAGATTATGCTTTCGTCCTTTTTGGTCATGGAATATCCCCTTGCAAGCACTTTTAACGGACTTAGATTATCCAAAGCTGAACACAAAAGGCTGAAATTTGCAGATAAACTGTTTAACATTTCGTCCGCAGACTCAAATAATTCTATTTTTAGTGACTCTAAATATGCTTCACAATTATCAACAATTGAAATCGGATTTGTTAATACCTTCGATTCGCATAATTTTGCAAAATCACTTTCACAATCGAATAGCTTTTCATTAACAAGTGTAACAACGGTGTTCATTAAAGACGAAATATAAAAATACTGTTGATTTGCATCGGGCACCGACAATTCTGCTGCGGCAGACGGTGTAGGTGCTCTTAAATCCGCAACGAAATCACAGATTGTATAATCCGTTTCATGACCTACACCCGAAATAACGGGAATGCGGGAATTATAAATTGCATAGGCAAGCCTTTCACTGTTAAACTCCCAAAGATCTTCCGCCGAGCCGCCGCCACGGGCAATAATAATAACATCAGCGGCATTTAAACGGTTTATTTTTTCTATTGCCGCACAAATTTGCTCCGCAGAACCTTCACCTTGAACCTTGACGCCGGCAAATATAATCTCAGACAACGGAAATCTTCTGCCTAAAACATTCAAAACATCTTGCACAGCCGCACCGGTCGGTGAAGATATGACGGCAATTTTTGACGGAATTCTCGGAATAGGCTTTTTATTTTCCTGAGAAAACAATCCTTCTTTTGCAAGTTTCTCTTTCAATTGCTCAAATGCAAGACTTAAAGAACCTATGCCGTCGGGCTGCATATCGTCAATATATAACTGATACTGACCGTCCCTCTCATAAATCGAAACACGACCGAGAATAATTACAGACATACCATTCTCCGGTTTAAATTTAAGCCTTGAAGCATTGCCAGCAAACATAACCGCTTTAATCGACGAAGTACTGTCTTTAATGCTCATATATAAATGTCCGCTTCGATAGTGGTCAACAAAATTAGAAATCTCACCCGTAACAAATACATTGTGAAGATTTTCGTCTTGTTCGATTACAGATTTTGCATAGGTATTCAGTTGTGAAACAGTCAGAATAAAAGGCGTTTGCATAACACTATTCCTTTTTTATCAGAAATTGAAGCCAAAATTGCTACGCCGCAAGCATTGTCCGACGAAAACTGCGGTTCAGCAAAATAAGCGTTAAACTTTGATTGTAATTTGTTTTTTATAATTGTATTTGACATTACGCCACCGGAAAACACAATGGGCAAATCGCCGTATTTATCTGTAATTTCGATAACACTGTCTTCAAGTGCAGAATGGATATAGCTTAAACAATAAAGTGCGATATCTTCGTTTTTTTCACCGTCATCAAACATCTTTTTGCATTTATTCTCTACACCTGACAAGCTGAAAAAACCGTCCCGACGAAAAACTCTTATCTTTTTATAGTTTTTATCACTTTTTAGAGCTAATTTTTCAAGTTCGGGTCCGCAAGGAAAGTCAAGCCCCAGCATAACGCCGACTCTGTCAACTGCTTGTCCTGCTTTTAAATCAAGAGAATCTGAAATTAAAGTTGTTTTGTAATATTTTCCGAACGGTTCGACAAGTAATGCTTGTGATGTTCCGCCGGAAACATGAAATGCAATGAATTTTTCATCAATTAAATTAAGCGTGTCTGACGAATACAGAGCTGCTGCAATATGGCCGTCCTGATGTGAAAACTCATACATGGGAATTTTCATTGCAGAAGAAATCCCCGTCGCAACCGATACACCCGCCAAAAAGCAAGGCATATATGAATTTTCAATATTACACGGTTTTACAGACACACCAATACTTTTTATATCAACATCTATACATTTGAATGCTTCTTCTAAAAGCTTTGGCAGTTGAACAGTATGATGAAATACAGCGTCGCTTTGCCTGATACCTTTTTCACCGCTTTTTACGGGCAGAAGCTTTTTTAAATTTACAATTGTGTTGTCTTCATCGTTATATAAAGACACAGATGTTGTATAATTGCTTGAATCTATTCCAAGATGATAGCTCATTTTTCTTCATTCTCTCTGACGCATTTTCCGAGAATACCGTTGATGAAAGATGCATCTTCTTGTGTAGCGAATTTCTTTGCAAGCTCAACCGCCTCATTTATTGAAACTCCTGTCGGAACCGATGGTACATAAAGTATTTCGCAAAGTGCCAATCTCATAATTGCAAGAGAAACCTTTGGCAATCTTTCAACACGCCAACCAACGGAGTTTTCATTGATTAGCTTATCAATTTCTTCGCAGTTTTCGTATGTAAGCTTTGCTAATGAAAAAGCAAAAGTGTTTTCTTCAATCAGCCGTGCTTCAACTGCATTTTCTACAATCTCTTCAATTGAAAGCTCATCATTGAAAATCTTCTCAAATATCAGAGTAAAAGCAAGTTCTCGTTCTTCTTTTCTTGTCATAATATCCTCCAAAAAATTAACGCTCCCCGTCAGAAAACAGGGAGCGTTCTAAATTTTCTGCGGTTCGAATGTATATACATATAACTTTTGTATATTTTATCATTATATCCGCAAAATTTCAATAGAAAACAGAAATATTATTTTACTTCGATAACAGTAATATTTTCAACATTGACTTTTGTTTTTGTCAGTATTATATCTTTGATTTTAATAAGAATACCGTCATCAATTGTTCCTTTTGGCAAAATCACTTCGGCAGAGTCGAAATCGAGTGTAACAATACATTCTTTTGAGGTTTGGGCACTGATTAAGTTTTCACAATCGGCTTCTAATTTAATATATTCTGATATCTTCGCAAGCTTTTCTCTGGCGGATGCTTTTGTGTCTTCGTCAGTTGCACCGTCGTCGATAATTGATTGCAGTGATTCTTTTGCACTGTCATGTGCTTTTGTTCTGTTAAGCTTTGCATTTTCAAAATAATTCTCTGTTACTGTTGTGCTGTTTACAAGCTGAGCTTCGCCGAGAGCAATATTGTCAGTTATTTCAGGCTCCTTATTCTGAAGACCGTCGGGCTTTGTATAATACCAATTTACAAACACTGCGAGAGCGAGCGAACAGGTTAATGTGAAAGCTAAAACATGCTTTCGGCTGATAATTTTACTTTTCATAGATTTACTCCTTTGCTGATGCTAATTTTGATATTGATATTCTGGCTGTGCTGACATTTAAAACAGCACTTACAGTTGAATATATCTGTTGTTGAACCGTTGGGTTGTTGCCGCCTTCGCAGACAATTGCCACTCCCCTGATTTTAGGTTCAAAGGTTTTTACTAACAGTCCTGAATCGTCGTTGTCTTTTTCGATAATTACAAAATCGCTTTTACTGTCAGAATTTTCAGAATCTTTGTTTGTTTTCTTAGTTCCGTTTTGATTTTGCGCATAAACATATTCAGTTGTTTCCGAAATGGTAATCATTACTTTGACCTTGCCTGCTCCGTCAATTGAGCTGACTACATCTTCGACTCTTTGTTCCAGGTAAGCACAGTATTCATTGGATTCTGTAGTTAAGCTTTTGATATTTTTATCTTTTTGTGAGTCTACGGTATCAATTTCAGATAAAACTATTAGAATTATACATGCAAAACCGATAACAACAATCAAAAAAGTTTTTTTGTCTTTTTTGAACAAATCAATAAGCTTTTCCTTAATTTTAATATTTTTAATAAACACTCACCTCGAATCCGAATTTTTCTTTTAATTGCGACTCTATCAAACCGGATTTTTCAGGTTTATCAATTGAAACCATTATATCGTTAACATATAAATAATTATCACTAATATATGAATCAATATCTATTGATATCACATTAACCGAATTTTGAGAGCATACTTCTTCAACAGTCATTTTAATAACATTTTCATAGGCCTCTTCTGTCAGTTCGCCTATTTCTGTATTTCCGAATTCAAAACCAGGATTATCCGTTTTAATGTCGGATAAAGGAATAACAGTGTAAAAAAGAATAAAAATTGACAGAAAAACATTTATTGACTTTTTCAGATTACTGCTTGACAAAAATACCTGAAACAGTCCTGATATTGCGGTTGCGCCGCAGAGAGATAAAATACATTGCTTTATTAAATCCATAATTATCCTCGCATAATTAAAATTACTCCTGTTGAGATAACTAAAACAAAGGTTACAAAGAAAACTAAAATATTTATAATTGAAATTATTGAAGATAAGCTGTCTAAAATTTCGGTTGTATTGTCGATGTTCAGCATTGATGAAACAATGGAGCATAATCCCAAAACAAAATACCAAATCAATAATTCAATCATCACGGGCAGATTTATTAAAACTATTGCGATTATTACAAAAACGCCCAATGTATTTTTCATAATCAAAAAGCTGCTGAATACCGAAGACAGTGCATCACCCACTCCACCGCCGACAATAGGAATAAATGCACCTGAAATAAATCTTATGCCTTTAAGCATCACGCTGTCGCTGGAGCTTGCTAAAATGCTTTGAGTTGTTAACAGTCCTGTAAATACTGTAGAAAACAGTGACAATACAACCACGACAAAACGCTTGATTGCTTTTATTATTCTTGTTCTGTAGTTTTCCAAGGAGAAAGCGGACAGAATGTTAAGTGACAAGAGGCAGCTGCTTATCGGCAGCAATAATTTGTCTGAAATTGTAGCGATAACCGATGAAAGAAAAACCGTAAATGAGTTATATGTAAATGCCATTGCCGGATTTTTTGTTGCAATAATTGCCGCACACATAATCGGTAAATATGAGTCAACAAATACACAAGTAGTTTTTATAGCTGAAACGGCGTCGTTCAGTATTCTCACAAAAGAAAATATAACGACAGAAATAATTGTAAGCGCAGATATAAAATATACAATTTGAGTTGTAGAATTATTCTCGTCAATAAATGAAACTATTATTGCGGTTATTATTAAAACGGCAATAATCAAAACAACCTTTTTTGCAATATCAACGCTGCCGTTCACAACGCATTTTACCAGAAATTTTACAGTCCTGAGGGGAGTTAATTCAAACAAATCATCAATAGCTATTTCATCAATTCCCAACTCATTCAGGTAATCTATTGTATTGTCGTCCAGCGAATTCCATAATTCATTGGTATCTTTTTCAAAATTCAATGCAAATGTTGGAATAATAAATATGATTAGTAACAGAATAACTGTTATCAAAATAAATATAATTTTTTTCATTTTAATTAACAATTTCGATACAAAAAGCCACTAAACTATTCATCATAGGAAAACTTATAATTAAAATTAGTAGCTTAGCAGAAATTTCGACAACTCTTGAAAGCGCATTTTCATTATTATCCTTTAATATATCGCATATAAAGTCCGATACAATCGCTATTCCGGCAACCTTAATGAGTGATTTGATATGCAAGCTGTCAATTTGGATTGATGAGAACATATAAATCACGCTTGATACAAATTCACTCAAAGGCTCTGCAATAGTAGAAAATACTATTACTATTACGGCTATTCTCATAAAAAAAACAAATTCATTAGCGTTATTTTTTAACAATAGCGAAAGAAAGAGAAAGACCATTGAAACAGCGCAAATTTTTATTAAAACAATCATAGATTAAATATTGATTCAATTTCTTCAAACACATCACTTATCTGAGGTATTATCATAGCAATTATTACAATAATACCTGTCAAAACAGTAAGTGTAGCAAATTCTTCCCGTCCTGTCTTAGACAACATCTGTTGTAAAACTGCAACAATAAGTCCGATTCCCGCAATTTTAAAAAGAAAAGCTATATCCATTTTTTCACCTATATAATAACGATTGAAAATACAAGACCAAAACCAACTGTAATTGCTGTTTGAGTTTTACATTTTGCCTTTTCTTGTGACTCTAATAATGCTTGCTTCTTTTTGAAAAATTCTTTATATATTTCGCAATTTAAAATTTGACCGTTAATATCTGACTGACCTAAACTCAAAAAGAAGCCTTTTAAAAGTTCAATGTCGTCTTTATCAAAATTTTCCATTATATTTTTGTCATTCAACACGCTGTTGCAGACATATTTAAAATCAGAATTGTCAACTAATTTTATAAAAAACTCATCTACAAAGCATAAACTGTCAAAATTATCGCTTTCCGACAAAGCTTTAAATATTTCTTTGATATTGTTATTTGAATAACTAATATATATTTCAATGTTTTCCAGCATCAAAACGCATTGTCTGACCATACGGGTGTGAAGCTTAGTTTGCTTTGTCATATACAAGGTTGTCATTAAACTTATTATTAAAATCATACTTGCTAAAACAAATCTCATTATTTATTTTTTCCACCTTATATATATTTGAAATTTTTCCGGGTTTGTTTGCATTTGACAGAAAAACAACCGTATCAAAGCCTCCGTCATTTGCCAAAACAGAAAAAACTCTTTTTCTTTTCAGTTCATTCAAATCAGCTGCATGTAACGAAAGAATAAACTTAATACCGCTATTCATTCCTTCTATTACTCTTTGAGTTTCGTTAATGCCCCCGATTTCGTCGCAAATTACAAAATCCGGTGACAGTGTTCTCAAAGCAATAGATATACCCTTATCTTTTTCAAAGCCCGATAAAACATCTATATTCGGACCTAAAAAATCATTTGATATTTCGTTTCTCTCGTCAATAACGGAAACCTTATAATATTTTCCTGTTCTGCCGGAAGAAAGCTGTAACGCTATATCTTTAAGCATTGTTGTCTTGCCGCAGTTTGGCGGCCCGACCACAATCAAATTTTTAATACCGTTGCTCAAAAAATATTCAAAAACCGTATCTGAAATATTAGTTATATTTCGCGGTATTCTAATATTTAGTGAGTTAATATCTTTAATAGATTTTATATGTCCCGCTTCATATACGGCAGTCCCCGCAACACCGACTCTGGCACCGTTTTTCAGTGTTATATAACCGTTTGATATGTTTTCTGTTTGCGTGTGCATTGAATACCCGCACATTTTGTTGACAGTATCTATTATTTCGTTCTCTGTCGGTATGACACAGTTATTTGAAACGATATATGTTGTTTTTGAATTGCTTGTTAAAAAACTTGAGTCACCGTTTGAGACGACTACAACAGGTTTACCTTTTCTAAGTCTGATTTCTTGAATATTTTCAATTACATTATCATTTAATTCTTCTAATGATTTTTTAATTCTCGGTGAAATAAATGAAATTGTATAAAGAAAACTCGACTTAAATGCTTTGTCCATAAAATCACCTCGGTAATATTATGATTACTTGTCCCCCGTTATGCCAAAACTTTCTTGAAAAGATAACTTTAATATGCTATACTAATTCCAGCAATTTTTGAAAGGTGTTATAAATGCTTAACAGTATTAAAAACAAATTAAAAGATAACCGATTTACACTCATCGCAGGTGCAATTTCATTATTTATAATTCTCATTGTGTATTTTTGCTATGAAATAATACCATTCGGCGACAGAACTGTTTTCAGAATGGATTTATATCATCAATACGGACCGTTGTTTTCAGAGCTTTATGACAGACTTGTGTCCGGTAAATCCTTAATATATTCTTGGAATACCGGTTTGGGCAGTTCTTTCTTAGGGAATTTCTATAATTATTTGTCAAGTCCGATTTCATTTATTGTTCTGTTGTTCGGACATAAAAACACCTTTGAGGCTGTTGCCGCAATGATTGCAATCAAATGTGTTTTAAGTTCAATGTCTATGACAAATTATTTAAAGAAATCACAGGACATCAATTCGTTATACGGTTCTGCTTTCGGTGTTTTATATGCTTTTTGCGGTTATTTTATAGCATATTATTGGAATGTAATGTGGATTGACGCTATGTATATTCTGCCGTTTGTAGTGCTGGGAATCGAAAAAATAATTAACAGCGGCAAATCAAGAATGTACTTTTTTTCTTTAATTCTTGCTATTTTTTCAAACTATTATATCGGGTTTATGACCTGTATTTTCTCATGTATTTATTTTATCTATTATTACATTTGCTCCTTGGATAAAATCAGTCAGAAAAAGAAATGCTTTAAAGAAGATAAAATGTTTATTGATAAACTCTCGCACTCCTTTTTCCTGCGCAGCGGGTTAAGATTTACTTTTGCTTCTTTGGGCTCTGTTGCGGTTTTGTTATTTATGCTCATACCGTTGGCCTATGTGTTGCAATCATCATCGGCTACAACAGGAAGCGCCCCTACAGAGTTGAAGTTTTATTTTAACATTTTTGATTTTATTTCAAATCATATTGCAAGTCTGGAACCGACAATTCGCAGCAGTGGTGATGATGTTTTACCGAATGTATATTGCGGAATACTGACAATAATTCTGATACCTCTTTATATGTTCTCAACGAAAATATCGTCAACCGAAAAAGCGGCGTCAGCCGTTTTACTTGCGATAATGTATTTCAGTTTTAACCTTAACTATTTAAATTTCTTTTGGCACGGTCTGCATTTTCCCAACGACTTGCCTTACAGACAGTCGTTTATGTATTCGTTTTTGTTAATAGTTATGGCTGCTAAGGCGCTCAAAAATATTTATGAGTTTAATAAAAAGCAAATTCTCGTCGTAGGAATTGCAATTATTGCGTATATCGTTCTTGTTCAGGAAATGCCGACAAACAAGGTGACTGACTCAACAATATATATCAGCATAGCTTTCGTGTTCCTCTTCACAATTGTTCTCGGACTGATTACAAGCAAAAAAAATCAAGCCTTTGCTTTGTCCGTGATGCTCATTTGTTCAGTAGCCGCAGAGTCAATTACTGCTAACACCGACCACTATGTTGCAAACCAAACAAAAGAGTCTTTTTCAAGCGATTATGACGATTTTAAGGCTCTTCAGTCAAAAGTTGAAGAAAAAGACGACAGTCTTTTTTACAGAGAAGAAACCACCAAAAACCGTGCGAGAATGGATCCGAGCTGGTACGGTTATAACGGTGTATCAATATTCTCGTCAATGGCATACGAAAAAGTTGCTAATTTGCAAAAATATATCGGACTTTACGGCAATAAAATCAACAGCTTCACTTATAATCCGCAAACGCCTGTTTACAATTCGATGTTTTCATTAAAATATCTTTATGACAAAAACAGTTATATTTCCGCAGGTGAATATTACACATTGAAAGATGTCAATGAGACCTTTACGGTTTATGAAAACAATTATCCGTTAAGCATTGCATTTCCGGTGTCAAGCTCATTGCTTGATTGGGATGCTTCAAAATCCGAGAACCCGGTTTATGCGCAAGAAGAGTTATTTAAATACGCAACCGGTGAGGACGGTGTTTTTGAAAGAATTTATGACTATGAAATAGTTTACGGAAATATACTCTCTTTAGACCGTGAGCTCATAAAATCTGGCACATTCACAATGAACAAAATTTCGGAAGATTTCGACGGTTCTGTTACCATTGACATTACTGCAAAAGATAATAAAAATATTTATATTTATGTATATTCGAGAAATCTTGATTCCGTTTCCGTACTCTCCCCCGGTTACAGTAACACAATGAATGTAAATGACGGATATATTCTTGACATCGGTAAGCATGAAATCGGCGAAGTTATTTCAATTGAGCTGCCGCTTAAAGACAATGTTTCTTATGCAAATGTTGATTTTACCGCATTCACCGTTAATCAAGAAAAATTTGAAGAGGGTTATCAAAAGCTAAAAGACGGTCAGCTTGAGTACACAAGCTTTAGTGATACAATAATTAAAGGCAATTTTGTCTCGGAAAAAGACGAAATTCTCTTTACATCAATCCCCTATGATATCGGTTGGAATGTGTATATCGACGGTAAAAGAGTATCAGACGACAATATTGTGCGCATTTCAGACAGCTTGCTTGGAATAAAAGTCAGTGAAGGTGAACATTCAATCACATTTATGTATAAAGCAAAATTTTTGAAAGAAGCCACCGTACTGTCCGCTATCTTCATAATTATTTTGTTGATTAGGTATATTTTTAAATCCAAAAAGCTTCTAATGTATAAGAATAAAAAGGAAACTCTTTGGGAAAGAGCTTCAAAAAATGCAGATTATTTTGAAATACCAAATGACGAAGAAATAATAATTGAGTTTAATGAAGATGAATAGCAAAAACTCCCTTTCACTTGACGAAAGGGAGTTTTTGTTACAATATTCTATTAAGGTACATTCCGGTATAGGATTTTTTGCATTCAGCAACTTTTTCCGGAGTTCCGCAGACAACAATATTACCGCCTTTATCTCCACCCTCGGGACCTAAATCGACAATATAATCCGCAGTTTTAATAACATCCAAATTGTGTTCAATAACAATAACGGTATTGCCGGAATCGACTATTCTCTGAAGAACTTCAATCAGCTTGTGAACATCGGCAGTGTGTAACCCCGTTGTAGGTTCATCGAGAATATATATTGTTTTTCCTGTTGAGCGTTTTGAAAGCTCAGTTGCAAGCTTTACTCGTTGAGCCTCACCGCCTGAAAGAGTTGTGGCTGACTGACCGAGTTTAACATAGCCTAATCCGACATCATATAAGGTTTGCAATTTTCGCTTGATTTTCGGAATATTTTCAAAAAATGACAATGCTTCTTCAACAGTCATTTCAAGAACATCAAAAATATTCTTGCCTTTATATTTAACTTCAAGAGTTTCCCGATTGTATCTTGCACCGTTGCAAACTTCACAAGGCACATAGACATCAGCCAAAAAGTGCATTTCTATTTTAACAATTCCGTCGCCTTCACAGGCTTCACATCTTCCGCCTTTAACATTGAAAGAAAATCTGCTTGAATTAAATCCACGGATTTTTGCCTCTTGCATTGACGCAAACAATTCACGAATATCGGTGAACACGCCCGTGTATGTTGCGGGGTTTGACCTTGGAGTTTTACCGATTGGCGATTGGTCAATATCTATGACCTTATCAAGGTTTTCAACACCCTCCATTAAATCAAAATTGCCGATTGGCTTTTTTGCATTGTTAAGTTCATTGGCGAGATGCTTATAAAGTATTTCGTTAATAAGCGATGATTTGCCAGAGCCTGACACACCCGTTACACAGTTAAAGCAACCAAGGGGAAAACTAACATCAATATTTTTAAGATTATTCTCCTTTGCGCCCTTAATAGTTATTTTTGCACCGTTACCGGTTCTGCGCTTTTCAGGTACGGGAATTTTTCTTTCACCTGAAAGATATTTTCCCGTTACAGAGTTTTTGCATTTTACAATTTCATCAACCGTTCCGGCAAAGACAATCTCTCCGCCGTGAACACCCGCACCCGGACCTATATCGACAATGTAGTCGGACTCTCTCATTGTGTCTTCGTCGTGTTCAACAACAATCAGTGTGTTGCCTAAATCACGCAAATGTTTTAATGTGCCCAACAATTTGTCGTTATCACGCTGATGCAAGCCGATACTGGGCTCATCAAGAATATAAACAACACCCATAAGTGAAGAACCTATTTGAGTTGCAAGTCTTATTCTCTGGCTTTCACCGCCCGAAAGAGTTCCAGACGAACGAGATAATGTAAGATAGTCAAGACCGACGCTTTTCAAAAATGATAATCTGCTTATAATTTCTTTTAAAATGGACTCTGAAATAAACTTATCTCTATCGCTCAACTGAAGATTTTTAATGAATTCAATAGCATCGGATATGGACATATCACAGAATTCGCTGATGTTTTTACCGCCGACGGTTACAGATAAAATTTCGGGTTTGAGTCTTGTTCCGTGACAATCGGGACAACTGCAAGCGTTCATCACCTGCTCAATCTCCCACCGTGACCAATCACTTGTTGTTTCTTTATATCTGCGTTCAAGATTATTGATTACACCTTCAAATTCTGACATATATGTTCCCGAACCGTACAAGGTTGAACGAGTCATCTTCATTTTATGGTCTGTGCCGTAAAGAATAGCATTTAACCCTTCGGTAGATATATCTTTAACAGGCGTTCTAAGAGTAAATCCGTATTCGTTGCCGAGTGCTGTATAATACATTTCGGCAATTGAACCTTTTTCAGCCTTACTCCATCCGCTTGCATAGATTGCACCTTCACTGATTGAAAGATTTTTATTCGGTATTACAAGGTCGGGATTAACTTTTAAAAATGTGCCTAAGCCTGTACAAGTCGGACAAGCGCCGTAAGGATTGTTAAACGAAAACATTCTCGGCGATAATTCATCAACGCTTATTCCGTGTTCAGGGCAGGCATAATTGAGTGAATAAAGATATTCTTTATCACCAATAACATCAATAATCACATTACCTCCCGAATGGGCTGTGGCAGTTTCTATTGAATCGGCAAGTCTTGTTCTGATACCGTCTTTTACCACAAGTCTGTCGACGATAATCTCAATAGTATGCTTATATGTCTTTTGAAGCTTCATATCTTCAATAATTTCAGTAACTACACCGTCAATTCTTGCTCTGACAAAGCCTGTTTTCAATGCATTGGCAAGTTCTTTTGCATGTTCGCCTTTTTTACCGCGGACAACGGGAGAAAGAATTTGAAATTTAGTGCCTTCAGGCAAGCTCATAATACTGTCAACAATTTGGTCAACGGTCTGTTGTTTGATTTCTCTGCCGCAAACCGGACAGTGCGGAATACCTATTCTCGCATATAAAAGTCGCAAATAGTCATAAATCTCCGTTACGGTGCCAACTGTTGAACGGGGATTTTTTGATGTTGTTTTTTGGTCGATTGAAATAGCGGGAGAAAGCCCTTCGATTGACTCAACATTGGGTTTTTCCATCTGACCTAAAAACATTCTTGCGTAAGATGACAAAGATTCAATATATCGTCTTTGACCTTCGGCATAAATCGTATCAAAAGCCAGAGATGATTTACCCGAGCCCGAAAGCCCCGTAAAGACAACAAGCTTATCACGGGGTATCTCAATATCAACATTTTTAAGGTTATTCTCTTTTGCGCCTTTAATAATAATTTTATCGTGTATCATTTATTTCTCCGATTTAAGTTTTTCAATTTTATCTCTTAAATATGCAGCGTGCTCAAATTCAAGAATTTTTGCGGCAGCTTTCATTTCTTCGGTAAGCCTGATAATAAGTTTCTGCTTTTCATCTCGTGTCATTCGTTTCTTGACGGATTTATCACGACTTGAAATCTCGAGTATTTCACGAACATCCTTTGTGATTGTTTGCGGAACAATTCCATGTTCTTCGTTGTACGCAATTTGTTTTTCACGCCTGCGATATGTCTCTTCAATTGCTTTTTCCATTGATTTTGTAACAGTATCGGCATACATTATGACATGACCGTTTGCATTTCGGGCGGCACGACCGATTATCTGTACAAGTGAAGTTTCAGAACGCAAGAAACCTTCCTTATCTGCATCGAGAATGGCTATAAGTGAAACTTCGGGAATATCAAGACCTTCACGAAGAAGATTTATTCCCACCAGCACATCAAATTCACCTAAACGCAAATCACGGATAAGCTCCATTCGTTCAATAGTGTCAATGTCATAGTGCATATATCTGACTTTAATTCCGTGACCCGAAAGATAATCGGTTAAATTTTCTGCCATCTTCTTTGTAAGAGTCGTAACCAAAACTCTTTCTTTTTTCTCGATGCGTATATTGATTTCTGAAATCAAATCATCAATTTGACCTTCTGTACTGCGAACGGAGATTTCAGGGTCCAAAAGGCCTGTTGGTCGAATAACCTGTTCGGCAATTTGAACGCTTTTTTCTGCTTCAAAGGGACCGGGTGTTGCGCTTACAAATATTTTTTGACGGGTTTTATCATAGAATTCATCAAAAGTTAACGGTCTGTTATCATAAGCTGACGGCAAACGAAAACCGTAATTTATAAGATTTTCCTTTCTTGAACGGTCACCGCCATACATACCGCGAACCTGGGGCAATGTAACATGGGACTCGTCAACAAAAAGTAAATAATCGTCGGGAAAATAATCAAGCAATGTAAACGGCGGTTCACCGGGCTTTCTGCCCGACATAATTGCCGAATAGTTTTCAATGCCTTTGCAAAAACCGGTTTCACGAAGCATTTCCATATCATATTCTGTTCTTTGCCGAATTCTTTGGGCTTCAATCAGTTTTCCTTGCTTTTCAAATTCGGCAACCTGTTTTTCCATTTCATTGTTGATTTTTTCGAGGGCTTCTTCCATTTCTTCGGGTGAAACAACATAGTGTGAGGCAGGATATACAGCAACATGCGATACAACATTTTTTACTGCACCCGTCAACGGATTTATTTCGCTTATTTTGTCAATCTCGTCACCGAAAAATTCAACCCTGATGGCAGTATCGTTTGAATATACAGGAAAGATTTCAACAATATCTCCCCTAACCCTAAACTTATTTCTGATAAAGTTTATATCATTTCTCTCATATTGAATTTCAACAAGCTTGTTGATTAAATCGTCACGACTTTTTTCCATTCCCGTTCGCAAAGAAATAACCATACTTTTATAATCAATGGGGTCACCGAGAGAATAGATGCATGATACACTGGCAACTATGATTACATCCCGTCTTTCTGACAGTGCAGATGTTGCCGAATGTCGCAATTTATCAATTTCATCATTTATTGCCGAGTCTTTTTCTATATAGGTGTCGGTATTGGCAATATAAGCTTCGGGTTGATAATAATCATAATAGGAAACGAAGTATTCGACGGCGTTTTCTGGAAAAAACTCCTTAAACTCGGAGCATAACTGACCTGCGAGAGTTTTGTTATGGGCAAGAACCAAAGTCGGTCTGTTAAGCTTTGCAATAATATTAGCCATGGTAAATGTCTTACCGGAACCTGTAACGCCCAGTAATGTTTGTTCTTTGTATCCTTTATTCACGCCTTCAACAAGTGTTTCTATTGCTTGCGGTTGGTCACCTGTCGGCTGATAATTACTTACTAACTTAAACATAACAAACCTCTCGTACATTTGTTCGTATAATTATACATCATATTAAAAATAAAATCAACATTATTCGCAATATTTTTGCATAAAATTCAATAAATGTATTGATTTTGGGGTACTTAATATGATGAATTATATATGGGCGGTTATTATCATTTTTTCGGTTGTATCTTCTCTTTTAAACGGAACATCAAACGCATTATCAACGGGTATAATTACCAGCGGAAATACTGCGGTTGACCTTTGTTTAACCTTGCTCGGTACATTTTGCTTGTGGAACGGACTTATGAATGTTGCAGAAAAATCCGGTATAACAAAAATAATTTCTAAAATAATGTCTCCTGTTATTTGCAGACTATTCAAAGGTATAGATAAAGACAGTCCCGCACTTGAACCTATCTGTCTTAATATTACTTCAAATTTGTTGGGACTGTCAAATGCTGCTACACCCATAGGAATTGAAGCCATGAAAAGACTGTCGAATAACAATACAAATAAAACTTCACCGAGCAACGATATGGTATTATTTGTGGTTATGAATTCGGCAGCATTACGAATAATTCCGTCAACCGTTGCGGGAATTCGGGCAAGTCATAATTCGGCAAATCCATTAGAAATAGTATTACCGTCAATATTAGTATCATTCTGTGCATTGTCGGTTGGAATAATAATGACAAAACTGACAGAAAGGTTTTTTTAAAATGACTAATATTTCAAATTATATTCTGCCTGTATTTTTATTGATAATTATTGGGTTTGGGTTATACAAACGAATTGATGTTTTTGCAGTATTTATTGACGGAGCTAAAAGAGGTTTTGATGTATTTTTGTCAATACTTCCTTCATTGACCGCACTGTTCCTTGCTGTACAAATGCTCAAAACATCGCAAGGTATTGATATAATTACAAAAGTTTTATCACCGATAGCCAATTTTCTGAAAATTCCGGTTGAAACCCTGCCTATGTGCATTTTATCGCCGATTTCGGGCGGCGGCTCTTTAAGCATTTATGAATCAATTATAAGTGAATGCGGACCTGATTCCTATGTCGGAAGAGTTGCCTCGGTAATGATGGGCTCAACAGAAACAACATTTTATGCAATTGCCGTGTATTTCGGCTCAGTGGGAATAAAAAAAATTCGGCACACAGCAATTTGCTCACTGTGTGCCGATTTTACAAGTTTTATTTTAGCGGGATTATTTGTCAGACTATTATTTTATTAAGGATTCTCCATTCATTTCTGCCGGTTGCTCTAACCCGAGAATTTTAAGCATTGTAGGAGCAATATCACAAAGTCTTCCGCCGTCTCGGAGCTCGCAAGGATAATCCGCTACAATGAACGGAACCGGGAATGTTGTGTGGGCAGTAAACGGTGAGCCGTCTTCTTCATACATCTTATCTGCATTACCGTGGTCGGCAGTAATAAGTAATGTTCCACCCATTTCGTGAACGGCTTCATAGAGTGTACCAACACAGGTATCAACCGCTTCTACCGCAGCGACTGCGGCATCAAACACACCTGTATGTCCAACCATATCGCAGTTTGCAAAGTTTAATATAACAACATCATATTTTCCGCTTCTAACTGCTTCATTAACCTTTTCGGAAACTTCATAAGCGCTCATTTCAGGTTTAAGGTCGTATGTTGTAACCTTTGGTGAATTGACCAAAATTCTGTCTTCACCTTTATATTGTGCTTCAACACCGCCGTTAAAGAAGAATGTAACATGAGCATATTTCTCGGTTTCAGCAATTCTAAGCTGCAAAAGACCTTTATCGGCAAGGTATTCACCAAGGGTATTTCTAAGGGACTGCGGTTTAAATGCAACATCAACATTCGGCATTGTTGCGTCATATTGAGTCATACATACATAATATACCGGGAAGAATTCACGCTCAAAGCCGCTGAAATCAGGGTCAACAAAAGTTCTTGTAATTTCTCTTGCTCTGTCAGGACGGAAGTTAAAGAATACAACACTGTCATTTTTAGAAATTCTGCCTTCATTTTCGAGGCATACTGTCGGTTCAATAAACTCATCGGTAATATTCTTGCCGTCAGCGTCAACTTTTTTATAGCTTTCTTCAACTGCTTTTACAGGGTCAGCGGCAAAAATGCCCTCACCTTTTACAAAAGCGTTATATGCAAGAACAACTCGTTCCCAACGGTTATCTCTGTCCATTGCATAGAAACGGCCGACAACCGTAGCAATTTTACCGACGCCGATTTCACTAAGCTTAGCTTGTGCATCTGCAAGAAAATCTTTACCGCTTGTAGGTGGTACATCACGTCCGTCCATAATACAGTGAAGATATACTTTTTCAAGTCCCATCTTCTTTGCAAGCTCAACAATAGCCCAAATATGACTGTTGTGAGAATGAACACCGCCGTCACTCATAAGTCCCATAAGGTGAAGTGATGTACCGTTATCAACAGCATTTTGAACGGCCTTAACCATTGCTTCATTTTTGAAGAAATCGCCGTCTTTTATGGATTTTGTAATTCTTGTAAGCTCCTGATAAACAACACGGCCTGCGCCGATATTTGTATGACCGACTTCTGAGTTGCCCATTTGACCGTCAGGAAGTCCCACATCCATTCCCGAAGCGCCAATATAAGTCATCGGAAAATCAGCCATAAGTTTATCAAGATTTGGAGTTTTTGCGGCAACGATAGCGTTACCGTAATCGGACGGATTTTTACCGAATCCATCCATAATACATAAAACTAAAGGTTTTTTCATTGTATTCACCTATTTAATTATTTTGAAGCTGCTGCAACAATCTTTGAGAAATCAACTGCTTTAAGTGATGCACCGCCGATGAGACCGCCGTCAACATTGATTTTTGCAACAAGCTCATCAGCATTAGCAGCGTTCATTGAACCGCCGTATTGAACTGTTACTGTTTCGGCAACATCAGCACCGTAAGCTTCTGCAATAGCCGCACGAACATAGCCGTTTCCTTCGTCTGCCTGGTCAGCAGTAGCAGTAACACCTGTGCCGATTGCCCAAACGGGTTCGTAAGCGATAATTACATTTTTAAGCTGTTCTTTTGTTACATTTGTAAGAGCCATTTTTGTTTGGAATTTAAGAAGAGTTTCTGTGTAACCGAGCTCTCTCTGTTCAAGTGTTTCGCCGACACAGATGATTGCTTTAAGCCCTGCATTGAGAGCCGCAAGAGAACGAAGGTTTACAGTTTGGTCTGTTTCGCCGAAATACTGTCTTCTTTCGCTATGACCGATTACAACATATTCCACGCCTGCTTCTTTAAGCATATCTGCTGAAATTTCACCTGTATATGCGCCAGATGCTTTAAAGTGTACATTTTCGGCACCGATTTTAATGTTTGAACCCTTGGCTGCTTCAACAGCTGCCGGAATATCAATAAAAGGTACACAAAGCACAACATCACAGTTTGCATCTGCTACAAGGGGTTTCATTTCTTCTATAAGTGCTTTTGCTTGAGACGGTGTATTATTCATTTTCCAGTTACCTGCGATAACTGCTCTGCGAAGTTCTTTTTTCATAATAAACTACTCCTTATCATAAATTGTGGGAGAACCGCAAAGCTCTCCCAAAAATATATTAAAATTATTTCTCGTCAAGTGCTGCAATACCCGGAAGGTCTTTGCCTTCAAGATATTCAAGAGAAGCGCCGCCGCCTGTTGAGATGTGTGACATCTTGTCGGCAAAACCGAGTTTTTGGATAGCCGCTGCCGAGTCACCGCCGCCGATGATAGAAATAGCATTGCTATCAGCAATAGCTGTTGCAACTGCAATTGTGCCTGAAGCAAATGCTTCCCATTCGGAAACGCCCATAGGTCCGTTCCAGATAACTGTTCCTGCATCTTTAACTGCATCGGCAAAAATAGCTTGTGTCTTAGGACCGATGTCAAGTCCCATCCAGCCGTCAGGAATATCATCGGAATTTACAACCATTGCTTCTGTATCGGGCTTATACTCTTTACCGACTTTGTTGTCAACCGGAATAAGGAATTTAACACCTTTTTCTTCTGCTTTCTTCATCATTTCGGCTGCAAGCTCAACCTTGTCTTCTTCAAGAAGTGAATTACCGATATTGTGGCCGAGTGCTTTCATAAATGTGTAAGCCATACCGCCACCGATGATAAGTGTGTCGCATTTATCTATAAGGTTTGTGATAACTCCGATTTTATCGGATACCTTTGCGCCGCCAAGAATTGCAACGAGAGGTCTCTTTGGATTTTCAAGAGCACCGCCGATGAATTCGATTTCTTTCTGAATAAGGTAACCGCAAGCTGCAGGAAGATAATCTGCTACGCCCGTTGTTGATGAGTGAGCTCTGTGAGCTGAACCGAAAGCATCGTTGACATAAAGCTCTGCAAGGTCAGCAAATTTTTTGCTGAGTTCAGGGTCGTTCTTTGTTTCGCCTTTTTCATAACGAACATTTTCGAGAAGAAGAACTTCACCGTCTTTAAGGTCAGCTGCGAGAGATTGCGCACTCTCCCCTACAACATCCTTTGCCATTTTAACCTCTTGACCGAGAAGCTCGGAAAGTCTTGCGGCAACAGGAGCGAGAGAAAATTCAGGAACTACTTCGCCCTTCGGACGGCCAAGGTGTGAACAAAGAATAACCTTTGCCTTGTTTTCGATAAGATATTTGATTGTCGGCAACGAAGCAACAATTCTCTTGTCGCTTGTAATAACGCCATTTTCCATTTTTACATTGAAGTCGCAACGGACAAGAACTCTCTTGCCTGTTACCTGTAAATCTTCAACAGTCTTTTTGTTTAATGCACTGCTCATTAAAAATACATCCTTTCAGAAATAATTTATAAATTTAACCTTTAATATTTTATAACAAATATAATGAATTTTCAAGTGTTATAAATATATTTGTTAAAAATTTATCACTTTATCCATTATATTGGGCTAAAATCGAATTTGTTTTGTCTATAATCATATTTTTAAGCTCTTTCGGTGACCTGACTTTAATCTTGTCACCATACTGCATAACCCACGATACTAAGCCATCTGTAACCGCAACATCTGTTTTTGCGACAAAATGTTCATCATCAAAAGGTCGCATTGAACATTTTTCGCCGAATCTATCAATAAATTCTTCAATTATTGAGTTATTGCAGATGAACTCAACGGGTTTAATATCACCTGAAAACATAGAGAGATGCTTATTGCTGTAATCGGCTGTATCAAAAGATACAGTATATGGCGAAACATCGGAAAAACGCCGAGCAATATTATCTGTAACAACCACACTTTTTAAACGGTCAACTCTTAGATGAATCAAATTATCATATTTACTGTGATTGCCAACTAAATAATAATGGTCATTTGACCAAATCAAAGCGTAAGGATTTATGAGCATTGTTTTCTCATCATAAACCGCTTTTTTTCCGTCGACAACTTTTCTTCTTCGATAGACAACTTCAACCTGTCTTCGTTTAAGAATTGCAGAATCAAGAATATCAATATTGTAAAAAATGCTTTCGTTATCGCATTTATTACGGCTATCAATATAAACCTGTTTTTCAATTCTGCGATATTGATATACGCTTGCAAATTTTGAAAACTTTTTAAGCAGAGCTTTCGTCTTCTTTGCAGATATAAAATTAGCGGATTGAACGGCATCAATGAGCAGCCTTAATTCGGGCAATTCAAAATAATAGGGCGCCATAAAATAGCCTCTCGGTGACTGCGACTTTATGATTTCATAGCCGTATTCATTAAGACAGTCAATACAGTCATAAACGGTTTTCCGTTCACACTCAATACCGTAATCTTCACGAAGATAACGGATTATATCGCTTGCAGAGAGCAAATGCTCTTCGTCGGATTTGCTCGCAAGAATATCAATGATATATAGTAATCTTAATTTTTGTTTTGATGCACTTTTCATAACTATTTCATTATTGTAAGCTTATTATTGATGTCGATGATAACATCTTCATCAATTTTAATATGCTCACGGTCATAAGTCAAAATACCGTTTACTTCGTTTTCAACATCGCTTACCTGGGTATAAACAGTTGCGCTGAGTCCCTTGTCAATGAGCGGAACAATCTGCCTTTCGTGGAGCTTTTTATATGCTTTTGTAAGCTCGTCTTTTGTTTTATACATCATATAGCCGAAGCTCTTCGTTTCGTCCCAAGTGTGGTCACTGACGATTCTGCTGTATCCGCCAAACTCCGAAAGCACAAATATTCTGCCGTCATTTTTGGGAGCATAAGTCGGGAGAATGTATTTGTGAATACTTGTGAAGTCGCCTGCTCCGTGGTCGTACCAACCGCTTGCATGGTCAACAAGTCTTGTGGGATCAAAGTTTTTTACACTTGTGGCAATTTGAACGGAGTCAAACTGTCCCCAGCCTTCGTTAAAGGGCACCCAAACAGAAATACAGGTGTGGTTAAACAACTGATTTAACATTTCGTTGAGTTCCCGCTTATATTCATCACGCCATTTTTTCTCTGTACGGTTGAAGACTTTATAGTTATCATCTTTAACCTTAACCTTTGTTGAGTGGAAGAAACCGGCAACATTAGGAATTACACCCGCAACAAAATCACCGATATATTCGCCGCCGCTCACCATATCCTGCCACACAAGCATTCCCAGTCGGTCACAGTGATAATACCAACGGTCAAGCTCAACCTTTATGTGTTTGCGGAGCATATTGAAGCCTAATCTCTTCATAGTTTCAATATCATAAATCATCGCTTCGTCCGTCGGTGGCGTCATACCGCCGTCCGACCAATAGCCTTGGTCAAGAAGACCTTTCTGGAAGTAAGGTTCATTGTTAAGGAAAAATCTCGGTATTCCGTAATTGTCTTTTTTCGTTGAGAATTTTCTCATACCTACATAACTCTTAACAGTATCAACAGTTTTGCCGTCTTTAATAAGCTCGATTTTAAGGTCGTATAGGAACGGATTTTCAGGTGACCAAAGTTTTATATCATCAAATTTAATTTCAGCGTCCATTGAAACGCTATTTTCAGATAAAATAGTTTCATTATCAAAAACAGTAACCTTTACATCAAGGTTTTCTTCTGTTGCAAAAGTTTTAATTCTAAGAGTCTTTTCGTCAATATCAGGTATCATACGAAGCTTTGTGATATGACATTTATCGGTTGCTTCAAGCCAAACACTTTGCCATATACCCGATGTTGCGACATACCAAAAACCGTGCGGTTTGATAACCTGCTTGCCCCGCTGCTGCCAGCCTTTATCAGTTGGGTCATAAACGCAGACAACAAGTTCATTTTCACCGTCGTTAAGCAGGTCGGTAATGTCAAGTGTAAAAGAAGTATAACCGCCGGTATGAGTTCCTGCAAGTGATTTGTTAATGAATACTTTACACTGCCAATCTACCGCTCCGAAGTTAAGAAGAATATTCTTTCCTTTCATATTTTCGGGTAAAGAAAACATTTTTTTATACCAAAGTCTTTGACTTGGAAGTAAAGGCTTTTCGATACCCGAAAGCATACTCTCGATAGCAAAAGGTACTATAATTTCACCGTCAAAATTATCAGCCCATTCACAGTTAGCGCCTTTTATTGCATACTCATAAACGCCGTTAAGTGACATCCAGTCACTTCTTTCCATTTGCGGACGGGGATATTCGGGCAACGGATTATTTTTGTCAATTCTATCTGTCCAACGAGTTTTCATAAATCCCATATTTTTCACTCCAAACTGAAGAACGCCGATTGCGGCAATTTATTAAAATATATTTTATAACATATTATAGGATTTGTCTATTGAATTTTCAAAATTTCTTTGATATAATACACTTGTATCAGCGGGTATGGTGGAATTGGCAGACACGCAAGATTTAGGATCTTGTGCCGAGAGGTGTACAGGTTCGACCCCTGCTACCCGCACCAAAATGAAATCCCGGCTTCTTGTCGGGATTTTTTTGAAAGGTAATTTATATGAAAGAAAAAACTTCTTTGGTTTTTACCGGCGACATCGGTTTTGACCGTTATATGTACGGTAAATGGGATGATGAAAACTTGATTTCAAAAGAAATTCTGGATTTTCTTCACAGTGCCGACCATGTTATTACAAATGTTGAAGGTCCGATAGCAAACGCCGAACAGAACACTACTCAAAGCGGTGTTCAACAGTTATTGCATACCATTGACCCAAAAGCAGTTAAAGTCCTGAAAAATATGAAAGCAGATATATGGAATATCTGTAATAATCATATTATGGATGCGGGCGCTTACGGTATTGAAAGCACATTAAAAATTGCTAATGAATTAGGCGCTAAAACAATCGGTGCGGGAATGAACATAGAAGATGCCCGAAAGCCTGTAATTATAAGCGAAGCCGGTGGAATCGGTATGTTTGGAGTCGGCTATCAGCGTGCTTGCAGAAAAGCAGATACCGACAAGCCCGGTTGTTACAGTTGGAGCGATTTGGATGAAATTCAAAAGTCTATTGACGAAATTAAAAAGAGTTGCCGTTGGTGTATTGTTGTAGCGCACGCAGGCGAAGAATTTACTCCGCTTCCATCTCCTTACACAAGAGAAAGATATCATAAATATCTTGAAATGGGCGCTGATATTGTTATTGCACATCACCCGCATGTACCTATGAACTTTGAAACTGTGGGAGATAAAATCATTTTCTATTCATTAGGTAATTTTATATTCGATACTGATTATCAGCGTTCGCAGTTCAATACCGATATCGGACTGCTTATAAAACTTAATTTTACTGAAAACGAGTTTAATTTTGAGCCTATGGGACTAAAAATAGAGCGTGGTATTGAACATATCGTAAAGGATGAGCTGCCGAGAATATTCGTTGATGTTCAGGAAGAAGAATACAACCTTTTAGCTCCGCTATCGGCTAAAATGCTTATTTCGGCAACAAAAAGACAAATGACCTATTTAAAGCCCGAAGAATTTAAGGGCGCAACCGAAGAAAAATGGAAAGAGCATTTTGCCGAACCGTTAAGAACGGGTCGAGTACCCGGTGAAACTTTAGATTTTTACATTATTTGTCCGCTTGCAGAACAGGCTGAAAACGGCAAATGGAAAGAAAGCAAATTAGAAGATGTTAAAAACTATATTTTAGAACAAATGTAATACAAAAAAGGATTGGCATAAACCAATCCTTTTTTTGTTATTCTAATCTATTATCTATTAATTTAAACAATCTAGCGCAAACATTCGGATCTATTTCGCCATTTTTATATTTATCAGCAAAATATGACTTTATACTATTTTTAGCTACATTTGGTGAAAGCCCATCTGAAACCAACTTTGTATAAAGATCGTTAACAACATTAAACAATTCATCATCTTGTTCGTTTATAGCAATACGCCAATTTATAATTTTAAACACAACAAAAAGTCCCAAACAAATTAAGCCTATTGTAAAATATATATTATACCCACCTGAGTCCCTACCAGTAGCACTTATTTCATTGGCAGAACTATAGAGAGCTGAGCCAACTAAAGTAACACCAGCACCTAAACAAATTTTCATTGGTAATTGTGCCCAGTTATCATAACAAGAAAACGGAATCTTCAACGTTACCACCCCGAAACTATCAACAAAACAATATTATACTATCTTTATAGCACAAAGTTTTGTTATAGTCAACATTTTACCAAGAATTAACTTTTTCAATGTGCACTGGGAATGCAGAATAGTATCTATAACTGTCTAATCGGCGCATATACGAATCAACCGTGTGAGCACAAATCAAAATTTCACCGTCCGTGTCAAACCCCGATACAACAAGCGTGTGATACAGTCTTTGACCGTTACTCAGAAATATTACATCACCAAGCTGAAGTTCACTGAATTCCGCATTTCTTCCTACGGGACCGACACTCTCATTGGTAGTTAAAAATCTATATAGATACTGAACGCCGGACCAAGCGGCTGAACGGTTATTCGGTGAAATATAATACCAACCGTAGTCCTTTGTATAGTTCATTACTCCTGCACCCGCATAGATACACTGCGACGCAAAATTCGTGCAGTCCCCACCTATTCCGTGAAAATCAAAATATTGCGGATTTCTTGTCAATGCCCACTTTTTTGCATATTCAACAGATTTATTTCTGTTATAATCAAAACTTCGCAAAAAAATCACCCTGTACAGTCTATGCACAGAGTGATTATATGTTTAATTCCAGTAATCTGTTTTGTGCGGCAAATCAATATTTTTCACCTTGAACACAGGTTCAACACCGTTTTTGCGCTGTTTTTCATAATCCTTTAATGCTCTAAAAGCATATTTGCCGAGATATAAAATAACGGGCATATTGATAAGTGCCATTCCACCCATAGTTAAATCGGCAATACCCCAAAGCAAGTCAGCATTAAGTCCCGCACCCAGAAAAATGATAGCAGACACAATAATATAATATGCGGACATAAATGCCTTGCCCGGCATTTTTCCATAAATATGGAATATGCATTTATCAACATAATACAGATTACCGATAAGTGTTGTAAAAGCAAACAGAATCATTGCAACTGTTATAAAAATCGGACCGAAAGCCCCAAGTGTTTCGGTGAGTGCCGCCTGAACATAAGGTGCGCCCGAAAGCTCTGCTGACGGCTCAACCCCTGAACTCATACACAAAAAAGCGGTTGCGGAGCAAACAAGAATTGTATCAATAAAAACCGAAAGAATTTGCACAAGACCTTGCTTTACGGGATGCTTTACTTCAGCCGAGGCTGACGCATTCGGAGCAGAACCGACGCCTGCTTCATTACTGAAAAGACCGCGCTTAATACCGAAAATTACGCATGAGCCTGAAAATCCGCCGAAAATTGCCTTAAAATCAAAGGCTTCAATAAAGATTGTTTTAATAATATTCGGTAAAATACCAATGTTCATAAACACAATTATAAGTGCCGTAACGATATACGCAACACCCATTACGGGAACCAATGTGCTTGTAACCTTTATTACTCGTTTTCCGCCGCCGAAAAGGCAATATCCGACAACAATTGCAACGATAATGCCTATTATCCAAGGAGTTACATTTGCATCATAAAAGCTGTATCCTGAAAATGTTGACTGCAAGTTATATGACGCCAACATATTAAAGCCGAAACCGTAAGTAATAATCAGCAGAACGGAAAACACAATTGCCAGCGGTCTGTTATGCAATGAACTTTCAATATAATAAGCAGGACCGCCGTAACTGCCGTCAGAACCTTTACGCTTGTATATTTGTGCAAGCGTGCTTTCAACAAAGGCTGATGCGCTGCCGATAATTGCGATAATCCACATCCAAAACACAGAGCCGAATCCACCGAGGCACAGTGCTGTGGAAACACCTATTATATTACCCGTACCGACTCGTGATGCGGTTGAAACCATGAGAGCCTGAAATGATGAAACACCGTTTTCGGGTTTTTCAATTACTGCTTTAAACTGTTCTTTTATAAGTCTAAACTGTACGCATTTTGTACGAATTGAAAAATAGAGCCCGCCGAGTACGAGAACAGTTATGAGAATATAGCTGTATAGCGCATTATTTACAGTATTTATAAGTTGTTCAAGCATATAAAACCTCAATTCTAAAAAAATTAAGGACATCACTATAAAACCCAGTGGTGCCCTTTTTAAATTGGCGGAGAGCAAGGGATTCGAACCCTCGAAACCGTTTTAGCAGTTTACACGATTTCCAATCGTGCTCCTTCGACCAGCTCGGACAACTCTCCATAACAACTGTTTACCATTATATAAGATTTTTACATTAAAATCAAGTAGAAAATAATAAATATTGTATACTCGGACCGACGGCAAGATAAAATTTAAATATAAATCACATTTTGCACAAAAGAATTATATAAAAGTGCCGGTTCAATTATGAGTTGAACCGGCACGAAAGTCAATTCTCCGAAAGAGATTTAATAATATTTATTTCTGTTTGAATTATTTTTTACAGTTTTTATACAATGCTTATCAAAGCTTGGATTGAACGCATAAAAGTTTTGACTGTCAAGCTTATCACATGCAAGTTGTAAGCCTTCACCAAATCTCTGATAGTGTACTATTTCTCTTTCACGCAAGAATTTAATTGGTTCTCTGACATCAGGGTCATCCACAAGACGGAGAATATTGTCATAAGTCGTTCTCGCCTTTTGCTCTGCTGCTAAATCTTCATGCAAATCGGTAATAACATCACCTTTTGACTGGAATGTCGTAGCAGACCAAGGCACTCCGCTTGCTGCGATTGGATATATACCTGTTGTGTGGTCAACAAAATATTTATCGAATCCGCTCTTTTTTATTTCATCAATAGTAAGATTACGGGTCAACTGATAAACAATAGCGCCAACCATCTCTAAATGGCCTAACTCTTCAGTACCTATATCTGTCAATAATCCTTTTAATTCCGGATACGGCATTGCGTATCTTTGTGAAAGATAGCGAAGTGACGCGCCGAGTTCGCCGTCGGGGCCGCCTGACTTTAAAAAGATATTATTATTGAGAATTTGCAAAAAAACACCCTCTGCAAAGGCTTTATCCGATGCAGAGGGTGGTCGCTTAACCTGACAATTACGGGTTCGTCAGATAAAAGTCTTCGAGGATGGCGGGGATGTGGACAATTTCGACTTTACCGTCATTCAGTCTTTTAACGAGCTGTTTTACTGCCGTACTGTCGGTTGAAACATCGTTAAATACTTTAAAAGTTTTTAACGAAACAGCGATTATTCCGTAAGTTCTTACTCTCCTTTTCTCAATATTGATGTGATGTCTGTATTTCAGATACATCGTTTTCAGCTCCTTTATTACATTTTCCGTTATATAAACGGCTATAATAAAATCGCTGTTTAAAATCTGTTTGTTTTTTAAATATAAAAAAATACCCTCTGCAAGGATATTTCCAATGCAGAGGGTGTTGTGTTTACGGTCCTGTTTTTAGACCGTTATGAATTTAATTTTGATATTATGATATCATTGTATCATTTATTCAATTGTAATCGATTGCAAAAAGTTAATCAGCAAAAATCCAATCTTCAGCGAGCATATCGGCCTGTGATGCGAGCCATCCCATTTGAACACCTGATGTTCCGTTAAATGCAATTGCCATATTACCGATTGCTTCGTGTTCACAGTTAACAACTTTACCGGCAGGACTTACATAACTGATTGCAGTTGCAAGCTCAATAAACTGATTTTTACCATTCCAGCCACGGCGCTTAACCTTAAAGCCACGCTTAAGATATTTGATAGCTTCGCCGAAATTAAATGTTGCTACACCACCAAGCACCGGTGTGTTTTCTTCATCTGCGACAATCCACTCATCAGAGCAAACATTACCAAGAGTGTATTCGACTCTCTGTGTTTCTCTGATATCAAGTTCATTGCCTTCTTTGGTGTGCATCATAATGGTCTGCTGTTCTTCATCCCAGTACCAATAGCCGCCCCAGGATGGAAGCTTAACCTTCTTGCCGTTTTTCATTGCTTCAAGTGCTTTATCAAATTTCATTTCAAAAATCTCCTTATTTTTAAAATACTTTTTTGTTTGATTATGTTTAAGTAAAAAAAATGCGCAATTTTTTATTTATTCATTAAGTTGTTCTGTGTGAGGTGTTTTATAAAAATGAAGAAAACAAACGAATCATTCGTCTTCTTTTTTTAATTGCTTATATATCTGATGTCCATAAACTGCACAGCCTGTAACAAGTATACCTTGAATTGCCGTTTCAACATTCCAACCACCAATAGCCATTGCGCCTAACACACCAAGTGGCAAAAGAATTACAGGAATGTATTTGTCAGGAACTATCTGTACATTTTTGAGTATTGTTCCTACTATAATAAGTACAGGAACAAGAATAAGTGAATTTTCTGTAATATAAGTTAAAATATCCATAATTAAATCTCCTTTTTGATTTCACCGTTTGAATTGGTGATAATAAGTTGACATTCTTTTATATCTTCGTACTGTTTCTCTGCAAAGAAATAGATTTTTCCGTCAATCTTTTGCATACCCTTTACAGCGTTGCATTGATTATTGAAATAGTACCAACGGTTACCGATTTTTTTCCAAGTGTTTTCTAAGGCTCTACCGTTTTCAGCGACATAGCACCAGCCTTTTGAATCTTTAATCCATTGGTTTATTAAACAATAACCGTCCGCACCTACATAGCACCAACCGACAGTATCTTCAATCCATTGGTTCGTTAGTTTAACGCCGTTCTTTAAGTAATACCAACCTTTGCTATCCTTTTGCCAACCTGTAATTGCCTTCTTCTTTGCACCACGGACTTTTGCAACCGCCTTTGCAATGGCTTCACCGCACTTCTTCTGTCCTGCTGCCGTGCTAACTTTTGCAAGGTCAGAAGCATTACTGATAAACACGGTTTCAACAAGAAGCCTTATTTTGACATTTGTAGGCTGACGAATAATTCCGAAATGGTCTTTACCGCTTGAATTAAGTTTAACCTTATCGCCGCCGTCTGCATCTGTTCCGTATGGTCTTTGTGATACGCCTAAATCCAAAGCAATTTGGTCGCAAATAGCGTCTGCATATTTCTGCCCGGTGATGTTTCCGTTCTCATAGTAACATTCAACGCCGTTTGCAGAAGTGCTTTTTGATGAATTAAGATGTATTTCTGCAATCACATCATAAGCGTTTGTGTTTGCTTTTTTAATTCGGTCAGTAAGATACAAATCACCGTTGTAATTCATTATGTCGGCTTGTTCTGTGTATGTAGCGTTGTAATAAGCCTGAGCATATTTTGCGATTTCTCTAACAATCTTAAATTCGTGGTATTTTCCGTCTTTGCTGACGGCTCCGCTGTCGTAGCCTCCTGTTTCGGATTTACCGTGTCCTACGATAAAACAAACTTTATTTGCCATAATAAATCACTCCTTATGTTCTTCACTAAATCTCTGTAATAATTCAAGATATTTTTGTTTTACACCGCCATTGCCATTGAGTTTATTAACATAAATGTCACCTGCTTTAATTCTCTCTGACAACGGCATTTCGGGCATCATTATCTTGATTCGCAGAATATCTTTGTACTGCTCAGTATCGTGATTTTCTGTTCTTTCAATCCATTCTTCACATCTGCGAATGAATTTATATACCTTAATTGCAGTTGCAGTAATCACACCCAATGCAGTTAGAAGAGATGCTGCAAAAATTATTGTGTTAACCATCTGACTCACCCCCTTTTTAATACTCCAATGGGAAAAGCACCCTTAAAGAGTGCTTTCTCCGTTAAGTAAATATAAATTGATGTCATCGGTTGGGATATATGGAAATGAAACTTCAACGCCTTCACTATTTACCCATACTGCGTCAACAATCGGGGACTTGATTGCATCACCTTTCTTGATTACATATCCTGCAACAACAATTCCCTCAACATCGTAAAATGTAATATGATACCTTTCTACTGCGGAATAGCACTTGGCCCATTCATATATCTCGTTAGTACATTTAAATATGTAAATTGTGCCATCATCATTATTGTAGTAAATATCCCCGATATGCTTTACTTCACTTTTATCTTCAACCCACTCCATTGCAGGTTGATTTTTTAAGGTTGGAACACCATTACCAATCCAGGATTGAATTAAATCATTGCTAAGTGAATCTATTTTAGCATTGATATTAATTATATTTTGATTCATTAGCTGTGATAAATTTTGAAGTGTTTTTTCTAACTTCTGCATAAAAATATTCGGTTCTTTTAAAGACTTGTCAAAATTATACTTTTGTTCCAACTGTGCCGGAGTCCTTACTTGTGCTCTATCTTGTTTTGGAATCATATTCTCACCTCTTACCATCTTACTGTGCCGTCAGATAATACATTGAAACCTAACTCAGTAAGGATTGTTATTTTTTCTTGATATGTAATATCATTCCTGCCGTTGAGATATTCAACAATCTGTGCGTTGTATATGTCGTCACCCTTGTATTCACTCTTATAAAGAATCATCTTTTCGCCGAACTCGATATCAAGATTGTTAATGTACCTTGCAACCTTCTTTTTACGGCTACCGCTGACTGTTTTACCGTTACGGTCCTTTTCTGCGGTGATATTGCCTAAATGTTCCGAATACTTAATATAACTATCATATCCACCAACCGCCTTTGCGATTGCGTATTTCTCAGGATGTTTTATAGAATAATCAAATTCTTCAAAATCACCAATTGCTTCATAACCGGTTAGGTCAATAGGTGTCTTTCGGTCAGTAAGACTGTTTGCCATAATATTCTTCTGCCATGTATCAAACTCCTCAAGGTTAGCGATAAAATCAACCTGTTCTGCAAGTGTTGCATCGTCACCTAACTTTTTAAGTCCTTTTTGATAATTCCAATATTCTTCCATTGAAATCTCAAGAGCACTAAGTTCTTCAGTTTGCTTATCTGATAATGGTGCATGCTCTTCATCAAAATACTGTTGTGCAGTCTTACTTGCGTATTGTCCAAACAAGGCAGCCTGTGCAATATTGCCAGGTGTTTTTTCAACGCTGAATCGAAGTTTACCGCTATCAGTATATGAGCCTGCAATAGGAAAGTCATCATCAAACATTGATAAGCCCTGTACTGTCTTTTTGATTTGACCGCCGCCGGCAGGAAGTAATAAATACGAAATGAAACTTTCGCCAACCTCTTTTTCAAGATGTTTCAAGTCTTTTTCAGTTGCATCGGTTACAATTCCCTCATATGCTCCATAAATACCGTTATCGTAAGGAAGAACTGAACTGATTGGAATACGGCCACCGTCAATCAAACCACCTACAAACGGTACTTCCTCAAGCACATTGTCTGTAAGATTCATTATAATGTCTGCAGGCTCTTTCTCATCATCGCCAAACAAATCTTTTAATAAATCTTCAATAATGCTCATAGGGTCAAAAGCTGCATTTCTGCCAACCAGTGCTGAATACAACGCGTTATAGGCATAAGCACCGATAAACATTGTTCCATACCCTTTAACAAGTTTACCTATTGATTCTTGCTTCAAATCCCGTGGCATATCCTTAAACATATAACCGTATTGATTATTTACTTCAAGCTGGAACGCTGTTAAGGTTTTAGATAATATACTTTTGGAATCAAATATTGTAGGGTTATTGCCTCGGCTTCGACCTGCAAGAACATTTTCGGCAAATTGGTCAGCATTTTTAATTGCAGCATTTTCGCTCATACCCTTTGAAATATTTTCAAGATACTTTGAACGCCATACTGTTTGTGATGTGAAATTATCAATAATTTCCATCATTGCACCTGCTTTATCAATAACCTTGTCCCAAGTTGTTTGATAAAGGTTTTCAGACTGCCTTAAACGATTTGTCAAAAAGTCGGATTTATCAATTGTACCGTCATCACGGACCGCTGACCTGATTGTATCACTCATAGCCCTTAAAGAGCTTAACGGTGATACTTCTCCCCAGGATTGAGTTATGGGAATAAAGTTAGTAAGCGCTGATGAAACACTGCCAACAACCATATTAGCAGTAACACGGTTTGAAATATTTGTCATTGTTGAGTAAACATCTCTATTCAGCATTGCTTCCATATTTCTGTCCATTGAACTCTTCTTACCCGCAAGAGTATTTGTTCTCGTCCTGAAATCAGTAACAAAGTTGTTAAGAGGGTTTTTTGCTTCTCTGAAAACAAGGTCAATCTGTTCTTGCTTTTCGTTGGTATCAAACTCATTGTTTTTATAAATTTCCTGAATCTTTTCTTTGATACCTGTGTCACTATGGTCATATCTGATACGATTTTCAAAAACTCTTCGTTTCATAATATCGTCAATATGATATATCCAATCAAGAGAGCCCTGAAGATATCTGTCAAATCCTTTAGAAAAGCTGTAGTCTGTATTATCGCTTACTCTGCGCTTATTAAATGACTGCCAACTTCTGTTTGGCTTAAAACTTTCAGTCAAATCTGCAATACCTGTAGGAATGTTAGTTTTATGTGTCTTCCAGTTCAACAGTTTTGCAAGTCTGCCCTGTTTTTTTTCTGTAAAGTGTGGAAAATATCCTTTTCGATATTCAATAGGCTTCATTCCGTGAGCAACTAAAACCTCATTCGTTCTTTCGATTAACGAGTCATAAGTTTCTCTTGCCATATCAATGGCTTTATCAACTTTAGCCTCATCAATATTTTTGCCATATAAATTCAAGAATGTATCAATATCGTGTTGAGTCAATTCAGTATGTGGATTATGAAGAAACTCACCTTTCATCTGAACAAAAACATCTTCGTGTTTATTCAGTTTAAGGTCAATAAAATCTTTTTTAATTTTATTGGACTCTCTTTTCAATTCAGCTTCGTTATGGTTGTATGTACCCATAAAATAATCATTAAGAGCCTTTGCTTTTTCAATATCCGCTTTACCTTTTGAGTCTTTAACAATATCTTCAAAGTTGCGCTTTTCTGTTTCAATTTTGTACCATAAGCCTAATTTTTTGTCTTTCCATGTGGAAGTTTTACCCATTAAAGAAACTTGCTCGGCATCCATAATTTCTCTGACAAGTTTACCGTTCACAGCAAGTCTGGCATAATTTCTCTTATCTTCAGCTTTTGTTTCAAGTTTTTCTAATTTTTCTTGTGCAGTTGAATCAAAATTATTTAACTCATCAACATAGCTATCAAATTTTTCATTCAAGAGTTCACGAACAACTCTTTCAATTTCAGAATTCTCATTAACTACTCCTTCAGGTGCATTTTTTGCATTTATAAGAGCAGTAACAAGCGGTTTCTTGTTTTTGCTATCAAGTGAATCAAGCAAATAACTTAAGTCGTCAGATGCTCTGACACCTTTTTTCAGTTGCTTTAATTCACTATAAAGCTCACCGGCATACTTTTTAAAGAAATGATTTTTGTCTGCAGTATCGGTTTCAAGTTGTGATTTTCTTGCATTAAGTTCATTAACAAGATTGTTTTTATCAATATTGTATTCCGCTTCAATTTTTTCATAAGCAGAAGTTAACTGATTTTTTATTTCAGTTTTAACCTTATTGCTTATATTTGCTGACTCAATATCTTTTGTAACCTTGTCAACTTTACTTGTCGCCTCACGATGTTCCGTAACATTATTATAAATTAGGTCAGTAGCCTTATTTATAACGCTATCAACATAAGTTGTTCCGAATTTTTCTTTAACAGCATCATATAAAGCATCCTTTGAAGTTGCAGAATAATTATCACCAAAGGATTTAATTATTTCACCTATAGCTGTTCTATTCTTTTTGGTTTTTCCGATATCCAAACCGTCAATAACTTTTCTTGTTAAGCGTTCAACTGCCTTTTCATCAATTGTTGATTGTTCTACAGGAGTCGTTTCTTTGAGAACTGTAGCCTGCTCACTTTCAACTGTTTTATTAGATTTTACAAATAAATCGATTTTTGGAGTATCTTGCTTTTGGATATCGTCTGCTGTTGGAGCATAATCATCAGGAATATTGCTTTCGGATGGAGTTGTTTTTCTTACAACATTTTCACCGATTGGAGCGATGTCTTCCGCTGATTCAGTTTGCAACTTGATATCTTTACCGTAAACATTGTCGCTTCTTACAGGACCAAGGTCTTGATTTTCCTTACTTAATGACATTTTCATATCATCAGTTAAATATTTTGAAACGTCCTTGACATTTTCCGTTGTATTGGATATAATATTATTGAAGTTTGACTGACCTTCGCCTTGGGCGTCGGCTGAGGGATTATCCATCAGCAGGGTTTCAGCAGACTTCTTTTTTATATAATCTCCTTTTTCCATATAAATGGTTTGCAAATTCAAACTTTTCTTTTTATTTGATACAATTTCAAAACTTTCTATTGTACCATCTTCAAAAGATTTTTTAAAAATAATACCCTTTGATTTTTGTCTACCTTGGTAGTAATAATCAAAATTTACTGTATCAAAATTAACTATCGTGTCGGACATTCTATCTAAATAGTCTAAAACATCTTTTTTTGATAAACTCTTTTCATCACATATATGTTTAATACTATCAAGTGTAACAGCGACAGAATATGATTTATTTGATTTAAATAATTCACCATTCAATTCTTTGGGAAGATTTGGAATATTTTTTTCAATATGTGAAAGAACATCAGGCGACAAAATGCCAAAATAAGCAGTTGCTTTTTGTTGTGGTTTATCAAAAGCAAGATTTACAACATTTTCAAGTTTTTCAAAACTGTCAATGATATATCCGCCTTTTTGTTCGATAATTGATGTTAACTTCTCATCATATGGCATTAACTTATCGTTTGCCATGCCTTTACTGTCATTGAAAGAATATCTTGTAATACCGTCATTTGTGGCGGTGTTATTTTTTTGTTTATAAGCGTCTTCAAAGGCTTTTTTGACCTTTTCAAGCTGTCTTGCTTCTTTACTGCCGGCAGTAGCGACCTTGTAAAGATACTTGATTTCATCAAAAATCTTTTTGAATAATGTGGGCTTTTCCGCTGATAAGTTATTGATGAAGTTTGTATCAGTAAATAAGTATTCACCGATTAAATCTGCCAAAACCTCGTTTTCGATATTAACATTTTCAATACCGTCGTAGAGTTCTGCAATCGATAGCAATTTACTGTCATATTCGCCCTTTGTTGTGGCTAATTCTTTAACTGCGTTCGCAAGTTCAGTATAAAGTTCAGTGCCTTCTAAAACATGGGTTATCTCGTGACCGACAACTGTATTAAGTGCAGTTGCCGAATCAATATTGACGGCAATATTATTGCCTTGCACATAACCGTTTACGGTTTTCCCCTCAATCGCAAGACTCGATTCTTTCAGTTTCTGATTATTGGTAAAATCAAAAAGAACACCTTTATCTGCTGATAATTTTGCAATCATATCAACAAACTCGTGTGTTCTGTTCGTGTTATTAAGAATTCCGCTGTCAACGGCTCTTTTAACTGTTTCCTGCGCCTTGCCGTCATATTGTGAAAGGTCAGCTTCAAACACCTGACTTCTGCGAGATTTCTCGTTGTAGCTTTCGCTCAATTTACCGACCTTTGTCATTTCGGAAACTTCTTTGCTTAACTGTTCTTTAAGCTGAGTCAATTTTGAATTATTCTTATAATCCTCTAACTGCTGCTTAAGTTCAGCCTGACGGTCAATCTGCGCATCAGACTTGTCACCGTTTTTCATTTGATAAAGAGAATCATATTCTTTCTGCAATTTCTTCATTGAGTTGTCTTTCTCGACCGCTGACTGATACTGCTTATAAGTTTCACCGCCAAGCACACTCTCAATGGTATCAATGCCGATATAACCCTTTTCAATGTCATTCATAACTGAGTTAAAGATATTTGACTTCTCATTAACGGAAAGCTTTTTGCCGTCCTTTTTTGCCTCTGCCATCCGCTGGTTATATACCTTGTCAAAAACGGCTTGTTCATCCTTGGTAAGCCCGGTAACGGAATCAATACCATTTATTTTAGCCTTAACATTTCTACCAACACTCGAAAAGCCACCAAGCACTGTACCGCCGATAAAAGCATCCAATGCATCTTGCAAAGAAAACAGTTCGTTAAGTTCTTTATCATCAGCATACGAAAGTTTCTGACCTATGGCACTCATAACACCTGATAAAACCTCTTCAAATCCTTCGCCTGCAGCATCCATACCAAAATCTACAAGCCTTCTTACTACTTTGTTTGATAAACTGCTTGTAATTTTTTTTGTTAACGCCTCATCAAGTGTTTTACCGCCAAACTTAATACCGCCTGAAATCTTTTCAGTTAGAATTTCTGCACCCGCAGTTACTGCCGAGCTAAAGGCAGCTTCATCATAACTTGCACCCTGATTAAGTGCAGATTCCATCTCACCGCCGAAGCTTGTTAAACCGATAAGTACAGAACTTGGCACACCAAGTTTACTTGCGGCGGCAGTTCCTAACAACTGACCACCGGAATATGCAAGTTCATCTGACTTTTCTCCGAATATAGAATCACTTTCCGCATCGATACCATGCTTTTTTCTCATCGGGTCAGATATGAGTTTCTTTGCAATTCTTTGTTCATCATACAGGTCTTTTTTTATGAATTCTTCTGAACCTTTTTCAACTGAATTTTGAATTTCTTTATATTTTTTAAGTACCTGTTCTCCGCTGATATCATTACCTGCAATAGTATTATATATCATTTCGTTTTCTGCCGCCTGATTCATTGCCTGTTTGTTCATTGCTGTTCCAATCATAGACAACGCATCTAATATTTTTTCTCCTGAACCTATTAAGCCGGCGCCTGCATGTTCAGTAACATCAGTACCTGAACCTATAATAGTTTTGAAAACATCACCGAAGTCATAACCATCATCAAACAATGCACTTTTTTGAAACCATTTAGGCTCAGTTGCATTATTTGCATTTGAAGTTGGTGTTTGGGTGCGTACAGGTGCTATGTCATTTGATACATTCTTACGGTAATTTTCTTCATCAATTTTTTTAGCTTTCTTTTTATAATATTCCCAATCTATTGCCATTAGTATTCAACTTCCTTTATTCAGAAAATTTTTCTGCTAAAATTTGCGCTTCTGCTTCTGAAATTTTTCCTTCATCCAAAAGTCGCTGAATGGTATTAATTCTACCTTCAACGGTTCGATTCATTCCTATTGATTGATATAAGGCTTTCATCTGTTCTTCAGTCATATCCGCAAACGGTTCACCATCTGTAAGCAGTGCATATTGGTCTGCTTGCTTTGCATCAAACTGCCTGCGTTTTTCAGCTGCGAGTGCATTTTCTGTGTTAATCTGATTAAGCACATCCTGACTTCTGCCGTAATATATATTATCAATGTTAGTCTTTTGATTCGCTTTTTCCAAAAGGAGTGAATTCTCATATTGAAACCCTTCCAAAGCCAATTGCAGTCTTGTTTGTAATGTTTCATAAGCAATCTGTGCTAAAGCTGCACTGTTTTTAAGACGAGCATCATTCATCATATTGTCATATTCAATAACAGCCTGACTAAAATTTTCTTTTGCCATTGAAACACGATTTTGATATGCAGTGTACATAGCAATCTGTGAACTTTCGCTATATCCTGAGCCTACAAGTCCATTTGCAGCCATTTGCTCAGCATTAGCTCCATAAGCATTACTTTGCTTTAAATAATCAACATGAGCAGCTCTTTGCTCTTTCTGATAATCTTTTTTTGCTTGCTCTTTTTGCTGCTCAATTTTTTCAATAGCAAAATCAGTCTGTCGCTGTTGTAATTCTGTTTGTTTGTCTCCCCACTCAACTGCAGCGTCAATTTGTTTCTGATAAAAACCATCTGATTTTTCTATCATTCCATCATAAAGCTTTTCGTTTTCATCAAGTGCAGCTTGTTTTTCAGCCTCTACTTGTGCAAATCGTTCATCATTATAATTTACTGCCATATTTTATCTCCTTACCTTTTCAGATATCCACCGATAAAGCATTCAAGCGTTGCTGTTTCTATACTGAATCTTTTCTTTGAATAGAATTTCAACTGAATATCCTTGAATTTTTTTCGCTTTATTCTACACACAAACGCATCAGTAATATTTTCGTATATTCCAATCAATTCAAAATCAGTTTTATTTGTCTTTGCAAAGACCGACACATCACCCAACGCTTCAATAACACAACCTTTTTTATTTGTGGTTTTCATATACTGAGGATATTTAAATTTATCCTTTGGTGTTACCCAATAACTTTCAACATCACTTTCATTATCTGTAAGAGTATAAACACCATCTGCTGTACCTAAATACAAAACGCCTTTATTTACCTTTGCACAAGTAATTGTCTTGTCAAAATCCCAATAGAACCACTCATATTCAATATGATTCTCATTTGTAAAAACGGCTCGGCTGTCTGCAAGATATGCCTTTTTACCAATAAATACAATTAGGTAGCCTTCCCATTCTTCCAATATCATATCTTTATAATCAGCCTCTGCAATCAACTTTCTGTCAACTAAAGAGCTTCGGTGTGCAACAACCTGTTCAGCTGTAATATCACCGCTGATACCTTCCATTCCTCTATCACTGAAGAATATAATATCATCATTAAAGTTAATTGCCTTACCTACACAACCCGTTGAAACGCTTGAATGCTGACTTGGATAAACTTTACCATAGTCCGCATCAATTGTCGGTGTATGATAAAACACGGTTGTATTGGCTTGTGACGGTTCTTTGAACACCCAAAGTGCGTTGTTGCCTGCAACCATCCCCTTAACTTTTGCAGTATCCAGTCCCTCGTTATAGCAGTCTAAATCACTACAATATGTGGGGTCATTCAAAGAGCAATGCCAAATCACATTAGGATAATCCGGATTGCCGCTGAAAAAGACTCTGTTATCAAACACTTGTAATATAGTGCATTTGTTAATTCTGTTTCTGTATCCGGATACGGATTTTTTAAACTTGATAGTTATATTACTTTGCCCATCTGTTAATGGTGCGGGTGGTGGGTTGCGGAATTCAATCTTACCCAAATTAAAATCCACCATAATTCCGTCAGTTTCAACATTATAATCAATATTTTCAATAGCAACTTCAACACCTAACGAACTTCCATCAGGCTCTATATCTTGCGCATCCAAATTAAACTCTGTGCTTACTCCATCACCGATAAAAGTATTGATGCGATAATCGGACAACATATTCACATCTTCGTAAACGCTACCGGTACCGCTGGCTGTTTTGCCAACATTAGTTGTGGGAATATATCCCTCAACTTCTTTAATTGTTTCTCCGTCATATTGCAGATAGATTTTCCCGTCCTTGAAATACCAAATATTGTTGTAAATGAATGCATCACTTTTAGCCGGATTGATATCTATATATATTCTTTCCTTTATGCCGTTCTCAATCTTATAAAGTTTCGTACCGCTGTGAACAATAATCATATTGATATCACCAACATTGTAAAAGAATATGCCGTAAATTGTATCGTCAAATGATTGCAACAATTCCATTTCAGGTCGTGTGCGTATGCTGTCAGTTTCTTTATAATCTTTCCACACATTAAGGCTATCAGGACTTCTTGCAAGATTGATTTCATCTCCTCTGAAATCTACGCCACGAAACCCACCGTAAATTCTCGTAATTATGTTTCCCGACGGCATCAGAAATCCACCCCACCTTCAATAGTTATACTTGGCATACTGTATCTTGGGTCGAGTCGCTGCAACATATCGTTATATCGATTTGCATAAACACTTCCATATTCTGATGAAACATCACTCTTAAGCAAATCAGCAGCAATACCATAAGGCATAATTTCAAGTGTATCTTCACTCAATTCGAATTCATAAGCATTCGGCTTCGTTTTTTCTGTTATTCTTTCGGGATATACATACAAATCAACTTCTAATGTGCCTTTTTCTAAAGTTTTAATAACAGTACCCTGAGCTTTAAAATCGTATTCCACACCGCTGACCTTCGCAATTTGATATACTGCAGAACCACATGCTCTTTCCAATATTTCAAAAGTGATTAAATCACCCTCGTTAACCTCTATTTCAACATAACGAGGGATTTTCTTTACTCTTGCTAACTCAAACATAATTTGATTGAAAACAGCATATATTTTTGCTTCAATATCCGGGTCATCTGTTAAGTATTCACTTTCAGGATTTAATTCTTCAATAAGGCCCAGTGTCTTTTTCATTTCTTCTTTTAATGTAACCATCAAATCACTCCTTATAGAGATAAAAGCACCACCAATTAAGGTGATGCTTTTCCGTGTATTTAATTCAATGTTCTAATAAATCCTGCTACTGTTTTACCCATTATGGCGTGACCGTCTGCATTGGGATGTGTACTATCATTTGTCCTGAAAAATCTTTCCAACATAACAGGAATGTGCGGACTAATTGGGCAAGTTCCCCACATATCCAAACAATACACATTGTATTGTCTGCATTTTGCAATCAATGCGTCAGCAAATTGTTGTAATGTATATCCTTTTTTATTTGTTGAGTTATATGTTACACCCCTTTTAATTGGTGTCATCATAACAACAGGGATATTTGGATACTTTGTTTTTAATGCAGGAAGTAAGATATTTAAAGCACCATTAAATGTCTTATCATCTGTACTATCAAAATTTCCTATTTCAACAAGATTATGCGCCCAATCGTTTGAACCACCTGCAATTAAAACAATGTCTGCATCATCGGGTAAGTTTTGATAACGAAGCACAATACTTCTTTTCTGCAAAGTATCTTCGTCTGTTACACCGTTAATTGCATCTTCATTAGCAATGGTACTTCCCTCAATACCTCTCCAACCGCAACCCCAAACACCATTATTTGCATCATTATCTTTTGATGGAACAGAAGTATCAATAGTCATTCCAAGTATTTTTGAGGCAACAAATTGCCAATAACTGCGTCCAAAATCGTGAGATATGCTATCGCCATCAACAACCATTTTTTTGCCTAACCATATATTTTGCATTGATATAGGCAATGTGTTTTCGTAATCGAGATATAATTTATATGGTTCATATTCTGTTTTTTGTGAGTTTTGCTCTAACATCATATAATTCATCATATAGTCATTATAATTAGGGTTGTATATTGAAATTTTAATGTAACAATCATTCTCACCTGTTGTGAATATATATGGTGCTTCAATACCTATTGTGTGCAAACCACTTGATGTAATGTTATCTAAAATTTCTTTTGTTACAACAACAAACATCATATTACTAATTGGCATATCTTTGCTTAATGAAACGCAATAACTTGTATTTGGCTCTACTCTAATCCATTCTGAATTTCTACAACCAAGATTTACATTACCCGTTCCGTCTGCTCTTTTACCGAAAGTATCGTAAACAGGATTGTATAGATTTTTACCTTGTTTTGCGATTCTGTAAATAGATTGCTCTCTTACTGCATTGCCTGCTGTTTCGTGTATCCTACCATCAGCACCGATACGGATGTCAATAAGTTCTGCATCGCCTGTTGTTGAGCCTTCATTAAGTTTTGCAAGATTGGTAATTCTCTCTCGTTCAACTGCTATTTCAGCCTTACGCTCCGATTTTTCATTGGCTATTGCGGACATTCGTTCAGCTCTTTCAATAGCAATTTCTGACTTGCGCTCTGCTTTTTCAGTTGCTAATCCATTTTCAAGCGCTTTTGCACTTCTTTCCGCTGACTCATCTATTTTATTATCCTGTTCAAGCGCTAATTTAGCTACAACTAAATTAGCTATTGGCTTTTTTGATGTGAGCGACAGTTCATAATCAATAGGTCCAATCTCTTCTTCAGTTGGTGGAATATATTCAACATCTTCACCTTCAGGATACAGAACAAAAAGTTTTGGGCCGTCTTCATCGTATCCCACTATAGTATTTGGACTTGTATCCGGGTTAAGCTCAATTTCATACCAGTAAGTTGTCGGTTTGCTTATAGTTTCACCGATTTTGGTTTCATAGCGAGTCAGAAGCAATTCCATACTGTCGGTTTCTTCTGAAACTCCAAAATCCTTTTGAAATATAACATTAGCACAATTATTTTTTTCAAATACCTTAATTCTTATAATGTCACCGAGTTTAAATGCTTCACCTACGGCTGATATCGGTATTGTTGCAACATCGCCCCTGGTTATGCTAATGGTCATATCATTATCAATAGAAAACATATTTCATTCTCCTTTATTTCAAAATATTATAAAGTTCCACAGCCTCGTCAATCAGGCACATTTTGTGTTCTGATATAGTAAAGCCCAGACCTTCAACATATACAAGAAGCTGACCTTTTTCGATTTCTACTTCCTGATGTATTTTTTCATTTACCTTTTTGCCGTTGTCGCGTTCATAAGTTCTTTCACTGTCAGTAATAAGAACATTGTTTTCAATTCTCTGTTTCACTTTGAAATCGTATCCCTTGTCTGTATCGTGGTCATCACATAACATGATGTCATCGCCGTCATATACAAAGCCGCCATAAAATCCTACATTAGGTACAATCACATACTTTTCTAATTTTTCCAACTGTTTCATACTTTACCTCCATTATTCGCACTTGTCTGAGTTGCACAGACATATTTCTCTTAGCACGATGTAAACGGGGTGATGCTTTCGCACCACCCCAAATTTTTAATAAATTACAGCAACTACTACCTTTGCATTGTCTGCTACACAAACAACTGTACCGTCATTGTTAGCAAATCTTGCACTCTCAAAACGGAACATTACAGTTTCACCGGCAGTAAGCGAAACAGTTTCATCGCTTCCTGCGGCACAATAAGAACCGTTTGCGGGAGCTTTTACTGTGAATGTGTGTGCGTTAGCAGAATCTGTGTTCTCTGCCAATATAACCACATATTCGTCAGAAGTGCGAGGAAGCTTAAACTCCATGCCCTCTGTAGATGAAGCAACTGCTTTAAATTTTATTAAGGTGTTAATCTCACCTTTAACAGGATTAATCTGCAAATTAGCCATAATGATTCTCCTTTCTCATTAGTGAATCTTGATTACATAAAGTTCCTTAGGACGGACCACTTTAGCGCCGTACACATGAAGACCCTTAATGATGTCTGCAAAACCTTTTTCCTTTTTGCAGGTGTCAACCTTGTTAATCTGGCCGGCAAAAGCAATTGCTCTCTTTGTACGAACCATTTCGTAAGTGTCAACACCATCATTATAAAGATTATTAGACATACGAAGATATGTATTGCCATACTTACCGAGTGCGCCGCGTTTAACAAATTCAACATTGTCTGTAAATAGTTCTGCAAGTTCCTTACGAATTGCGACAATGTGCTTTGGTGTAAGCTCTGCGGCAAGCTCTGTCTTTGATGAAACATCGTTTTCATAAAGTTTGATGTGTGCTTCGTCAATTGAAGCTAAAGCACTTTCGGCTTTACTCAACTCTGTAGAAGCACTCATCATGTTCTTGTTTGCCTTTGCAGCCAATTTACCGACAAACGCATCTGCAGATTCTGCAAGTGCAGTTTTTGCTTCATCAAACTGTGTTTCAAGATAACCGTCAACAGACTGTGCTCTATCGACATCATCCACCTCAAATGCAAATGCATCTGACTCGGTAATATCCAGATACTGAGAGTTATCACCGAGATTTTCAATTTCCAAATCCCGACCGGGAATGTACTTTTGAATTTTTGGGCGAACTGCACCAACAATCTTGAGCCGTTCACCGAGTTTTACTTCGCCTTCGAACTTATAATCACACCAGTTCGCAAGGACTAAATCCTTTTTGAGTTCTGTCTGGCAGTATTTACTCCAGAACATAGGCTTGAAATTACCAGCCATTTAAATCATCCTTTCAAATAGTTAATTTCGCCATTTTTTCATAGATTCACGAACATTTTTAAACACTACAGGATTGTCAAGGTCTGCCGGAGTCAGCTTGTCCACATCCTCTGGTGAATAGTATGTCTTTTCTTCTTTATGGCTTCCGTTTTTTAATGAGCCAATCGGCTCAAATTTTGATGTATCCGCTGATTTTGAATACAGTTTATACACCTCTGTCACAGGCACATCAGAAGTAAACTTTTTGGCAAAGGTCTTAAACTCTTCACTGTTATACACGGATTTAGGAACACCGAGTTCAGCTAACGCTTTACATCGTTCAACTTCCTGTTTATGTGCAGTCAATGCTTTTAATACAGCTTTATCACGAGAATTCATGTTGTCAGCACTGATTTTTGAGAGTCTGCCAATTTCATCAGCAACCTCATCATCACCGGCGTCAATAATTTCCTGAGCTTCAAATCTTGCCAAAATGGCAGTATCTTTATCTGAATAATCAGGTCTTGATGTGTCCATCTCTACGCCTTTACTCTCATAAAATTGCTTTAATGACTGCGTTATCTTCTTTATGTCCTGTTCGCCTGTACCTTTTTTAAGCACTCCAATAAGTTCGCCATATTCGGCATCATATTCTTTTCGAAGTTTTGCTTCTTTACGGCCAAGCTTTTTTTTATACCCCTCGTCAAGTTTTGCATCAAACTCTTCCTGGGTATAAATTTTTTCAGCAGGTGTTTCTACCTGCTCTTCAACTTCAACAATTTCTTCTGTGGGCGTTGTTTCCACTTTTTCAGCACTGTCAAGTACAAGGTTTTCGTTATTCTTTTCCATAAGAACTCCTTCCTATTTTTTAAGTGGTGTTTGCTTCACCGATTCCATATGCTTTTTAGGTCGTTCAATGCTTGGACCATAAAAAAGCACCCTTTAAAAGAGTGCTTAATTATCATTATTATCTTTCCGCTGACTGTGTTGACCGCTGAGCCTGCAACTGTCTCATAATATTTGCCATTTGCGAAGCTTGTCCGTCAATGTCGCTGTTAATGAACTGATTGAACTTCTGCTGCATTAACTGTGCCTGAACATTGATTGCAGAAATCTTTTGCTGTTCTTGTTCCCATTCTTCAATCATATCAAGAAGTTTCTGCTTTGGCATGACTGAATCATCATCCAATGTTTTGATATAAAGCTTTAATTCAGGGATGCGCTGAGAATTAAACATTCCTGCTGACAACAGATTTTCAACACTCTGTTCTTGGGCGTATTTATCAAATGCTCCTTTAGGCGTTATGTCAACCTTCACAACCGGCTGTAATGCCTCAAGAGAAGCTTTCATAACTTCCACAAGAACTGTTGTTTTCTCGTTTGTCATCGGGTCAACAATTTCATCTTCCAGCTGTATGCTGTCATTATATACAGTGATAAAATCAAGGTAAATCCTTGCTAATTCTTCAACAAAGACCTTGACATAAATAAGATGTTCAGTCAAAGGCTGCTCAGAAGCCTGTTTAACTGCGAGAATTGCACGACCCGAAGCATTTTCAGGATTAACTTGACCTGTTGCTATCTCTCCGGCGCCTGCAAGTTCTCGTGTGCTGTTTATAAGCTCGTTGAGAAGTTTTTCAGCATCTGTTGACATCTGTGCAGGCTGAACATAAGAAAAGATTTTTGAAACATCATCAATTGTACTTCCGCCTTTTGCCTTGATTGTACTTCCTACCCTATCAATATCATTAGGATTACTGATTTTTTCAATATTAGCAACCTTGTTAGGATAAGCAGTATTTTTAACAGTTAATGCTCTCCTCATTGCAGTTTTGTTTGTTTCCAACTGATTAGGAATTAGCTGTCTAACCTCACCCTGACCCCTTGCAGAGCCTTTTTTTTCTTCCCAAATCAAATGTGCAACCGGGTAATATTTTAACCCTGTGTCACTGTCTTTTTTGATTTCAACATATCGGGTAGATTGTACAAAATGCACCCTACCGTTAGATTTATACAGTTTGGTAACAAGTGTACACATAGGGTCTTTTTCGTATTTAGCTGTTTCACCCGCTTCTTCTATATTGTCATAATCTCCTATAATATGAACTATTTCTTCATCACTTACACCGTTATCTTGCGCAATCTGCTGTACTTCGGATACAGGTTTTCGCTGCTTAACAAGAATATACGGCTGGGACTGAATATCAGAATCATTTTCATTACCATAAAAAATATCATTCTTATCAATAATTTCATTGGTAGGAAGTCCTGTTTCTTTATCAAGAGTGACATAAATAATGCCCTCATCATTAATGGCTGCATCCTTTACAACAAGCCTCAACTTTACATCCATATAGTCATGTTCCCAAATCCTTGCGGCCTTTTTATTGAGAAGCTTGCAAATCTTTGTAGCATTGTTTCTGAACTCTCTGTTTTCAAAGTTTTCTGAGGAATAATTTATTGCAAAGAGATTTGTCATTATGATACCAGTCTTATATTTGACGATAGGTTTGATAAAGTTGTACTGAACTTTTTCAATTCCCTCAACTTTCAAACCATTCCATTGGTCGTCGTTATACATTCTATGATTTCGGTCCGTATCAGTGAACATTCCCATCATTCTGCAATAACTCACACTCTGCTCATACAGTGTCCATATATCCGTTTCTTTAATTTTTTCTAATTCCACTCAATTTCACTCCTCAATACTTTTCAATATCCCGCTGGCCTTCTTCAGTTCCGTCATATATCTCAATGTTATATAACATTGTTTCAAGTGCCTTTTGCTTCTGATGTTCTTCCTGTTTAATCTCTTTATTTTCTTTATGCTCCTTAATCATTTCTACAGGGCTTGAGATTTTAATTTCCTTACCGTCTCTTATCTTGAGTCCTATAATTAAACAAGCTATATTTGAAAAGCTGATTATCAATGCAATTAGCAACATTTCCAAAACCTTTCACCTCTTATATAACTGTAATTTTATGCCCATAATCGTAATGCTCATTTTCTTTTTCAAATGAAAATTGATATTGTGAACTTGGTTCGATAACTTCATTATCAAATACAACCTGTTCTCTTATTTCATGAGCAATTGAAAGTCCCATCATATCGTCATCATGACCACCTTCAGGAGCTTCAATACGACCTTTTTCATTTTTTGTGATTGTCAGCAACTCTTCAAGCGTTTCTTTATCATTGATTTTTTCGGGGTGCTCACGCACAACTTCAATCAGACGAGAAATAATCGGTTGTCTTGTAATTCTTGTTGTCTTAAAGCCAAAGCGTTTTTCCATTTTTCCTGTGTATTGGTCAAAAGTCTCTCGTATGTACTGATTGGGATATCCCAATCGTTGTAATTCTCTGATGGGATATGTATCAAAATTAGCCTCAATACCTATAAGCGCTTGTTTATAATACACACCAAGACAATACATTTGTCTTGTGTATTGGTCTGCGTCGAACTGGTGTTTAAGTTTAGCCACCTGAACACCTGTTTTTGCATCAAGCACATGCCCGGTAAACCAGTCACTGCCATCACCTGCAGTGTCTCCACCAATGCAGTATTTTGTTATCTCAGGTGTGTTTGGTAATTGATAAATGTGAATATATCCGTTGTTTTTATCATTAACCCACTGAATATTTGTAATGTGCAAACCGTCATAGTCATATTCGAAATAGCCAGTTTTAAGAGGCTTTGTAATTGATTGCAAACGAGCACTTAATTTCTCTGTATCAAATACATTTACACCGGATAACAAAAAGGCTTCTTTGGCAGTGCAAGGATATTCTTGTCTTATGAGCCTTTTATCAAGGTAACCTTTGTATTTTTTGAAGTACCAATACAGTTGTTCAGGCTCAAGCCCTACCTCATTCATTAGCCAAGTTAACCGCTGATTTATCCACTCATCTTTTGACGGAATGAATTCTAAAAACTTCTGTTTTTCTTCATCATTAGGGAAGTTTATACGATATTCTTTTGTCTTCCACCACTCATAGAAACAGTTGATAAAAACACCGCTATCCCACATTTTTTGGTAGTCGTTGTAACCATTTGCAGTACTTTCATATATCTTGATACAGTTCTTGGTAAACGCTTCACCAAGTGCAGCCTGTATAGGTGATATTCCGTCTTTCCAGAATGCACACTCTGAACCATGAAAGAAGTTTACCGTCCTTGAACGGCCAACATCCTTTGTTGCAGTATCAACGGACCAACTACTGTTGAGCTTTTCAAAAAGATATTGCCTACGGTTATTGAATTTCTCTGTAGGATGCAATGCTTCAGGCAATTGTGAATAAGGAAATTTTGCTTTATTTTGAAAGATTGTTTCAGCATTATCACTTTTATCTGCAAGGGTAAATCCCTGAAAGTTACAATTAAGTATTGTACAAGCTAATTGATAAGCCGTTATAAGTGTGGTAAATCCCTGCTGCCTGCCTTTTAACACTAAAAGGCAAATATCCGTGATTATGTTATTCTCGAAATCTTCTATGGCTTGATTAAGTGTATCTATGAAATCCCGCTGAACGTCATTAAAGAAAAACGGCATTGTCTTTTGGTTTTTATCAACAACAACGAATACCAATTCAATGAGTTTTTCAGGGTATTTTCTCACTTCATTTAATAAGCTGTTATTTTTCTGCAATTCACAAGCAACAGCAAGTCTGTATTTTTTATCAAATTCAATATCATTAAACTCATCCCACTTTTCTTTTCGCTTTTCGATAAGATAATCTGCGTTATAACTCATGTTATCAAATCTTCAATCTTTACTGTCGACTCAATTGAACCTTTAACATCGGCATTTACATTCTGTTTGAACATTCCAAGATATTCACCCATTTTTGTAAGTGCGGCAACTGCACCTTTAGGATTGTATGTATATTGCCCGCACTCCACATATTCGTGTTTTTCAGAATCCCATACCTTTGCAGGTTTCATCTGCATACAGCGTTCATAATTTTCTTGTAAACCTAACAAAACAGACTGCTCATTTATTGACTTTTTTTCGCACTCTTCAATCTGTATCGCGTGTACGCGTGAGAGAATGTAATCTTTTGTTAACATCCTTGATGCTTGTTGTCTTGCTGACTCAGGAGAGTACCCTGCACGAATAGCGGCTTGTGTCCCGTTGAGGTCTTTTATATATTCTTGACAAAATCGTTCTTGCTTTCTTGTCAGCTTAATTTCTTTATTTTCCGCTGAATTATCAACAATCTTTTCCGTTGTTTTTTCGTCCATAGTTTTCTCCTTTCTAAAAATTAAAGCACCCCAGCAATTGGAGTGCTTATTTTCAAGAACGGGAACATATCGTCAAGTCACAAAGCAATATGCTCTTTTTTGTTCCCGTTCTCATTTTATATTATATTGCATAAAAACCGAAGAAAACGAAGAAGTTTTTATTTATGCTTTTTAATATAGTCATTTACTCTCATTCTTACACCGTCGGCAGTATTGTTTCCACCGATTGTCATAGCTACCTTTACCCATGAATAACCGCTGATAAAGCGATAATGGAATATGAGATATGTTGTGTGGTCTTCAATGCTTTTAATATATTTCATCGTGTCGGAGTATTCTTTTAACATTTTTGCATATCTTTTCTCTAACTTTTCTTTGTCAGTTAGATATGCGTTATACTTTTTTTCTTTGCCGTTAGAAGCGCCTTTAGCGGAAGGCATACCGTTCGAATTTCCACTCGGTATGCTGTCCGCTCTTATTTCAATCTCCTCTTTTAAGTTCCGCAAGGCTATCAAACCTCTGCGCAATTCATTCAATCTTTTTAAAGTCATAAGCAACACTCCTATTCCGCTGATTTTTTATTCGATTTACCAACCTTCGTTTGTCCAATTATCCATATCCCATTTGGGAACAGGACCGTCACCGGCGGCATACATGACTACTGTTAAATACCAATGGCCGTTGAACTCATTAAAGCGTGGAAACGCTCTGAGAAAACGGTAGCCCTTGTATTTCTTCTCCCAGTATGCAGCATCGTCAACTCTCTCCTGCGCAAGTTTTGCAAGGTGGGCCGCTGAAAATCGTGCGTCTTTAATTTTTGGTTGTTTGTATGTACGGCTGATGTTCCGTGAACAGCAAAATCTTCTGTATCCTTTGGGGTCTTTCATCATATACTTTGCCATTGTTTCAGGACCGAAACGTTCAGGCTGAAATCGGTCAGCATTGCAACGGGTACCGAACGGCCACAATTCTTCTAACGCATCTCTATCAATTCCGCCGGTTATAAAAATGTGCGGATGAAAATTTTTGCATCCCTTGTACGGTCCTCTTTTGTATTCTTCTTCCTCTTTTGTGTAGAAATACTTAAAAGGAGCTTCTAACTTTGATTTTTTCAATTCAAGTTCTTTCCGCTGACTATCAAATATTTCGTCACCGGGAAGAGCTTCTAAAAGTTTTGTAACTCTTGAAAGTTCTTTTTTACGAAGTCTTTTAAGGCGATTAAAATAATTCGTTACTAATCTGTGGAGTTCCTTTTCATCTTTGGGTGCATTTTCGGGCTTAAAGGTCAAAGACAAAATATTGTCATTGCTATCGAAGTTTTCGTTTACAATATAAACCGCCTGTTTTACAGATTGATTTTCGTTATATTTTTTCTGTGCTTCTGTTGAGCCTTTTGACTTTGGCTGTGTAGGTAATTTTCTGCCGTTCGGCCAACAAGGGTAAAAGTCTGTATTTAAGAGCTTGCCTGCTTTTGTATTTTTTTCTTTAATCATTTTCTGCCATCCTTACATTTGCTTCATTTTCACATATATTCTCTATTTCAAAAAATGAGTTATACAGTGCGGAACGAATATATGTTTTCGGGTGCTTGATTTTATATGGCACATGGTTGAAATTTTCAAGAACTATTTCAATATGTCTTTCATCCAACTCTTCATATACTTCTTGAACAGTTGATGCGTATCTTTGTTCACCGTTAATTGTTATAACTGTTTCCGGCGGAAGTGTCAGAACATCTGCGATAATTTTGCAAAATTCAATTATCTGTCGAATTTCGTCTTTTTCATATTCTCTCAAAAAGAAATTGAGATTTATCTGCTCTTTCACTCTCTGAAGGGTAGATATAAATCCCCCTGACCTGACTATGACTTTGACTTGACTTTTTTCAAAAGAATTCATTTTATGTACTCCTAATATAAAAATGGTTGAATTATTACTATACAATACGAGGCCGTCAAGGGACCCCTTTTGTCCCCGCTTTTGTTGACATATTGAGTACATTATGATATACTGTTTGTGTTAGAAAAGTGTATATAATGTACGCTTACGGCGGAGCTCATCAGAGCCCCGTCGTTTTTTATTGTTTTTCCGCTGACTGTGCTATAAAGCCTTTAACCTTGTTGCAACAGTCAATACAAAGGTGCTTGTCCTCATTTACAGCATTTCGCATTGATAAACCCTGCGCATTAAATAAAAGCGTTACACCGTCAATATTCATATTGATATGCTTACCGCACATATCACAATAGTATTTAAGCATTGTTATCACTCCTTGCATCTTTCTCAAATTGCTTGTTATACAGTTTTTGTATTTCTTCATCAGTAAAGCCAATACTTCGTAATTCCATAATTGCTTGTAAATTCTCTGTAAGGTGTGTATCTCTTAAATTAACAGTCATCATTCGTCTCACCCACAAATTCTTGTTTTAAGTAATGGTCAATAATTAATTCCGCAACAACTTTTCTTTGGTATTTATAGTCGAAATAAGAATGTTTCTTCAACCGCTCTGCAAACTCTTTGATTGCTTCGGCTCTTGCATTTGCTATCAACCTCGAATGCAAATCAATATCTCGTCTTTCGTCATAGTTCTTTAATCTGTTGACTTGATATTTCAATCTCTGACTGTTGGCGTTTGATAAGGTCAAGGGTATCTTTCAAAATCCCATTGATACAACCGCAACCTTTGTTCCTTGTATAAGGGCATTCACTACAAGCGTGTTTAATACTGCAACACTCCAAAGCCTGTATAATCTCGTTATCTGTCATTCTGTTTCACTCCAATCTAACGCCTGACCGCAAAAAGCACAATGAGGATATGTATTATCTCTTTCATACATTTTGACGGAACTATTACAATTTGGGCAACGATAATGAGGACAACTGTGATAATCGCCTTTTACCTTTTTCGGTATCTGCTTTTCAAGCAATTCAATAGCGTTATAAACTGTTAATCTATCTTCTTCACTCTGTTTAAAAGGAACACTATCATCACAGTCATCTTGCAATCTTTTACATAAATCATCTAAATCGGCGATTATACCTTTAATATCAATTTTGTTGTTCATTCTGTTTCACTCTCACTTTCAAGCCATTTAATTAAATCAAGTCCAATACCCTCATTCGAACAATCTCCACATTCATATAAATTTGTTCCTTTGTATTGTGGGTCTGAATGATGCGTTCCATAAGCTGAACAGCGATAACAAGCGATACATTCGTTACTATTATCATCAACCAAAGATTTTAGAAACTCTGCCATTTCATCAATGCTCATGGACTTTATGCGTTCATAGTTTGTCATATTTCTCACACTCCTTACAATAACAAGGTAAGTCAAGATAATCTTCTACCACAATTACAGTTCCGCATTTTCTACATTTGTAACCGTCATAATATGCTCGGCTATTGTCTAACGGTTCCCAAATATCATCAGCAATAGGGATTGCAACACAAGGTTTATGAAACTCGCTCAACTCTATCACTCCAATTCACTTTCAAGAAAACAAATAAATTTGGAATAACATTCAGGACATAAATCAATCCGCTGACCGCCATTGCCTCTGTAATCACCGGGACACCACAAATTGATTTTTGCCGAATGGTCTTTTGTGTTAATATACGATATTTCCGCACCGCATCTATCACAATTCAAAGTAGTTATTCTGCTCAAGGTCTCAACTCCTTAACATAGCACCAACTCTGCGGCGGTCTTGTTATTTGTAATGATTTGTTATAGCATTTATTTTCAAATTCGCTATACATAGGACATACTTCACAATACAAATAATTATTATCACAAGGTTTTATAAACTCGCTCAACTCTTTCGGCTCGTCATAGATTACAAGGTTCGATATGTGCCAAGCTAAAATAATGTGGTTTGTATAGTTTGTATAATTTCGCCAATCGTCGTATGTCATACAAGATTTAGAAAAAAATTCACTACCACCCATATCTCTTAAATCAGTAATTTTATTACAAATAAACTCACCGATAACCTTTCCTTGCCAATCAGCAATTTTACTGAAGATGTTATATATCCAAGTTTTCTTCGTCTGATAAATATACACCTTAAACGGTGTTTCAATCTTCGGCTGTGACTTTCTGACTTCAACTGTTTTCTTACCGCTTGCAATAAGCTCGCACCACTTCGGCTGAATACTCATTAAAACTGCTTTACTCATTTCAAGCACCTGCTTTTTCTTGCATTACGGCGGTGAGTTTAAGAACCGCACCTTTGAACTTGTCCTGCTGTTCTGCATCCATTTCTTCAACAAGAGAGAAAAGAGAATTGAAGTTGTCTTGGATTGCCTGAATATAAACCATAGCCTGCGCCGACTTTGTGTCGGCAAGTGATAACTGCTTTTCAAGGCTCTTCTGAATGGTATCGGCAGAAGCCATAGCCTCTTCAAGTTCTTTAATTTTTTCAGACTGCTTTTTTGATTTTTCAGCATACTTTGCCTTCAATTCTTTTTCTGTTTCTTTTTTTGCGGCGGCAACAGCTTCATCAATCTGTTTTTGAACTTCAGCACTGTTATCTACTGTTTCAGCAGCGTCATCCGTAAGTTTTGATTTGTATTCTTCTTCAATTTGCTCACGAAGTTCATATTCAATGTCTTCACGTAGGTCTTTAAGTTCCTGTTCGTGTTGCTTGTCCTTTTCAAGAAGTTTTTCATTAAGCAATTCGATTTCATCACGCAAATCTTCTAATTCTGTATCTTCTTCCGCTGACTTATTGCAATCTTCCTGACCATTATCCGTTGTCTGCATTTCATCAATTTGGCCTTGCAAAAGGTCAATCTGTTCTCCCATTTCCTTATTCTTTTTAATAAGTTCTTTGATTTCAGAAACAGACATATTTGCGAAAGTGCCGTCATCAAGCCCTTCGGCTCGCTCCACAGGATTCATACCGGCAATAAGTTCGAGCTTTGTAATACCGAGATTTGCATTTGACTGCAAAACGGTGTCGCCAAGACGCTCGTATGTAGATATGTAGTTATATGCCATACGGGCTTTTATACCTGCCATACCTTCACAGTAGTTATCAAAAGTGTCGTACCCTAACTGTTCATACAGTTTTTCATCACGCATCTTTTTTAGGTCCTTGCAAACTTCGTATAAAGAGCGGGCACAGATTTCACTGTTTGCCATAATCCGCTGATGTGTTTGTAAAGCATCTTCATAGATTGCTGTTACATCTTTTGCGTCGATATTTATAATTTCACTCATAATAATTCTCCTTTATGCCGCTGATGCGGTCTTTTTCTTTTTGGGTCTTTTACTGCCGGCCTGAACCCAGGCAATCCATTCATCAATGAATGCCTGCTCTTTTTTGTTCGGTGCACGATTTTTCATACCATGGTTTTGCAATATGGTTTTTCCGTTGACTTCGATTGTTATAAGACGAGTATCAGGTCTTTTGCAGTTCCGCATAAACAAAATTGTTGTTTTGCCGTTCATATGTCTTTCTGCATATCCCTTAACACAATGACTTAACGCGCTGCCTTCGTCTACAATATCATTGACTCCCATTGGAATAACAATTTGATACTCTCCGTTAGAATATTCATACTGTTTTCGGAGTTTTTCATATCTGCTCTGATATTTAATCATTGCTTTTTCATCTCTTACAACAACAATATTTGCAGCAGCTTGGTCGTGAGCTTCTTGCAAATTTTTGGGAAATATAACATCATCACGCTTGAGGTCATATTTTAATTCTTTCGCAAAAGTTAAATAGTCAGTCCACATAACCGCTGTATTTTCATAATCAAAATCATCAATGCCATATCTGTTTTTGCTTTTTTTAGTGTGTTTTATAAGGTAATTGAATGTATGAGTAATGTTGAGCTTATGTTGCTTAATTTTCTGCGCAACTCTTACAGATGATTCACCGTAAAAACCGTCAATAAGCTGTGTAACCTCACTGTACAAAATGTTTTCTTTAACATTTCTCAACAATTGATAAACCTTAAAATCAATTTCGCTATAATAGTTTTCTCTGAAATCATTAAAAGCAGCGTTATTCATATTAAACATTTCTTTTGGTGTATCGGCATTCCAATCAATAAATCTTTTCATTGGGCGACCGTCAATCAGCTTGCACACAAACTCACCCAACCCCACCTTCATTAACCTTTCTATACTCGGATAAAGAGCATAATAACAAAGCATTTTGACAAACGGCGTTTCACCTGTACAATAAGGATAATAACTGAGATATCTATAAAAATGCTTTGCATATTCATCATCGAACAATCCTACTGGCGCATATTCCATAAAAGTTTCTTTGAGGTTATTAAGACCGCATATAGAATATCCTCTGTTTTCAAGATTGCTGTGATTATATTCCCATGTTTTAGTGAACGGCTCACAAATTCGTTTTCTTTCATACCAGTTATAACCGTATTGATTTTTGATATTTTTTACTTGTCCCGGAGTGAGATAATAAACTGCAGACAAATCATATTCTGTATCACCAAGATACTTAAACTCGTAAAACCTATGTCCATAAAAGCATAATAAATAAACTTCATTCGGGCTTTTTTGCTTTATAAGTACTAACCGTTTCCATTTTTCAAGACTTCTGCAATTTTTCATTCTATAGGTTTCTTTTGCAGTTGCATATGTATGGCATTCAGGACACATTATCTGTTCGTTGTGTTTTGCATGCATAAACTCATAATGCTGCGGTGGTTCAGTACGCTGAAGATACTCATAATGAAAATACTTTTGACAATGAGTACACCAGCATTCTCGATAACCTTCATTTTTATGTTCTTTGAAAAAGAAATACCTATCGAATTCATCATCAAGCATTTTGAAATCTTCATCAGTAAGCTCAGGAAGATTATCCAATATCTCTTCTTTTGTTTTCAAGGTACTCATATCACTCACCCATTTGGAAACAAATCATCAATCGACAATTTAATAACTTTACCCTGAGGTTTTGCTGCTGAGCCTACAAGGTCAATTTCCATTGTCATTTTGATATCTGCACCGGCAAAATAAAAATTGACTGCCTTTTTATACACTTCAATGTCAGAAATACTGTTTCCGGTACCTTTCATAATCTCGGTACAGCAGTCCGAAAGTGTTTTGTCTGTTTGCACGATTGCCTGTGCGAATTCTTCGTCCTGCTCACAGAATATTTTAAGTGTATCGGCAACAGCCTTTTTAACCGCTGATGCTTTTTTATCGCCGCTCTTAAATTCTTTAAGTTCGGTTTCAAGTTTTGTTATTGCTTGTTCTTTATACATAAGCACATACTTCCTTTTTAAAATTTCTCACGAATTTATCTTTAATATAGTTTTCAAATTCAAAGCGTTCCTCATCCGACAATGGAAAATCGCGTGGAATGTCCTTCCAACTCTTAAATCGATAGTATAAAGGTTGTATCAAAGGATGATTTATATTCACTTGATATCCGTAAGGATTATCGAACATAAACATCGGTTGTTCCCAACTGTATTCATTGTCCAAATAAATGACCTCTTTTCAATTGTTACACTTATTTCTCTTTAACATTCTGCAGAGCAATTGCACAAGCAGTTGACATTGCTGAAATGTCCTCAACAAATTCTTTTGTTATAATATTTTTAGGAAGAATGATACCAACAAGGTTCATACTATTCTTAACCGCAAAATACATTGTCCCGGTACTCGTGTATCTTTCATATACCGTCAAGTAACTTTCGTCCATATCGGCAAATGGAGCAAAATACCTTTTCTCAACAAATGAAATACCTTCTGATGTTTCATATCCAACTATGTGCTTACCGTTATGCACAATTTCAATATTGCTTTTTTGTAACTGCTTTTCATTTTCAACAATATCTGCATAGTTGAATGTTGTTGGTAACAGCTCATTACGAATAGCCATCTTTTTGATATCAATGTCATGCAAGTCACAAAGAAATTCAGGACTGATTTCAGTATTTTTAAACACAGGATACATTGCATATCCATCTGATAGCCACTGGCAATCCTTACCTTCAAAAATGATAAGCAGCTTACTGTCTTTAATTAAGGTAATAATCTTTTTGATTTTCATAATCTTCCTCTTTTCCGCTGATGAGTTTTTATATTTGACTTTTTTTGAAAAGGAAGTTATAATAAACTTGCGAGGTTTATTATGACTTCCTTGTATTTGATAGCCGTGTCAGTTGCCGCTGACGCGGTTATTTTTTTGCTGCGATACTTTATATTTACCGCTGACATCAATACCTAATGCTTTTAGGCGTGCCTTTGCTTTCTTTACTCCAACCGCTCGTTGCACTTCCGTTTGATAATGTCCGCACTTATCAGAGTTTCTGCAGTGTGTGGTTGTAAGTATTGAGCATTTACCGTTTGAAAGTGCCCAGCAATCACGCTTTGGCACATGGCGTTCTGTGTTGACCGTTTTCATTTATTTCACTCCTTTACTGAATAATGTGTGTAATAAAGCAATCCAATATTGCATAAGCACCGGCCAGTGCAATACAACCCCAACTTATAATTTGAACGCGGAGATTGACCAAATCCTTTTCAACATCTTTAATCAATCGTCCGGGATGACCGTTGTAACCGTTATTGGTTGCCAATGCGTATTCCTTTTTGATTTTTTTATGTAATTTCAAGAGTTCTTGCAATTGAATGCAAAAAAGACATTCGGCAACTATAAGTAAGATGAACACTAAAAACCATATTATCTTGAATACAACATCTAATACTTCGAGCAAATTTTTCACTCCTTTACTCTATAAATTCTTTCAGGCGCCATATTTGATAAAATAACACTCATACGCTCGCCTACTGATTTTCTGAATGTTTCCTTTTGTTCTTCAGTGATTGTGTCAAAATCAACATAATCACCGTCAGGACCGTTAAAGGAAATCATTCTTTTTACAGTTAATTCTTTTGACACATAATCACCTCTTTCAAAAGTTATGCTAATTACTGCTTTTCCTATGTTCACAGAGCTTTTACACCGCACAGACCAAATATATTAAATAGGGATTTTGTTTTTGGAGATTGGGATTCTCGATTTTTATGACAGAAAACATAGGTGTGTTTGGTAAATTCTTAAAACTATACATAGTGCCTTAATTCTTATGTATTATTTTTCAGCCTGTGCGGCAGAAAAGCCCTGTGAGATATTTGTTTCTTTACAAAATATGTAAAATAATGTATGATAAAATTAATATTAATTTTAGGAGTTTTCTTTATGAGTTCTTTTACTTGTCCTTTTTGTGGAAAGGTTGTAGCAAAAAGTGCTTCAACTTATAATTCTTACCGTTCAACTTTTTATGCGAGTAATCTGCATGATAAAAAAGAAATTTTAAATGCGCAAAACGTGCTTTTGGAATTTAATAATTGTCCTGTGTGCAATTTTCAAAATATTTCTGCCACATACATGCAAGGACCAAAACAAAACAAAGTAAATATCTTTCCCATTTCACTTGCTAAACAATTTCCTGAATATGTTCCTTTTCCTATTCGAGAAGATTATGAAGAAGCCTATTCTATTAAAGATTTAAGTCCTAAAGCATCCGCAACACTTTCAAGACGTTGTTTGCAAGGAATGATTAGAGATTTTTGGAATATTACCAAGAATAACCTTTATGAAGAAATCTCTGAACTTAAGGACAAAATTCCTGCAAAACAATGGGAAGTCTTAAATGGCATTAGAAGTATCGGTAATATCGGTGCTCACATGGAAAAAGATATAAATACCATTGTTGATATTGACCCTAATGAAGCTGAACGTCTCATTCGTGTAATTGAACTATTAATTGAAAAGTGGTATGTAGCTCGTCACGATGAAGAAGTTTTATATGATGAAGTAATTGCTTTAAGTGATGAAAAGAAAGAACTTAAACATCCTTAATACAATCTTTCTCAACAATTAAGTTTCCATCAAAATCCCAGTACTGAAAGACCTCTCTCACGGGGTCTTTTTCTGTTCCTGCCCCTTTTAATGAAACTGTTTCTATAAGTGAAACAACTCTTGCCTTATCTGTTCCTCTTGGAACTGGTGGTGTGTTCATCCTTACTCACCTCATTCTTATGTATTGTTATTTCAGTCTGTACGGCAGAAAAGCCCTGTGAGATAGAAATATTGATTTTATTATTGTTATAAGATATAATCACATTGAAAGGATGCGATTATATGGAAAATATTACTTTTACCGAAATTGATGTCATGGTAATAACATCAGCTTTAGAAATTCATCTTGAAGAATTGCAAGTTTCATTAAAATATTCTTCAAAGAAGGATAAGCTTAAAGTTTCAGAAAGTATCAATTGGGCAAAAGAAGCAATTAAACTTTTTTCAATGCAACAACCAATGAAAGGAAAACATATTTTAATTGCTATTACCGCATTAGAATCTTTACTTGAAATGCCTATTGAAAATAACAATTCAAAAGAGATATGCGAAACATTATCGACACAAAAAATTGCATTAAGTGCTTTAAACAAACTTGAAACACTGATTAATATTGAGAATACTCCAGATTAAAAGTTTTTTCATAAATTTCACTATCAGGCATATCCGGAATATACTTTATAGTTCTTTGTGGATTGCGAGGATTTTTCTTAATCCGCTTTATACATCTGTGCATTCGATGTCGTTCTATAAGACTGCTTATACTTTTAGGCAGTCTTTTCTTTTTTCCCATCTACTCACCTCATTCTTATGTATTGTTATTTCAGTCTGTACGGCAAAAAAGCCCTGTGAATATAAATTGTTGATTATAATTTTATTGACAATCAAGCATAGTGCCTTTTTCATCGACTATGGCATAGTATTCCGGCTCGTATCCACCGTCAATTAAATCCTGTCGAACTCGTTGACACATATCGAGTTCGGCTTTTTCAATGTTGTCGTATTCTTTAAGAACGGTTTTATCTTCTCTTGCAATTACATAATATTTCATTTTACAACCCCAAATTTCGTCACAGAATTGTGACTAATTGTTTATAAAAATATGAATAATTTCCTCTATAGGTTTTTCGAGTGTTTTTGACAATGCATTAATCTCATCAACATCAGGTCTAGATATTCCATTCGAAATCCTATTCAATTTTTGTTTTTTCCATCCTAAAGCTTTTGCACAATCAGTTTCTGTTGAAAACTTTTCATAAATTAAACTTTTTAACTTACCTACCCTTGTATTTTGCATTTTTGTAACTCCTTTCTCTGTCACAATTCTGTGACTGCAACTGCATAATAACATATTAAAAATATTTTGTCAATAGTTTTGTGACAAAATATTTATGTTCATAGTTTTTGTCACATTTCTGTTGACAAAAACTATTTGATATATTATTATATTCACGAGGTGAGATTATGCGTTTTGGCGAAAAATTAAAATTCATCCGTTCACAACGAGATTGGTCACAGGAAGAAATGGCTAATTTTTTAGGTACATCAAAACAGGTAATTAGCCGATATGAAAATGGCCAGACCACTCCAAAAATTGATGTCGTCTTCAATTATGCAAAAAAATTAAATGTATGTATTGAGGCGTTGATTGATAATGAAAAAGATTATAGACATCTCAAACAAGCAAAATCAACAACTGACCGTACCCTAACCTTTGAGGAAGAAGATTTATTAAAACTTTTTCGTTCGCTACCTTTAGAAAAGCAACAACTTGTATTAGAAATGATAAAAGTTGCTATTTCATCAAAATAATTTATAAAGGATTAATTATATGAATTGTAATGAAATAAATCGCATTGCATTAAATTCTGCAACAAAATACTATGATTATTGCGAAGAAAAATCAGGAGCGATTGCTGTAATTTCAATAAAAGAGATAAAAAATGAAAATAAATATTACATATTCACTCTTTTAAAAGATATGATTTATGATACAGAAAAATATGATGTTAGGATTAATGGTAAACTTCTTAGCAAAAACGATTATAATTTTTTAAAATACGATGAGGAAAAGAAGCGGTTATTCATTTCATTCAACATTAAATTCAACTTTTCTCTTACTCCTGAAAATACTCATATAGAGTCTAATTTATTATTTTTAGTGGAAAATGTAAAAAAATGGTACGAAAATCCCGATTACACGGTCTCAAAAACAGATATTTTACCTAATCTCCTATCTTTTCCTGCTTCTGAAAAATATACTCCATCAAAAGAACAGATGGAGGCTGTAAATAGTATAAAAAGTAATGCTTTTACATATGTTTGGGGCGCTCCCGGAACCGGTAAAACACAATTTGTTCTTGCTCGTTGTATCGCAGACTATATTCAAAAATTCCTTAAAAATAATTCAAAACATAAAATAATTGTATCTGCTCCTACCAATAATGCATTGGAACAAATTCTTTTTGGTGTTTTTAAGGTTTTGGAAGAAGAAAATATTCCAACAGATTTGGTTCTACGATTAGGTATTCCTTCAAAAAAGTTTGCAAGTCAATATCCTAATTCTTGCGAATATTTATCAATAGATAGTAAAATTTCTAAAATTGAAAAACAAATTAGTGAGTTACAGAAAATAAGTATTAAACGAAAAGAAATAGATGAAATTGAAGCTTTCAATAATACTTTTTCCGAATCACTCTCTGAACTCTATCAAATACAAAGCGAAAGAAAATCATTATACGATAAAATAATGCAAACTCAAAACGATTTAGAAAATATCCAATTAGAGTTATCTAAAATCAGAATTGAAATATATGAAACCGAACTTAAATATCGTAAGGCAGAAAAAACAGCACGAAAATTTTTAAATCAAATAATCAAAAGCAATAAGGCAACAGCGCAATACGAAGTTGATGTACTTAATGTTAAATTGCACGAATTAAAAGAAGATGAAATTAACAAAAATGTCGCAATTACTCGACTGAATGACGAATTGCAATTATTCAAAAAGCAATTGCAGATTTGTAAAAAAAACGAAGATATAAAAACAGATTTATTTTGCTATTTAAAAAAACATAATCGTTCCAAATCTTCTGCAGTTCAAAATTTATTATATTATTTAAAAATGAATATACAAAATTCAATAGATATTTTTTTAGATTTAGCAATTAATAAATGCAGTCAAATTATAGAACAGAACACTACATTTATTAAATCTTCACAATTCGGCAAAATGCAAGATTACGAAATTAGTGACAAAATATATGAACTTACCATTGAATATGATAAACTTAAAGGTCAAGATATAAAGTCGCAAATTTCAAAAGCTAATGTTATTGCATTAACAGCTGATAGATTTATTCTTGAATATGAACTTCTAAATGATATTAAAAACGACAAAAAATACGGAATAGATCATATCTTTGTTGATGAAGCAGCATATTTATGTATGATTAAAGGCTTAATCATTCTCTCACTTGAAAAACCGATAACATTTCTTGGTGACCATATGCAACTTCCACCGGTTTTTGATTGTCCTCAATCCCTTATCAATGAAAATCCATATTTATCATTATGGAAAATTCCCATTATATATTTTGAAGAGCTATTCGAAAACGATTTTAATACTTTTTTAAGTAACTATCGAAGTAATGTATCACCAAAATTTGATAAACTTTTGAAAATAAATCTTAACACAACATATCGTTTTGGAAATAAGCTTGCAGATGTTTTGAGAGGTTCAGTATATTCTGAAGATTTTCGCTCAGCGAATAACCATAATCCGACTGATATACTGACCATCAATGCTGTTAAAATTGCTACGAATAAAAAGCGTGTAAGCATTCTTGAGGTTAAGGCTATTCAAGACTATATTAAGTACTTTTCAAAAGAATTAAACTCCTTTGCTGTGTTAACACCATACAAAAATCAACTTTTTGAGTTGCATAGTGTTTTGCCACATGATACTAGTTGTATGACTATACATGCTTCACAGGGTCAAGAATGGGATACAGTAATAATCAGTGCTGTTGATACTTTTATGTCAAGAGATGTAAGAATTATAAATACAGCAGTTAGCAGAGCAAAAAAGCATCTCATTATTGTGTGTGATGCAAATAATTGGGAAATGCATCCAAATTATTTAATATCAAAAATTATTTCCCATTCAGATAAAACAATAAACTATAAAAGTATCAGTTCTTACGAGGAGTGATTTTATGTCTTTAAAAATAGCAGCTGCATACATTCGTGTTTCTACCGATGACCAGACCGAACTGTCTCCTGATAGCCAAGTTAAAAAAATTCAGGAATACGCTAAAGCACACGGTTATGTAGTGCCGAATGAATTTATATTTCACGATGACGGAATAAGCGGCCGTACAACCAAAAAGCGCCCCGGGTTTAACAAAATGATTGCAACAGCCAAAACAGAACCTAAGCCATTTGATGCAATTCTTGTGTGGAAATTCAGCCGTTTTGCCAGGAACCGTGAAGACAGCATTGTTTTTAAATCTATGCTTAAAAAGCGTGGAATTGATGTCATAAGTATATCAGAAGCCGTCGGTGATGATAAGATGTCAATTCTTATAGAATCGCTTATCGAAGCAATGGATGAATATTATAGTGTCAACCTTTCGGAAGAAGTTATACGCGGCATGGCTGAAAAAGTTTCACGCGGTCAAGCGGTATCAGCGCCCCCTCTTGGTTATAAAATGGAAAATGGTCAATTTTTTATTGATGAAGAAGTTGCTCCGATGGTACGCGGTATTTTCAAAGACTATTTAGACGGAAAAGGTTGCCGAGAAATTGCTATGCAATTGAATACAAAAGGCTACAAAACACGCCGAGGCAATAAGTTTGAAAACCGTACCGTTCAATATATTATTGATAATCCTGTTTATGCCGGATATATTCGCTGGGACATTGACGGCAGAGGTGCACGAAGTTATTATAGAGACGGCAAAGAGATGATAGTGCAAGGCACTCACGAGCCCTTAATTGACCAAGAAACATACGAAAAAGTAAAATCAATGAGAAAACTTGAAAAAGCAACTGCAAAAAAATATGAGCGAAAAACGCCCATAATAAATGACTTCGCCCTGCGTGGCTTGGTAAGATGTTCAAACTGTGGCGGAACACTTTGCATGTCGGCAACAGGTAAAAGCCTGCAATGTTATAAATACGCACATGGCTCCTGTAATGTTTCTCATAATATATCACTAAACAAAATAAATGATGCACTTCTCAATACATTAAAGGAAGATATTCATAATACAAATCTTAATATTACAGAGACCGAAAATAATATTACAGTTTCAATTGATTATGATAAGAAAATTAAAAGAGAAGAAGAAAAACTAATCCGTATTAAAGATGCGTATCAATCAGGAATTGATACACTTGAAGAATATAAAGCAAATAAAGAGCGTATTAACAGCACAATACAGATTCTGCAAAATGAAAAGAACGAAGAACTGAAAAAAGCTCCAAAAAAGACAACTGCTGAGTTGAAAAATAAAATCCGTAATGCAGTTGAGTTACTCTCCTCACCCGATGCAACAGAAAGAGCCAAAAACGAAGCTTTGAAATCATTCATAGATAAGATTGTATTTGACCGCAAAGCCTCTCAAATCACCATCTTTTATTTTTTGTGATTTATATATATCTTTTTTCAATCTGCACCACCGTATTGGCTTATAATTATTTGTGCATATTTAGGATTTGGATTTTTAATATTTACAGGGTATTGTAATTTTTTCTCATATTGAAACATCAGCAATCACACTCCGTATATTCCCACGGCCACGGGTTTTTAATCCAAGCAAGTCCACTGCCGGATTCGTGTGTAAGCGGGCCAAAACATTCTTCATATTCTTCTGTCAATTCTTTTGCTCGTTTTGAATATTTTTTATGCATTTCTAATGCTTTTTCATCGCAAGGATGTGTATCAAGATAAAGGTGAAGCTCCCAAGCCGCAAAGTTTACGCTCGAAAGCTCTCTCATAAGTTTGCATCTATCCATGACATTTACCCCCATAGAATTTTTTATCAAGTTCAGGGAAAAGAGTGCCGTTATTAAGCGCCTCTACACAGGTATATGTCACAAGCTCTGTCTGAAAAGGAACATAAGCCATAGCAACCACCGGGCAATCCGGGAGCTTGGGAAGTTCTCTGCAAATACAATTCATTGTTTTTTGTTCCATATATTGCTCTCCTTAATTTTTTTGTGCCATGCACTATTACATATTATTCTTTAAAAAGTAATCGGTTACTTGTATTGAAAATCTAAATATTAAATGTTAAAATATGCTAAAGGAGTGTTAAGCGTTGGAAAAAGGAAAAATAAAAGAAACAACCAAAGAAATTGTTGACCATTTACAAAGCGATGAAGTCAGGTTAAAATTTGTGTCATTCTGCTGTGTAATAATTGTAATCATACTTGTAATAATTTCGGGCGAGCTCTTTTATTTATATAAGAGCCTAAATTGTTTGATTGACCTGGTTGAAGACGGTGAATATGACAGAGTTTCCGAAGTGTTTTATAATGAAAAGAATCCGGAAGACTTGCTTCCTATTCTTGAAGTTACTTCAACAACCGAGGAAGCAACAAAAAATGATTTAGATAACTCTGTTACCGTTGATATAAGCAGTGATAATACCACCGAAAAAATTACCGAGTCAACTTCAAGTATTTCTAATGAAAAAACTTATGTAATAAATAAAAACAGCAAAAAAATTCATAGAGAAGATTGTTCATTTGCTAATAGAATAAGTGAAGAAAACAAACAAATAGTTCAACTGTCAAACGATGAACTAAACGAATATAAAAACAACGGCTACACATTATGCAGCTCTTGCGGAGGATAATTATGAACATAAATGAAATTTTATCAAAAGTTGACCACACATTACTTTCTCAAAGTGCTACTTGGAGCGAAATTAAGGCAATTTGCGATGACGGAATAAAATATCAAACCGCATCGGTTTGTATTCCCGCTTCTTTCGTAAAACAGGCAAAAGAATATGTTGGAGAAAAAATTTCAATTTGTACTGTTATAGGATTTCCAAATGGTTACAGTACAACTGCCGCAAAGGTTTTTGAAACTGCGGATGCTAAAAAAAACGGCGCCGACGAAATTGATATGGTAATCAACATCGGGTGGCTCAAAGATAAAAAGTATGATGAAATTCTCGATGAAATCAATGCTGTTAAAGACGCTTGCAACGGCAAGATTTTAAAAGTTATTATTGAAACTTGTCTGCTCAGCCAAGAAGAAAAAATTAAAATGTGCGAAATTGTGAGCAATTCAAAAGCAGACTATATTAAAACTTCGACGGGATTTTCGACAGGCGGAGCGACAAAGGCTGATATTGAACTGTTTGCGAAGCATACTACTAACGGTAAAAAAATAAAGGCAGCCGGCGGAATTGCGACAATTGAAGATGCAGAAGATTTCATAAAGCTCGGTGCTTCAAGACTGGGTACCAGCAGAATTGTAAAAATCGTCAAAAATGAACAAGGCAGTGGATATTGATGAAATATAATCGAATTTTTATTGTAGTCCTTGACAGTTTCGGCATAGGCAATGCTCCCGACGCCGAAAAGTTCGGTGATATGGGTGCAAATACTCTTAAAAGCATTTCTAAATCTCCACAATTCAATATTTATAATCTTAAAAGACTTGGACTTTGCAATATTGAGGGAGTTGAGCTTGAAAACTGTGCCTCACCCATCTGCAAATACGGAGCATTACAGGAGCTTTCCGCAGGGAAAGACACAACCATAGGTCATTTTGAAATTGCTGGGATAATTTCTGAAAATCCGTTGCCCACCTACCCTAACGGTTTTCCGGAAGATATTATAAAAGAATTTGAAAAACAAACCGGCTGCGGTACACTGTGCAATAAAACATATTCGGGTACTCAGGTTATTGCCGATTACGGTGAAGAGCACTTAAAAACCGGCAAACTAATTGTTTATACTTCGGCTGACAGCGTTTTTCAAATTGCGGCGCACACAGATATTGTTTCCCTTGAAAAACTGTATAAATGCTGTAAAATCGCAAGAAAAATACTTGTGGGCGAACATGCAGTAGGTCGTGTTATAGCAAGACCTTTTACAGGTGAATACCCCTTTACAAGAACTGCAGACAGACACGATTTTTCTGTTGAACCGCCTGAAGACACAATGCTCGACAAATTAAAAGGCAATAGATTTGATGTTATTTCAGTCGGAAAAATTGCCGATATTTTTGCTCATCGGGGAATTACAGAAGAATATTTTACACATTCAAATTATGAAGGCATGAGCAAAACTTCAGAATTGCTCGGTTGTGATTTTAACGGTTTGTGCTTTACTAATCTTGTTGATTTCGATATGAAATTCGGTCATAGGCGAGATGTTGACGGCTATGCAAATGCAATCAGTGAATTTGATAATTGGTTGGGTGTCTTTATACCGAAAATGCGAGATGATGATTTACTTATAATCACTGCTGACCACGGCTGCGACCCTGCATATAAAGGCACCGACCACACAAGAGAACAAGTACCTTTACTTATGTATGCAAAAGATATTGAGCCTGAAAATCTCGGTACAATTCAAGGCTACGACTATATTAGCAAAACAGTTTTAGACAATTTTGATTTAAGGTGATTTTATGGATAAAAAAGACCTTTTTTTATTAGCAAGAGAAGCTATGCAGAATTCTTATGCGCCGTATTCTAATTATAATGTCGGTGCGGTTTTGCTTTGTAAAAACGGCGGCATTTATAAAGGTTGCAATGTTGAAAACGCTTCATTTTCAGCAACCAACTGTGCAGAGAGAACCGCATTGTTTTCGGCAATTTCAAACGGTGAAAAAGAGTTTTCTGCAATTTGTGTTGTCGGCGGAAAGTACGGTAAAATCACAGAATACGCAATGCCTTGCGGTATTTGCAGACAGGCATTATCTGAATTTTGCGGTGCAGATTTAAAAGTGTATGTCGGCATTAGTGAAAACGATATAAGGGAATACACTTTGGGTGAGCTTCTCCCCTTTTCGTTTGACAAATCAAAATTAGGTGAATAATATGAGAATTTATGACATTATTGAGAAAAAGCGCGACGGACAAAAACTTACAAAAGAAGAAATTGATTTTTTCGTGCAAGAATATACTGCGGGAAGAATTGAAGATTATCAGGCATCTGCTCTTCTTATGGCTGTTTATATTAACGGAATGGACGAAGAAGAAACTGTTAATCTTACAGAAAGTATGGCAAAATCCGGCGATATGCTTGATTTGTCCGCTATAAACGGAATTACCGCCGATAAACATTCAACAGGCGGCGTCGGCGACAAAACTTCACTTGTTGTAGCCCCTATTTGTGCTTCCCTTGGTATAAAAATGGCAAAAATGAGCGGTAGAGGTCTCGGACATACAGGCGGTACAATTGACAAACTTGAAAGTATTGAAGGTTATAACACTTCTATTGATACCGACGCTTTTTTCAAACAAGTTAACGAAATCGGTATTGCTTTAATCGGACAAACAGGCAACCTTGCCCCTGCCGACAAAAAGATTTATGCTTTAAGAGATGTTACTGCAACTGTCGGAAATATTTCACTTATTGCGTCAAGTATTATGAGTAAAAAAATAGCCGCAGGAGCAAAAAACATTGTGCTTGATGTTAAGTGCGGCAGCGGTGCATTTATGAAAGACGAGAAAAGTGCCGCAGAGCTTGCCGAAATGATGGTAAAAATAGGCAAAAAATGCGGTAGAAATATGGCAGCAGTTATTACAAATATGGATATTCCCTTAGGCTCAAATGTGGGAAATGCACTTGAAATTAAAGAAGTTGTTGATATTCTCAATAACAAGGGTGACCGCCAACTTCGTGAATTGTGTCTTGTGCTTTCTGCAACTATTTTGAGTATTTCTTATGGTTGGGAATATGAAGACGCTTACAAAAAAGCCGAAAATGCTTTGATTGACGGAACAGCGTTAAACAACCTTAAAGAACTTGTTTCTGCGCAAGGCGGAAACACTCAAATGATTGACAATACGGACCTTTTACCTAAATGTGATAAGTCACTTGAAATCAAGGTAAAACAAGACGGATTTATTCAAAGCATTGATTCAAAAATTGTGGGTGAAAGTGCAGTTTTACTCGGTGCAGGCCGTGAAAAGAAAACTGACACAATAGACTACGGCGCCGGAATTATTCTTTACAAAAAGACCGGCGATAAAATTTCGGTCGGTGATACTGTTGCTACTCTTTATGCAGACAGTGATGAAAAACTCAAAAATGCAGAAAGACTTTTCAACACTTCATATAAAATCGGTGCTGAAAAGCCTGAAACAATGCCTTTGATTTATAAAACTATAAGGTAAATCGAAAATTGTGGGAATTGTATTGTAGGGCGGGGGCTTGCTCCCGCCTTTGAGATACACGAAGTTTTATGTACTTGTATGGGCGATTAACGAATCGCCCGTTCAAATCCGCCTTGGCATTGATTTTGCGGGCGGGTATGGAAACCCACTCATACAGCCACGCCGTTGATTTTACAATAATTCGACTGCGGCGGGAGCAAGCCCCCGCCCTACCGAGTAACTTCCGATTTATTACTTAGATAATAAAGCCTGAGAAAAAATCTTCTCAGGCTTTATTGTTGGTCATTAAACATTGTTGTGAAATTTTGATATATACGGTCTGATTTTGTATGCTACAAGAATTGCCGCTATTGTCGAAATTATTTCTTTTGGAATAAACGGAACAAGAAGTGCCTGTATGAACCATATTGCCGATTTATCACCGGCGTTTATAACATTTGTTATCAATGCAAAATACGGTATACCCACAAGATAAATAATTATTATGCCAAAAACAGCAACAAGCGTAATCAACCAAAAGGGTTGATTTTTTGTTTTATGTAATATCAGGCTCATAACAAATGAAGCTATTACAAATCCGATGATAAATCCAAAGCTGGGGATTAAAACATAGCCTATTCCGCCGCCGCCCGTGAAAATCGGTAAACCGATAAGTCCTAAAAACATATATGTAAAAGACGCAAAAAATGCAGTTTTAGGTTCTAACACAAGTCCTGCTAAAAGCACAAAAAACACTTGCATTGTTATAGGCAGATTCGGAATAGGTATTTTAATAAAAGCACCTACACAAATCAAAGTGCAGAAAAGCCCTGCCAAAGCAATATCAAAAATCAGTTTTTTTCTTTTCATTTAACTCTCACACTCACATCTCCGGAAGATAAAGTTTTTATCTCACCGGTATTTGTTTTCACAATAAGTCTGCAATTTTCATCTATTCTCAAAGCCACAGCAGGCTCTGCTCTGTCAGAATATAATATATTTATTTCTTTACCGTCAAGATAAGACATATTTTGATATCTTTCGATAAAAGTAGTATCTTTACCGTGATACATATTGAGAATTCGATTTATTACTTCACCGACTATTTTGCTTTTAGCGTCGCTTGGAGCTTTTTTTCCCGGGAAAACAGAAGTTGCGACTTCTCTAATTTCATCAGGAAATCCGCCCTCAGGCTCAAGTATATTTATGCCTATACCGATAATCGCATAATCGAGACCGTTATTTTCAAGGCTCACCGAACCTTCGGTCAGTATTCCGCAGAGTTTTTTACCGTTTGCATAAACATCATTCACCCATTTGATTTTAATATCCGCTTCTGAAAACTGTTTTGCGGTGTCTGCAACGGCTACTGCCGCCATCACCGTTAAAAGCAAGGATTGTTCAATAGGAAAATTCGGTCTTAACAACAACGAAAAATATATTCCCGTGTTGTCGGGTGAATAAAAGCTTCTTCCCATTCTCCCCTTGCCGCCTGTCTGCTTGCACGCTACAACAAGTTTTCCTTCTTTTTCACCGTCCGAAGCAAGTTTTTTCAAATAATTGTTTGTAGAGTCAATTTCCGAGAGAACAGTTATATCAATATTATATTTTAAATATTTGCTTATACTTTCCGCAGACACAATATCTGTATCGGAAGAAAGCTTATACCCCTTATTTGTTACGGAATCAATGAGATAGCCGTCATTTTTAAGTGCATTTACCGCTTTCCAGACTGCATTTCTGCTTACAAAAATTTCTTTAGAAATATAGTTTCCCGACACATATATATCACGGTTATTTTCAAGAATTTTCAGCACTTCATTTTTTACCGTCATTTTTATCACCAAAAAGTATTATATATTTCTTTTATAAATTGTCAACCTAAAATATAAAAAAGGTGACAATTAAAGGGCGAACCTAAGTCCGCCCTGATTCAGTTATATATGCCAAATTTCTTTTGCGTATTCCTTAATTGTTCTGTCAGATGAGAATTTACCCGCATTACACATATTGAGCCAACATTTTCTATAAAATTCTTTTTTATTCTTATAGTCGGCATTTACTCTTTTTTTGGTTTCAAGATAATCATTGAAATCAAGAAGCAAATAGTAATGGTCGGGCTCATGCCATGATGCGCCTTTTAAAATTGAATCGTAAAGCTCTTTAAAGATTTTCGTTCTGCCGTCTTTCAGCGTTCCGTCAACAAGTGCCGAGAGCACACGGTTAATCTTTTCGTCATTTTCATAGAGATTTTTTGACGAGTAATAATCTTTTACTTTTTCAATATCTTCCACACGGGCACCGAAAATATAGTTATTCTCTTCCCCTGCTTCTTGCACGATTTCAATATTGGCACCGTCATAAGTGCCGAGAGTTACCGCACCGTTGAGCATCAGCTTCATATTGCCCGTACCGCTGGCTTCTGTACCCGCAGTTGAAATTTGCTCGCTCACATCGGCAGCAGCTACAAGTTTTTCTGCGTATGAAACATTGTAATTCTTTACAAAAACCACTTTAATATATTTTGATACAACCTTATCTTTTTCAATAAGCTTTGCTATCTCGTTTATAAGTTTGATAATTCCTTTTGCACGAGCATAACCGGGAGCAGACTTTGCGCCGAAAATAAATGTTGTAGGTGTAAAATCAGTTAGTGTACCTTCTTTTATCTCAAAATAAAGTTCAAGAATTGCAAGCGCATTGAGTAACTGCCGTTTGTATTCATGAAGTCGTTTAATTTGAATATCAAAGATTGTATCGGCTTGGATATCTACACCGTCATGTTGCTTAATGAAATCTGCAAGCTGTTGTTTCTTGGTTTCCTTGATAGCAATAAATCTATCTAAAACACTTTCGTCATCAGCGTACTTTTCAAGTTCTTTAAGCTTATCAAGGTCGGTTATCCACTCATCTGTGCCTAAAAGTTCTGTGACAAGTGCGGAAAGCTCGCGGTTACAAAGCAATAACCATCTTCGTTGAGTAATACCGTTAGTCTTATTTTGGAATTTTTCAGGGTATAATTCATACCAGTCTTTTAATACATCGGTTTTGAGAATATCTGTATGAATCTGTGCTACACCGTTTACATATTTCGAGCCGAAAACCGCAAGATAAGCCATATGCACTCTTTTGTCTTGAATAATCTGCATTTTCTCGACTTTCTCTTTTGAAATATTTGCCATTTTCAGCTCTTTTTTGAGCATTTTATCAAGCTTTTTAATAATGTCAAGCACTTGCGGAACGGTATCTTTTATTATTTTTAAATCCCATTTTTCAAGCGCTTCTTGCATTATGGTATGATTTGTATAATTAAACACTTTTCTTGTGATTTCAAAAGCCGAATTGAAATCAAGATTCTCGTTTTCGGTCAAAAGCCTGATAAGTTCGGGAATTGAAATTACCGGATGCGTGTCGTTGAGTTGTATTGTAATATAATCGGCAAATTTTGAAAAATCATTGCCGTGAATTTTTTTATACTTTCTTATAATATCCTGTAACGATGCGCTTGAGAAGAAATACTGTTGTTTTAGTCTGAGTTTCTTGCCTTCGTATGTGTCATCATTGGGGTATAAAACTCTTGAAATATCTTCTGCACGGTTTTTTAAAGTAACAGATTTATCATATTGCTGTTGATTGAATAAATCGAAATCAAAAGGAGTGTCAGACTCTGCCTGCCAAAGACGAAGTGTGCCCACATTGTCAGTACCGTACCCGATAATCGGCATATCATAAGGCACTGCTTTTACAGTCATATCTTTAAACTCAATCTCAACTGCATCGTTTTCACTGCGAATTGACCAAGGGTCGCCGAAGCGAGTCCAATCATCTGCATATTCCACCTGAAAACCGTCTTGTATGTCTTGCTTGAAAAGTCCGTATTTATAGCGGATACCGTAACCGTCCAGCGGGATATTATGGGTTGCGGCACTCTCTAAAAAGCAAGCGGCAAGACGGCCTAAACCGCCGTTGCCCAGAGCACTGTCTTCAATTTCTTCAAGGCAATTCAAAGAAACATTGTATTTATTTAATTCTTCTTCAATTTCGTCATATAGTTTTTTTGAAACAAGGTTGTTATAAATTGCACGGCCTACAAGAAATTCTGCAGAAAAATAGAAGGCTGTTCTCTCACGAATTCTTTTACTTCTGCTTTTCATCCAGTCGTCGGCAATTTCACCCATAACAGCAGTTGAAATCACATCGTGCAATTCGTTTGGCGTTAATTCATTTAAAGATTTTAAATATTTTCTCTTAGCAAGTGACACCATATCATTTACTGTTTTTGTCATTGTTTCTTCCCCTTCTCCATAGGTAAACGCTTATAAAGCTTTGTATAATATCTTATCTTATTTGCGAGTTCATCACTTAAATAATCGGGCTTTGCACGCCATTGCCAGTTGTTTTTTACTGTTGACGGATAGTTCATTCGAGCCTCGTTTCCGAGCCCCAATAAATCTTGCATTGTAACAATAGCGGTATCACAATTACTTGACCAAACCGCTTTCATCATTCCCCAGTTATAGCCTTCTTTTCGGGTTAACCGAAGATATTCTTTTGCTCGTTTACGGGTAGCTCGCGGTGCTGTTTTGGTCATATAACCAATAATTGTATCATTGTCGTGAGTACCTGTATAAGCAACTGAATTCTTTGTAAAATTATGAAGAGTATAGTCGTTATCTTCGTCAGTATCAAAGGCAAACTGCAAGACTTTCATACCGGGATATTTGCTTTGTTTAAGCATTTTTTTCACGGCGGGAGTCAGAAATCCTAAATCTTCTGCGATAATATTCATTTTACCGAGATCTTTTTCGATTTCACGGAAAAATTCTATTCCGGGACCTTTTCTCCACTCGCCTGTTTTTGCTGTTTTTGCACCTGCGGGAATACAATAATAAGACTCGAAGCCTCTGAAGTGGTCAATGCGCACAACATCACATAACGAGTATTGATGCTTGATTCTTTCTTTCCACCAAGCGTAACCGTCTATTTTCATATATTCCCAGTCATAAAGCGGATTCCCCCACAGTTGACCGTCGGCGGTAAATGCATCGGGCGGGCAACCCGCAACTTCAATGGGATTGGAGTCGCCATCAAGTAAAAACTGCTTTGGATTTGCCCAAACATCTGCACTGTCGGCTGCCACATAAATGGGAATGTCACCAATTATTTTTATTCCGTTTTCATTTGCATATTTTTTTAGGTTTCTCCACTGTTTAAAGAACAAATATTGGATAAATTTTTGAAATTCAATTTCGTCTTTCAGCTTTTCTTTTGCTTCTTGAATTGCGGCGGCTTTTCGTGTTTTTAAGTCAATGGGCCACTCATTCCAAGGCTTGCCGTCAAAAGTGTTTTTAATTGCCATATACAAAGCAAAATCATCAAGCCAAAATATATTTTCATTACAGAACTTCTCATAATCCGCATCGTTCAAGTCGAAATTCTTGTACGCCTTTTCAAGCACCTTATATCTATTCTTATAAAGCTTTGCATAATCAATCTTTTCGGGATTTTCACACCAACTTATTTTTGAATAATCACTCTTTTTTAGAAGCTTATCATCGCAAAGCAAATCAAAATCTATAAAATACGGATTACCGGCAAAAGTAGAAAAAGACTGATAAGGCGAATCACCGAAGCTTGTAGGGCACAAAGGCAGAACCTGCCAGTAGGTTTGTCCGCTCTGCTTTAAAAAATCTACAAATTTATAGGCTTCAACACCGAGTGTTCCTATACCTGTGTCCCCCGGGAAAGACGAAATATGCATTAAAACGCCGCTTGTTCTCATAAAATCACTTACCTAAAATAATGAACTATATTAAAATATATTATTTTTCTTTCAAAAAGTCAATCACATATAAGTTTTTCGCTGACTGTATCAAAAATATGAATTTTATCTGTATCTATGGCAAGATTGCAAACAGTGTCTTTTATTATTTTTGAATTCGGTGAAATATCGGCGATTAATTTTTTATCTGCTATTGAACCGTAAATATAGTAATTTGCACCGGTCATTTCTGCAATATCGACATACAAATGAATTACATTATTCAAATCTCCCTTGAAATATTCTTTTTCTATATAGATATCTTCCGGTCGAACACCCAAAACTACCTCCTTATCGGCATATAGTGATAATGCTTCGTTCATTCTCATCGGTAATTTAATGTTATACTCGTTAAAACTTGCATAAAAGCAATCTTGTTTTCTTAATATTTTACAGTTGATGAAATTCATTTGCGGCGAACCTATAAACCCTGCAACAAACATATTCTGCGGATGATTATAAAGCATTTGCGGAGTATCGTTTTGCATTATCACTCCGTCTTTCATAACAACAATTCGGTCTCCCATAGTCATAGCTTCGGTTTGGTCATGTGTTACATAGACAAATGTTGTTTGAAGCTCTTTATGAAGCATGGAAATTCTGCTTCTCATCTCTGTACGAAGTTTAGCGTCAAGATTTGACAGGGGTTCATCCAGCAGAAATACCGACGGTTCTCTGACCATTGCTCTTCCGAGTGCCACTCTCTGCCGTTGACCGCCCGATAATGCTCTCGGTTTTCTGTTAAGATATTTTTCAATTTCAAGAGTTTTTGCCGCTGCACGAACTTTTTTATCAATTTCATCTTTGGGTACTTTTCTGTTTTTTAGTCCGAATGCCATATTTTTATAAACGCTCATATGTGGATAAAGCGCATAACTCTGAAACACCATTGCAATATCCCGGTCTTTTGGCGAAACATTGTTTACAAGCCTGTTGCCTATATACAGTTCACCGTCCGATATCTCTTCCAATCCTGCAATCATACGCAAGGTAGTTGATTTTCCGCACCCCGACGGACCTACAAGAATAACAAACTCTTTATCGTTTATTTCAAGATTAAGATTTTCAATTACCGTTACTCCGTCTTCATAAGTCTTTTTTATATTTTTAAGTGATATTGAAGCCATATTTTAACCTAACCTTTGACTGCTCCGTCAATTACACCTTTAATAATGTATTTTTGACAGAACATATAGAATATAATAATCGGAATTATTGCAAGAACCAGCATTGCCATAAATCCGCCCCAATTTATTGAGCCGTATGCGCCCTGCATTGTTATCTGAATTGCAACTGACAGCGTTTTGTTGTTTGTACCAAGAAGCAAATAAGGAAGCAAGAAGTCGTTCCAAATCCACATAGCGTTCAGTATTGCAACTGTAATTGCCGTAGGCTTGAGTATCGGAAACACTACAACAAAAAATGTTTTTAACGGACTGCAGCCGTCTATCATTGCCGCTTCTTCAATTTCTTTCGGCAAGCTTTTAATAAACCCGCTGAACATAAAAACAGAAAGTCCCGAGCCAAAGCCGAGATAAACGGGTATTATGCCGAAAATATTGTTAAGTCCGAGCTTTATGCAAACGGCGGTCATTGTAAACATAACCATTTGAAACGGCACTATCATGCTGAACAAAAACAAATAATATATTCCCTTTGTGTATTTGTTTTTAACTCTTGTAATATACCAGGCAGTCATTGATGTAAAAATTACTATTGCCAAAACCGAGCCTACCGTTATAAAAACAGTTCTGAAAAGCGCATCAATAATTCCCGAGCTTTCAATGCCGGTTATATAATTTTCTAAACCGACAAAGGTTTCACTGTCGGGGAAAGCAAATGGCTCGCTCACAATATTAAACCTTGATTTAAAGGAATTCATCACAACCAGATAAATCGGAAAAAGAAACAGAGCCGATAAAAACAATAAAACTGTAAAAGCTATAACATTTGTTTTTTTTCCATCTTTCATTGCTCAACCTCTTTTCTTGCTGTAATCTTTAATTGAATAAATGCGATTGTTGCTACTATTAAAAAGAATACAACGGCTTTTGCCTGTCCGACACCTTGCCAACCGATTCTGCCGTAAAATGTATTGAATATGTCAAGAGCAAGCATTGATGTTTCTCTTGCGGGCGCACCGCCGGTTAACGCTAAATTTTGGTCAAACAGTTTAAAAGAGTTTGTCAGTGTTAAAAAAAGACATATTGTTACTGACGGCATAACCATCGGTATCGTAATATTCTTTAATATATTGAACGGTGATGCTCCGTCAATCCTTGCCGCTTCGTTTAACTCTTTGGGGATGTTTTGAATTCCCGCAATATAAATAACCATCATATAGCCTATCAGCTGCCAGTTCATCAAAAATACCAATCCCCAAAAGCCGAACTTTGCATCATAGGTAATATCGTAACCAAACATACCCAAAACAGAGTTAATTAGCAGGTTCCATATATATCCCAATACTATTCCGCCGATAAGATTCGGCATAAAGAACACCGTTCTGAAAAAAGATGTGCCCCTTATTGCTCTTGTTAAAATCAAAGCAAGACAAAAAGCCAAAACATTAACCGTAATTACCGATACGACCGTAAATTTTACCGTAAACCACAAAGCGTTTAAAAAGTTTGTATCTTGTGTAAATGCCTGAATATAGTTTTCTATTCCCACCCACGTGGCATTCTCGACAGTCGTAAATTTTGTAAACGACAAATATATGCCTAATACAAAAGGAATAAGGAATACCAAAATAAAGGATATTAAAGTCGGCAACAGAAAAATCGGGAAATATTTCTTTATATTTTTCTCCATTAAAATCAATCCTTGCGAAAGAATCGCCCTGCATTTTGCGGGGCGATTATGAATTTTATTTACTGATTTTCACTTTCCCAGCGGTCAACAAACAGTTTCTTCACATCTTCCCATTCTTTTGTGCCCTGTGCATATTGAAGCAGAGCTGCACCGAAATCGCTTTTAAAAGTCTGACCCGGGAAAACCGTAAAATTCCACGGAATAGTTGTTGTATCTGCCTTGTTCATCCAATTTATTACTTCTTGCGCCAATGGGTCGGTTGGATTTTCGTCGTCATTAAATGTGTCAAAGGGAGCGATTAGTTTTAATTTATTTACAACAAAATCCTTACCGGTCTTACTTGAAAATAACCAATATATAAAGTCTTCTGTTGCTTTTCTTTCTTCTGCGCTTGCTTTGGCGTTTATGGCAAAAAAGTTTTCGGTACCGATACACAGTCCTTGATTTTCTTCATTCGGCAGTCCCATATAAATAGGAAGATACTTAATATTCTCCGCCTTAACCGTGTTACCTTTAACCTCGCTTATTTGCGACCAAGCCCAGTTTCCGTTTTGTACCATTGCGCACTGTCCAAGTGCAAATTCCGCCATGGATTCATCAACAATTTTTGAGCCCAGAACTTTTTTGTCACTAACGGAGTTATTTATATATAAATCAAAAATATTCTTAAAGTTTTCCGCATATTCAAATTTTATTGTTTTTGTTGCATCGCTTGACAAATCAACATCATTTTTTGTAAATTCATAATATACCGGAATATTTGCGAGATGCGTTTGCCAACGCCAGTCTTCGCCTGTTTTTAAAGATGTTGATGCGAAAACTCCTTTAATTCCCAGCTTTGATGCGTTCTTTTGCATATCTTCTACAATTTCTTTGAGTGCATTAAAACTTTTAATTTCGTCCATTGATTTGTAGTTTGTTGCTCTGTCTGTCAAAGCAAAATATTTATCGGTTATTTCTTTATTGTATATTATTCCGTATCCTTCCACCACATAGGGAATGCCGTACACATTGCCGCCGACTGTTACTGCGAGATTTTTATCTGTCAAATGCTTATAAAGCTCGGTTTCGGACAAATCCGCACAGTAGTCTTTCCAATTTATATAACCTTTAGGACCGTTTATTTGAAATAAAGTGGGAGCTTCGCTTGTTCCCATTTTTGCCGAAAGAGTTTGCTCATAGTTTCCGCTTGCGGCAGTTTCTACAATCAGGGTCTTTCCAGTTTCATCTTTATATGCCTTTGAAATTTCATCGTATACCGACGCAACCTCAGGCTTAAAATTCAAAAATCTGACGACTGCGGCATTTGTTCCGGCTTGTCCTGACGGGTTTTCGTCTGTAGTGTTTTTGCATGCCGTAAGCATTGTGGAAAAAATACAAACAACCACAAGAATTGATAAAATTTTTTTCATTTTTTTAACCTCCTGTTTTTGTTTATTTGAAGAATTCAGAATAAACATTTACTTTTTTATATATTTTTACCAAATTATTCGCAAAAAATTCCGCGAAAATAAAGATAAAAAATATTGAATTTTTTTAATTTTTGAAGTATAATTGTTCGTATATTGACGACGAGGGTATTTTTATGAAAATTTTAGAAGAAAGAATAATCAAAGACGGTAAAGTTTTTCCCGGTAATGTTTTGAAAGTTGACAGTTTTCTTAATCATCAAATTGATGTTAAGCTTCTTTCACAAATGGGCGTTGAATTAAAAAAACTTTTTTCAAACGAAAACATCACAAAAATTTTGACAATCGAAGCTTCGGGAATCGGTGTCGGCTGTATGGTTGCACAACAGTTTGACTGTCCTCTTCTCTTTGCAAAAAAGACAAAGACCATCAATATAAAAGGTGATGTTTATACAAGTCAGGTTGAGTCTTTCACTCATCAGTGTACTTATGACATCATTATTTCAAAATCATTTTTAAATGAAAACGATACCGTACTTATTGTTGACGACTTTCTCGCAAAGGGTAATGCACTTGTCGGTCTAATTGATATTGTCAATCAGTCGGGTGCTCATCTTGCGGGCTGCGGAATTGCAATTGAAAAAGGTTATCAAGGCGGTGGCGATAAGCTTCGTGCGCAAGGTGTTCGTGTTGAGTCAATGGCGATAATCGAAAAAATGGACGATATTACGGGTGAAATTATTTTTAGATAGGAAATAACAGCATTTGCTGTTAAAATATTAAAAACCAAAGGAGAAAAACACATGAAAAACTTCAAGAAAATTCTTGCTGTTGTATTGGCAGTTGTTATGATTGCCGGCGTTTTTGCCGCTTGCGGTAAAAATGGCGACACAACAGAGAAAAAAGGTATGAGTGAAGATATTCTTCCTCGTCAGGAAGTTAAGTCAGATGTTACTGTTCCGGCAGAATTTAAAATCGGTCTTATCTGCCTCCACGATGAGAACTCAACTTATGACAACAACTTCATCGCATCACTCAAATCAGCGGCAAAAGGCATGGGACTTACCGATGACCAGGTAATTATTGTTACTAACATCGGTGAAGACAAGGGTTGCTATGACGCTGCAGTTGACCTTGCAAAGAACAAGGGCTGCTCAGTAATCTTTGCTGACTCATTCGGCCATGAATCATTTATGAAACAGGCTGCAAAAGAATTCCCGAATGTTCAGTTCTGCCACGCTACAGGTACTTCAGGTAAAACAGCCGGTATCGCTAACTTCCACAATGCTTTCGCAAGCGTTTACGAAGTTCGTTACCTTGCAGGTATCGCAGCAGGTATGAAACTCAACGAAATGATTAAAGACGGCAAAATCACAGCTGAACAGGCAATTATCGGTTATGTAGGTGCTTTCACATACGCTGAAGTTATTTCAGGTATGACATCATTCTTCCTTGGCGCTCGTTCAGTTTGTCCTACAGCTACAATGAAAGTTCGTTACACAGGTTCATGGTATGACCAGGCAAAAGAACAAGAAGCTGCTACAGCTCTTATTGAGCAGGATAAGTGCGTACTTATCAGCCAGCACGCTGACTCACTCGGCGCACCTACAGCTTGCGAGCTCAAAGGCGTTCCGAACGTTTCTTACAACGGCAGCACATATTCAGCAGGTGAAAATACATTTATCATTTCTTCTGCTATTGACTGGGCACCATACTTCCAGTACATCATCGAACAGACTGTTAAAGGCGAAGCTATCGACGCTGACTGGACAGGTACAATTTCAACAGGTTCAGTAGTTCTTACAGGTGTTAACCAGGATGTTGCTGCAGAAGGTACAATTGAAGCAATTAACGCTGCTGTTGCCGAATTTAAAGCAGGCACACTCCATGTATTTGATACAAGCAAGTTTACGGTTGAAGGCAAAAACCTTACTGAATATCTTGCTGATGTTGACGGTGACTTCAAAGGCGAAACAAACGTTATCCATGACGATTACTTCGATGAGTCAAATGCTAAGGACTTCCGTTCAGCTCCTTACTTTGACATTATCATTGACGGTGTTGAGAACCTTAACACAAACTTTGGTTGATATCTTAATTCAGTTTTAACCGTGAATATGCAAGGGGACATTATCTGTGTCCCCTTGTGGTTGTTTTTTACACACATATTTATCACAGGAGGATTCTAATTTTGAACGCATTAGAATTAAAGAATGTTACAAAGCGATTTGGCGAAGTTGTCGCTAACAAAAACATTAATCTTTCGGTTCAGTCCGGGGAAATCCTTGCAATCTTAGGTGAAAACGGCAGTGGTAAAACTACGCTTATGAATATGATTGCGGGCATTTATTACCCTGACGAGGGTGAAATTTTTGTGAATGGAAAACCCGTTACAATTAGTTCTCCTAAAGATGCATTTAATCTTAAAATAGGTATGATTCACCAGCACTTTAAACTTGTTGACATTTTTACCGCTACCGAAAACATAGTGCTCGGAATCCAAGAAAAGCAAAAATTTAATCTTAAAGACGCAGAGAAACGCGTTGCTGAAATTTCAAAAAAATACGGTTTTGACATTGACCCTAAAAAGAAAATATACGAAATGTCTGTATCTGAAAAGCAAACCGTTGAAATTGTCAAGGTGCTTTACAGAGGTGCAGATATACTGATTTTGGATGAACCCACCGCGGTTTTAACTCCTCAAGAAACAGAAAAGCTGTTCAAAGTTATTAAAACGATGAAAGAAGACGGCAAGTCGATAATAATCATCACACATAAAATGCATGAAGTTTTGTCTGTTTCCGACAGAGTCGCTATTCTTCGCCGCGGTGAATATATAGATACCGTTGTTACTGCCGAAACGAATGAAGCAGAACTGACAGAAATGATGGTCGGCAAAAAAATTTCACTTAATATCAACCGTTCCGAACCTGAAAATTCTGTTGACAGGCTTATAATTGACAATTTGAATTTAACCAATACCGAAGGAATAAAAATTCTTGACAGTATTTCCTTTACTGCAAAGAGCGGAGAAATATTAGGTATTGCCGGTATTGCTGGCAGCGGTCAGAAAGAGCTTCTTGAATGTATCGCAGGTCTGATTAAGACAACCGATGGCAAAATTTGCTATATTGACCCGGCGGACGATAAAGAAATCAATCTTAAAGAGAAAACCCCGGTTCAAATAAGAGAATTAGGTGTCCGCCTTTCATTTGTCCCCGAGGACCGACTCGGTATGGGACTTGTGGGCAATATGGACATCATTGACAATATGCTTTTAAGAAGTTATAAAAAAGGACATTCGTTCTTTCTTGACAAAAAGCCGCCCAAACAACTTGCAGATACAATTATAAATGACCTTGAAGTTGTTACTCCCGGTCCTACAACTCCTGTCAGAAGGCTTTCGGGCGGTAATGTTCAAAAAGTTCTTGTCGGTCGTGAAATTGCGGCATCACCTACAGTTTTGATGGCCGCCTACCCTGTTCGTGGACTTGACATTAACTCTTCTTACACAATTTACAATTTATTAAATCAACAAAAAGAAAACGGTGTAGCAGTTATTTTTGTCGGTGAGGACCTTGATGTTTTGCTTGAGCTTTGCGACAGAATTCTTGTTATCAGCTCAGGTTCTGTTTCAGGTATTGTTGACGGCAGAACTGCCACAAAAGAAGAAGTCGGTCTTTTAATGACGAAAGCGAAAGGAGTAAAAGAGAATGAAGAAAAATGAAAAAGTAAAATCTCATGAACCTTTTTTCCATATTTCGAAAAGGACTGATATTTCACTTAAACAAGGAATTATTGTCCGAATAATCGCTATTTTACTCGCACTTGCGGTCTGCGGAATTGTTACAAAGCTTTTTACGGGCGACGACCCGATTTCAATTTTCAAAACTGTTTTCCAGGGTGCATTCGGTACGGGAAGAACTCTCGTTACAATTCACGAAATTGCAATTCTTCTTTGCGTTTCATTGGCGGTAACTCCTGCATTCAGAATGAGATTTTGGAACACGGGCGCAGAAGGTCAGGTACTTATAGGTTGCCTTTCAACGGCAATGTGTATGTTCTATTTGGGCGGAAAAGTTCCGGACGGAATGCTGATTTTGATTATGGCGATTTTTGCGGTTTTATCCGGCATTATCTGGGCTGTTATTCCTGCCTTCTTTAAAGCGCATTGGGGAACAAACGAAACACTGTTTACACTTATGATGAACTATGTTGCAATTCAGCTTATTGAATTTTTCTTGAAAATTGCGGATAAAAGCGGTTCAAATGTTGTAGGTCCCGACCTTTTAAGTCACGGTTGGTTCCCGAGACTTTTCGGTGAAAACTATATTTTAAATATCATAATAGTTGCCGTTCTTACCGTTCTTCTTTATATTTACTTGAATTACAGTAAACACGGCTATGAGATTTCAGTAGTTGGTGAAAGTGAAAACACTGCCCGTTACATCGGAATAAATGTTAAGAAGGTAATTGTGCGTACCATGGCGCTTTCAGGTGCTATTTGCGGTATTGCGGGACTTTTGCTTGTCGGCGGCGCATCCCACTCAATTGACTCTAATCTTGCCGACGGACGCGGATTTACTGCAATTATGGTAGCGTGGCTTGCAAAATTCAATCCTGTTACAATGGTACTAACTTCTCTGCTAATTGTATTTCTTGAGAGAGGCGCCGATGAGGTTTCATCAAAATTCGGCTTAAATGCCGACTTTGCAGAGATTTTAACCGGTATAATTCTTTTCTTCATTATCGGTTGCGAATTCTTTATCAATTACAAAATCAACTTTAATCACAAGAAAAACAGCGTAAAGGAGGATAAATAATATGGATGCAATTGCTCAATTTATTTCCCGTGCAATATTGCAGGGTACTCCTCTTCTTTACGGCGCAACAGGCGAAATAATTACTGAAAAATCGGGCAACTTAAATCTTGGTATTCCCGGTATTATGTATATAGGCGCTATATCGGGAGTTATCGGCGGATTTTTCTATCAAAACGGTGCTGACAGAGTTGAACCGTTTCTCGCCGTTCTCATTCCCCTTTTGTGCTGTATGTTTGGCTCAATTGTAACTTCACTTCTTTACTGTTTTCTGACAATTACTCTCAAAGCAAATCAGAATGTTACCGGTCTTGCCATTACAACATTCGGTGTCGGCTTCGGTAATTTCTTCGGCGGTTCGCTTATCAAAATACTAAAGAGTGATGTTCCTTATCTTTCATTGGTTAAAATTGCACAAGCATATAAAACTCCTATTTTCCCGTTTGCCGAAGATATGAGCAGCATCGGAAAAATGTTTTTCTCATACGGATTTATGGTCTATTTCGCAGTTATTATTGCTGTCGTTTCGGGTTTTGTTCTTAAAAAGACAAAAGCCGGCTTACACCTTCGTGCAGTTGGTGAAAATCCTGCAACTGCTGACGCTGCCGGTATAAATGTTACACTTTACAAATACCTTGCAACAACTGTCGGCGGTATGATTGCAGGTCTCGGCGGACTTTTCTACATTATGGACTACAGTAACGGCATTTGGTCCAACAACGGTTTTGGTGACAGAGGCTGGCTTGCTATTGCAATCGTTATCTTCTCTATCTGGAAACCGAGTATGTCTATATTGAGCTCATATCTTTTCGGTGCATTATATATTCTCTTTAACTATATAAATGTACCGATGACATACATTCCGCTTATTCAGATGCTTCCTTATGCAGTAACAATTATAGTTTTGATTGCCACAAGTGTTAGAAAGAAACGCGAAAATCAACCGCCCGCCTCCTTGGGACTCTCATATTTCAGAGAAGAAAGATAGTTTTGGTGAATATATTATGAATAACAATTATGATGTAATTATTATCGGCGCAGGTCCTTCGGGAATTTTCTGTGCTTATGAACTTTTGGCTAAAAAGCCCGATATTAAAATTCTTATGATTGAAAAAGGCCGTTCTATTGAAAAAAGAATGTGTCCGAAAAGAACTACTAAAAAATGTGTTGGATGTCAGCCTTGCTCAATTACGACGGGATTTGCCGGTGCAGGCGCTTTCTCGGACGGTAAGCTGTCACTTTCTCCCGATGTCGGCGGTCATCTCCCTGAAATTCTTGGCTATGAAGAAACAATGGGACTGTTGAATGAAGCTGACGAGATTTATTTGAAATTCGGTGCCGACACTAATGTTTACGGTGTGGATAAGCGTGCTGAAATTGAAGAAATCAGAAGAAAGGCAATCAACGCCAATCTTAAACTGATTGAATGTCCTATTCGCCATCTCGGTACAGAAGAAGGATACAAAATTTACGGCAGACTTCAAAAGCATCTTGAAGATAACGGTTGTAACATTCTCTTTAACACAATGGTTGAAGATATTATTATTGAAGATAATCAGGTTAAAGGTGTTGTAGCCGGCGGAAACACATATTACTCCGACAAAATCGTTGCCGCAGTCGGCCGTGAAGGCGCAGAATGGCTTAGCCATATCTGTAAAGACCATGATATCGAAACACAGGTTGGTACTGTTGATGTGGGTGTTCGTGTTGAAGTTCGTGACGAGGTTATGAAGTTCTTAAATGAAAACCTTTATGAAGCAAAGCTCATTTACTACTCACAAACCTTTGACGATAAGGTTAGAACTTTCTGTTCCAATCCGTCTGGGGAAGTTGCAACGGAATATTATGATAACGGGCTCGCAGTTGTAAACGGTCATGCTTACAAATCTGCCGAATACAAGACAAATAACACAAACTTTGCACTTCTTGTATCAAAGAATTTTACAAAGCCTTTCAAATCGCCTATCGAATACGGTAAACATATCGCACAGTTAAGCAATATGCTCTGTGACGGTAAAATTCTCGTTCAGACCTACGGTGATTTTAAACGCGGAAGAAGAACTACTGCCGAAAGACTTTGCAGAAATAATCTTATTCCCACACTTAAAGATGCCGTACCGGGCGACTTATCTCTTGTTTTCCCCCACAGAATAATGGTGGATATTGCAGAAATGCTTGAGGCTCTTGATAAAGTTACACCCGGCATTGCCAGTGATGAAACACTGCTCTACGGTGTAGAAGTTAAATTCTATTCAAACAAAGTTGTTGTTGACACTAACTTTGAAACAAGTGTTAAAGGTCTTCATGCTATCGGTGACGGTGCATCTGTTACCCGCGGTCTTATGCAAGCATCTTCAAACGGTATCAGTGTCGCAAGAAGTATTCTTGAAGTTTTATAAGATTTTAAGGGGCTGATGTTCAGTCCCTTATTTTTAGGTGGTATTATGGTCAAAGATATGACTCAGGGTAATCCCGCAAAAATACTGATAAAATTTACCGTTCCATTGCTAATAAGCGTTTGCTTTCAGCAGTTATATAATATTGCAGACAGCATAATTGCAGGCAAATTTTTAGGTGGCGACGCACTGGCATCCATAGGAATTTCATATACAATTACAATGATATACATGGCTATTGCAAACGGTTCAAATATCGGTTGCTGCGTGGTTATATCGCAGTTTTTCGGCAATAAGAATTATACAAAGCTTAAAACCTGTATAAGCACCTCTCTGATTTCCGTAATCGGATTGAGCGCTTTTTTAACCGTTGCGGGATTGTTATTTTCAAATCCTTTACTGACGGTTCTTAATACTCCGCAAAATCTTTTTGAAGACTCATCTTTATATTTAAACATATATACAGCCGGGCTTATATTCCTGTTTCTCTATAATATTTGCACGGGCATTTTCACCGCTTTGGGTGACTCTAAAACTCCCCTGTATTTCTTAATTTTATCTTCAGTTTTCAATGTTTTTCTCGATTACATATTGGTAAAATATACTACGATGGGTGTATCGGGTGTTGCGTGGGCAACATTTATTGCACAAGGTGTTTCTTCCGTATTTTCACTCGTTGTATTGATAACTCGAATTAAGAAAATTGAAACGCCTAAATTCAAACTGTTTTCTTATGAAATGTTAAAAAAGATTTTATATGTTGCTGTTCCAAGCATTTTGCAACAGAGCTTTGTATCAATAGGCAACATATTTATTCAGGGACTTGTAAACAAATTCGGCGCCATTGTAGTTGCGGGATTTTCGGCAGCAGGTAAACTAAATACATTTACTATTACAACTCTTTGTGCTCTTGGCAACAGTATGTCAAGCTATACTGCTCAAAATGTCGGCGCTAATAGAATTGACCGAATTAAACAAGGTGTTAAGTCACTTTACACTATGTCATATATCATAACATTACCCCTGTTCATTCTGTTCTTTTTCTTTCCTGAAAATATGATGCAGATTTTTGTATCTGCCAATGATACCGAGATAATTGAAGTTGGCAAACAATTCTTGAAAATTGTGTCTCCTTTCTATTTATTCATAGCAATTAAGCTCATTATTGACGGTGTGCTTCGCGGCTGCGGTAAAATGAAAATGTTTATGGTTTCTACATTCTCTGACTTATTGTTAAGAGTTGCACTCTCATATTTGCTTACACCGTTTTTCAATGAATTGGGAATTTGGTATTCATGGCCTGTCGGTTGGCTCTTGGCAACTGTTATCTCATCAGTATTCTACTTTACCGGAATGTGGAAGAAAAATATACATAATCTCGCTCAAAACTGATATAAAGGAAAATTATTATGCTTGTATCACTTAACAATATTTCAAAAAGTTTTCTTGACAAAAGCATATTAAAAGATATTACTCTATCTGTTAACGATAAAGACAGAATAGGTCTTTTGGGGATTAACGGTGTGGGAAAATCCACCCTGCTCAACATTATTTCAGGTGCTCTGCCCTATGATGAAGGCACTTTATCTACGAAAAACGATTTAAGAATCGGTTATTTGAAACAAAACGAAGCGCTGAATACTTCAAACAGTTTACAGGAAGAAATTCAAGACTCTTTAAAGCTTGTTTTTGAAACGAGAAAAAAGATTGAAGAAATTTCATCAAAAATGTCAATGACAAGCGAAGAAGAATATGAAAAACTATCTGCCGAATATGAGAAATATACCAATATTTATAACGCCGCAGACGGTCACAACGCAGAAGTCAGAATAAACACCGTGCTTAACGGTATGGGTTTCGGTAACTTCGATATGAACACTTCTGTCTCGGTGCTTTCGGGCGGAGAAAAAACAAGGTTTGCTCTTGCAAAAATTCTTGTTGAAAATCCTAATTTGCTCATTCTTGACGAGCCGACTAATCACCTTGATTTTTCAATGCTCAACTGGTTAGAAGAATATTTGAAAAATTATAAGGGCGCTGTGATAATTGTATCTCACGACAGATATTTTTTAGATGCGGTTGCTTCTGATATATGTGAGATTGAAAACGGCGAATTAGTCCGCTATAAGGGTGGATATTCTGCTTTTTTGACGCAAAAAGAAGAGCGTGTTAAAACGCTCAATAAAGAATATGAAAAGCAGCAGCGAGAGATTGAAGATTTAAGAGATTATGTTCGTCGAAACCTTGCAAAATCAAGCAGTACAAACAGCGTCGGCTCTCGTGTAAAGGCTCTTGAAAAGATGGAGCTTGCCGCTAAACCTAATCCGCAAGTTAAAGATTTACATATATCTTTTCCTTTTGACATTGAACCCCATAAAACTATTCTCGAATGTAAAGGACTTAAGGTTTCTGTCGGTAAAGGTGAAGCTAAGCGCACATTATTTGAAAATTTTGACTTATCGGTTTCTCGCGGAGAGAAAATTGCTTTTGTAGGTAAAAACGGTGTCGGTAAATCTTCTTTTTTGAAAGCCGTATTAAAAAAATTGCCTTGCGAAGGTATTGTCCGTTGGGGCGGGAATGTTAAAGTTTCATATTTTGACCAAGAATTATCATCTCTTGACCTTAATATGACGGTTTTGGAATCTGTTCATCGCAAATTTCCCACAAAAACAGAATATGAAATTCGCAGTATGCTTGCACGCTTCTTAATTGAGGGTGAAGATGTATTTAAGCGAATTCGTGAAATGAGCGGTGCAAACAGGGCTAAGGTTGCACTTTGTATTATTGCCTTTGAGCGCTCAAATGTGCTGGTTTTGGACGAACCTACCAATCACCTTGACTATAAGGCAAAAGAGGCTTTGGACAAGGCTTTGAGAGAATATGACGGTACTGTAATTATGGTTTCTCACGATAGGTATCTTTTGAATTCCGTACCCGATAAAATTATTGAAATGTCAAGTGATAAAATCACAATTTTTAACGGAAATTACGACTATTATAAAGCTCATTCAGGAAACGATATTGTTAAAGAAGCCGTAAAAGAAAAAGCATCTAATCAATCGGCATATAACGAATCTCGAAAGAACAAGGCAGAAGACCGCAAAAGACGGGCAAAGCTTATGAATGTTGAAAAAGATATTGAAGCCTTGCAAAACGATATTATTTCTTTAAGGGCACAATGCGAAGACTCCGATGTTTCAAGTGATTATCAAAAACTTTCTGAAATTCTCGAATGTATTAAAGAGAAAGAAGCGCAGTTAGAAGAACTTGAAAATATCTGGTTGGAATTAGCATAATCAAAAATTAGCGCTCGCCGGCGGCAGGGTTGAATGTTCGCTCTTGCCTGCCGGTATTTTTGTGCCTAAAAGACGGCAGCCGTTAAATATTATATTTTTCCCATATTCCCCTTTTATCAGCATTATTGCGCTGTCTTCTTTTTCAATTCTTTCGTGCTTTTCAATGTCATAATCAATAGTTAATTGCTGAACGGAATTCTCCGGAATAAGATTATATGTTCTCACTGTCAAAGAGCGGATTTTTCTGTTCCATTTATGATTTTTTATCAGGCTGCTTGCCGCATTAAAAATCTCTTTTGCACTATGCGTTGAAAACTGTAACACAGAAGAATATTGCTGAATATTAAGATTATCATCTTTGACTATCAATTGAATGCCCGTGGCAAGCAAATGCTCAAGCCTTAATCCTTTTGACACATTTACACATAGCTCCGCAATCACCCGTTGCGCTTCTTCTGCGGATATTAAACTTTGAACACAAGTTATTCCCCTGCTGACACTTTTCGCTGTGACTGCCGTATCTATATGGGATACGGGAGAATTATCCATTCCGTTAGCATAAAGCCAAAGGTCAAACCCGTTTTTACCTAAAATTCTTCGCATAAAAGACGGTTCAAGAGAGGCAATGTCGCCTATTGTGTAAACCCCGTATTTCTGCAAGGCTTTAGTTGTGCGCCTACCTACAAATAAAAGCTCCGAAGCTGAAAGCCCCCATATTTTTTCTTTAAAATTTTCACGGGATATTACTGTTGTCGCATCGGGTTTTTTCATATCACTGCCAAGCTTGGCAAAAATCTTATTAAATGAAACTCCGACAGATATGGTAAGTCCTGTTTCTTTTTTAACCTGTTCTCGTATTGTATCGGCAATTTTTTTACCGTCACCAAACAGAATTGTGCTTCCGCTCACATCAAGCCAACATTCATCCATACCGAAAGGTTCAATCAAATCGGTGTAACGGCCGTAAATTTTCTTGACTATTTGAGAATAATGATAATAAGCATCAAAATCTGTATTTACAATAATTATATTTCCGCATTTTTTTCGAGCCTCCGAAACTGTGTCGCCCGTTTTCACACCGCATAATTTTGCTGTTTGAGATTTTGCCAAAACAATGCCGTGACGGTCCTCCTGATTACCGCATACTGCGACCGGTTTGCCTTGCAGCTTCGGATTTTTCACACATTCAACAGATGCATAAAAATTATTTAAATCACAATGAAGAATTATTCTGTCCAAAAATATCACTCCGTTTATCAATGATATTATACCGAACATTTGTTCTGTTGTCAATGTAATTTGAAAATAAAGAAAAAAAATATACACCTTTTAGTATCAAAAAAATATAATGAATACAGGAGGTGCAATATGAATAATTATATCATTATGGCTCTGATAGCAACCGTTGGAACTTGGTTTGTAACAGCGTTAGGCGCCGCTACAGTAGTTTTTTTCAAAACGCCAAATAAAAAAGCATTGAATATTATGCTCGGGTTTGCGTCAGGTGTTATGATTGCGGCAAGCTTTTGGTCATTATTACAACCCGCAATTGAACGAGCCGAATCTATGTTAGATACACCCGCATATTTTGTCGTTACATTCGGATTTATGTTTGGCGCAACATTTATGTGGATTTCCGATAAATTTGTTACATTCGCAAGAGCAAAAGCAAACAATCAAAAATTTCAGCCCAACGAAAAGCTTCAAAGAATAATTATGTTGGTTCTTTCAATCACTTTGCACAATATACCCGAAGGATTAGCGGTAGGAGTTGCATTCGGCGCACTTCACAATAATTTTTCTACAGAAAATTTATTGTGTGCTATATCGGTAGCAGTGGGAATAGGCTTGCAGAATTTTCCCGAAGGGGCGGCAGTTTCCGTACCATTAAGGCGTGAAGGATATTCCAGAAAAAAGAGCTTTTTATTAGGTCAAGCGTCCGGTATGGTAGAGCCGATAGCAGGTCTAATCGGTGCAATGGCAACTGTTTATGTTGAGTCAATTCTCCCCTATGCCCTTTCTTTTGCGGCAGGCGCTATGATTTTGGTAGCAGTACATGAACTGATTCCCGAATGTCAGAAAAATCAAAAATCACAGTCATATTTTTCAACAATGGGTATTGTTTCAGGATTTGCTGTTATGATGCTATTAGATGTTATGTTGGGATAAAAAATAGGGATACCAAAGGGTATCCCTAAAAACATATTATTCAAAGGAAAGACTGACCGAAACAGGAAAATGGTCGCTTGGATAAACACCGTCGTATGTATCATTCACTACTCTATATGAGTTAGTTATAAATCCGGTTTTTGAAATCAAGATATAGTCTATGCAATTTCTGTCAAGCTGTTCGCCCCACGCCTGATATGTACAGCTTGTCATAGTATTTTCAGTTTGATATTTTGTATCTAAAAAATCAGCAGTTGCACTTCTGTATGTTTCGGAACTTTCCTCTGCATTCAAATCCCCCATCAATACTGCGGGGAGCGAACCGAATTCCTGAATTTTATCAAGAACCACCCCGATTCCGTTTATACGGGCTTCATCGCTAACATGGCTTAAATGGGTATTAAAAACCACAAACTCCGTTTCTGTGGCATTATCTTTAAGAATAACATAGCTGCACACTCTGTTATACTGCGCACCCCAAGATTTGCTCATTACATCCGGTGTTTCCGATAACCAAAAAGAACCTTTATCAATGAGAGTATAAATATCCGAACGATAAAAAATAGGACAACCTTCCGAATTAAAAGAATCGTCACGATATGTAATCACCGAATCGTAAACACCTAATGTATCGCAAAGATATGAATAATGCCATTTGGTGACTTCTTGAAAGCCGATAACGCCCGGTTGTTCTTTTTCAATATTTTTCATTATAAGGTCGGCACGGTAAAACCAACTTTTTTTGCCTAAATCTGTCGGCGAAATGCAACGGACATTGCAGCTCATAACCTTTAACTGATTTTCATAATATATATCTTGAATTGCAATTTCATTTTTCATTTTTTTATAATGCGGATAATACCAATAAAAAGAAACAGAAAAAATGATAGCCAAGACCAATAATGCTGAAATGACGGACAATAGAACCTTTAAAGACTTTTTCATATGTAACACTCCTTTATTTAATTATATCATAATTTTCTAAAAAAAGCAAAAGTAATAATAATTATGATAAATATAATAAAAGTACTTGCAAATCTATAAATTATGTGTTATTATTATTTGGCAAAAATATTACGGGGTGTGGCGCAGCTGGTAGCGCGCTTGACTGGGGGTCAAGAGGCCGCAGGTTCAAGTCCTGTCACTCCGACCAAAATAGCAGATGGCAAATATGCTGTCTGCTATTTTTTGTTTTTTATACAATTATTTATAAATATTGAATAAAAATGTTATTTTTACTTGATTTTTTTGTGAAAATGCAATATTATTATATAGTATTTATTTTGTAGTCGGAGGTTATGAAAATGAAAGATGAAAACAAAAAATATGGCGAAACTGCTTGGGAAATAGTTAAAGACGCTGAGAATATCGGCTCTCGCCTTCCCGGTTCAGTTGGCGAAAGAAAATTTGCCGATTATATGGGAGCAAAGCTTGAAGAAATCGGCATTAAAGCAAAGAAAGAGGAATTCGGTGTTTCTCCGCGTTCGAGCATTGGCGGAATTCCCTACGCCGGTTGGGTTGGTATTATTTTGAGTGCTCTTACATATTTTGCACTTAATAATTTCCATATATGGTTTGCAATGGCATTTATCGGTATTGCAATGGTTATTTGGCTTGTTGCAAGCTGTTTCCTTTATAAAAAATGGTTTGATATGTTCTTCAAACAAAAGATTTCACAAAATGTTTACGGTGAATTAGTTCCCGAAGACGGCAACTATGACTATACTATAATTCTTTCAGGTCACACTGATACAAGCTGGAACTGGAAGCATTCGGAAAATGCGTCAAAGTATCCTGAAAAACCTGTTTACGGTCTTATTACAACCTATGGCAAGGTTGGCTTCGGTGCTGTTTGCGTATTCCTTATGGTTGGGATTTCAGTTGCCATGGCTATAATTTACGGCGGTCTTATGTTTAATGCAAAATGGGCTTATACAGCTGTTTCATCAAATTCAATGAATGTTTTCGCCGTTTTATTAAACTTTATTCCCGTAATTACCGCTATCGGCAGTTCATTCGTAGCAATGTGGAATGACTCTGACGAAGAAACAGCATCTAAGGGCGCTATGGACAATGCAACCGGTTGTGCGCTTAGCTATGCAGTTATTAAATATTTCAAAGAAAATCCCGATAAGATGCCTAAAAACTGCCGTATCGTTGATTGCAACTGCGGTTCGGAAGAAGCAGGTCTTCGCGGCTCAATGGCTTTTACGCACATGCACAGAAATGATGACTTGACTAAAAACGCTTGGAACATCAATATTGACTCTGTTGCCGACAAAGAATATTTTGAAGTTGTTATTAAAGATGACTGGCAAGGCTGCCGCTTTGATACCGACCTTGAAAAAATGTTCAAGGATACTTTTGCAGAAATGGGAATTGAAAGCAAAACAAATGGTTGTATTCATAATCCTGTCGGCGGTTGTGACAGTACGCCTATGACAAGAGCGGGAATTAAGTCGGTTACACTTGCAGCACAAAATCCAATGCTCACTTGGTATTATCATACATTCCACGACAAAGCAGAACGCTTTGAAGCGGAAACTGTCGGAACAGGTTTTGATGTTATTCTCAGTGTTATTGACAAGATTGCCGCTTTCCAAGAAGAAAACGGATTTAACGGACCGCAGAAAAAGTAATTTCAATTAAAATTTAAGGGGTATGGTTTTCATGCCCCTTTTTATTTGACACAGACTATTGTTTATGGTAAATTTAATATGATAAATAATTGTCGTATTGGTGATAAAATGAAAAATTTTAATAAAATATTGTCGTTGGTTCTTTGCATTGTTTTTTTGTTTACAGCTTGTGCCAAATCATCAGATAAATCACTTGATAGAATTAAACAGTATCTTACAGAAAAACAATATAACGAGTGCTATGAATTCATATCAGAACTAAATGATAAAAAACTTTCTAAAATAGAAAAAGACATTGAAGATGTTCTTATTGCAGAGTTTACTGCCATATCGGAAAATGCCAAAGTTGATTTTTCAAAACCCTACACTCTCACAAAGTATAACAGTGACTATACAGAAACTTGCAGAAAGCTTTGGAATATTGCTTCGTTACTTACTATCACAAGCGAAAATGAAAACTATACAGACTTCGCTTTTATGCGTTATTTTGCCGAGTCGAATAATTTTATGAGATTTCGAGAGTTATATGCTTTAATATACAGCGTTTACAATAATGGATATATAAGTGATTTGCATAAGCATTTGATTGAATATAACTCTAACGGTGATTATTCAAAATTTGAAAGCATTTACGCAAAGGCCAAGAATTTTGATTACAGTGAGTTTAACCCTCGGGAATATCAAATTGAAGATTTCAGAAATGCGCACGACAGATTACTAAAAGCGTTACATTCCTTGTGCAACGGTTTTGCCACCGGTAACACATCTGTAGTTGCTTCTTCAATCAATGGCGTATACGATTCAATGTCTGTTATACTAAATCTCACCAATACACTTAAATCTATCCGTGCAAATCAAATTGAAATATTCAATACATTATTTGAAGAAAAGAATATTACTAAAAAATTCGATACAGAAATCATATTGACGGACAGTAAATATAATGTAAATTCAGAATTTAATTTTGAATATCTGTTTAATGAAGAAAAAAGCGACTTTATTGACAATTCCGATACGCCGAATACAACTGATACCGCTAAACCCGAAATACCGTTAAAAGACGCAATAAGCACTGTTATAAGCGCTGTCAATAAAACAAAGCAATATAAAAATAGTGTTACTGTTACAGTAATACAAAATATCAATATTGATATGACAGATTTTAAATCCGACACCAAAATCAACAGTGCCAATGAAATAACAAAGTCGAAAGTCAATCAAACACTTGACCGGGCTAACGGAAACCGTCAGCTAATTAAATCTTTCTCTAACGGAATATCAGATGATAATACACTGCTTTATGATTTTATTCCGCCACAGAGCAATTCTGCCGCTCTTAATGAGAGCGATGTTGAAAGTTACACTGTTACAAAAGGCAGCGGCGGATACATAATAGTATTTAATCTTAAAGCCACCGAAACAAGTAAAGCAAGTCCGAGCGCTTCGGTAAACACTATTGCAAACGGATTTAAGTTTGATAATGTCAGCACGGTCGAAGATTTTAAAACATACTACTCCCCTTGTTCTGTAATGTTTGTTGTAAACAATAACGGACTTTTATCTAAAATGCAATACAACATAGACGGAGTGAGTGATTGTAAATTCTATGAAAAAGATGAAATTGTTGAAGCTGAATTTAGCTTTACAGAACAATACTCCTATTCCTTCGCATATTAACACTAAAAGCACCTTATCGTCTGACAAGGTGCTTTTGTGTTTGTTATGTGTATAATTTAGTTTATGCTTTTTTCTTTGTTATGTTTTTTATTACAAAAAGTGTTCCGAGCATAAGTGCAATACCAATTGGGAGTGCAATTACAGATTGAACAAAGCCTGCAATAATGTATGTTACAAATGAAACGGCAGCAACTGTCATTGCATAAGGCAGCTGTGTTGAAACATGGTTCAGGTGATTGCTTTGGCTGCCGGCACTTGCCATAATTGTTGTATCGGAAATTGGTGAACAGTGGTCACCGCAAACGGCACCCGCCATACAAGCGGAAATAGCGATAATTGAGATTGAACCGCTCTCATACGGGAATACACTAAGTACAAGCGGAATAAGAATACCAAATGTGCCCCATGATGTACCTGTTGCAAATGAAAGACCGATTGCAATAAGGAAGATTACTGCCGGCAATAAGTTTGCAAATGAGCCTGCTGTTGTTTCAACAATACCTGCGATAAATTGCTTTGCGCCAAGACTGTCCGTCATAGCTTTAAGAGTCCAAGCACAAGCAAGAATCATAATAGCGGGAACCATTGCTTTAAATCCGTCCGGGATGGATGCCATACACTCTTTGAAAGAGATTACACGGCGGAGCATGAAATATAATATTGCGAGAATAAGTGTACAGAACGAGCCGTAAAGAAGTCCCACAGAAGCATCTGCACTTGAGAATGCATCAATAATATTGTGGTATGTATCGCCTTCTGCATCAAAGAATCCGCCTGAATAAATCAGCCCGATAACGCAAGAAACAATAAGAACTAAAACGGGTGCGATAAGGTCGATAACCTTACCCTTGGAGTTTGCATCCTTAATATCAGTTGACTCGGTAAAGGTGTTGGCGTCACTTGTGAAAAGGTCACCGTTAGCGGCATTTTCTTCATGGAGCTTCATCTTGCCGTAGTCAAAATTCATAACTGTAATTGTTATCATCATTACAATAGTGAGAATTGCATAGAAATTGTACGGAATAGCACTTAAGAAAAGATGGAATCCGCTAACCTCTTCTTCAGCTACAAATCCTGCAACAGCTGCCGCCCATGATGAAACCGGAGCAATAATACAAATCGGAGCTGCGGTAGCATCAATAAGATATGCAAGCTTTGCGCGAGAAACCTTATGTGCATCTGTAACCGGGCGCATAACCGAGCCTACTGTAAGGCAGTTAAAATAGTCGTCAATAAAAATCAAACAACCGAAGAATACGGTGGCAAGCTGTGCCCCGACTCTTGATTTAATGTGCTTTGACGCCCAACGGCCAAACGCTGCCGAGCCGCCCGCCTTATTCATCATTGATACCATAGAACCGAGAACAATAAGGAAGATAATAATACCCATATTGTAGGAATCGGCAACATTAGCTACAAATCCGTCAGAGAAAACATGAGTGATTGTACCTACAAAATTGCCTTCGGCGTATAGCAAACCGCCAACAACGATACCCACAAAAAGTGAAGAATAAACTTCTTTTGTGATGAGCGCCAATGCAATGGCAATTATCGGCGGAAGCAATGCCCAAGCTGAAGAATAAAATCTTGTTGGAGCTTCAACCATACCAGTACCGTCACAATCGGCACATTTGTTAGTACCGTCGCAATCAGCACAAGTGATGTTACTTCCTTCGCAAGTACTGCAAGTTACAGCAACTCCGCTGCCTTCACAAGTTGAACAGTCAATCATTTTAGTTTTATTAGCAGTACCGTTACCGGCAAATGCCATAACGCTCATTAGTGAAATGAGAACTAATAAAATCGCAAAAGTCATTGCAACTTTTGTGTTAATTTTTCGTTTCATTTTTTAAATCTCCTTTTATAATTTAATACATTAAACTATAAAAATAAAATATCATATTTGTAACTTTTTGTCAATTGAAAAATATATTTGTCGAAACTAAAAAAATGTATACACAAATCTGATTTTGTGTTATAATAAATAAAAATGATTGGAGTTGATAACATTGATTAGAAATGAAGCAATGTTCAAATTGAGTTACGGGTTATTCATTTTAAGCGCCCATGAAAACGGAAAAGACAATGCTTGTATTATCAATACCGCATCTCAGGTTACCGATTCGCCTAAAAGAATTACGGTTGCGGTGAACAAAAATAATCTAACTTGTGAGATGATAGAAAGAACAAAAAAATTTACTGTATCAGTTCTTTCTCAAGACGCTGATTTTGATTTGATAAAGCGTTTTGGCTTTGCAAGCGGCCGTGATACAGATAAATTTGCAGGTTATAATGACCATTACAGAACTGAAAACGGAACATATTTTGTTTGTAAAGGTACAAACGCATATATATCCTGCACTGTTTCTGAAATTGTTGATTGCGGCACTCACCTTTTGTTCATATCCGATGTTACCGAAGCAGAAACATTATCGGATGTACCGTCTGCAACATATCAGTATTACTTTGACCACATCAAACCAAAAAACAATGAAACCAAAAAGAAAAAGGGATATGTTTGCAAAATCTGCGGATATGTCTATGAAGGCGATGAGTTGCCCGAAGACTTTATTTGTCCGATTTGCAAACACGGTGCAGAAGATTTTGAGCCGATTAAATAAGAAAAATAACGGGATGTCACACGACACCCCGTTTTATTATGGCTCTGATTTGATTTTCAGTAAGATATCCGTTAACAATCAAGTGAACAATAATCTCCACTTTTTCATCATAGGTAATACGCCTTGTTTCGACATTCATTTTCATCACCGCTTAATAATATGCTGCGACGAAAAATGATATGTCATTTATTTAAGAATTTCAGGTTTGTCCACCTTACTGTAAATAACACTTGCACATTCTTTGCAAATTGTGTGTTCTATTAGAGTTCCGAACGACGGAATTTTGTCGCGATAAACCATTCCGTCATTTATCTGATAACCTTTTGTAAGATTATTTGAACCGCAATACGGACATTCTTCAATAATAATGTTTTTCATTATTTTTTCCCCTTTTTCTTCTTTGATGTTGGTTGTCTGACCAATAACACCACAATCACAAGTATTGCCGCACCAAAAATTACAACAGCAAATATTATTTTGTTTGTATTTTCAGAATCACCGTCATCAACATTCTGAACATTTTCAACAGTTGATGCGATTTCGGTTGTAATTTCAACGCTCTGTGACTCTGTCTCTGCTTCGGTAACCGACTCAGTCTCGACAGTATTATTCTTTATGCTGATTCTTGTATTCTCAACAGTATAACTCAATCTTGACAAATCTTGCGAAACAAAATCACCCGGATTGGGAATTGATATTGTTAATTCACTTTCTCCGTGTGCATTTTCAAGTGCTTTGAATTTAAGCGTAATCAAAACGCCTTGTGAAGTTACCGCAGAAGACGGGGCAAGATAAGTAAATCTGACTTTTGATTTATCACCGTTGAGATTTTTCAAGCTCTTCGTTGCGGATGAATCTAAAATTCCGCCGAATGTACCTGAAACATACTCAAGTTGATTTTTATCGTAATTGATATCAATTGCGGCACCGCTCATTTTAGAATTATCGCTAATCATAAGTTTAACAACAAATTCATCCCCTGCATAAACAGTATCCGTTTCGCTGTCAAGTGTTAATTTTACAGGATTATCTGCAAAACAGGAAATACTTAATACAGAAAATATTAAAATCAATGTTAGAAAAAATGATAAAAGTTTTTTCATAATTATCACCGACTATATTTTATCATAAAATTGCGCTTAACACAAGAAAAATTCGCCCGAAGACGGATTTTTTATTTATTTAAAGATGAATATAAAAATTCTTGAAGCCGTTTGCTTTGAGGATTGTCAAAAATCTGTTCGGGAGGTCCCATTTCTTCAATAACACCGTCAGCCATAAATATTACTTTATCCGATACATTCTTTGCGAAATTCATTTCGTGTGTAACAATAATCATCGTTGTGTTTTCGTCCTTCAACTCGCGAATAACACGAAGAACTTCACCGGTAAGCTCCGGGTCAAGGGCACTTGTAGGCTCATCAAAACAAAGAATTTTCGGTGAAAGCATCAAAGCACGGGCAATTGCAACCCTTTGCTGCTGACCGCCGGAAAGCTGACAAGGATAAAAATCCACTTTATCTTCAAGCCCAACCTTTTTAATAATTTCTTTTGCCTTTGCTTCAATAGTTGCACTGTCACCCTTTTTAAGCAAAGTTGGAGCAAGTGTGAGATTTTTTAGCACTGTGTATTGTGGGAATAGATTAAAGTTTTGAAAAACAAGACCGAAGTTTAATCGGTTTTTTCTGATTTTATCGTCACTCAGCTTGATATTTTCAGCACCGTCAAACAATATTTCACCGTCAACTGTTATTGTTCCGGAATCAGATGTTTCAAGAAAATTCAAGCATCTCAAAAGCGTTGTTTTGCCGCTTCCCGAAGAACCGATAATAGACAGCGCCTCGCCTTTTTCAATGCTGAAATCTATCCCTTTTAAAACTTCGGTTTTGCCAAAACTTTTACATATATTTTTAACTTCAAGTAAAGCCATTACAACACCTCCTTATGTCTTAAAATAGTCAAGCTTCTTTTCAACCTTATTGAAAAGCACTGTCAAAATGCCGCTAAATACAAGATAGTAAACGCCTGTGAAGAACAAAGGCCATATCTGCCCCGAAATGCCCTGAGAACCCTTCATAAATGACTGGCCTGCCCAAATAATCTCCTGCAAAGCAATAATTCTTGCAAGAGAGGTATCTTTTACAAGGGTAATTATTTCATTTGACATGGGAGGTACAATTCTTTTAATCATTTGAAGCAAAGTGATTTTAAAGAATATCTGTGTTTTAGACAATCCCAAAACCTGCCCCGCCTCTTGCTGACCAAGGGGAACTCCCTGAATACCGCCACGGTATATCTCTGAAAAATAGCAAGCATAATTCAATATAAAAGCCACTGCCGCCGCAAAAAATCTTCCGCTTTCGTCACCGCCCCATATAGGATTGTGAAGAACAAGTCCGGGGAAATAATACACGATAAGCAATTGAATCATAAGGGGTGTACCCCTTACTACCCACACAAGTGTTTTTGAAAATGCGCTTATTGGCTTAAAGCGTGACATTGAACCGAAAGATATAATAAGACCCAACGGTATTGAACCCGCCAAAGTAACCAAGAAAAGTTTGAGGGTTTGCAGAAAACCGACATTCAATGAATTAAAAACTATCGGTAACTGTTCACTGAAAGATAACAATATAAAAACATCCTTTTAAAAATTATAAACGCCAAAACAGAGAGCGCTTTCGCACTCTCTGTCGGTTATTGAAAAATCAGACGAACTATTTTACAAGAGCTTCCTGTACTCCGTAAGTTTCGGCAATTTTCTGAACATCTCCGTTTGCAACCTTCTCTGCAAAGAAAGTATTGAACTGTTCAACCAAATCGGAGCCCTTGCGGAATCCAACACCATATGATTCACTGTTAAGAGAAACTGTATATGTAAGGTTCTTATAGCCTGTGCCTTCGCCTATCATTGCACCTGCCATAAGCAAGTCGATAATTGCAGCATCACAAGTACCGCTTGCAACTTCTTGAAGAGCTGTTGCCTGGTCTTTAACTTCAGTATATTTAAATCCGTTTGCCTCAGCCTCGTCTTTACCGGCTGAGCCTGCTTCAACAGCAAACTGCAAGTCCTTACATGCTTCGGGAGTTTTATACTGCTCTGCCTTGTCAGCGGGAACAACTATAACCTGAGCATTTGTACAATAAGGAACAGAACAAGCCATACTGTTCTTAACTTCATCTCTGAGAGTCATACCGTTCCAAACGCAGTCGATTGTTTTACCGTCAAGCTCCATAACCTTGTTATCCCAATCGATTTCAACAAACTTAATATCAACGCCGATATATTTTGCAAATTCTTTTGCAAGGTCAGCGTCAAAGCCAATCCAGTTGCCGTCAGCATCCTGATAGTCCATAGGTTTAAAATCGGTAATACCTACAACAAGAACACCTTTGTCCTTAACATACTGCATATCGGTTACAGTCGCATTGTCATTATTACTTGTTTTGCCACAACCTGCGAAACAAGCTGCAATCATAAGCACTGCCATAAGGACAGCAATAATTTTTTTCATTTTCATAAATTAAACTCCTTTTTAGTATATTAAAGTGTTAATACGGTAGTATAATACTACAATAAGACATTTTTGTCAACTAAAATCTGTTTCATCTATCAGTCTTTTAAGTAATATTTCCGCCTTATTGCACTCTTGTTGTGTTTCTTTTGATTTTTTTAACACCAAAAAGACTGACGCAAGCACTGCTACACCCAATACACCGGCTGACAGAATATTCATTGCACCGATTTTATAAGCATAAAAAAGATAGCCGAGCACTGCGCAAACAGCAAGAATATAGACGAGCCTTATCAACGGGTCGTACAGTCTGTTATAAACCATTGCATATTCAATATAAGAGCCGTTTTCGTCTTCACCCACATCTAAAAAATAATGATATCTTTCAAATGTCATCGGTTGAAGCTGTTTATTGCGGTTATAGATATATTTAACCTTATACATTTTATCGAGTTTACTGTATTTTCCGAAAATGCCCGTCAAATCATCTTCTGCCGTCGGTTTTCTGAAAGCAGAATTTAATTTCTCACGGATTTTAAGAGTTGTTGCATCTATATAAATCTTTTTTGACTCACTAAGTTTTTTATAGTGAAGTTTATTTATTTCCATATTCTATCACCTTATATAATTCTATACTAAATTATTACAAGTTTCAAGTTGAAAAGAGTTTTAAGATGTGGTATATTAAACCTGACAATTAAGAGGTGCAATAATGAAAAGCTTTACTATCAATAAAAATGACGCTAATCAGCGTCTTGACAAGTTTATAAATAAATCCGTTCCGCTTCTTCCGAAAGCGCTTATGTATAAGTACATAAGAATTAAACGAATTAAAGTGAACGGTAAACGGGCTGAGATTTCTACAAGGCTTAATCTCGGTGATGTTGTTGATATGTATATTAACGATGAATTTTTTCAAAAAGCACCCGAAAAGTACGACTTTATTAAAGCGTCAAAAAATCTCGATATAATTTATGAAGATGAAAATATTATTCTTTGCGATAAAAAAGCTGGCATACTCTCCCACCCCGACGATAACGAATATGTTGACACTTTAATCGGCAGAATAAAGCGTTATTTATATGAAAAAGGCGAATACCTGCCCGATGACGAGCATTCATTTGTTCCGTCACTTGTCAATCGAATCGACAGAAACACCGGCGGAATTGTAATTGCGGCAAAAAATGCGGAAACTCTTCGTATTCTTAATCAAAAAATGAAAGACCGAGAACTTCATAAATTTTATCTTTGCATAGTTCACGGTGAAATTAAGGCAAAAAGCGGATTGCTTGAAGGTTATCTTGTTAAGGATGAGAGTAAAAACAAAGTTTCGGTTTCAAAGAAGAAAACCGAAAATTCAAAAGAAATCCGCACAAAATACAGTGTTATTGACACTGACGGTGAATTAAGTCTTGTTGAAGTAGAATTACTGACAGGTAGAACGCACCAAATCCGTGCGCACTTTGCGTCAATCGGTCATCCGCTTTTAGGCGACGGTAAATACGGCACAAATGCTCAAAATAAGAAATACGGCTATAAAAAGCAGTTCTTATATTCATACAAACTTGTATTTGATTTCACAACAGATGCGGGAATACTTGAATACTTGAATCATAAAGAGTTTGAAGTTAGTGATGTATGGTTTAAGAATGAGTTTTATAATAAGGGACTTTAAAAGTAGCAAAAGAGACAGAGAGTTAAATGCTTTCTGTCTCTTTTGCATTGTATTGTCTTGTTAACGGCGGGAGCAGACAGCGCCCTACAAAATGTTATTACTATTTTATCATTTCGGCAAACTGTTCTTCGCTGATTATTGTTACGCCTAAATCTGTGGCTTTTTGAAGCTTTGAGCCTGCCGCCTCGCCTGCCAAAACATAGGTAGTTTTCTTTGATACGGAAGATGCGGCTTTTCCGCCGTATGACTCAATAATTTCTTGTGCTTCTTTTCTGCCGTAGGTCGAAAGTGTACCCGTAAGCACGAATGTCATACCTTCAAATCGGTTGTCTTTGATTTCCCGATGACTTTCCATATTAAGACCGAAATTTTTTAGCTCGTCAATCATTTGTTTTGTCTGTTCGAGTGAGAAAAACTCGACAACCGAATCCGCCATAATTTCGCCAAAGCCTTCAATATTTAAGATTTCTTCTTTTGTGGCAGAAATTATATTATCAAGTGTTAAAAAGTGCTCTGAAAGCAATTTTGAAGCCTTTTGGCCGATATGACGGATACCGAAGGCAAAAACGAGCTTCGACAAGTCGTTTTCTTTAGACTTTTCAACTGCATTTTTTAAATTATCTGCACTCTTTTTGCCCATACCGTCAAGATTTGAAATTCTTTCATAATCAAGTCTGTAAATATCGGCAATTTTGTTGATAAGTCCTTTATTCAAAAAGGTTTCAAGAACTGCGTCACCTAAACCTTCAATATCCATAGCGTCCCGGGAGCAGAAGTGAATGAGCACCCGCAAAAGCTGAGCGGGACAATCGGGGTTATCACAGCGGATTGCCGCTTCACCCGCTTCACGATACACAGGAGAATTGCAGGACGGGCAGAACTTCGGCATCTCATAAGGCAAAGTATTTTCTTCGTGTTTTACAACAGAAAGAACTTCGGGAATAATGTCCCCTGCTTTACGGATTATAACAGTATCACCGATTCTTATGCCCTTTTCCGCAATAAAATCTTGATTATGAAGTGTTGCACGACTTACAGTTGACCCTGCTACGAGCACCGGCTCAAATACTGCGGTGGGAGTTAACACGCCTGTTCTGCCAACATTGATTTCGATATCAATAAGCTTTGTTTCTTTTTCTTCGGGGGGATATTTATATGCCAATGCCCATTTGGGAAATTTTGCGGTACTTCCTATTGATTCACGCATTGCAAAGCTGTCGGTTTTGATAACGGCGCCGTCAATATCAAAGGGCAAAGTATAACGGATTTCACCGATTCTTTCAATCTCTTTGAGAACTTCATCAATATTATTGAATTTATTGTAAAATGGAATTGTTTTAAATCCCAAATCCTTTAAAAATTCCAAAGATTCATAATGTCCCGTTAAAGTGACACCTTCAACCTGTTGGATATTAAAAACAAAAATATCGAGATTTCTTTCTGCCGTGATTTTAGGATTTTTCTGTCGGATACTGCCTGCGGCGGCATTTCGGGGGTTTTTAAAGGGTTTTTCTCCATTGAGCTCCTGTTTTTCAACAATCTTCAAAAAGACTTCTCGGGGCATATACACTTCGCCACGGACTTCAATAAACGGAATATCCTTTTTTAGTCTTAAAGGAATTGACTTAATAGTACGGAGATTTGCAGTAATATCTTCCCCCTGATTTCCGTCACCACGAGTTGAGCCCCTTGTAAACACTCCGTTTGTATATTCAAGAGAAACAGAGAGCCCGTCAATTTTCGGCTCAACAACATATTCCGCATTCGAAAATAAATCTTTTACTCTATTATTAAAATCGCAAACTTCATTATGGCTGAAAGCGTCTTGCAGACTTTCCATTTTAACAGTATGCACAACTGTTTCAAACTGCCCGTCAGCCTGACCGCCAACTCTGTGAGTCGGTGAATCGGGCGCTAAAAGCTCGGGATATTCCTTTTCAATTGAATCAAGCTCACGCATGAGCATATCATACTCATAATCTTCAATATCGTTTTCGTTTTCAACATAGTAACGGTAGATATGATGATTGAGCTCTTTACGAAGTTGCTCGGCTCTTAACCTTTTTTGTTCAAAATCACTCATTTATTTCACCTTATGTGATAAAAATATATTTTGGTAATTCACTCTGTTAATAATTATTTGACAATAATCGGGGATAATGTATCAGGGTGAATATTTTGAAAAATTATTTTGTTTATATAATTCTGTTCTTTGTAGGCGGAATCGGATATGGCACAATAGAAGTCGCCTTTCGAGGTTACACCCATTGGTCAATGGTTTTGACGGGCGGCTCAGCGTTTTTGTCACTATATTTAATACACAGAGCACTCCCAAACGCTTCAATTTTCATTAAAGCACTTTTGGGAATGCTGGTTATTACTGTGCTCGAATTGACTGTAGGAATAATTGTCAATCGAATATTCTTGCTTAATGTATGGGATTACAGCGGTTTACCGTACAATTTTTTAGGACAAATATCCTTGCCGTTTTCTGCTTGCTGGTATCTTTTGTCAATCTGTGCCTTTTACCTTTTAGATAACATAAAGCCGCTTATTGATTTGCAGAAATTCTAAACACTTTTACGCCGTGAGGTGCAACTGTTGTGCAGATTTTATCTGTGAAAATCTCTTCGGTATTGTTCCAGAGCTCAACGCATTTATATGACGGCGCTTTCGGTAATGTAACATCAATTACATTATGAATATCTGCCATATTGCAAGTCATATAAGCATTTGACCTTCCTTTATTAAAGAAGCAAACTGCAACTTCATTATTCTGAAGCGGTTTAACCAAAACATCTTGAATGAGGTTTGTTTTAATTCTCTTACACTGAATCCCCAGCTCATCCTGGTCAATGGCAATTACATCTTTATTTGTAAGTATTTGAAGAACTTTATTGTCACTGTCAACTGTTCCGTCATCTTTAATAAAGCTTCTGATATCGTTGCCGAGAATAAGCGGAGCCGCCATCATTGCCCAAAGTGTAAAATGTGATTTGTTCTCTTCAAAAGTCAAATTTCCGTTGCCTACTTCAAGCATATCGGGGTCATTAAAAGCACCCGGCCTTGCATATTTATCGAGTCTGACATTTCTTTCATAAATACCCACAACCGAAGCCCAGTTTGCTTGAATATCGGGTGTTGTTCTCCAGATATTACCTGCTTTGCCGCCCCATTTCCAAGGCTGATTCCAACCCCATTCACAAATTGAATAAAGAATTTTCTTTTCTTCGCAATTATTCTCTTCTGCGTATTTCTTTGTTGCACGGACAAGTTCTCTGCCCATTTTTTCATACTGTCTTGCCGCACTGTCCATAGCAGAGCCGACAGGATTGGAAATTGAAATTGTGTTGACGCCTGCTTTAAGTGTAATCTTTATCTGTCGTCTGCCTTCACGGGAAAATGCTTTTTGTTCCGCTATTAAGAAATCATATTCATCTGTTCCGTTCACGGTAATAACGCAGAACTGACCTTTACAGGTATTTTTACGCATAACGAGAGTTAATACATATTCACCGTCTTCTGTAACTTCAATATTATTAAATTCAATTATACCAAGTCCGCTGCAAAGACCTTTAACATAGCTTTTTCCGTCTTCTTCGTTTATAACCTTTGCCTCTCCCGTAAGCACTGCATCTTTTGCTTGGAACACAAGTTCATTTTTAAGAGAGTTGCCGCCGATTGTAATACTGTCAATATAGGGCGCATCTGTCGGTATTTCAACATGGTGGCAGTAGTCATATTTAAAATATTCTACTCCCCACTCTGCGAAAGTTTCTGCATCTATTCTCTCGTTATAAAGAGATGCGGGCAAATCTTCACAGGTGAGTGTTCCGTTTGATGAATATATGCCGAGTTTTAAACCGAGCTTATTAACTTCATCAACAAGCCATTTGATACCGTGCGGAAATGTAGTTAAATCCCCTTGCATTCTACCGTTTTCGTCACGCATTGAAGATTGCCAACAGTCGTCAATATTCACATAGACATAACCTGCGTCTAAAAGTCCGCTGTCTTTCATAGCCTTTGCCATAGTGAGAAAAACATTTTCATCAATTCGATGTCTAAACAAATTCCAGCTCGACCAACCCATCGGTGGAGTTAATGCGGCACCGTTGTTATACATTTCATCTCTTGTATAATGAATTTTTGTCTTTTCGAGTACTTTTTTAATCTCACATTTTGGACAAATGTCTTTCTTTTTTAAGTAGACAACACCGCTGCCAACTGCGGCAGCAATACCGGATACAATTGCGAGTCCTTTTTTCATAAATAACACCTCATATAAAAAATAGGTCAGACGGTGTTTAGCATCATCTGACCTGATTATTTACGGCCTTAATGCCGATTTAATTATTCTTCAACAGGAGCTTCAACTGTTTATTCAACGGGAGCTTCTGCCGTTTCTTCAGAAGCTGCTTCTTCTACTACTTCTTCAACCGGAGATTCAGCAACTTCTTCTACTGTTTCTTCTTCGATTACAGGCGGTTCAAGAAGCGCCTTAATTGAAAGACTTACTCTCTTCTTATCAAAGTCAATTTCCATAATCTTTGCCTTAACAATTTCGCCGACTTTGAGCACTTCGGCGGGTGTGCCGATGTGCTTATAAGCAATCTGTGAAATATGGATAAGGCCGTCAACACCGGGGATAATCTGTGCGAATGCACCGAATGATGTAAGGCTTACAATCTTGCATTCAACTTCACTGTCAACGGGATAATCACGCTTAAGGATTTCCCACGGATTGTCTTCAATCTTTTTATAGCCAAGTGAAATCTTTTTGTTTTCTCTGTCAAGCTCTTTTACATAAACTTCAATTGTGTCGCCAACTTTAACAACTTCTGACGGGTGCTTAATTCTCTGCCATGAAAGCTCAGAGATATGTACCATACCGTCAACGCCGCCAAGGTCAACAAATGCGCCGTAGTTTGTGAGACTTCTGACTGTGCCTGTGTAAACTGCTCCTTCTGTAATATTTGCCCAGAATGCGTCAACAATCTCCTGTCTCTTTGCTGCCGCAACCTCACGGATTGAGCCGACTACCTTTCTTCTCTGCTTGTTTACTTCAATTATTTTGTATTCAACCTCTGTTTTGAGAAGATCTTCAAGAGAATCACTTCTTCTCATTTTTGCAAGAGAAGCGGGAATGAACACTTTAATTGCTCCGCTCTGAACAAATACGCCCTTATTGTCGCCGACGATGCCTGTTACCATACCTGTATGGATTGTGTCGTCAGCTTCAATGCTCTCCCAGATGGCGCCGCGGTCATACAGACGCTTTGAAAGCTTGATTGTACCTTCAACATCATTTGTCTTCATAATGCGAAGCTTGATTTCATCGCCGACTTTGAGCTCTGCTTTTGGGTCAGCTGATGGGTCATCACTATATTCATCAAAAGACACATAGCCTGTATGCTTTCTGCCTGCAATCTCAACCTGAATTTCAGTTGCCGTGAAGCCGACAACCGTACCGACAACATTTTGGTCAGAACTCATATTGTTGAGTGATTCTTCAAGCATCTGCTCAAAGCCTGTCTCCTCCATATTTATTGTGTTTGCGTTTTCAAATTTCTCGGACATAGTTTTTATTACCTCCTTAATTATACTGTCAGGTGTTGACGCACCGGCAGTAACGCCTATTGACTGAACATCACAAAAGGCTATGTCCAAAAGCTCTTCTGCTGTTTCAATCAAATAAGTCGGGCAATTGGGTTCACAAACCGCTTTAAGCTTTGCGGTATTGGAACTCGTTCGGCCGCCTATTATTATCATCATATCGTTTTTTTTCGATAACAACAGCGCCTCTGCCTGTCTTTCTTCGGTCGCATTACATATTGTATCAAAAATAATGGCATTTGTATAGTGCAAATTTATATTTTTTACACATTTTTTCCATTCTTTTGTACTAAAAGTTGTTTGAGAAACAACAATAAACGGTTTTTCGGGGTTAAAATCGTTGTTTTTGAAAATTTCATCCAATTCTTCACAGGAATTAAATACAAAGCACTTACCTGCGCAATAACTTTTTATGCCGACAACCTCAGGGTGTTTTTTGTCGCCTGCAATCAATACGGGTAAATCCGCACTTGAGTTTTCACGGACAATTTTATGTATTTTTTTTACAAAGGGACAAGTAGCGTCAATAAAATTTAAAGCATTGCTTTCGCAATATTCCAGCACACTGCGTTCAACGCCGTGAGTTCTGATTACAACCTTTTTGTCTTTTCTGGCGTCTTCAATTGAAGCCAAAATATTGACTCCCTTTCGCTCAAGGTCATCTATAACCTGAGGATTATGTATAATCGGTCCGAGGGTGCAAACATCAACTCCCTTTTCAACAAGGTCATAGAGCATATTTACGGCACGGTTCACACCGAAGCAAAATCCCGCTGTTTTTGCAAGAGTTATCTGCACTTACATTCCTCCCAAAGAGCAGTGATTTTTTCCATTGTTCTTTTTGCAACTGCTTTATTTTCAGACGATTTGCCGTCATCGGTAAATCCCATATCGGAATATTTGTATGCCTCGCCGAATTTCACAATTACCTTTGAGCCCTTTTTATCTTTATCTTCCATATAAATTGCAGTAGGTATTATATCGGCGCCTGTTCTTCTGGCTATATAGCCTACGCCTGACTTTTCTTTTTGAGGTGTTCCGTCAGGTGAACGGGTACCTTCGGGGAATATGCAGAGAACTTCGCCGCGCTTAACTATCTCAATGGCAAAGTTCAGCGCGGTTTTATCACCGATACCGCGCACAATCGGAAAACCATTCAAGCTTCTAATCGCTTTATTAAGAATTGGGTTTTTAAATAATTCTACTTTTGCGATGTAATAAAAAAGTCTTTTTGAAGCCATTGCTATAAACAGTGGGTCAAACTCTGTTACATGATTCGGCGCAATGATAAATCCGTCCGTTCTGTCGATATTTTCAAGTCCTTCAAATTGGACTTTATAATAAGTTTTACAAAACAAATTGCCGACGGGTCTGATGATATTCATCATATTATGTTTTTTAAAATCGGTATAATCAAATTTTACAGTTTCAGACATTTTTTATTTTCTCCCCCACTGTTTTCACAATTGTGTCAACCGATTCTTCAAGAGTCATTCCCGTTGTATTGACCGTAACTGAATCTTCTGCCGGTTTAAGAGGCGCAATTTCACGGTGAGAATCGTTGTAATCACGAGCCTTTAAGTCTTCGAGCACTTCTTCATAAGTTACTTCGCTACCCTTTTCAATGAGCTCCTTATATCTTCTCATTGCTCTTTCTTCCGGGTCGGCTGTAAGGAAAATTTTCACCTGAGCGTTCGGAAGAACAACTGTGCCGATATCTCTGCCGTCCATAAGGCAATTGTTTTTTGCGGCAATATCTCTTTGAAGGTCAAATAAAAATGCTCTGACCGACGGAATGGCAGAAACATTTGACGCCGCCATTGATGCCTCGGGTAATCTGATTTCTGTCGAAACATCATCGCCGTTTAAAAATACATGCTGAACGCCGTCAATAAATTTAAGCTCAACCGTAATATTATTCAAAGCGTTTCCTACGGCTTCGGCATCATTTGTAACAACTGAGTTTTTCAAGCAGTAAACTCCGACTGCTCTGTAAAGAGCACCGGTGTCAACATAGATATATCCTAATTTTTGAGCTGCTGCACGAGCAACTGTACTTTTGCCTGCACCTGCAGGTCCGTCGATGGCTACATTAATCATAAAATATTACTCCCTTATTTAATTCATTTATAATTTTTTTGATGCACTTGCACCCGCCAAATGCCCCGTTGAAAAGGCAATTTGCAGATTAAATCCGCCTGTATATCCGTCACAGTCTATTACTTCACCGGCAAAATAAAGTCCTTTACAGATTTTACTCTCCATAGTTTTAGGGTTGATTTCGCTGATTTTGACACCGCCGGATGTAACAATCGCTTCGGATATGTCATTAAAATCCGTAACCGTAAGCTTTATTCCCTTTATCACATCAATCAAATTTTTTCGCATATCCTTAGTAATTTGATTTGCTTTTTCGGAAGGCTTTATATGAGCCGTTTTAAGTATCGGCACAATCAAAGACTTCGGCACAAGCAAAGCAAGAATATTTGAAATTGACTTATTACTGTTATCTGCAAAATCTCTTAAAATTCTCGCATCTAATTTCTCATAATCCAATGCCGGTTTCAAATCAATATATATTTCGTATCTGCCTTTTTCCATGTTCCTCATATGTGCGCTTGCAGATAAAATCATGGGGCCCGAAACACCGAAATGTGTGAAAAGCATTTCACCGAAATCATCATAAATTTCTTTATTCTTTTGAGTATCAACCACACGGATTGCAACATTTTTTAAAGACAGCCCCATACATTCACTGCACAAGCCTTCACGGCAGACAAGCGCCGAAAGTGACGGTCTTAAAGGCGTCACTGTATGTCCTGCGCTTTTTGCAAATTCGTATCCGTCTCCGTCGGAGCCCGTTTTTGGATATGACAAGCCGCCTGTTGCTACTATCACGGAGTCGGCATAATATTCATTGCCTAATTCAGTTTCAACGCCGCAAATTTCGTTATTCTCGGTTAAAAGTTTTACAACCCTCTCGGTTTTTCTTTGAACTTTATTTTTAGTAATAAACCTATTTAAAGCATCAACTATATCGACAGCCCTGTCGCTTTCGGGAAAAACTCGGTTTCCGCGCTCAACCTTGAGGGGCACACCCAAACTTTCAAAAAAGTCAATTGCATCTTGTGAATTAAAGGCGGAAAATGCACTGTATAAAAATCGGCCGTTACCGGGAATGTTTGAAATAAACTCTTGCGTATCGGCAACATTATTTGTTACATTACATCTTCCCTTACCGGTAATCAAAACTTTTCGTGCAATTTTCTCGTTTCGTTCAAAAAGAAGAACTTCTGCTCCGTTTTGTGCGGCAACTCCCGCCGCCATACAGCCTGCCGCACCTGCGCCTATTACTATTACTTTGCTCATTTTTTACTCCGTTTGTTTATCATAAACCTGATATTCGTCCCAAATGCTTTCAAGCTTATTAAAGTTATTATACACTTCTTCTCGGCGACTGAAAGTAACTGCAACAACAAGCGCATTTATAAGGCTTAACGGTGCAACCAAGGAATCCACAACAGAAACCATATCGCTTTTTGCAACAAGAAGCGTATCGGCATATTCTGCAATCGGGGAATCGTCTGAATCTGTTATCGCAATTATTTTTGTTCCGCGGTCATTTATAAAACGCAAAGCGTTGATTGTTTGCTTTGAATATCTCGGGAAGCTGATTGCAACGCACACATCGTTTTCACCTATTCTGAACATCTGTTCAAACATTTCGCTGGCGCTTGCGGTGTCAACCAAAACTACATTTTCAAAAACGGGGTTAAGATAAAAATATAAAAAACTTGCAAGGGAAGCCGAGCTACGAACACCTAAAATATATATTCTTTTTGCATTGTTGATTGTATCGACAGCCTTTGCAAATTCGGTATTTGATACGCTGTCCAAAGTTTTTCTTATCAGCTCAATATCACCGTTAAGAACTTTTTTAATAGCGTCCTGCTCGCCTATCAGATTGCTGGAAACCTCCATTCGCTGAACTGCGGTGAGCTTTGATTTTATCATTCTTTGTAATTCTTTTTGAAGCTCGGGATATCCTTTAAAGCCGATTTCCGTAGCAAAACGAACAACAGTCGATTCACTGACACCGACTGTTTCGCCCAGCTTTGACGCAGTCATAAAAGCTGCTTTATCGTAGTTTTCGGTTATATAATTAACAAGCTTTTTGTGTCCTTTTGAAAGTTTTTTATCTGTCAAATCTATCTTTGACAAAACAAAATTTTTCATTTCTTTTCACCCCGAATATTGAAACATTCACAATGACAACTATACCTTTTTTACAAGAAAAAATCAAGCAATTTTGCAAGTTTTCCTGCATTTTCTATATTTTTATGGGTGAAAAGGTCATTTCGGTTGAACACGGTGCAGAATTATGCAATATAAGATTATAAAAATCGGTCGATTTGTTTTCTGATTCAAATATTTTGTTTGCACCGTCCGACGACAGATTAACTATATCGGAATACACCGCAACAAAGGGTAATTTACTGTTTTTAGCCAGCTCACCCATTTTGTCGCTGATTTTTGTATTAAAGCCGAGAACTCTGCAATAAGGCGGTGCGATTTCTAAATCTTTGCTTTCAACATTAAAAATTGTTGACAATATTGCTCTCTTTATTCTTGAATGAGTATATCTTTTTGTTTTTGCTTCATCATAAAGCTCTGCTAACTGTGAATTGGTTTTAATTGCCGATTTAACTCTGTTGTCAAGACCTTCACTCATATTTGCAATACCGCTTAAATCATCATTTAATTTTGAACGCAGAACACTGAGTGCTGCTAAATTGTACTTGTCTAATGAAACATATTTTCCATCTTTTATAGTATCGTTATATAACTTTAATAAACATTCGGGAATAAAGTCTTTATACGGTTCGTTATTATAAATCAGCTGACGAATATAAGTTGCAGATGCAAAGTTTTCGATAGCGTTATAATCATTATACCCCGCACCTTTGCGGCTCACGGTGATTATCTCAATTTTTGCATTAAGCTTACGGATTGCCTTTATATATTCAATTGCGAGAATATTGTTCGGCGTTGAAATATCACAATTTATATTATATCTGTCAAATGCCGTTTGCCGTGCAACAGGAAAGCTGACGCCGTTTTCATAATATTTTAAGACTTCGTTTTTAAAACCGTCATTCAGCAAAACATCGACTGCGCTGTTTAGCATTTCGGCGCTTGTGTTTTCTGTTCCGAAAGCAATTTTATCGCATCCGAAATCCGAAAGAATTTTCACGGCATTATATGCAAAAAACTCCGCAGATGCCGTTGCATAAACAAAAGGTAATTCAAGCACAATATCAATACCACACTTCAAAGCGGCTTTAACTCTTATTTCTTTCGGAAAAATCGCAGGTTCTCCCCTTTGCACGAAATTGCCGCTCATCACTGCAACAACAATATCGTCTTTTCCTTTTACGGAGTCAATCAGATATTTATGTCCGTTATGAAAAGGATTAAACTCGCAAACAATACCTATTACTGACATAATAACCTCACTAATTGAAGAAAATTACTTGAAAATCAAAAAATACAAGTATATAATAATATAGATTTGATTTTACTTCAAGAAAAAAGTAAAAAAACGGAGGAAATGAATAATGAAAATTCTCGTTATTAACGCAGGTAGCTCATCACTTAAATATCAGCTTATTGATATGACTGATGAAAAAGTTATCGCAAAAGGTATTTGCGAAAGAGTTGGTTCTGATAACGCTTGTATCAGCTTCAAAACTCCCGACGGGCAAAAGATTGAGTATGAAGTTCCCATGAAGAACCATACAGCCGCTTTTGCAGAAGTTAAGAAAGTTCTCACTGAGGGCGATTACAAGGTTATTGATGACATCAGCGAAATTACGGCGGTCGGTCACCGTGTTGTTCAGGGTGGTTCGCTTTTCAACAGGAGTGTGCTTGTTACCGACGAAGTTATCAAAGGTATAGAAGATTTGTGCGCACTTGCCCCGCTTCACAACCCTGCTCATATTCAGGGTATCAATGCAAGTATAGAGCTTTTCGGCAAGGATGTTCCGCAGGTTACGGTATTTGATAATGCTTTCCACAGCACAATGCCCCCTGAAGCATATACTTTCCCTGTTCCTTATGAATTCTATGAAAAATATCAGGTTCGTAAATATGGCTTCCACGGTACTTCACACCGCTTTGTAAGTGCAAGATGTGCAGAAGTTATGGGCAAGAACATTGAAGACCTTAAAATCGTTACTTGCCACCTTGGCAACGGTTCATCAATTACGGCTGTTAAAGGCGGAAAGGTAATTGACACTACAATGGGACTTACTCCCCTTGACGGTCTTATTATGGGTACTCGCTGCGGTGCAGTTGACCCGTCTGCAATTCTTTATATTATGGATAAAGAAAAGCTTTCTGTTGAAGAAATGGATACACTTCTTAACAAGAAATCCGGTATTCTCGGCATTTCTGGACTCAGCTCCGATGACCGTGATGTTAAGAAAGAAGCTGCCAAAAACGAAAAAGGACTCGGTGAACGCTGCACACTTGCAAGAAATATTCTTGCATATCAAATTAAGAGATACATCGGCGCTTATACTGCCGCTATGGACGGTATTGATGCAATCGTATTTACAGGCGGTATCGGTGAAAATGCTGATGATATCCGTGCAAAAGTTTGTAAAGAGCTCACTTTCCTTGGTATTGAAATTGACGAAGAATACGGCAAGACCCTTATTAAGGGCGCCGAGGGTGAACTCTCAACACCGAATTCAAAAGTTAAAGTATTTGTTCTGCCTACAAACGAAGAGCTTGTTATCGCAAGAGATACAAGAGATATCGTTAATTCTCTTAACAAATAATTTTGTAACTCAAAATTTTAAGCCGTGCTGAAAAGCACGGCTTATTTTTGTGTGTTTAGTCTATATCGGATTTGAGCGTTTCAATAATATTATCGTCACGAATCTTATCAATTGAATAAAGAAGCGAAATACCGATTATTATGAAAACCGCTGCAACGGAAATTAAATAAGGAACAATATTTATTGAAAATCCGTAATCGAAGCTGCCCGAAAGGGCTATATACATACCCAAGTGAATAAGAATACTCATCGGTATTGAGAACACGAGTGATTTTGAACCATATCGCAGAGCCTCTAAATAAATCATTTTCCTGAAAGATTTCGGTGTCATACCCACGGAACGAATCATTGCAAATTCCCGTCTTCTCTCGTTCATTGAGTTTGAAATTGTGTTAATGATATTCATTATTGAGATTATTGTTATCAGGGTGATAAAGCCGTATATAAACACTCTTGCAATTTTCAGAACATTATTGATAGAACTCAGCGTCGAAGATGATTCATAGACATAAGAAGTTATGTTACGGTCCTCGAGAGTCTCTGCAATATCATTGACTATTTCTTTTGCGTCTTTTGAGATAATGTTTGCTTGAGCTGTGAGATTATTGTTTACATCGTTTTTTAAGAAATCCACTGCAAAGTCCATTGATAAAATAACAACCGGCCATTTTGAATATTGATTTACGAAAGTTGTTTCGTCCCACAGTTTATTTGTTTGTTTGCCTACGGTAAAGGTTATGTCCTTATATGTGGAAACACCCTGATTATCTTGAAGCACTTCAATTCCGGCGTTAATGCTTTGTCCCTCAATATTTTTTACGGGTTCTTCCATAACCTTTTTCTTACCTGCATTAGTAAATGAAATGTTTTGAAGGATAGCAGTCGGATTGTTTTTATCGTGATATTTTGCCGGATTTTCTCCCAACTGTTTCAGATATCCGTCAAAAGAATCGTTATCAAGGAAAACTATGAAAACATTTGATTCTCCTATGAGCAAATCCTGTTCTTTTCCGTCTTTGAAAACCGACTCGGGCAGTTTACCGAATTCACCGGCAGTTATATAATAGCGGTCAATTTTACTGTTGTTCTCGACTTCTTTTTCAAGCTCTTCCCAATTATTGTAAAATACACTTACTCTGCCGTCAGGCATTTCATCATAAGAAGCGTTCATAAGGTCTGCAAACATTGAGCTGAAATTTGTAACGGTTAAAAAGACAACCACGCTTAAAAACAGTGAAAAAACAATATTTCTGCTTCGTCTGCCGTTGCGCTTAAAGTTTTTGACGGCAAGTACTCCTTCGCAGCCGAAAAGTTTTGCTGTCAAACGGGAGGTGCGCAGTTTTTTAGGCTTTTTAATTTTAGCGGTATTGCTTTGTCTTATTGCTTCAATCGCAGTGGTTTTTGAGGCTTTTCTTGCGGGAATATATGAAGAAATGAAAATTGTTATTGCACTTGCAAGGACAGAGCCTATAATAACAAGGGCATTTATATAAACCTTTAATGTTTCGTCATATTCCACTGCAAGAGTGTCCATAAACACGCCTTCAATGCATTTGAAGGTTACCGCAATTCCACCGATACCCGAAATAACGCCCAAAGGAATACCGATAAGTCCCAGAATTAAACCTTCAAAATAAATCGAAAAACGCTTTTGCCGTTTTGTAGCACCCACCGACGCAAGCATACCGAGATATCTTGCTCTCTCCTGATATGATACCGCAAAGCTGTCATAAATCATAAAAATTGAAACAACCGCAATAATCACAAGCAGAATTCCTACAAATGTACCCAGAGAAATAAGTACATGGTTATCACGCATTATGCCGGAATACAGAAACAACTCCATATTATATGAATAATCTTCACATCCTGTTGCTTTTGAAGTTGAATCGAGTTTTTCCCATATTTCGTTATCAAGACTGTTGTAACGGGCAATAACAAGTGTTTCGTCGGTCATTGAAAGTGCTTCGTCATCCAAGCCGCAGAAAATCGGGTTGAAATCGGTTGCCGAAACCTTACTGTCGGTAATACCCACAACCGTGAAGTCTTTTAAGTCTTCCCTGTCGTTTGCGAAAAGAATATGTGCGGTAATTTTATCGCCCAATTTAATGGGTCTTTCTGATTTTTCAATGTAATCACGGGTTAGAATTACTTCTTTTGAGTTTTCGGGAAGTCTGCCTTCGTGGGCTACAACATTTCGCATTGAAAACCAATTTTTTTCGGCACAGAAAAGATTATCGGAAAATTCGTTTGAGTCCTTATCTAATGTTGACATACCCAGAAATGCTCTGGCAGAAAATTCTTCAATGTTTTCATCGGCTGCAAAAATCTGTTTGTTTTGTATATAATTTGTGTCATTAAATTGTCCGTACCAATTACCGTCGATGGCAAGAGTGACATTTTGGAAGTACTTAATAAATGAAATTGAACTTGTGAAAACCGCCGTTACCATCGCAACGGAAACAATAATCGCAAGGACTGTGAGTATGCTTCTTTTCTTATGAGTTTTTATGTGACGAAGTGTGAGAGTGCTTATAATATTCACTTATCTCACCTCATCCCTGGTGATTTTTCCGTCCTGAATTGCAATGACTCTGTCGGCAGAAAGAGCAATTCGCTCGTCATGGGTAATAATGATTACAGTTTGTTTGTATTCTTTATTTAGTTTACGAAGCAACTCAACAATTTCACGGCTGTTTTCTGAGTCAAGGTTGCCCGTTGGCTCGTCTGCAAGTAAAAGTGCGGGATTGTTGATAAGCGCTCTGCCGATTGAAACTCTTTGCTGCTGACCGCCTGAAAGTTCCGACGGAAGATGAGAGAGCCTTTTTGAAAGCCCGAGTTTTTGTGCCAACACATCAATTTGTTCCTTATCGGGTTTTCTGCCGTCAAGCAAAAGCGGTAATGTTAAGTTTTCTTCTACCGTTAAGATGGGAATTAGGTTATAAAACTGATAAATAAGTCCTATTTGCCGTCTTCTGAAAATAGCAAGTGCCGTTTCGTCAAGCTTGCTTATGTCGGTTCCGTTGATTATCACACTGCCGCTTGTTGCCACATCAACACCGCCGAGTATATGAAGAAGTGTGGATTTTCCGCTGCCCGAAGGACCTACAATTGCTATAAACTCCCCCTGTTCTACCGAAAACGAAACACCGTCAAGTGCTCTGACTTCTGTTTCGCCTTTGCCGTATATTTTTGTAAGATTATTGATTTCGAGAATATTCATTATACTCGCTCCTTTCAATTACACATTATAATGTGCAATTGTGACTCTACGGTGACAACTTTTATTACAGTTTTGTAATGTTTCTAAACTATTGTCTTATAAAACTTAATGCTGAATGTTGAACCGACACCTATTTCACTTTGCACTTCAACTGTTGCCCGTTCTTTTGAAAGAATTTCTTTTGAAAGGTTAAGACCTATGCCCACAGAATCGGAAGAAGCGTTTTTTCCGTGATAAAAGCGTTCAAAAATATGGGGCAAATCTTCTTTTTCAATGCCTTTGCCCGTATCTTCAATAATCAGCTCGTCATAAAGGTTGGTTTTATCGGTACAGAGAAAAAGTCCGCCGCCGTCAGGAGTGTGTTCGATACAATTTTTTATTATGTTTTTTACCGCTTCCGTAGTCCATGTCAAGTCACCAATAAAAGAAAAATCAGAAATATCGGTTGTAAGTGCAATATTTTTCAAGTCAAGACTCAAAAGGAACGGCTTTAATGACGCATCAACCACTTCGGAGATTTTCACTGAATCTTTGTTAAAAGCAATCGCGCCTGCATCAAGTTTTGAAAGCTTTAGAAGCGTTCCTGTCAGCCAATTCATTTTATCAACCTGATTTTCAATGATATTTACAAATTCTTTTCTTTTATTTTCATCTGTTTCGACTTTCAATAAATCAGTCATAACGGTAATTGAAGTCAAGGGAGTTTTTAACTGATGGGTAATATCCGCAAGTGATGAGGCAAGGGACATTTTCTCTTTTATGAGCTCGCTGTTTGTGGTGTTCAGCATTACAACTACTTTGTAGATATTATTTTTTAGTATTGAAAATTCACCTTCGGTATTCTCGTTAATTTCGAGAGAATATTCACCCGCACAAACCCGTGACAGATAATTGTTGATATTTTTAATTGTATCGAATTTTCTCTTTTCAAAAATGCCGAAAGATACGCAGAGAAACAGTGACAGGCACAGACAGACCGCTCCGCATAAGATATTGACAAAGAAAAGCAAGGCCGATATTACAACCGACACGGCAATTAAAGCAATTAAAACGGATTTATAATCTAATCTTTTCATTTCAATATGTACCCCATTCCCCTGACTGTTTTGATTAGTTCGGGCTCTTCAGAATTTTTCTCGATTTTATCACGCAGCCTTTTAATGTAAACGGTTAATGTGTTGTCATTTACAAAATCCCCGTCGACATCCCATATTTCTTCAAGCAATTTCTGGCGTGTAAGTATTTTTCCTCTGTTATTTAAAAATGATAAAAGTAGACGATATTCCATAGCAGTCAGAATTATTTCTTCATTTTTTACATAGACCTTTGCCTCTGCGGTATTCACGGTAAGGTCGCCGATTTTTATTTTTGTTTCTTCTTCCCTTGAATAGCGTCTTAATACCGAACGAATTCGGGCAATAAGCTCTTTTACCCTGAAAGGCTTTGAAATGTAATCGTCCGCACCCAGTTCAAATCCGGTTACAACATTGACTTCGTCATCAAAGGCGGTCAGAAAAATAACGGGGAAATCCCCTTTTGATTTAATTAGTTTACAGACATCATACCCCTGACCGTCCGGCAAGGACAAATCGAGAATATATAATTCAAACTCTTTTGCCGATATTATTTCATTGGCTTCTTTAACGGTTTTTGCAAGGGTTACACAGAAATTTTCATTTTCTAAAATATAGTTTAGACCGATACCGATAGCCTCGTCATCTTCTAATACGAAAATAGTCATAATACCACCTCTTTTTAAATTTTAACACAAACGAGCACCATTTTCCATTACAGTTTTGTCACATAAAAAAAGCCCCTAAAAAGGGACTTTTAATTTTTTATGCGTTGCACATTTTAATGAATAAAGCGGTTTAATAAGAATTTACTATCTCTTCATCAACGCCTATCTTTTCGCCCGGCTTTTTGCGAACCGCAAAGGCTATATTTTTTGAGTGGTCGCCAACACGCTCAAAGTCAACAAGAGTATTGACGAACATTATGCCCGCTCTTGTTTCACAATGCTCTTTATTTAACCTGTAAAGGTGTGCATCTTGATATCTGACTTTAAGATTATCGGACACGGTTTCAAGTGTTTCTATCCGTCTTGCTTCTTCAACTGTTAATTCTTGCTTTTCAAAAGCGGTAATTGACGCATCAAGCAAATCCAAAACACATTTTCGCATGGTTTCAAGCTCAGCAACGGCTTCATCGGATATGGCGAGTTTTTCGTTATAACGGACAACTGCCGCTTCACTCAGGTTAATAGCATGGTCGCCGATACGCTCAATATCGTTAATAACATGGAAAAGCCTACCGATATATTTTGCGTCGGAATAGTCCAAATCAAGGGCGTTGATTTTTACAAGGTTTCTTGTAATTTCGTGATTTAAAAAGTTTATCACTTCTTCAACCGATTCAATTTTTTCGGTTTTTGATATATCGTTATTTATAAGTGCTGTAGCCGCTCTGTTAAAATTATCACGGGCAAGATAGGCCATTCTGACAGTTTCTTTACCGATTTGCTCAACTGCAACAGGCGGCGTACTGAGAAGATGGCTGTCATAGAATTTGAATTCAAGTTTGGTTTCTTCCGGTTCTTTATCAGGCACAAGAATACACGCCATTTTGATAATCCAATTTGAAAACGGCAACATAACGAGAGTACTTACCACATTGAAAATAATATGTGCAGTTGAAATCTGAACAGATACATTGTCGCTTATACTTTCGAGTAAACTTGTATATGGTGTAAATGCGGTAATTAACAGGAAAATAAATGTGCCGATAACATTAAACAGCAAATGCACTATAGCGGTTCTTTTTGAATTGGTTTTAGCCCCTGCAGTCGATAAAAGCGCGGTAACGCAAGTACCGATGTTTTGTCCTAAAAGAATATAAATTGCAAAGTTTATAGGTACAAGTCCCTGTGCGGCAAGAGCTTGTAAAATACCGATACTCGCAGATGAACTTTGAATTATTGCAGTCAAGAGAATACCGATAATTATTCCTACAACAGGATTACTGAAATTGGTCATAAAATATACGAAAAATTCAGAATCCCTTAGTGGTACCATAGCCGCAGACATTGTATCAAGGCCCCAGAAAAGCATACCGAAACCGGCAATGGTTTTTCCCAGATGCTTAATTATATCTTTCTTTACAAACAGCATTAAGAAAACGCCGCAAAAAATTGCTATGGGGGCAATAGAACTTAAATCAAGGGCTATGAGCACACTTGTAACGGTTGTACCGATATTGGCACCCATAATTACTCCGACAGCCTGAGAAAGATTCATAAGTCCTGCATTAACAAAACCAACAACCATAACCGTTGTTGCAGATGAACTCTGTATAAGTGCGGTAACGATTGCACCCATTATAACAGCTAAATACTTGTTCTTTGTAAGTGCTCCTAAAATTTTTTTCATTTTAGAGCCCGCGGCGTATTCAAGTCCTTCACCCATAGCACTGATTCCGTAAAGGAACAATCCGATACCGGCAAAGAACGACAAGAAATGTTCTAAAGTCATTTTCCTTCTCCTACATTTTTCGACTTGATATTTTCATTATATTTATACTCAACGCCTCTATTACCGAAAAGATAAGCAGAACGGTTTTTAAGGCCAAACTTTTTCTTTTCAATTCTTGAATAATTTATATTTTTGGAACGCATATATGCTTTGAAAAATTCAAGTCGTTTATAAAAATCCTTATAGTTTTTAAGCTCGTCTTTTGTCCAGGCGACTTCAGCAAGTGCAAAAATTCTCGGATAAACCGCAAACTGCCATGCACTTTCATCATCAATCCACTCTGACCAGGATTCAAACTCAACGCCCAGAATGTTATTTTCATTTACAAAGCCCGATTTTGCTACATTATATTTATAAACTTTTTTAAGGGGTACTTTTGCATAAGAAAAATCAAAATATAATGCCGGGCAAGGCGAAACAATGAATTTTCGCTTGTTGTTTTCCCGTTTCACCCAAGCAGGACTGCGATTTATCCAATACTGACACACAATATCGCTGTTTGAGTTTTCTCCTATACCGTCATTCCACTCAATGCCGGTTTTACCGAGATTTTTAAGGATTGCATTGACCTTATTATTAAAATATACTTGAAGGTCCTTGCCTTTTGTGAGCCCTAATTCTTGCATTTTCTTTTGACAAACGGGACAGTCATTTTCCCAAATTTTATGACCTTTTGATGCTTCGTCTCCGCCCATATGAAAATACTTATAAGGAAACAATTCGCAAACTTCGGCAAGAAGTTTTTCAACGAAAATATAAGTTTCGTCTTGACCGGCGCAAAGAATATCTTTTGTGATTCCGTTTTCGCAAAAGACTTCATATTCACCCTTAAGGCATGACAGCTCGGGATATGCGGCAAGCATTGCAACTGTATGTCCCGGCAAATCAATTTCGGGAATTATATCAATACACAATTTGTTTGCGTATTCAACAATTTCCCGTATTTCGTCTTTTTTGTAGTAATGAAAATACTCGTTTCCGCCTTTTTCCATTCCCGGAAACGCTATCTTATTTTCTCCGCCGAGCAGCTCATATCTTCTCTTACTGCTAATTTCATTGAGAAGCGGAAAGACTTCACTTTCAATTCTATAGCCTTGGTCGTCGCTTAAATGCCAATGAAATTTATTCATTTTTAAAAGAGCCATATTGTCGAGAGCCCGTTTTACTGCGTCAATCCCTAAGAAATGACGGCTCTCATCCATCATAGCGCCACGATAAGCGTATTTAGGATAATCATAAATTTCAGCACCGTTGAGTTCAGCAATGCCATCGGATTTTTTCGCCTGCATAATCATTATTTTTAATGTAACCGCACCGTAAAAAGCACCGTTGACATCCGACGCCGTTATAACAACACCGTCACCGTTAATTTTCAGCTTATAGCCTTCCTTCTTAATGCTGTCATCCTTATTAAATTTGATTGCACCCTTTTGTGCATCCTTCTTTGTCTGCAAGAACTGAGAAAGATAGTTACCTGCTTTAACAAATTCAGGATTACAAAGAATTGCTGTTTCAGGCGTTACCGTAAAACTGCCTTCTGAAACCTCATATTTCAAAGGCTTCGGAATAATACTGTATTTAGGAGCTTTCATTATTTAATCTCCTTTAACACTTGAAGACAGAAATCAGGGACATCGCTTATCAATGCGTCGCAGCCCCATGAAGTATATTTAATTATATCTTCACGGGAATTTACTGTCCAAGGATTAACTTTTATGTTGTTTTTATGTAAATCATCTATGACTTCTTGACTCAAAAGTACATGCTCGGGGTGTGCGGCATCGGCATTCAACTGTTTACAGTATTTTGCGACACCGAAGCTCATAATCTCGTCGCCTAATTCGCCGCGTTCATAAAGAAGTCCTGTTTTTAAACCGCTGTCAATTTCTTTCACTTGACGAATACATTCGGGATTAAAGCAAGAAATAATAGAATTTTTCTCTATTCCGAATTTATAAATCTCTTCCACAACTCTTTTAACAAGGTCATTGTCTTTTTGGGGAGGTTTGATTTCAATATTGATTAAATTCATATTCTTAACCAATTCAAGAACTTCCGAAAGAGTCGGTAATGTGACGCCTTTGAAATCTTGAGAAAAATAAGAACCGAAGTCCAATCGGCGAAGTTGGGCGAATGTCATTTCATCAATAGAGCCTGTACCGTTTGATGTAGCATCAACAGTATAGTTATGACAAATGACAATTTCGCCGTCCTTGCTCAAATGAACATCGGTTTCAATTCCGTCCGCATTAAATTCAATTGCTTTTTTAAAAGCAGGCAAAGTATTTTGTGGCGCTCTTTTATTTGCTCCACGATGTGATAACACAAGCGGCATAATTTTTCGCTCCTTGAATGAATACTATGATAATTAAAAACAAACTACCACAGATATATTCTATCAAAAAGCAATACCGTTTGTAAAGAGTTATTTTCTATTCATAAAATCTTCTAATAATTCTATAATTTTAAACCTGAATTCAAATTTATCGCTATCGGTGACGATTTCGGTTTCTTCATCGGTTAATACATTTGACAATTCGCTTTCGGCGTTTGCGGCAGGCAGACACATCGGCGGGAACATAACACACCACCAGTTTTGTCCTAACCCATCCCCTATTATTACTTTAACCGCCATATAATTTCCCGCAGGAAGTGTTATGGCATTATCATATACTCTTGTATTGAAAAATTCTTCTTGTACAGTGATTTTAACATTGTAGTCATAGCCTTCATTTTTTATTGTTTCTAACGCAACCTTTTCGAGTGCTTTTATGTGTGGAACAAGTATTTTTTCGGCATCCTTGCTTGATACTGAACCGTCAAACAGTTCTTTGCCTTCACTCAAAACCGCATCACGGACTTTTAGTTTCAAGGCTTGGTCTTCTTCACTGTCGGAGTTTGCTATAACATGCATTCTGAGCATTTTATCTCTTATACTGTCACATTTTTCTGAAAAAGCATTGATATTTATTAAACAGCACAGCAACACCGATATTAAAACTGATATTTCTATTCTAACAATTGTTTTTTTCATTTTATCACTCCTTAGTTGGAGTGTTGGCATAAATTCCTAAATTTAAACAAAAGAAAAAGACGCACATTCCGTGCATCTTTCGGTTCCCCCGCAAAGTCGGTTGCAGTGAATACTAACCTGCATGTTAAGCAGGTGGGTGCTTGCCGATTTGTATCTGTGCTCCCTTCTTCCGTCGAATATGGCGGGAGGTCTGCTCCCAACAAATCGAACATAAGCTCCCTAAAAGTGAGTGTTGGGTTAATATCATCTGCAGTTATCGGGCTTCGCAGGGTATTATTCGTTAAAGATTATTCTTCGTCTTCAAAATCAAAAAGGTCCGCAAGTCTTTCTTCAAAAATCTTACCGATTTCATTGAATTCGTTGTCATCTTCAATGGGTTCAAGATATGTTTCGCCGTCTTCTTCGCTAACCTTCAGAATGATGAGCTCACCGTCATCATCCAGAATTTCTTCCGCATCATCATACACGGGAAGAAGCGCCACATATTTTGCCGTATCTGTTTCAATTCTGTCGAGTTCTTCAAAAACATGTTCGACACCGTTTTCATCTATAACTGAAACAAGGTCGGGATTGTATTCTTCACTCATATTTATTCTCCTTTATCTTATAAAATATACACACCTGATTCAAGAACAACAATTTCTTTTCCGCAGGAACGCAAATATTTATAAACCGGCTCGTCAAAAATTCTGAAATCATTAACGGAATAATCGTTAAGACTTACTGTTCTGACCTTGTTTGAATCTCTGTTGCAAATGAATAATTCATTATCATATTTTGAGATTGAAACGGGATGCTCAAATGTGTTTGAACTTTCAGAGCCGATTCTCATACTGAATTTTTTGTGTGAAACCGAATAACTTACCACGCAATTCAAATCGGGTATAACGCTCCAAATTTGACGGTTATCGTAAACTGCACCGCAGATTTCACAATCGTGATAAAGCAAATCACTTGACCAGACCATATCGCCGTTTGGTGAAAAAAGTCCTGTTTCTCCGCTTGGATAAACCACTACAACTTGCTTTGTCGGTAAAATATCGGCGTCACAAGAAACATAATCGCCAAGCTGTTCTGCTATTTTTTTATATTCCGGACCGTATTTATTTAAAAGATAAACACTTTTAGTAACCGGAGTGTTTTGCATTCTTTTTATATCATAACCATAAAAGCTGACTCTTGCCGAACCGTTTTCAAGAGTTTTATTTCGAGTATAAATGATACCGTTTGAGAATGCGATGATGTCATAAACCGAATCAACAATTTTTTGCATAAACTCACCGCTATATATAAATTTTACAGAAATATTCAATGTGTATATATTGTACTATGTTTTTCTCAATCGGTCAATATGATAAAGTTAACAATTTTGTCTTAATTTATTTTTACACTTTTCGTCTTTAAACAGACATTCTTTACAGGTACAAACAACCTTTCTCTCTCCGTTAGAATTACAAATTTCTTCAAACACTGCATTTTCACCGATATGTGTGCAAAACTGCTCATACTCTTTTCTAACTTCAGTCATAAAATCACCTCTGTAATTTCTATGCATAAAAACATTATTAAAATAATAAAAATATTATGTCCAAAAAATATGCTTTGAGGTGAAAAAATGCAATCGGCAAATGTTTTTCTAGGTATTCTTTTTTCTGTATATACAATTATAATTTTTATTTCTTATATTAAATCAAAAAGGTTTTTTACAGCGCTTATTTTAACGGCAATGCAAGGCGTATGCGCACTTTTTGCAGTAAATTTTATAGGTAAATTTATTGAGGTGCATATTCCTGTGAACTATTATACATTGGGGCTTTCATCTGTCGGCGGAGTGTCGGGAGTAATTCTGTTGCTTTTGTGCGATATATTTATGTGTTGACAGTTTTTAAAGAGAATGGTAAAATAATTGTACATCGGACGTTTAGCTCAGTTGGTAGAGCATTCGCTTGACGTGCGAAGGGTCAGCGGTTCAAGTCCGTTAACGTCCACCAAAATACATCCATCGCTTTTGCGGTGGATGTTGTTTTAGGAGTTTTTATGAATACTTTTTCGGTTGTATTTGAATATATCGGTATTATCGCTTTCGCAATTTCAGGCGCTATGATTGCAATTAGACGAAAAACCGACCTTTTTGGCGTTTTGCTTCTTGCAATTATTACTGCATGCGGTGGCGGACTGACAAGAGATGTTATTTTTAGTTTCTCACCCCCTGCCATTTTTAAAAGCAAAGAACAGATTATATTATGTTTATTTGTTGCATTGTTGGTTTTTTTATGTGCAAAGGCATTCAAAAAGTTTTATCTCGAAAACGAGGCAAAAATTGAGCATATTAACGATGTTTTCGACGCCTTGGGTCTTGGCATTTTTGCTGTTATCGGTGTTCAAGCGGCTATACAGCACGGTTATGCCGACAGCGGCTTAATTGCGGTAAGCTGTGGCGCTATCACCTGCATTTGCGGGGGTATGCTCAGAGATGTTCTTACAAATTCGATGCCCTTTGTGCTTGAAAAAAGAATATATGCTGTCGCTGCAATCGCCGGCGCACTTACATACTACATACTGTACCTTTTAAATATAAATGACAACTTGGCAATTATAGCGGGTACGCTTATTACTTTTACATTGAGAATTCTTGCGATGACATTCAAATGGAATATGCCGAAAGCAATTGATTGAAAAATAACCGTATAAACAAAACGCTTAGCAACGATTTGAAATTTGCTAAGCGTTTTATTCATTCTTCTGTATTTTCATCCTCAACCGATGTTTTGACTTCGCCTTTTTTCACTGCTTTTACAACAACATCAACAGGTTTATTCTGTTCTTCTTTTTCTTGGCGTGCTTTATCTGCAAGAGCTTTTTTTCTGAAATGTTCTTCATTTCTCTGTTTATGCTCTTCTTCAAGCTTTGCTGCAATTTCACGGGCGCGTTTGAAATGACCGCCCATTTTTATTAAGAACAAGTCCATTTCTGCGGGAGAAATTTCAACATATCTCTCCTCTTTAGTTTTATCTTCGGCAGAGTATTTATAATACCCGATAACTAACTTTTCATTTGAAAGTGTTGCTCGTTTAACCTTTTTATTTTTTTCAACCGGCTTGTTGTCAATTTCAAAAATATTGCCGTAACCTATTCTTATTCTTATAAACGGCCACTGATGAATAAATAATGTCTTGTCTTCAAGGACATAATAAGTTTTGAAAATAAGCGGTAATAAAAAGACAACATCTACTACAATGAGAAAAGCTCCTAAAGAGTTTGTCAGCCCCTTATAATAAAGAAAATACGATGAAACAAAGATACCTACAATTAAAAGATGGTAAATTACCAAAGCCACATAAATTGCGGGGCTAATCTTACTTTTGAATTTTGTTTTCACACACATCACTCCCGGAGGTTTTGTTTTTGAAGAATATCAAAAAGTTTTTTATCGGCACTTTAATCGGTGCGACAAATATTATTCTCGGTGCCGGCGGAGGAATGCTCACCGTTCCCCTTTACCGAAAAATGGGAATGGAACAAAAGGAAGCGCAAATCAATGCCGTCGCCACAATTCTGCCCATTACATTTATCAGCTCAATTATATATCTTCTTAATGGTAATGTCAACTTATCGGATTCTTATATATTTTTATTACCCGGATTATTAGGCAGTATTTTGGGCACTTTTTTAATAAAAAAAATTTCAAATAATGCACTTTCGTTTATATTCTCTTTATTTATGATTTGGGCCGGAGTGAGACTTTTTATAAAATGAGCGCTACTATATCAATTATTGCAGGATTTTTAGCCGGGCTTATAGGGTCAATGGGCTTCGGCGGCGGTGGAATTTTAATAATATTCTTAGTGGTATTTGCAAATGTTTCTCAAATTACCGCACAGGGAATAAATCTTATCTTTTTTATCCCCTGCGCCATTATTTCGGTTATAATTTATGCATTTAAAAAGCAGATAAAATTCAAAGAAATTATACCGGTTATTCTCGGCGGTATTGCGGCGACGCTTCCTGCAAGCTATATCTTGAACTTAATTGACACAACATATCTTTCAAAAATATTTGCAGTATTTTTAATTCTTATGGGTGTAATTTCAATTATCAAAATCAAAAAATAATATTGTAACAAAATACTTTCTATGCTAAAATTATTTCATCTTATATTTTTGGGGTAGGATTTTATTCCACAGTAATATAGGCAACTGGCTTAAAGGAAAATACCCACTTTTTAACAAAGGTTTTATCGGTACCGCATCATTTGACGAAGATGAAAATAAGTTTTAAAATAATATCACTATGACAAATAATTAACAAAAAAAGGCGCTTTTCGGTGTCTTTTTTTGTTATTACGACAAAAATTATTTTATTATTCTATTTCTATTGATAATACTAATCTTATAAGGTATAATTATCACAATACAATTATACTGGGTAAATTTGTATTATTTGTATTGTTTTATATTTTAAATTTGTGTTTGGAGGCAAAAAAAATGAAAGTTCAGTTTACTGAAACCGTCCTTAGAGATGCAAACCAATCACTTATTGCTACAAGAATGCCGTTCTCAGATTTTGAGCCCGTTCTTGATAAGCTTAATAAGGCCGGCTACTACTCTATCGAATGCTGGGGCGGTGCAACATTTGACTCTTGTCTTCGCTATCTTAACGAAGACCCTTGGGAAAGACTCAGAAACATTAAAGCTAAATGTCCTGATACAAAGCTTCAAATGCTTCTTCGCGGTCAAAACCTTTTAGGCTATAAGCACTATCCCGACGATGTTGTCAGAATGTTTGTTAAAAAGAGTGTTGAGAATGGTATTGATATTATCCGTATTTTCGATGCGCTTAACGACACACGCAACATTCAGGTCGCAGTTGACGAAACCGTTAAAAACGGCGCAATTGCATCAGGTGCTATTTCTTACACAACAAGCCCTGTTCACACACTTAAAAAGTATGTTGAAACTGTTAAAGAAATGCAGAGTATGGGTTGTTCAACAATCTGTATTAAAGATATGGCAGGTGTTATGACTCCTAACGAGGCAAAAGACCTTGTCAGCGCAATCAAAGACGCAGTTCCCGATATGCCGCTCGTACTTCATACACACTGCACAACCGGTATGGCTTATATGACAATACTCAAAGCAGTTGAATGCGGTTGCGATATTATTGATACAGCAACATCATGTTTCTCAGGCGGTACAGCACAGCCTGCAACAGAAACAATTTATGATGCTCTTACCGAGTTAGGCTATGAAACAAACCTTGACAGAAGTGTGCTCAAAGCAGTTAACGACCACTTCAAGCCTCTTCGTGACGAATATCTTAAGTCGGGACTTCTCAAACCAAAGGCTCTTGTTACCGACACTGACGCTCTCACTTATAAAGTTCCCGGCGGTATGCTTTCAAATATGATGGCGAACCTTGAAGATATGAACGCACTTGACAGAATGGAAGAAGCGCTTCTTGAAATTCCTAAGGTTCGTGAAGATATGGGTTATCCCCCACTTGTTACTCCGCTTAGCCAGATGGTAGGTAATCAGGCGGTTACAAATGTTCTTGTGGGCGAAAGATACAAGAATATTTCAAAAGAAATCAAGGCTTATATCAAGGGCGAATACGGTAAAGCACCGGGTGAAGTTAATGCTGACCTTCAAAAGAAGGTTCTCGGTGACGAAGAACCCATAACTTGCCGTTTTGCCGACACACTTGAACCAATGTTTGAAAAAACAAAGGCTGAGCTCGGCGATATGGCTAAATGTGACGAAGATGTTCTTTCTTATATCGCATTCCCCGCACAGGCAGAGAAATTCTTTGAAGCAAGAGCTGAAAAAGAAAAGAACACATTCAAATACACAATTAAAAAAGTAGATTAAGGAGAGACGAAATATGACCATTAGCGAAGCTCTTAATGTTTCTGCAACCGGCTTTATCGTTGTTCTTATTATTCTTGCTTTACTTGCTTGTATTATCGTTGTGCTTTCTAAGGTAATCAGATTATTTGACGGCGATAAAAAGAGTAAAAACAAAGAAGTAAAGAAAGCTTCTGCACCGGCTACTGAACAAGTTGAAAATAAAAATGATTCAACATCTGCTCAGACTACACAAATACCCGGTGGATTAGAATTATATAAAACAAGCGAAAAGACAGCTGCAACTATTATGGCTATTGTCAGTCACGAAAGCGGTATTCCGCTCCAACGACTCGCATTCAGTTCAATCAAACTTGTAGATAATCTTGAGCTCTATAAAACAGATGATAAAACCGCTGCAACAATTATGGCTATTGTCAGTCATCAAAGCGGTATTCCGCTCCAGCGACTTGTATTCAAGTCAATTAAGCTTATTGAGAAATAAAGGAGATAATTAAAATGAAATATGTTGTTACATTAAACGGAAATGATTATGAAGTTGAAGTAAACGAGCTCAGCGAAGCTGTGGTTACTTCTGTTGTACCGACTGCTGCTCCCGTTGCAGTAGCTGCTGCTCCTGTTACAGCACCCGCTGCTGCCACACCTGCTCCTGCACCTGCCGCTCCCGTTGCTGTCGGTGACGGAACAAAGGTTACCGCTCCGATGCCCGGCACAGTTCTTTCGGTTAACGCTTCAAACGGTCAGGCAGTAAAAGAAGGCGATGTTCTTTTCATTCTTGAGGCTATGAAAATGGAAAACGAAATCGTTGCTCCCTGTTCCGGTACTATCAAGCAAGTTATTGCCGCAAAAGGCGCATCGGTTGCTACTGATGAAGTTCTTGCAGTAATTGGCTAATCGGAGGCAAAAATATGTCAATAATCAATGCACTCGTTGATTTATTCAACGAATCCAATTTTTTAAACCTGGCGTGGCAAAATTGGGTAATGATTCTTGTGACATTTGTCCTTTTCTACTTAGCTATTGTAAAGAAATTTGAACCATTACTTTTATTGCCAATCGCATTTGGTATGCTTCTTGTAAATATTTATCCCGAAATTATGTATGACCCGCTTATGATGTCATCTTATGAGGGTGAAGTTGTTGAAGGCGCTCACTGGTACGATGCAGGTGTTTTAAGACTTATATATGCCGGTGTAAAATCCAGTATATTCCCCTGCCTTATCTTTATGGGTGTTGGTGCGATGACTGACTTCGGTCCCCTTCTTGCTAATCCGTCAAGCCTTTTGCTCGGCGCTGCAGCACAGCTTGGTATTTATATTGCATTCCTGCTTGCAATTATTTCAGGTCAGTTCACTCCCGAAGAAGCCGCATCTATCGCAATCATCGGCGGTGCTGACGGTCCTACTGCAATTTTCCTTACAGGTAAGCTTGCACCCCAGCTTTTAGGCCCGATAGCAGTTGCCGCATATTCGTATATGGCGTTGATTCCGCTTATTCAACCGCCTATTATGAAGCTTCTTACAACAAAGAAGGAAAGACAAATCAAAATGAATCAGCTCAGAACCGTCAGCAAGACAGAAAAGATTATTTTCCCGATTATTGTTACGGTTATTTGCGTTCTTATTCTTCCGTCAGTTGCTCCCCTTCTCGGTTTCCTTATGCTTGGCAACCTTTTCAAAGAGTCAGGCGTTACGGACAGACTTTCGGACACAGCTCAAAATGCACTTTGCAACATCGTCACAATACTTTTAGGTGTTACAGTCGGTGCTACTGCCGAAGGCAAAACTTTCCTTGCAACGAAAACATTGCTCATTATTGCTCTTGGTTTGATAGCATTTGCTTTTTCAACCGCAGGCGGTGTTCTTTTCGCAAAGCTTATGAATGTTGTTACAAAGGGCAGAGTTAACCCGCTTATCGGTTCAGCCGGTGTTTCTGCAGTTCCGATGGCTGCCCGTGTTTCACAAACCGAAGGCAGAAAATATAACCCGTCTAACTTCCTTTTGATGCATGCGATGGGTCCCAACGTTGCCGGTGTTATCGGCTCTGCTGTTGCGGCAGGTTTCTTGCTTTCGCAATTCTCATAAAATCCAAACACAAATACAAATATTTAATGCCGTAGTCAACTGATACTACGGCATTTTTATTTTTATTCTTTTATTCATTACTATTTCTTCCGGTGTTACAACACTGTCAAAAGCATAAATCTCAACACCGTTTTCATAAGCATTTTTTAATTCAAGCGCAAACTCGCGGTGAGTTTCATAATTAGGTTCAAAGTATTTAACATCTTCCATTTGAATAAGGAATACTACACATGCCCTATAACCGTCTTTAACGGCTTTTTGAAGCTCTTTCAGGTGCTTTATTCCCCGTTCTGTCGGTGCATCTGGAAAACGAACAACTCCGTCATTTTCAAGTGTTACGCCTTTGACCTCCACAAAGATTTTTTCTGTTTCGGTTTCAACGAAAATGTCAAATCTTGAATTACCGTATTTGTATTCCCGTTTTATAAAAACAATGTTGTCAAAAATCTTATCTAACGATTCTTCAACAACATAATTCGGAATTTGACTGTCCATATTGATTATTTTATTGTCTTTCACGACAGAAACAAGGTCATATTGCGTTTTTCTGTTCGGATTAGGACTTTTCTCAAGAAACACCTCGACGCCTTTTTGAAGCAATTCTCGGCATCTGCCGGTATTCTTAACATGACAGACCTCATCTTTTCCGTCAACCAAACAATGGGCTATAAAACGGTTAGGCCGTTCTAAAAATATTCCTTTTACAATATTATTATATTTCATAATTCACCAAAAAAAGACGGTGGTAAAGCCTACCACCGCCCGTATTTCAATTTAAAAACTATTTTGTTACCTTTCTTGCTTCAATTTCAGCAACCATTTCTTCTTGACGCTTTTCTGTAATTGTGTAGAAGAACATTGGTACTGCACAAGCAAACATACTGATTACACCTGAAAGAACAAGCATATTCCAAAGAGTTCTTGCACCCTCTGCCGAGATATAACCTGTTTCAGCATCAATACCTGCTGCTGCGAAAGAAATAACACCGATGAAAGCACCGAATGCCATACCGATTTTATTGATAAGAGTCTGCATTGCAAAGCAAATTCCCTCACCGCGTTCGCCTGTTTTCCATTCAAGATAGTCAACTGTATCGCCAATCATAGCATAAGTGATGATATTGTTAACACCCTGCGGAATACCGAGAAGAACAAGACCGATTGCGGCAACAATAAGTTTCCATGTTGCGTCGTATCCGACGAAATACATAACACCCATTACAATGCCGCCAAAGATATGAACAAAAATGTATGCCCATTTCTTTGTGAATTTCTTTGACATCCACGGAACAAGAATAGACGCTACAAGACCGCCGGGAACAACAAGAAGTGTTATCAAGCTGTAAAGACCTTCGTTTTGAAGAACATATTTTGCAAAATAGAGACCGCCTGTGTATGTATAAACCATTCTTGCGCCGCCGAAAATACCTGAAATAACGATAAGAAGAAGCTCTTTATTCTTAAAGAGAAGCTTAAGGTTATGGCCGAAGCTTGGGGGGTTATCGTCAGCAGTAAAGCGTTCTTTTGTATTATTAAAGCCATAGAAGAACATTGGAATTGCCACAATAACAAGAACTGCTGCGCAGATGAAATATGTCCATTTAAGAGTGTTTGCATTTGCAATCTCCTGGCCTGCAATAACAGTATTAAAGAATGTTGCGGCAGCATCGTCAACAGAGAGTCCTTGATTTTTAACAAGTGTTGCAATTTCAGCTGCTTTATCTATTTTAATCTGAGCGAGCATATCTTCAGTATATCTGTATTTTGCTGTAACTGCGCCTGTGATAATCGGAACAAAAACTGTAACGATACCTGCACCAAGTGTGCAAAGAAGACGGGTAATTGTAAGAAGATTACCGCGTACAACGGTGTTATTGGTCATACAAGTTGAAAGTCCCCAATACGGAACATCGGCAACAGTATAAACAACTGACCAAACAACATAAATTACTGCAACGATGATAAAGGTAGATGTTGCTTTTGCCTGGAATACAGGTAAGAAGCAAGCAATTGTCATAATTGCAATCGGAATTGCCATCCATTTAAGATAAGGACGGCATTTGCCCCATTTTGTTCTCGTCTTATCAACAATCGAGCCCATAATCGGGTCATTGAATGCGTCAAAAATTCTTGTACCGAGCATCAAATATGCAACTGCCATTGCACCGGTAACACTGCCGAAAGTAACATCAGCAGCACCGAAAAGAAGTGCGTCGGTAAGGAAAATTGTCAAATAAGAACCGATAATTGTGCAAATAAAGTTCTGACCGAAACCTGCAATACCGTAAGCAAGTGCTTCTTTTGGCTGAAGACTTTCAGGTTCATTAGGATTCGTGCCGTAAACCTTATGCAAAAGGTCATTGATTTTCAATATAAATCCCTCTTTCATAAAATATTAGTATAATTATAACATATCAAAATGCCTATTTCAACAAAATTTTAATAAAAAATGAATGAAATAACTCCCCTGTTCTTTTAAACAAGGGAGTCTGCTTCAGTTACTGTTTTGCGCCGTTATCAAACATTTCAAGAACTTTTACACTTGCCGCAAAGCAATCTGCAAGGCACTCTTTATTAAGTGCATCGGGTGTATCAAGTCTTGTGTGATAGAAATCGGGAAGAGCGTGGTTAAGAGCAGTAATGCCTGTTGAACGCATACCTGCCTGAGCAAATGCTGCTGAGTCGGTAGCACCGCCAAGGGGTGGAACCATACCTTTACCGCAAGGAATTTTAAGCTCTTCGCATGCTTCATAGAAAAGGTCTGAAACATCTTTATCTACTTTTACGGTACCGTTAAGGTCACGGTAGTTAACCTGTAAATATTCCGGTTGTGTAATTGTATCATAAGAATAAACGAATGTAGGAACATCGTTAAATTCATTTGCGTGAGCTTCGCACCATGCTTTCGCACCGCGAAGTCCTGCTTCTTCAGAGCCTGAGAAAACAACGCCTATTTCCGTATTTTCAAATTCAATGCCTTCGTCTTTGAGCAATTTGAGAATTGCCATACCCATATAACAGCCTGAAAGGTTATCGTTTGCACCGTCAACAATTCGTTTTTCGTTCCACATCCAATAAAGTGCAAACCAGAAAGGAGTGAATACAAGAGCACCGAGACCGAGCTTTGTTGCAAGCTCAGAGCTTATACCGGCTACGCTTGCAATTGCAATGCCGAGTGTATAGAATGCACCGATAAAGCAAACAATCATATGAATATCAAATCCGAGATATGTAAACTTGTATTTGAAAGGCCATTCCCAAGAAGCGTCCGGGTGACCGTTGAAGATAATTCTGCGCTTAACTTCGCCTGTCGGCTTCTTAAAGCCCGCAGCATTGTGCCCGATTTTCTCTTTGAAGAATCTGTCAACTGTCTTTTTATAAAGTCCGAACTGTAATACGCAGAGTGTAAGTCCAAATACAATAAAAACAATTGAAAGAATCGGAACAAAGAAATATGAAATCAGCGCTAAGAAACAACATGTTATTGTAAAGTAAATCCAACCTAAAAATGCATTGGGATTTTCTTTAAAGCCTTCCACATAGACATTGTCACAACCGTATTCTTTCATTTGCTCTGCCGCATATTCGCAAGCCTGCTGCTCACCGTAATCGCCGGGGCCTCTTTTTTCAAACTTTGTACAGATATGAGTGATTTCATCAATCATATATTGAGCGGCTTCATCTTTTTTGTCAATAATTTTCTTTAAATCCATAAATTAACACCCTTTTCAATGATTATGTTAATACTTTATCACAAAAAAACAAAAAAAGCAATAATAAAGCGCCATATCAAAAAACTTTATTATCAAATTTATATTAACCGGTGTTTTAAAATTAAAATCCTTTACTGTTAAATGAAGTAAAGGATTTCTCTGTTGAATTTATGCTTTTGTTTTTGTGATTTGCGGAATCTTTCCGACAACAACCGCAACGATTGTTGTGATTATGATTTCAGGAATCATATAGAATCCGTTATAAACAACCGAATAAACAAATGACAGGGCGTTACCGCTGAATGTATTCATAATTGTCTGTCCCCAAGAATAGAAGCCTTCTTGTGTGAAAAACCACTCTGCCCATGCGCCGAAAAGAACATATCCGGAAATTATGTGGCAGATATAACGCAATAACAAAGCCGTGAATGCGCCGAGAGCCAAAGATGCCGAGTTGTTCTTAATTGCTTTCTTATAAATTGCACCGAGTCCTAAAACTGTATATGCAAGTATGTAGTCAAATAAAAACATAAGAATTACATTTCCCAAGCTTCCGAGATAGTCTTCGGAAGAAGGCACAACCATTGCACTGATTGTCTTCACGCCAAGCGCCATTTGTACAAGTGAATAAACGAAGCCGGTCACAAGACCTTTGCCGATACCGTATTTCCAGCCGACAAGAACAATGGGAAGCATGCTCACGATTGTAACTTGTCCGCCAAAAGGCATTTCAGGGATAACCATTTTTGCAACAATTTCAAGAACTGCTGCAAGGGCTATCATAACCGCACTTTCAACAAGCCAATAAAGATTTTTTTTGTTTTTCATTCTCTTTCTACCTCCAAAAAAAAATTCAGCCAAGTAATACCAACAAGGCTGAATGACAAAATTCCTACGCCGGCATTATCCGTATCAGGTTCGATGGTCAAAGGCGGAATAGCCTTTATCTCAGCCGACATACCGTCAGCACCCATATACTTATTAACTTGACCAACATTATTATACTATTATTTTAATCATTGTCAAGCATAAAATGTCTCAAAGCAGAATAACGAAGCTGAGTTTTACAATTATCAATCATATTGTAAACGCATCCTGTTGTTCCCACAAGAATTAAAAGCTTTTTCGCTCTTGTAACAGCGGTATACAAAAGATTTCTGTAACATAGGCGACTGTTCACGGAAATTACCGGGATAATTACCGCATCAAACTCGCTGCCCTGACTCTTATGCACGGTTACGGCATAAGCCAGTTCAATTTCTGTCAGTTGTTCTTTGGTGTATGTAGCACGGCGCCCCGAAAAATCAATAACGATTGCATCACGGCGCAGGTCAATAGACTCAATAAAGCCTATGTCTCCGTTGAAAATTCCGTCGCCTTCTTCGTCGTATGACTCCCAATGAATATTATAATTATTCTTAGTTTGCATTACCTTATCGCCCGTTCTGAACACACGAAAGCCGGTGTTATACTCACTTTTTTCAGGTGAAGCGGGATTTATTTCATCTTGCAATATTTTATTGAGATTCATTGTTCCCGTATCGCCTTTTTTTGACGGACAAAGCACTTGAATCTGTGTCAGCGGGTCAAAATTATATGCATCTTTTAATCTTCTTGTATATAAATCTTTAACCGTTCTGACTGCATCAAGGGGAAAATTTCTCTGCAGCATATAGAAATCACCGTCTTTATAGTCGGTTGCAATTTTTTCGCCATTCACAATTAAATGGGCGTTTTTAACAATATTGCTTTCAAGGGACTGACGGAAAATTTCTTTGAGTTGCACAACGGGTAACATTTTACAGTCAATCAAATCTTTAAGCACATTGCCTGCATTAACCGACGGCAACTGGTCGCTGTCACCAACCATAATAAGACGGCAACCGAAGGGCAACGCCTTCATTAAGCTTTCAAAAAGGAAAATATCAACCATAGACATCTCGTCCACGATTACCGCTTGACAATCCAACGGATTTCTGAGATTTCGCTTGAATACGGGTTTATCGCTGCTATCCCACTCAACTTCAAGCAATCTGTGAATAGTTGTTGCTTTTCTGCCCGTTGCTTCCGTCATTCTTTGTGCCGCACGACCGGTCGGCGCACAAAGAGCGATATCAAGCTTATCTTTTTCAAACATTGTGATAATACCGTTGAGAGTAGTTGTTTTGCCCGTACCCGGTCCGCCCGTTAAGACAAGCACTCCGCGATTAACCGCTGTTACTATTGCTTCTTTTTGTTTTTCTGCATATTTTATGTCGCAGGTTTTTTCGAGATAATCAATATGTGATTCCACATCAATGGGATTTTCAGGCGGAAATTTTAACAGCACCTTAATTCTGTTGGCAATCCCCTTTTCTGCGTGATATGCTTCGGGAAGAAACACAAAATCCCTGTCATTTATTTTAGTAATAATGATTTTTCGGTTTGTTTGTAAATTATCAATTGCTATTTCAATATTTTCTTTTGTTTCATCAAGCAAGTCGCAAGAGGGCGAAAAAAGCTTTTCAAGGGGAATACAAGTATGACCGTTTCTGAAATTATAACTTATTACATAAAGTATGCCGGCTTCAACTCTGTATTGTGACTTAGGCTTATTAGGCAGCATATTTGCAATTTGCTCTGCCCGTTCAAACGAAAATCTGTTTTCTCCTTCGCAAAGTATATAGGGATTTTCTTCAATAAGCTCCACCGCTCCGTTGCCAAGCTTATCAAACGCCATAAGGCATTCATTGGTCTTCAGCCCGTATTTTGACAGATTGATTATGAGTGCTCTTGTTGAGCATTGACGGTTATATTCTTTACCGATTTTCTTTGCTTTTTCAAGGGAAATACCCTTTATTTCAGCCAGGCGCTCAGGTTCATACTGCAATATATCAAAGGTTTTTTCACCGAATTTATCAATGATTTTCATAGCAGTTGATTCACGAATGCCTTTGACTATGCCGCTTGCAAGATAATGATATAAATCATCAACAGTTTCCGGGAGGGTTGCATTACAAGTTTCAGCTTTAAACTGTCGGCCGTAAATTGAGTGATATGTATATTCGCCGACAATCTCAACACGGTCGCCTATTCTGACATCGGCCGTATTGCCGACAACAGTTAATTCTTCGTCGCCTGTATCAACGCAAAAGACAGTATATCCGTTTGTATCGTTATAAAATGTGATATCGGTTACTGTTCCCGTAAGTTTAGTTTTTGTTTCAAACTCTTCCATGAAAAAAATCCTTTAAATGTTCTTCTTCAACAAAATATATTCCATTGCTTTCTTTACAGATTTCAAGAATATCATCTTTTTCTGTTTCGCTCATACCCGAATCGAGAACAACTATTTTTCCGTGAGCATCTTCACCCATCAAATTCAGTTTCATTCTCAAAGCATACGCTCTTTTTCTCACATCGCAGCTTGTTATATTGCAAGGCAGAAATACGAAAAAATCTTTTTTGCTTTTCGGTATCAATAATTTTAACATAATTATATAACAAAATGCAACTATTCCCAGCAATGTTGAGCACAAGAAAAAGGACCCTATCAAAGCTTCAAGCATAAAAATCACCTCAACATATTATACGGTGATTATGTTTTTTGGTTAAAAATAAAGGACTTGAATAAACAAGCCCGTTAAATTTTCAAAATGAGTCGGTCTGTAAGCCGAGTTCTGTCTTTTAAGGCAATTATCTATCTGCGACACATATTGCTATGTGCCTGAAGCCGTCTTTCGAAGTATCTGCCCAGCTGACAACTTCTGTCGACGTTGCATCGGGTAGGGTTTGCTCGGCCGTTACATCTCTGTAACGCCGGTGAGCTCTTACCTCGCCTTTCCACCCTTACCACAAAATGTGGCGGTAATTTTCTATGCACTTTCCCTAAGGTCACCCTCGGCGGCCGTTAGCCGTTACCCTGCTGTGTGATGCTCGGACTTTCCTCACAAATATAATTTGCGCAACTGCCCAACCAACTCATTTTTATTTCTGATTATTCAAATTTTTTATCGAGATAAATTCCGTCCTTTTTAATTTTTATGATTTTATCTCCGTTAACAAGAAAAACATTTCTCGATATATCCATAATAGGCTTGTCACTGATTGAATCCGTGTAGAATTCATCAATAGTTGTATCGCCGTAAACTTCACGGAACATTTTCACCTTATTTTTGTTATAACATATTTCACCGATTTCACCTGTATTCGGATTTAATTCTGTGGCAATTACATTTTTAATGCCCAGTCTGTTTGTCATAACTTCTAAAAGGCACTTCGGACAAGCCGAAAGAATTATATCATCTACTTTTTTTATTTTATAATAAAAGGCTTTAATGTTTTTTTCGTTAATATCCCAAAACTTTTCAAAATCATCATTTATATTTTCGATTTTTTCAAGATATTCCTTTAAATGCAAAGCGTATTTTGTCTTGACTTCATCTATTGTGATAACATGGCGCTTATATTTCAAAAAGCCTTCCATAAATTTTGGAACAAATTTCGCAACACCTTTTGGGTCTTTCTTTAAGTAGTAAAGAAAGATATCCATTCCGCTTTCGCCATCATAAATAGTATTATCAAAATCAAATACTCTCATTTTAACATCCTCATAAAAATTATTATTCGTCAAATCCGTTAGGATTGTTGCTCTGCCAACGCCAAGAGTCTTCGCACATTTCCAAGAGATCTCTTTCGGCTTTCCAGCCCAATTCATTAAGAGCCTTTGACGCATCGGAATAGCAAATATCAAGGTCACCGGGACGACGGTCAGCAATCTTATAGTTTATCTTCTGTCCCGAAGCCTGTTCAAATGCTTTAACAATATCAAGAACACTGTAACCTTTGCCTGTGCCGAGATTATATATATTTACTGCAGGTGTGTTGCTAAGAATTTTCTCAACCGCTTTAACATGACCGAGCGCTAAATCAACAACATGAATGTAGTCTCTGACGCCTGTACCGTCATGTGTGTTATAATCATCGCCAAACACATTAAGTTGCGGTAATTTTCCGATTGCAACCTGTGTGATATATGGCATAAGATTGTTTGGAATTCCATTTGGATTTTCTCCGATTCTGCCGCTTTTATGCGCACCGATTGGATTAAAGTAACGAAGTAATGTTACTCCCCACTCTTTATCGGCTTTATGGAAATCTTCAAGAATGATTTCAATCATATATTTTGTTGTTCCGTAAGGATTGGTAGTTCCACCCGTTTTCATTGTTTCTTTAAGAGGCGAAATATTGTCCATTCCGTAAACTGTTGCAGATGAGCTGAAAACAATTTTTTTGCATTCGTTATTCTTCATAACTTCGCAAAGAGCCAATGTTCCGCCAATATTATTATCATAATATTCAAGGGGTTTTTGACAACTCTCACCCACTGCTTTAAGACCTGCAAAATGAATGCAAGCATCAATTTTATGGTCATCAAAAATCTTTTGCATATTCTCTTTATCACGGATATCAAACGGATAAAACGGGAAATCCTTTCCTGTAAGTTCACGAACTCTGTCAAGAGATTTTTCGCTGGAATTGTAGAGATTATCAACCACTACAATTTCATATCCCGCATTGAGAAGCTCAACACATGTGTGTGAGCCAATAAAACCTGCGCCGCCTGTTACCAAAATCTTACTCATATATTTTTCTCCTTTGTCAATGTTGTTCCTTTATAATAAGTTGAAAGGATTTTGTCATATTTCATACCTGTATTTGCAAGGTGATTTGCGCCTGTTTGGCTCATACCTACACCCAAGCCGTTACCGTAAGTTGTAATTGTAAATGAACTGTCACTTTCGTTATAGAACACGGTGAAGCAATGAGACGACATAATTGCTGAACCGATTACTTCATTTTTAAATTCAAGACCTGAAATTTCGGTTCCGCCAACTGAAACCTTCGTGACATAGCCAATGCTTGAAGAAACTGCAGTATCATGAGCAGCAACGCTTATCCACAATGCCGGGTCTTCGTCAAGTGTTAGCTTATTGTTATATTTAAGAAGCATTCCTTTCATTTCGCCCAAGGTAATTTTTCTTTCAATTTTGTATGTTTCTGCCTTTGAATCAGGGTTTCCGTTAATTGCAACCGGTTTAAGATAATCATATTCTTTTGAGAAAATATCGGCGCCGTTTGCAGTTTTTCCTGCGGCAACTGCAAAATACGGTGTGAGCGCAACTTCATCCTTTACACTGAGATATCTGCCGAAAACCTCATCAACTGCGGTCTTTATTTCATCGTTATATGTTTCGCTTATTAAAACACCGTCGATTTCAAAATTTGTATCTCTGTATTTGAGATATGTATAAATTACAACAGTCTGCGCTTTAACTGCTTCAATATTATAACCTTCACCCATTTCGGTCATAACGAGTCTTGCAAGTGCTTCTTTTGCATCGATTTCAACACCGTTGATTTTCATTGTTGCAGGAGCGCCCTTATCTTCAACTATTTCCGCTCCTGTTGTGCTTTCGTTTTCTGTAGCGGTTACAGGTTCTGTTGTTGAAGTTTGTGCTTCACTCTTCTTCTTTTCAAGAGCAATAATATCAGCCATCATATAATCTGAAAGCTTCATTGCAGTCGGCTTTGCATCGGTGACAGGCTCTGTTGTTGATTCTGTCGTTGACTCGGTTGTTGTTTCAGTTGTTGTCTCATTGCCGAAAATTGAATTAAGTGCGTTAGATAATGCTCCGTTTTCACCTTGAACTTTATAGACAATGCCCAATGCTACACAAATTATCACGATGGCGCCGAGAACAACCGCAAAAATTATCATTGACTTTTTATTAGTCGGTTTTTTATCTTCATCGGGAATAAACTCAGGACCGTCCGTTATTTCAATTCCAACGCTTCTGACACCGCTGGCTTTTTCGCCTATAAGCTCAATAAGTTCAATAGCCGCACTTTCAATAAATGCTTCTTCTGTTTCGTCTTCCGACATATATATTTTACGAACAATTGCAGACTCATCATTTGCAACTGCAATACATATAAATTTTGAATTACCGGCATTGTATATATCGCTGATTGATGCACCGATATTTGCTGCCGAAAGGTCCAAGCTGACCTTGGCAAGCTGTGCGGCATATTCTGTTGCGTTCACATCGCCTTTATCTTCAACATGGGGAGTGAAAACAAACACACTGTCAAAGCCCTTAACACTGTCGCCGCAGCTCTTGATGATTTCTGCATTTTTTGTACCGTTAACGGCAACGATAGACTCTGAGTCAATGAGTCTTTTTACTGCTATTGCCACTTTTTCGTTATCATAGTATTTATTTTCGCTTAAAAATTCTTCGCCGTTAACATCTTCAATATTTTTTGATAAGAAAGGTACAACACCGTTTCTGAGAATGGAGTTAATTCTTTCATTGTCAATAGGTATAAATATCAAATACTGCTCTCCGTTTTCAATTCCGAAGCCGGAATAAAAACCGTCTTTTGAAAGGAACACAGTTGCCGGTTCGGGAAAAGCCGCAAACGCTTTACGGGTTTTGTCATCCATTTCTTCGTCGCTCTCAAGCATATTGAGAACTGTCGGATTATATGTAACATCTGTTTCAAGCGCCTGCATCAAAGCTGTTTTCAGCTTATTGTAATGCTTTGTGTCTACAGCCGTGATAATAATTTCATCATTTTCCAATGCGTCCTGCAATGCTTCAAAAATTTCCTGCAAGCTTTCAAAATGTTCAAAAGATACATTTTCATCAGAATACATACTGATACTGCTGACAACTCTTGACTGAAATCTTGCAAAAGGCATATTCTTGTCAACATTCAGCGCTAACAATCTCAATTTCATAAATATTCTACCTCTCTTTTACCCATATATAAATCTAAAATTTTAACTAACTATTCATCCCACTTTTTGTCATCTTTAAACGGATTTGTCAAACCTTTAACATCATACCATGCTTGCGGAAATTTCGGGTTTGTGTTAAGAGTTGCGTTGCTCGTGTCAACATCAACATTTTCGTTTTCACGAACCATTCTTCCGACCACAACAAATCTCGCATCGTTAAATTCATAAGTGCATGTGACCAATGTAATGAGTTTATCATCGGGTTGCACACTGACACCTGTATCAATAACGCTTCGTTTTTTCAATTCATCTGCAAACTTTAAAAATCTTTCATCAGTTGAAAAATCGGTAATCATAAAGTTAAAGAAATAATTATTATCATCGGCAGGTGTTGCATTGATATAAAATGCCGCAAAAACCTTAAAATAATATGTATCGTATAAAGTATTGTACTCTATTATAGGAGATTCTTTGTAGCCCTCTAAAGTTTTATACTTATCAAGGTTTGAAAAAATCAAGCCGTCAGTCATGTGATGACCGTAAATGATTGTATTGTCATCAAGGTATTTCGGGTCATTTTTATAATCCATATACGGACAGCCGTAACGATTTGATTTTCCGTAAAAATCTCTGCGAAGATAATAGTCATTATCGGAGCCTTGCACAACTTGAACATCTAAATTTGTTCCCGGAATGTTTAACCAGCCCACTAAATCTTGGTTGAGTGCATAGAGATATGAATATTTGAGATTCATATTCTCAGGAAATTCAATTTGAGGATACTGTGCAAAAAGCTCCTGCCACGCTTCGACATATTGATTATCGTCAAAATTATCGGTATTAACAATTTGATTTTTAATTTCTTCTTCCATCTTCAGCTCTTCGCGGTTTTGCTTATACAGCTCACCAAAGGCAACAACGCAGCCGATTATGGTGATTATTGAAATATCCATAATGATTTTTCTGACTTTTTCTTTTGTACTGTCTTTTTTCAAAGGGATAATTGCGCTGAAAAAATCAGAAAAAATTTGATTAAAAGTTTTTCTCTTTTTCTTTTGCTGTTCAGGTTTTTCAATGGGAGCTTCAATTGTTTCAAGAACAACCGGCGACTTAACATATTGTTCGGTAACATCTACGAAAGTTTTTCCGTTTTCTATCAAAGTCTTTTGAGCGTTATCTCTCTCGCTATTAACTTGTGCGTCAAGCTGCTTTTCAATCTCGTCAGCAATATCATTTGTTTTTGTTACGGTTTCTTTTTTAGGAGTTTCTGCTATACCGAGTTCTTTGCTCAAATCTTCAAAAGTGAGAATTTCGCTTTCGTTATTTTCAGTATTACTCATTATTGCACAACCTCCTTCGGATACCATTTATCATCATTTTTATATGGATTTTCAATATTTTTATTATCATAATAAATTTGCGGATATTTTACATTTTTATTACTGTATGTTTTACTCACATCAACGGTTTCGCTCTCACCGTCTCTAACGGCACGGGCAACCACAACAAGTCTCGCATCAGCCTTATATTTTTTCAGCTTTTCATATTTATCAAGGCTTCTGACGCAAGTTGAAAGAATTAGCATTTTATCGTCGTCGTTTATATCAACATCGGTTACATATAAGCGGCGTTTATTTATTTCTTCAATAAATCCGTCAAAGTTTTCGCCGTCCATGTGTTGATAGGTATAATTGAAAATATAGTCGTTATCTTCTTCCGGCTTAGCCGTTGTAATAAATACGCCGTATATTTTCCACTTGTACTCTTTTTCAACAGTGTTAAATTCAAACACGGGAGTTGATTTATAGAAATCAATATTTTGAAATTTTGTAAGTTCGGAAAACATATTAGTATTATAACAGTTATGACCGTAAATTACCGTATTTGAGTCAAGATTTACAGGGTTATTCCGATAATCCATAAAAATTGCGCCCCGGGCGTCTCTCGCTTTAAAAAAATTGTTACTCAAATAGTAATCATTGTTGTCACACTGTACAACAGGATAGTTTATTGAAGTGTTAGGAACAGAAATCCACCCGATAAAGTCAGAATTTTTTTCATAGAGAGCAGAATAATCAGGCACAGAAGCTTCATCGTCCGTATTTTCGGTTGAAACTGAATTTGCAAGTTCTTCATACATTTTATTACTGTTATATTCTGAAACAACATATTTTATCAATACGGCAGAAGACAAGACAAACACAATTATACAAACAACCATAATAAAGATTTTACCCTTGCCCATATTTTCTGACAATCTATTCACCTACCATATCCAGTATCATTCTAAACGCTTCATCGGCAGCACTTTTCCTGTTTTGATTTCTTATATCATCGGAAAAACTGTTGTTAAGCCGAACAACCTTAATTTCGTTATTATAAGCAATTGCAAGAAAAATTAAACCCACGGGTTTTAATGTGTTATCGCTGTTAGGCCCTGCAATTCCCGAAACCGAAACGGCAATATCTGCCTTTGATAATCTCAGTACACCCTGCACCATTTCACGAACCGTTTGTTCACTGACTGCACCGTATTTTTCAAGTGTTTCGTGTTTTACGCCCAAAATACTTTCTTTAATATCGTTACTGTAACTGACTATTCCGCAATTAAACACTGCGGAAGAGCCGCTGACATCGGTAATGCGCTTTGCAATCAACCCGCCCGTACAAGACTCGGCGCAAGCGAGCAGAAGTCCTTTTTCGTTTAGTATTTTAACTACTTTTTCTTCAAGTGTCATTATTTCACCTTAAAAGCAAATGTTTTGGATTTTTGTATTTTCAAGTGCTCTGTCAATAAGTCCGTCAACATCAAGGGACTCTTCCGCCTGTTCTAAAACAGAAATTTGCGGTCTTGTTTTCGGATGCTTAGGTGTAAACACTGTACAACAGTCTTCAAAAGGCTCAATCGAAATATCAAAAGTATCAATCTGCCGTGAAATTTTGATAATTTCTTCTTTATCAAGACCGATAACAGGTCTGAAAACGGGCATTGAAACTACCGCATCCGTACAAGCTAAAGCATTAAGTGTTTGACTGGCAACCTGACCTAAGCTTTCGCCGGTTATAAGGGCTTTGCAGTCTTCTTTATCGGCAATTCTTTGTGAAATTCGCATCATAAATCTTCTCATTACAAGCGTAAACAGTTCTTCGGGGCAATTATCTCTGATTGCCTCTTGAATTTCCGTAAAACCGACTGTAAAAAGAGTTATATTGCCGCTGTATCTCGAAACCTTGCGAAGAAGATTATGCACCTTTTCTTCCGCCTGAGGTGAAGTATACGGTGGGGAAGCAAAATGAATTGCATTAAGCACTAAGCCACGCTTTGCCATCATATATGCTGCAACGGGACTGTCAATTCCGCCTGAAATAAGAATTGCGGATTTACCCGCTGAACCCGTCGGCATTCCGCCTGCACCCTTTGTTTGATTGCCACGAATAAATGCAAATTTTTCACGGATTTCTATAGTTACAAGAATATCGGGATTTCTCACATCAACTTTTAAGTGCGGAAATTTTGATAGAATTGCGCCGCCCACTTCTGCGGAAAGCTCAGGTGATTTAAGCGGGAATTTCTTATCGGAGCGTTTGCCTTCGACTTTAAATGTCCTTGCATTTCTTAACTGCTCGGCAAGATAAATCGGCGCTTGCTCTAAAATCACATCAATATCTTTTTCCACTTGCAACGCTCTTGAAAATGCGGCAATACCGAAAACCCGACTGATTCTGTCGCTTACTTCGTCCATATCAACATAATCGTCCATAGGCACCACCGATACTGTTGACTGTTCTTTTCTGTATTCAAAATCGCCCAAAGGTTTTATTCTCTTTCTGATATTTTTAATGAGAATATCTTCAAAAGTAGAACGGTTTAAGCCTTTAAGCGCCAATTCGCCGTTTTTTATGAGTATAATTTCTTTCATTTTTATCTCCTGACTCTGTTTATTGTATCAACTATTCCATTATACAATAAATTCATATCATTTTCCGTGGTAGTTTTTGCCAAACTTATTCTGATTGCACTGTCAATAAGTTTCGGTGAAACACCCATTGATGTCAACACTTCGCTTCTGTGCCCTTTGGCACAAGCGGAGCCCGCAGAAACATAAATTCCCATTGATGAGAGAGAGTTGAGCATAACCTGTGACGGTACGCCTTCAACCGAAATATTGATTATATACGGCAAGCTGTCATCGGTTGAATTTATATATATGCCGTCAACCGATTTTATTTTTTCAATAAAATGATTTTTAACGGCGGAAACATAATCTAAGTTTTTTTCGATATTCCCAATATCCTTAACCGCTGCTGCAAAAGCGCATATTGCCGGCATAGGCTCTGTGCCCGATACAAGTCCGTTTTCCTGACCGCCGCCCACAATGCTCGGTAAAAGCCGTGAAGAGCTGTTCACAAATAAAGCACCGGCTCCTTTTATACCGTGAATTTTATGAGCGCTCATACTCATTAGGTCAATGCCCATTTTTTTAGGTTTTAACGGGATTTTTCCAAACGCTTGAACAGCGTCGCAATGATAATATGCTTTTGAATTTTTTGATTTAATTATACCTTTGATTTTTGTAATATCCTGAATTGAGCCGACCTCGTTATTAACTGCCATAACGCTCACAAGCACGGTGCTTTCGTCCACCGCATTTGAGAGTTCTTCAAGACTGATTTTCCCCTTACTGTCGGGCTTTAAAAAAACCGTTTCAAACCCTTGTTCACAAAGCATCTCAAAATGCTTTAACACACTTGGATGTTCAAGCAAGGTTGTAATGATTTTTTTGCCTTCTCTTTTTTTTGTTCTGACAGTTCCGAGTATCGCTGTATTGTTTGCAATTGTTCCGCTTGAAGTAAAATAAACTTCATTTTCCGAACAGGATAAAGCCGACGCCAAAGTGCGTCTTGCGTCGTCAAGCTCCTTTTTTGCGTTATATCCGCACAGATGAAGAGAAGACGGATTGCCAAAGTTTTCAGTGCACATTTCTATAACTTTTTTTACTGCCGATTCACAGGGCTTTGTTGTTGCACTGTTGTCAAGATAAACATTCACGGCACTTCTCTCCCATTCTGCATAATAAATCAAGATATAGTATACTACAAAAACACTTATTTGGCAAATAAAAAATCGCAATTTTTAGGGTATATTTTTGAATTTTTTGTAAACATTAACACTAAATATCAAAAGGAGTGCAATTTATGGATAAAAAACCTTTATCTAACCGTGCAAAAGCCAGAATTGTTCTGTATTTGTCTGCCGTAATTTTAGTGCTTGGAATATTCAGTATAGTACAAACAGTTAAAGCAAATAAGTATGAGCGAGAAGCAACTGTTACACGACAAATGGCGTTGATTTCTTTGGACGAATGTTTAAATAATATTGCAACAAATTTAGAAAAAACAATATATGCAAATACACCGGCCATGCTTTCCCGTCTTTCAACCGAAATGTGGAGAGAATCTACAAGCGCAAAAAACAGTTTGTCAATGTTGCCCACGGGAGACTCATCGCTGAACAACACATATAAATTTTTGTCACAAATCGGTGAATTTGTAATGTCTTTACAAAGGAAAAGCGCCAGCGGTGAAGAATTGACCGCCGACGAGAGAAACCAACTGAAAAAGTTGTATGAATATTGCAGCTCTTTAAACGAACAGATTAAAAATATGTGTATTGAGCTCGAAAACGGCAATTTCACCTTTGAAAGCACAAAATCCACATTATCTAAAACCAATGATGTTCAAACAATTAACGGTGAGCTTGACGATGTTGAGCAATCTATTTCGGATTTGCCGTCGCTCATCTATGACGGACCTTTCTCCGACCACATTGAGCAAGGCGAAGCTAAATTCATAAAAGGACTTGAAAAAATTTCAAGGGACAAAGGACTTGAAATTGCGAAACAAATATGCACAGATACAAATTTAAAATTCGCATACGAAGAGAACGGTAATATCCCCTGTTTTGTTTATCAAAGTGACAATTGCACAGTGGCAATAACCCGAAAAGGCGGAAAACCGCTTTATATGCTCAGCTCGGAATTTGTCGGGGAAACAAGCTACAGCTATGAAGACGCTTTAAAAAACGCTCTGAGTTATTTAAAAAAAATAGGTTATACAAGCTTAAAAGAGAGTTACTATTTTACAGATGACGGTATTTGTACCATCAATTTTTCGGCAATACAAGACAGTATTATATTATACCCGGATTTAATAAAGGTCAGTATAAGCCTTGAAAACGGAAAAGTTTTATCCTTTGATGCAACAGGATATGTTTCCAATCACACCGTAAGAAATTCACCGGAGTTTAAATTAAGTCTTAATGATGCAAAATCAAAAATAAATAATGAACTGACTATAATTGACACAAGAGTTTGTGTTATTCCCACAGAGTGGAAAACCGAGCAATACTGTTATGAAATTCATTGCAAAACTCAAAAAGGACAAGAACTGTTAATATATATTGATTGCATAACAGGTCAGGAGGACAATATGTTGATTTTGCTTTACAGCGATAACGGTGTATTAACAAAATAGAATAATACACTGTTAATTGCAGATAATATTAACACCACGATTTAAGGAGGTAACAAAATGAAAAAAATTACTGCTGTTATGGTTGCTATTACCGCACTCATCTGCTTATTCCTTGTAGGTTGCGGAAAAATGGATGACGGTAAAGTAACAGAAAACAATTCTACAAGTACAACTAACAACAGTACAACAAATACCGCAAACACTACTAACACAACAAATAAAGTCGGTGAAGGTGTAAGCGATATCGGCAACGGAGTCGGCAACGCTGTCAGTGATGTGGGCGACGCCGTCGGCGATGTCGGCCGAGGTGTAGGCAATGCTGCCGAAGACCTTGCAAACGGCGTGGGTAACGCTCTTCGCTGAGAAAGAACAGCCAATGCTCTCCGCAAAGGCTGTTTTTTTACATATTCTTTCTTTGTTTTTTCTTTTCGACCGATTAGCAGCTTATTATGAAGTCACACCGAAAACTGTATTCAGATTTTGATAATAATAAGTAGTTACCATAAATAACAAAAAACATTCGGTTGATATGTATTCTAAAAACCTGATGACATATCAACCGAACGCTGAAATTCGCACTGCTCGGCGGCAGTTATATATCTAATTTTGTTCGAGAATACTCTCTTCTGTTTCAAGATTATACATAATAAGACTATTGTTGTCAAGGTTTTCGTTATTCATATTAACCGCTGAAATTCTTCGGTTGCCATAAGTTGTGTAATAATAAATTCCTTTATTTGTATTGCAACAAGAAGAATAAATCGTTTTCACAAATTCATCTTGCACCTTGACGCATCCGCGGGGTTGAGAAACGGAGTCGAGAATGTGGAAGAACTGGCTTACACTTTCTTTTTCACTTTCACCCGTTACAGAATTGAGTCTTATAAACGCACCTCGGACAAATCTTGATTGTGATGACATATCCCCGGGAAGTCCCAAAGCGCCCATCCCCCTGCTGTAATTGCAAAGATTAAGGTTGTCGCAAAAATGAGTTTGCGGCTCGGTAGTAGAAAGACTCATATAATTATTTAGGTTAAACATCTGTATCGGAAAAGGCGGACTGTTGGTTAGAATATCAACGGGATTATAGAGCACGGTTAATCCGTCTTTTGTGCTTTCAACCGTTATTGACTGTTCCTTATCCGAAAGCATCCAATGAAGGGGTGCAGTCTTTAAATCGGCGCTGAAATCATCATTTGTAATATTCATATTGTCTAACAGCTCTTTCGCTTCGTTCACATTACCGCACTGTGACAAAATATATGGAATGAATTCAAATGACGCTATATTGTTTTTGTCTGCTTTACTGTCATAATATATGCAATAATCGGGAAACCTGAGTCCTGCAACGGCAAGTCCTTTTTCATTTACCGCATCGTAATATAACGGATAATCATCAACCACTGTTGCCATTCCGATTATCCCGTAGTGATTTTTAATTTCATCAACATTTTTGAAGCTAAAAGTAAAATTCCTTGGGGTTATCACTATTCTTTCTTCATAAGAATATTCAAGGTCAAGAGTTCTGCCGAAATAATGGTCTTTTGTTCTGTATGAAACAGAGGTACACATAATATCAAATCCTTTCGTTATATTATGTGTATCGGTGTATGTTTTATTTATTTTTAAGTTTTTTTATTGTAATTTCATTTGCAAGGAATAAGCCAATACAGAGCAACAATAACACAAAGCCTGTTATTTTAAAGGTTGTGCCTGTTGCAACAAATCCAAAGATAAGTTGAATTGCAAACCCTATTCCGTAAGCACCGCCCATGTGGTAGCCTGTAATATCAGCAGAGTATTCTGCACCAAATCTTGCGGGTACGCTGTGAAGTACACAAGGAAAAATAGGTCCAAAGCCCATACCGATGAGCAATAATCCTATATGTGATATATTACCTATCGGAAGAACTAAGATAATCATTCCTATACATGATACTATTACACCCATTCTTATCATTGTGTTATCGGAAGCTTTCATTGAAATAAAGCCTGAAATAATTCTGCCTACCATAATTCCGCCAAAGTATAGTGAAACCCATTTTGCTGCTTCGTCGGGATGAATTGCAAATACATTGACGAGATAACTTGCGCCCCAAGTACCCACTAAGAACTCCATTCCGCAATATAAACCTAGTGACAGAATACTTGTTATGATACCTTTTGTTTTAAGAATTTCTGCAAATGTTCTATTATTATTTTCATGAATTTCTTCTGCATGTGTTTTTGTTTTTTCAACAGAAATCCATTTTTTCAGAGAGAAAAGCACAATCATTGCAATTGATGCTTGCAAAAGAGCGACTGCTCTGTATCCGTAACGCCAAGAGCCGATTTCGTCACTTAAAAATGCTGACATTATCAAGGGACTTACGGTTACACCCACGCCCCAACAAGCGTGAAGCCAGTTCATGTGTCTTGCTTCATAATGAAGAGAAACAAAATTGTTAAGACCTGTATCAATTACACCGGCACCGTAGCCCAATATTACTGCACCAATCATCATAACAACAATATTGGGAGCAAAGCTCATTATTATAATTCCAATTGCGGTTAAAAGTGTTGAAAAGAATGTTACTCGGCCTGTGCCGAATTTTCGCAAAAGCTTACCTGCAATAAAACTGACGCCGCCTGTGCATACGCCTGTTATTATGCTATAAAAAGAAGCAAAATTTTCTGCTATTGCAAATTCTTTATGCACCACAGGCCATGCCACGCCGAATAAGGAATCGGGAAGTCCCAGAGAAACAAAAACAATATAGATTACAACTAAAAGAAAAGTCATTTTAACACCTCTCTGATTTTAAGTTATTCTAACATAAAAGAATTATACATTCAACAAAATTTTCATATATCAACATTCTTATTTTTATAAACAAATTTTTTTATATTTTTTCTTTTCCAATTATTGACATTATTTTTTTCTTGTGATATTCTTTAAAAAGTTACTCACATTTAATATATCAGAAAGGAGGCAGAAATTTATGCCAAGATATTACTTTTCAAACCGTCCAAACAGAATAATAAAGCCCTGCCTCACTTTGCAATGCAAATCCTTTTCTTGCGAATGATTTTTATCATTATCGGATATTTGTATTTTCGTCACCGTGAGCAGAATGCTTACGGTTTTTTTGTTTTTAAAAGGAGAAAACTATGAGATGGATTAAACTTCACGAACCTGTTAAGGTTCCTATTTTCAAAAATGCTGTGTATGCATTAAAGCTTGTTTGGGAAGCCGACAAAAAGCTTTTAATCGGCTATTTTGTCACTGAAATTTCAAACAAGGTTCTGTCAATGTATGTTCAAAACATTTTATTTTTAAAAGTGCTTTTGAGCATAATTGACGAAGACGCTACTTTCGGGAAATTTTTCTCGTCGCTTCTGTTGTTTTTCGGTATATATTTTACCGTCAAAGTTATTTCTGCCTATGCAGAAAGACAAAGACTTGTATCTACCAAGATTGTATTAAAAAAACTCAATAATAAGATATTTGAAAAAGCCGCAAGTCTTGATGTCAGTTGTTATGAAAATCCTGAGTTTTACAACAAATATCAACGAGCAACGCTGGTGCTTTCGTCAAGCTATTATGACCTGATTTGCTGGGATGTTGCGGCAATTATCGGCGGTATTTTGGCACTTATTTGTGTTGTTACAACCGTTACGGTTATAAACCCTGTGTATTTATTATTCTTATTGCCCGTAACTTTGGTTTTTGTTATTGAAATTTACAAGAGCAAAGCAGTTTATAAGCGTGACCTTGAAATGACAAAGAACAACAGAATTAAAGCATATATTCAACGCACAATGTTCTTAAAAGACTTTTCAAAGGATATGAGAACTTCTAATATTTTTGCTGTTCTTATCAAGAGATTCAAGGCTGCTATTGACGGTAATATTGTCATACTTAAAAAGTACGGCATAAAACTTTTTATTTACAGTATGGTGAGCTCGCTGTTCAGTGATTTTATTCCCATTATCGGCACTTATGCACTTGCGGGCTATCAGTTCATATTCACAAAGTCACTTTCAATATCTTCATTTTCGGTTGTGCTTTCTTCAATTAACTCTGTCCGTGATTCAACAATGAGTATTGCGGAAGGCTTTGATGAGCTTTCACAAATGGCGCTTTTCTTTCAAAATCTTCGTGATTTCTTTGACTATGAGCCAAAAATTACGGATGGCAAAAGAATGGCAGAAGAATTCAGGAGTCTTGAATTTAAAAATGTATCGTTTAAATACCCCGACACAACAAAAGTTATTTTAAAAGATGTATCGTTTAAAATAAACAAAGGCGAAACAATTGCCATTGTGGGTGTAAACGGTGCGGGTAAATCAACCCTTGTAAAACTCATCCTGCGTTTTTATGATGCAGATGAAGGTGAAATACTCTATAACGGTATAAATGTCAAAGAGTATAATGTTGCTTCGCTTCGTAGTGCATTTGCAACAGTTTTTCAGGATTACAAGAACTTTGCAGTTTCGGTTAATGAAAATATTATATGCCACGAATGTGATGATAACGAAAAGGAAATAGCAGAAAGAGCACTCAAACAAAGCGGCGTATGGGAAAAAGTTTCAAGATTGCCAAAGGGTGCTGACACGGTGCTTACCCGTGAATTTGAAATTGACGGCGCCGGTCTTTCAGGCGGAGAAAATCAAAAAGTTTCTGCCGCCCGTCTTTTTGCAAGGGATTTTCAAATTGCAATTCTCGACGAGCCCAGCTCTGCACTTGACCCCATTGCTGAATATAAAATGTATGAAAACCTGATTGAAGTCACGAAGAATAAAACTGTCATTTATATTTCGCACAGACTTTCAAGCGCTGTGCTTTCTGACAGAATCTATGTTCTCGGTGACGGTACTGTTTTAGAGTCGGGAAGTCATCAGGAACTTATGTCGCAGAACGGAGAATACAGCAAAATGTTCTCATTACAGGCATCAAGCTATAAAGGTGAAAGCGGGGTGTATGAAAATGTTTAAGAAAAAAGAAAAACAAAAGCAGCTTCACTCAATGCCGTCTAATATTTTCTTTTTTGTAAAGCTTCTTTTCAGCGTCTCTCCCCTTTTGGTTATAGGCGAATTTGTCTGGGGACTTTTAATGATTCTGCCTAACAATCTCATTAGAGTTTTAGGTGTTAAATACATAATTGATGTTGTTACAGAAGGTGAAAAGCTTGAACGGATTTTCTATGCCGTGGTGGTTATTGCAATTGTGCTAATCGGTTCAACTCTCATTTCCTGGTTATTCAGGGAATTCTATTGGAATGTTGAGCGTGAAAAGGTATATTACGGTCTAAATAAAAAGCTCTATGAAAAAGCCCGCAGTCTTGACCTTGAATCTTATGACAACCCTGAATTCTATAACAATTTCATTCTCACTATTGAATCTTCGTCCGACAACATTCAAAATCTTTTGGGTATGGTGAGAATGTATGTGGGACATCTTATTTCACTTGTTACAATTTCTTCGGTTTTATTTACCATTGACCCATGGTGTCTTGTTATTATTCTCACGGTGATTTGCGTATTCCTGCCCATCAGTAAAAGAGTCGGTACTCTAATGATGGAAAGAAGAATTGAAAACGCAAAATATCACCGTCGCTCTGACTATTTTCAGCGTATTTTCTATTTACAAGACTACGCAAAAGAAGTTCGAATGAATAATATTCAGCCCCTGCTCATTGACAGATATAACGACGCGGCGGACGATGTTATAACCAATCAAAGAAAGTATTGGAATAAGATTTCTGCTCTTAACTGCTTGCAAACCGTTGGTGTTCAAGGTCTTGGATTTATGTTTATTCTTCCCCTATATCTTGGGTATTGCGTGCTCGTTAAAGGGACTCTCAGTGCCGGCGATTTTGTCGCTACTTTTAACGGTGCGCACGCAGTTGCCATGTCCTTTCAGTTTTTGACTGTCTGGGCGCTTGCCCGTTTCTCAGAACAGGCAAAGATGATTGATAAATACCGTGAATTTTTAGGTGCGGATTTCAAAATAAGTAACGGCGGAAAAGCAGCGCCTAAAACCGAGCCGAAAGAAATTACAATCAAGAATTTGTCATTCACTTATCCTAACAACGACACACCCACACTTGAAGACATAAATCTCACTATTAAGCCCTATGAAAAGATTGCGTTGGTGGGATATAACGGAGCAGGCAAAACAACGCTTACAAACCTTTTGTTAAGGCTTTATGACGCAACCGAAGGCGAAATTCTTATTGACGGAGAAAACATAAAAAATGTTACTACCGACTCCCACAGAGACCGCTTTGCGGCAGTTTTTCAAGATTTCCAAATTTTTGCTTGTAGCTTAGGTGAAAATGTTGCTCTTGATGTCAATGCAGAAGAAAACAGAGTTTTAGACGCATTGAAGCATAGCGGATTTAATAAACCGCTTAAAAACGGAATTAACTCTGAGCTTTTGAGAGAATTTGACGATGACGGAATTATGCTTTCAGGCGGTGAAGCCCAGAAAACCGCCATAGCAAGAGCTTTTTACAAGGATTGCCCCTATGTTATTCTTGACGAGCCAAGCGCAAACCTTGACCCTGTTGCCGAATATAATCTCAATCAAGCCATGATTGAAGCGGCGGACAAAAAGACTGTTATTTTCATATCTCACCGTCTTTCAACAACAGTTAATGCAGATAAAATCTATGTTATGGAAAACGGAAGAATAATTGAAAGCGGCAGTCATAAAGAGCTTATGGCTCTCAACGGCACTTACGCTTATATGTTCAATCTTCAAGCAGAAAAATACAAAAACGAGTGATTTTATGAAAATTTTTGCACCGGATTATTATAAGGATTTCAAATGCATTGCGGGACTGTGTAAACATAGCTGCTGCATTGGCTGGGAAATTGATATTGATGATGATACCTTTCATTATTATGAGAGCATTGATACTGCCTTCGGTAAATATTTAAGAGATAACATAACAAATCAGGACGGTTATAACTGTTTCAAACTGAAAGATAACGGGAGATGTCCTTTTTTGAACAGCGGAAATCTATGTGATATTATCTTAAATTTAGGCGAAGCTGCTCTTTGTCAAATTTGCAGTGACCACCCCCGTTTCAGAAACTTTTATTCGGACAGAATTGAAATCGGTCTCGGGCTTTGCTGTGAAGAAGCGGCAAGACTCATTCTGACAAGCAAAAGCAGAATGAGTCTTGTAGAAATTGAAAATGACGGTGATGATTTTCTTTGTGAAGAAGCAAAATTTTTCTCTTGGCGTGACAGTCTCTTTGAGTATTTTTATGACAACGGTGTGCCGATAACAGATAAGATGTCAATAAATGACAGAGCAATTTGTTCCAAAGAAGTTTTTGAAAAATATCTCACATTAGAAATTCTTGATAATAAGTGGAAAATTCTTTTAAAAGAATTGATTAAAGAATATGAAAGTATTAAAGGAATTGAGATACCGACGGAATTTACAAAATGCTTTGAGCAATTGCTTATATATTTTACATACCGACATTCTTCACTCCTGCTATGCGGTATAAGCAAAAGCAGAATTATAAAATTTGTAAAAATGAGCGCAAGTATCATTTATGCCCTGTGTCAATTGCATATAAGTAAATCGGGCAATTTATATATTGATGATATTATTGAGTATTCAAGAATGTATTCAAGTGAGATTGAATATTCACAAGATAACTTAGATAGCTTGATATGAGAAAAGGACCTTGAAAGCATAATCAAGGTCCTAAAAATTTATATTTCCAATACGCCTGAAACAACTTGCAGAATCATTCGGGCGTCAACAAGAGTAATTTTTCCGTCACCGTTAATATCTGCGGCAAGCGTTTGAAGTTTCGTGAGCGTTACTGTTCCCGAAACCGCCTGCAAAGCCATTCGGGCATCAATGAGAGTAATTTTCCCGTCATCATTTATATCGGCTAAGCTATAAGCAAGCTCCAGCAAACCGAGTGCTTTTTCAATGGCTGCAACATGTTCATATATTCGGTTTTGCTCAGCCAATGAATAGCCGGAAATATCAACTGAAATTATGTCGTCAAGCAGCTTCAACGACTCTTGAGTATAAAGCTCTCTGTCAAGGCTTTCAACAACAGCCATAACACGCTCATATTCCGAATAATCTGCTTCACGGTATTCAAATGCATTTTCAATCGGATTTGTCACAAATGTATTTTGATTTATTCCGTCATCACTTGTGATAACACAATAATATGCTGTTGCACCGTCTCCACGGTTAGGCTCATAGTAAAATTTTGTTGCGCCTTCAATCGGCGTTCCGCCTTCGTTGGAAACCGTATCGTTTTCATACCATTGATATGTACAGTTATATCCCAATGCATAAGCAAAAATATATTTATCTTCAACACTCACCTGCTCGGGCATATCAAATACTACATAGGGTACTTCGCGGAATTCTTTACCCACAGTACTTGCGTATTCTTCCGCATAAGTTTCGGAATTACCGTAAACCACAAAATCGGTCTCGGGCTCTGTTGCACTAATCACTTGTATTGTACTCGGAAGAACCAAGCCTAACAATTTATCTGGTAAATCATTGACTTTTTCAACGCTATCAAACTGCAAATATTGGACACTTGAATTTTGAAAAGCATTTGACGCAACGGTTTTAACGCCGGGCAACCACAGTGATGTTAGTTGTTCACAACCCGAAAAAATACTGTAATCAATGGATTTTAACATTGGTAAGTATAAGAATTTCAACACCTTACAATCACGGAATGCGTTTGTTCCAACCTTTTCCGTCAACGGCAATGAAATCACTTTCAACTGCTCACAACCGGAAAATACATTATTGCCTATTTTTGTTACCTGAGGTAAATCAATAAACTTAATTGAGCTGTTATAAAAAACATCATTGCCCAATGCTGTTGCACTTGAAATATTTACTGATTTTAATGAAACACAGCCTTTAAAAGCCGCTTTACTGACATTTACAACGGCTTCGGCAGTAACTTCTTCAAGCAAGCTGCAATCTGCAAAAACACTTTCATTGAGTAACAGAACATTTGGCAGAACAGCCTTTGTTATATCGCTGTTTCTGAATGCAAATTTACCGACAGTTTTTAATTTTTCGCCATTTAACTCGCCAAAGCCCTGAGTGTTTTCAAAAGCGTATGATTCAATCGTTTCAACATTTGATAAATCAATATTTTTCAAATTGTTACATCCCGAAAAAGCATAAGAACCGATTTTTGTCAGCTGATTAAATGGGAAATTCTCAAGTGTACTCATTTGAAAAGCACTTTTATCAACCTGAGTTATTCCGTTACCTGTAACTGTTTCAAGATTTGAACAACCGTAGAAAGCATTGGGAAAAATATGTGTTGCTGTGTCCGGCAAATTAACAGAACGGACAACCGTGTCATTCTTAAATGCATTTGAACCGATGCCTTTAATCGTTATACCGCGAATTTTTTCGGGAACATTTATATCGGTTTCCGTTCCGAAATAATTTGTTATATAACCTGTCGAGCTGACTTCGTATTTATCGTCTTCTGTTGCAAAGAATCTTTCATATGTATATGTTACAGGTGTACTGAACAGCTTTCCTTTTGTGATTGCTATTGCAGTTACCTTTGATGTTTCGGAAATTGTAATTGGCGTGTCATATTTCTTACCGTTTAAATAACCGAGTTCTACATCTTTATCCAGATTTATAGCATAGAGAATTGTTGCATTTTCTTCGGGGCAAGTGAGAGTTAATTTGAAAGACTTGTTAAAACTGCCTTCAGCCACGCTGAAAACAACGGAAGCCGTTCTCGGAATTGATTGAAGAATATATTTAAGATAAAGAATGCCTGAGCCGTATTTGTTTTCGCCCACATTCTCTTGGATTTTAATTGCATATTTCTTTATCATCTCTTCAACTTCGGCGCCTGTCTTTTCAGGATAGACAGAGCGAACAATAGCAAAACCTGCTGCAACCTGAGGTGTAGCCATTGAAGTGCCGCTTAACAATGAATATGTATTGTTAAGATAACTACTCATAACATTGTCACCGGGTGCGGCAATATCAACTGTTCCGTTATAATTTGAATATGACGAAAGCTTCTGATTTTTATCAACAGCACTGACGGTTACCGCAGATTCGACGCATGCCGGTGAAATCACTTTATTAGTTAAATCGGCACCATTATTTCCTGCCGCAACAATTACATTTACTCCCTGCTCTGTTGCCTCATCAATGGAATCTCTTAACATCTGATTTTCGCCTTCTGCCGAAAGACTTAAATTGATAATATCGGCGCCGTCTGCAACCGCCATATCTATTGCAATTGATATAAGACTTGTTGAACCGTTACCCATACTGTTAAGTACTTTATACGGTTTAATTTTTACATTCTCTAAAGTATTGTCCACGAGAATTCCCGCAACATGAGTTCCGTGACCGTAGTCATCCTCACAACTGTTCTGCTCGCCCGATGAGCTTAAATTTACATCGTTCGGGAGAAGTCTGCCTTCTAAAAATTCGTGGTCGGTATCAACGCCGCTGTCAAGGACGGCAACTTTAATATCACGCTTAATTCTGCCTGCAAGCTCTTCTTTAATGTCTTCAAAGCCAATCTGCTCCGACACCCATGATATTGCCTCGCCCTTAACATCCTCAACAATTTCAGGGTCCATTCCGGGCATACCTATATCGTCTTCTTGCATTCTTCGTGTTATATCGGGCTCCACATATTCAATTGTGTCAAGAGCTTTATAATAATCGTATGCTTTTTGTGCATTTACATAAGTATCATATTGAAGAATATATAAATCTTTATATCCGCTTATATATTCTTTTGCACCTTGCAAATCAATTTCATGCTTTGATTTAACAATCAGTCTTCCCGATGAAAAATTCAAACCGTATTTATACTGAGGACCTTGCCCGAACTTCTCAATGCTGTAAGAATTGGTTGAAGTATTATTACTGCCGTTACCGTAGTTAGTATTGAAATAATCAATTGGAAAATCAACATCAAAATCATTGTTTGGAGTGTCATCTTTCGATTCATCTATGTTTGCATTTTTTCTAATCATGCTAACAAGTTTTTCTGCAAAAACATCAAGATGAGAAGCGTCATTATCTTCTAATGCCAACACATGAAAGCCGTCTGCAAGTGACAGCGTAATCAACATAATTGACATTAAAATTGATAAAATTTTCTTCACTTAACACACCCCCGCATATATATTTAAGCACAAGGTTACGGAATATTCCCGTTTTTCTTTAATATTATAGCAATATTTAACAAAAAATTCAAGTCAAATTATACAAAATATACATATGATGAGTTTTATGTCTATTATATAAAAACAAACAATAATAAATACAGCTATACAAGAAAAGAATCCGGTTTTAAGATAAAAAAAGAAGCATTCAAAGCTAACGAACAATTACTTCCGTTTAAACACGGTTGTTACGCCTTATTGAATGCTTTTATGGCAAATGACTCTAATTTTGATAGAACCCGTTAAGGGGGTGCAATTACGGTTTGGAGGGGGGTGCAACCACAGATTTAGGGGGGGTGCAATACATTCTTGTGTTGCCCTTCAATTACCATGCAGGTGCAGGAGAGTGTTATTTTTCGTGGGAGCTGTCGTAGATTGCACGGATGTCCTTCGGCAACTCATCGGGAATCATGGCGGCGAGTTTTTCCTCATTTCCGTCCCGAATTGCCTGTTCATAGTACCAGCATTTGAATTTAAGCATATCCAGAATGCGATTCATGCGCGCGATCTCCGCTTCCATGTGAGCTTTCCGTTCCTCAAACATGGCCTTGCGCTGGGGATAGGTGGACGAACCCTCAGAGCACCAGTCCATGAACTTCCGGATGTCCTTGATCTCCATACCGGCCTTTTTCAAACACTCAATCACTCGGAGTGCCTCAATCTCCTGCTCACTGAACTTACGGATACCGGATACCCGTTCCATGTTCGGGAAAAGTCCCTGTTTATCATAATAGCGCAGTGTAGAGACGGGCATTCCGAACATCTCCGCCACCTGTCCGATTGAATACATAAAAATTCCTCCGAAAATTTTCAAAAAATATCTTGACCTGAAGTTAGGTTTAGGTGTTATCATTATAATAACACAAAAGAAACCGAAGTGCAAGGAGTGTTTCATAATGAGTAAAAAAGTGTTGATTCTTTCTTCAAGCCCCCGCAAGGACGGCAACTCCGAAACGCTGGCGGCAGCGTTTGCCAAGGGTGTACAGGCGGCAGGCAATCATGTAGAAACTGTGTATCTGCGAGAAAAGCAGGTTGGCTTCTGCAAGGGCTGCCTCGCCTGCCTGAAGCTGGGACACTGCGTCATCCAAGACGATGCCGTGGAAATTGCCGCCAAAATGCACGATGCAAATGTGCTGGTGTTCGCAACACCCGTCTACTATTACTGCGTCAGCGGTCAGCTCAAGACTATGCTGGATCGTGCCAACCCATTGTTCGATACGGATTACGCCTTTACGAAAGCCTACTTGCTGGCAACAGCGGCATAGGACGCACCGGAAACCTTTGCGGGCACAGAAAAAGCTGTGCAGGGTTGGGTAGACTGCTTCCCCCGCTGTGCGCTGGCTGGCACAGTGTTTGCAGGTGGCGTAAACGGCGTGGGAGAGATCGCAGGTCATGCTGTACTGGAGCAAGCCTATCAGATGGGCAAGGAGGTCTGAATATGGAAAAACTGAATTTAACACAGGAATGGGATAAGGTGTTCCCAAAAAGTGACAAGGTAGACCACAAAAAGGTGACCTTTTACAACCGCTACGGCATCACACTGGCAGCGGATATGTACACGCCGAAGGGCGCGGAGGGCAAGCTGCCCGCCATTGCCGTCAGCGGTCCGTTCGGTGCGGTAAAGGAGCAGTCCTCCGGTCTATATGCACAGAAAATGGCGGAGCTTGGCTTCTTGACGATTGCCTTTGACCCGTCCTATACCGGTGAGAGTGGCGGTACACCCCGCTATGTCGCTTCGCCGGACATCAACACCGAGGATTTCTGCGCAGCGGTGGACTTCCTCTCCGTGCAGGAGAATGTTGACCCGGAGCGCATCGGTATCATCGGTATCTGCGGCTGGGGCGGCATGGCGATCAATGCCGCAGCCATTGACACCCGCATTAAAGCGACCGCCGCTATGACCATGTACGACATGACTCGTGTGAATGCCAACGGCTATTTTGACAGTGAGGATTCCGAGCAGGCACGCTTTGAGAAGAAAAAAGCCATGAATGCACAGCGCATCGAGGATTATAAAAACGGCAGCTATGCGCTGGCGGGTGGCGTAGTTGATCCGCTGCCGGAGGACGCACCGCAGTTTGTAAAGGACTATTACGCCTACTATAAGACTCCGCGAGGCTACCATCCCCGCAGCTTAAACTCCAACAGCGGTTGGAATGTGACATCTTCGCTGTCGTTCCTGAATATGCCGATCTTGCAATACAGCAGCGAAATCCGCTCTGCCGTGCTGCTGGTACACGGAGAGAAAGCGCACTCCCGTTATTTCAGTGAGACGGTGTACAGTAATCTGACCGGCGATAACAAGGAATTGCTCATTATCCCCGGCGCAAACCACACCGACCTTTACGATCGGATGGACGTCATTCCGTTTGAAAAGCTGAAAGCGTTCTTTGAGGAATATCTGAAATAAGACATTTCGGCTTCGCGCTAACAAAAAGCTGCGTGGTCAGCCCGGCATCGAATCCATCACCAACAGTATTTGTACCAGTTGGCCTATCAGCCTTTTGTGGAGACTCACCGGATCAGCACGGTACGAAATTGCTTTCTCATACCGACTGCGTCTTCAGATGTCATCGAAAAAGGTGTGGTATTACTTTGTATGTTGCAGAATCTTGGATTACAGAATATTCAGATTCGTTTGTTGCCTGCGAGTACCATGTATAAGCATTATATTGATAATAATAAATTCAATCTACAATCGTTAAATTTCTAAGATTGAAAAACAATCATTTAACGATTGCACCTATAATTCAACGATTACTCGGTGTTTAACGATTACGGCAGAGCAGAAAGCCACAATCCCCATAAAACGCACGAAACCCCGCCGCAGAATTGCCTGCAGCGGGGTTCGCTTATGTGCTGAAATAGCCCAAAAGCCTTATTTCAAGCGGTTTTCGGGTATAGAAAAAGCCCACCGTAATTCTATCAAAATTACGTTGGGCTTATGGCGGAGAGTTAGGGATTCGAACCCTAGGTACATTTCTGTACACAGCATTTCGAGTGCTGCACCTTCGACCACTCGGACAACTCTCCATATTGACTTATACATTTTAACATTTGATTTTTTCTTTGTCAACAGTAGACTTTGCCTAATGTTAAAAAAACTATGATTTCGAATTTTGTTGATGATATAACAGAGAAAAATTGATATTAAATAGCAAACTCCGTAAGAAAACGATTTGAATATGGCATTTAAATACAACTTTTTTCTAGCATTTAACAGAGCGCAAACAATAAAAATTTCTCCTATCAGATTCAATATATCCGATAGGAGAAACGATGGATAATATGTTAATCAAGCACTATTATGAAATGGTCATTCTTGTTTTAAATAAACTACCGTCTGATACATGTATCTCTGCAACTTTATTTGTCATAATAACATAGAGAATTGTACTGATTTCAGCACAATCTTTTTTCTGCCCGAAATTACCGTTATATATTTTGATTCATTCAAATCAGGCACCTCGACATAATTATCAAATAATTTATTGAATTTTGTATCAATCTTTATTGGTTATTTATGATAACGAAGTGAGCAGATGTCATCGCCTTTTGCTATACATTTCGGCAAGTCGAGAACTGCGCCGTATTTTTCGCCTATACCGTGGTCGCCGCACATTGCGATATCACAGAGAGTTGCGATTTCTTCATCGGTACACCCTGCTTTTTGCCATGCTTTAACAAGCGGACAATAATTAAAATCAATTGAAAGTTTATCGTCAGTACTTTCAAGGATTTTCATTTCAAATACCATTTGCGCCGGCTTTGTGAAAAGTGTTTTGCGGAGTCCTTTAAGACTATCTGTGTTACCCTTTTTCACTAAGTTTTCACCGTGTATAAGTCCGCACCGTTTTACAGCGGCACTGCCGAAATCTGACCATTCAAGTCCCCTTTTACCTGCTTCGTCGCAGAGAAGATAAAGCCATAATGCACGGTGTTCGAGTTGCTCACGAACCGCAGTAATTATGGGGTTTTTGATTTTTGCTTCATTTTTTACTTTACTCATTATAATAGCCTGCTTTTCTTTTATTTTTTCTGTCCGTAATAGGCGTTTGCGCCGTGCTTACGGAGATAATGTTTATCAAGAAGTTCTTGTTGCATCGGTGAAATTTGCGGATTCATCATAATATTATGCCATGCCATAAATGCCAATTCTTCTAATACAACCGCATTGTGCACCGCATTGTGCGGGTCGGTGCCCCAGGTAAACGGACCGTGACTGTGAACAAGGACTGCCGGAATATCGTCAGGACTTTTATCCTTGAATGTTTCGATAATTACATTGCCTGTTTCAAGCTCATATTTTCCGCCGATTTCTTCTGCCGTCATCTTGCGAGTGCAAGGAATTTCACCATAGAAATAGTCACCGTGAGTAGTACCCAAAGCGGGAATTCCCATTCCTGCCTGTGCAAATGTTGTTGCCCATCGGGAGTGTGTATGCACAACACCTTTGATATTGGGGAATGCGTTATAAAGGGCAACATGAGTATCGGTGTCTGATGACGGATTTAATTTCCCTTCTATCTTTTTACCGGTTTTAAGATCAACTACAACCATATCTTCTGCTGTCATCCGGTCATATTCAACGCCTGAGGGTTTAATTACCATTAAGCCTTTCTCTCTGTCAACACCTGAAACATTACCCCAAGTGAATGTAATAAGCCCGTATTTCGGCAAAAGCATATTTGCTTCAAATACTTCTTTTTTTAACTGTTCAAGCATAAAGCCACCCCTTATTTAAGCTTCCATGCAAGGTCTGCCAAAAACAAATCTTTTTCAAGCTCTGCAACTGTTGTATCTTTATTGATATGAACAAATTCGATATCCATCATATTTGCCCAGTCTTTCATCTGCTCTGCAGTAACATCATAGCTAAGTACTGTATGATGAGCGCCGCCCGCAGTAATCCAACATTCAATACCTGTTTCAAGGTCGGGCATTGCTCGCCACATAACGCGTGCTACGGGGAGATTCGGCATTTCCATAATAGGCTTTACACATTCGATATCCTGGCAGATAAGACGGAGTCTGCCACCCATATCAACAAGACTTACAACGATTGCACTGCCTGCTTTACCCTCAAACACAAGACGCGCCGGATCTTTTTCGTTCATACCGATACCGAGATGATGTGTTTCGATTCTCGGCTTATCTGCTGCCATTGATGGACATACTTCAAGCATATGAGCGCCAAGACTGTATTCTTCGCCTTCAACAAGGTGATATGTATAGTCTTCCATAAAGCCTGTACCGCCGTTTTTGCCCTCTGCCATAGCTTTCATAATTGCAGTCATAGCGGCAACTTTCCAGTCACCTTCACCGCCGTATCCATAGCCCTGAGCCATCAAATGCTGACTTGCAAGGCCCGGAAGCTGTTCCATACCGTAAAGGTCCTGGAATGTGTTTGAAAATGCCTTGCAGCCTTCTTTGTCAAGCATTTTCTTAATTGCAATTTCTTCTCTTGCCTGATAACGGATTGCTTCAATATTATCGGTTGCGAAATCATATTCTGCTTTATATGTATCCATTAAAGCGTCAATTTCTGCATCCGTTACTTTATTCATAACTTCTACAAGGTCACCGACTGCCCAGGTGTTTACTTGCCAGCCGAGTTTTGCCTGAACTTCAACCTTATCGCCCTCTGTAACCGCAACTTCACGCATATTATCACCGAAGCGCATAACTTTAAGGTCTTTACTTACTGCTACGCCGACTGCCGAACGCATCCAATCGCCAAGACGGTTACGAACTGACTCTTTTGTCCAGTGACCTGCAATAACCTTACGGGGCATACGAAGTCTTGCGGCAATAAATCCGTGCTCACGGTCACCGTGAGCCGCTTGATTAAGATTCATAAAGTCCATATCAATTTCATCATTCGGAATTTCTGTATTATACTGAGTTGCAAGATGGCAATAGGGCTTTTGTAAATCCACAAAACCGTTAATCCACATTTTTGACGGGCTGAATGTGTGGCACCAAGTAATAATTCCTGCACATTTTTTATCATAGTTTGCTTCTCTGACAACATCTGTGATTTCTTTGTTTGTTTTTGCGGTTACTTTATATACAATTTTACAAGGAAGTGTGCCTGACGCATTGAGTTTGTCAACCATTTCCTGCGCACGGGATGCGACTGTTTCTAAAACTTCGGGACCGTAAAGGAACTGACTGCCTACCACAAACCAAAATTCATAATCTTTCATATTCATAATAAATTCTCCTTATTTTAAATTTGCAATTGCAGATTTTTCAACTGCAACCGCCGACTCATATTTTTCAATATATTTATTAAAGCCGTCAACATCTTCTTTTTCGGGCTCAATAACCGACGCTTTATAATCTGCGAAAACCTTTTTTTCAAGATAATCTTCCAAAGTTTCGTTTTCTGCTTTTTTGCTCATATACGCCGCAAGGAGAGCAATACCCCATGCGCCGCCTTCCCCTGCTGTTTCCATAACTGCAACAGGAGTATTGAGTGCCCCTGCCATTAGTTTTTGACCTACGACGGGTGTTTTGAAAAGTCCCCCATGACCCAGTAATTTTTCAATTTTTACATTCTCTTTGTCAAAGAGAATGTTCATTCCGAGACGCAGAGTTGCCATTGTGCCGTAGAGCTGGGCTCTCATAAAGTTTGCAAGGCTGAATTTTGTATCGGGCATTCTCATAAGCAAAGGTCTGCCTTCCGCAGTATCTGTAACAGGCTCACCCGAATAATAATTAAAGCTGATAATACCGTTGCAATCTGCATCGCCTTTAAGTGCTTCTTCATAAAGCATATCGTAAAGTTTCGGCTTATTAACTTCTACACCGCTTTTTGTCAATACTTCTGCAAAGAGTTTTACAAAAGCGTCAAGGTCGGATGTGCAAGTGTTACAATGAACCATAGCCACGGGTTTGCCGGTGGGAGTTGTGACCATATCAATTTCTGTATAAACATCCGAAAGGGCTTTATCGAGTACAATCATACCGAAAATTGATGTGCCCGCTGAAATGTTACCTGTTTTTGCCGCAACACTGTTTGTAGCAACCATACCTGTTCCAGCGTCACCTTCGGGCGGACAAAGGGGAATTCCTGCTTGAAGCTCACCTGTCGGGTCCAACAAAAGTGCACCGTCTTTTGTCAAAGCTCCTGCGCTCTCCCCTGCTATAAGGATTTTCGGCAATATGTCTAAAAGCTTCCAAGAATAGCCTTTATCTGCAATTTTCGCATCAAAATCTGCCACCATTTTTTCATCATAGCAGTTTTTTGTGCTGTCTATGGGAAACATACCTGCCGCTTCACCGATACCGATTACTTTTTCACCTGTAAGCTTCCAATGAACATAGCCTTCAAGTGTTGTTAAAAAGTCAATCTTGTGAAGATGTTCTTCTCCGTTTAAAACGGCTTGATAAAGATGAGCGATACTCCAACGCTGCGGAATATTGAAATTAAAAAGCTTTGTAAGCTCGGTTGCGGATTCTTCAGTGATTGTGTTTCGCCAAGTTCTGAACTCTGCCAACTGATTTCCCTCTTTGTCAAAAGGAAGATAACCGTGCATCATGGCGGAAAATCCCATTGATTGAAGTTTTGTAAGTTTTACGCCGTATTTCTCTTCAACATCTTTTTTAAGATTATTATAAGCGTCTTGAAGCCCTGCCCAAACATCATCTAAATGATAGGTCCAGACACCGTTTTCAAAACGATTTTCCCAACCGTGACTGCCCTGTGCAATAGGGTTGTGGTTTTCGTCAATCAAAACCGCTTTAATTCGTGTTGAGCCCATTTCAATGCCCATTATCGCATTGCCGCTTTCAATTACACTTTTTATTGCTTGAATATCCAAATTTTTCCAACTCCTTATATGAGTACATATACAGTGAAATTATATCATTAAAATTTTCAATAATCAATAAAAAGTGTATAAAAAACGGCTGCTGAAAACACAGCAGCCATTGAAATTATTTGCGGCAATCATTTGCCATCGGACACGAGGCACAATTACACCCGCAGGACGATTTGCCCTGTTTTTTGTCCCGATACATTTTGCCGATTATCAAACCGACTGTTACAGTTAAAACAGTCAGCACAATAATTGTACCTATATTTGAAATTACAAATTCTAACATATAATCAACCCTTAAGCTTCTTTTGTTTGTCGAACGGTTTTACAAGCATAAATATTATTCCGATAAGAGCAAATGCCGCACAGATTATTCCCAAAAAATTCGTTGTGCCCATAAAGAGATTGCCGAACTGATAGATAATAAGAGAAACCGCATAGGCGAATGTGCATTGATAGCCGATTGCAAAAAGCGTCCATTTAGGTGAATTCATTTCTCGCCTGATAGCGCCGACAGCGGCAAAGCAAGGCGCACAAAGAAGATTAAACACAAGGAATGAATATCCCGAAAGTTTTGTTAATCCCTTAAATTCAAGAATTTCTAAAACTGACACTATTTCTTCTTTTGCAATAAGTCCCATTAGTGTTGCAACTGCGGTTTCGGCATTGCCGAAGCCCAACGGCAAAAAGATGAATTTCAGCGCATTACCTATCATACCGATAACGCTGTCAGTCAGCGGCATTTCAAGACTGAATGCAAATTTACCGTTTATCATACCAAATGATGAGCCCAACCAGATTATAATTGATGACACAAGAATAATTGTTCCCGCTTTTTTGATAAATGAGCTTGCACGCTCCCACATGCTTCTCATTATATTTCTAAATGTGGGCATGTGATAAAGGGGTAATTCAAGGACAAAAGGTGCAACTTCACCCGCAAAGAGTTTTGTCTTTTTGAGCATTATACCCGACACTACAACTGCGGTAACACCCACAAAATATGCACTCGGCGCCACCCACCATGCACCGCCGAAAAGGTTACCGGCAATAAGCGCTATAACGGGAATTTTTGCACTGCAAGGAATGAATGATGTTGTGATAATAGTCATTCTTCTGTCCCGTTCGTTTTCAATGGTACGGGACGCCATAATGCCCGGCACACTGCAACCGGAGCCTATAAGCATAGGGATAAACGATTTGCCCGAAAGTCCGAACTTTCTGAAAAGCTTATCCATCATAAAGGCCACTCGTGACATATATCCGCACGCTTCAAGGAATGCAAGAAAGATGAACAGAACAATCATCTGGGGAACGAATCCCAATACCGAGCCGACACCTGCCACAACACCGTCAAGAATCAGGCTTTGCAGCCAATCGGAACAGTGAAGCGTGTTGAGTAATGCTTCTATAAGCTGAGGTACGCTCGGAATGAACAAACCGAACAACGACCAACCGTCACCGAACACGCCTTCATTTGCCCAATCGGTTGCCCAAGTGCCCACGGTTGATACGGACACATAGTAAACCAAAAACATTACTGCCGCAAAAATCGGCAAAGCCAAAAATCTGTTAGTGACAATTCTGTCAATTCTGTCAGATGTTGTTACGGTGTTTCTCCGTTTTTTCTTAAAGCACTCTTTTACAACAGATTCGATAAACAAATATCTTTCATTGATAATAATGCTTTCTGCGTCGTCGTCAAGCTCGGCTTCTGCCATTTTTATATCCATTTCAATATGACCGAGAGTTTTTTTATCTATATTAAGTGTTGAAAGAACCTGCTCATCCCGTTCAAAGATTTTAACGGCATACCAACGCTGCCGGGGTGTGTTCATATTGTGAATTGTCGCTTCTTCAATATGTGCAAGTGCGTGTTCCACCGCTCCGCTGAATCTATGTATCGGTGCTCTTTTCTGACCTTTCGCAGATTCGATTGCAAGCCCGGCGACTTCATCTATTCCCGTTTCTTTTAATGCGGAAATCTGAACTACGGGACACCCTAATTTTTTTGACAGTATCTCAATGTTAATTCTGTCGCCGCGTTTTTCAACCACATCCATCATATTGATGGCAATTACCACGGGAATACCGAGCTCAGTCAGTTGTGTTGTGAGATATAAATTCCTTTCAAGATTTGTTCCGTCAACAAGATTTATGATGGCGTCGGGAATTTCGTTGACAAGAAATTTTCTCGCAACCACTTCTTCAAGGGTATATGGGGACAATGAATAAACACCCGGTAAATCAACTATGATGACATCATTATGATTTTTAAGCTTGCCTTCTTTTTTTTCAACAGTAACACCCGGCCAATTGCCGACAAACTGATTTGAGCCTGTTAAAGCGTTGAAAAGTGTTGTTTTGCCACAGTTGGGGTTTCCTGCAAGTGCAATTTTTATACTCATTTTATATCTTCAACCTCTATCATTTCTGCATCTGCTTTTCTTAGGGACAATTCATATCCCCTGACATATATTTCAAGGGGGTCGCCTAAGGGCGCAACTTTTCTGACATAAACTTCAACGCCTTTTGTTATGCCCATATCCATAATTCTTCGCCTTATTGCGCCTTCACCGTGAACCTTGACCACCTTTGCAGTGCCGCCGATTTTCACATTTTTCAATGATTTCATTATATGTCCCCCTATAAATAACTATATGTACAAGTTTTTAAAAAATGTTTGCGGTTTGTTAGCTAATGCTAACATTTTAGTAAATATATAAAGTTAGCAGTTGCTAACTCCGTAATAAATATATATCAGTTTTTCTGTTTTGTCAAGATATTTTTGGAAAAAACAGAAAAACTGACAGTAATTTTAATTATTTTACTTTTTTACACACAAAGCAAAGCCAACCGCCGTCTTCATAGCGTTCCGTAATTTGAAATCCGTTGTCAATAAAGGCTTTTGTTACTTCTTCTTCACGGGGAGCGATAATGCCCGATGTGATAAACACACCGTCATCTTCTAAAAAATCCCCTACCTGACTTGAGAAAAGAATAATAATATCTGCAACAATATTTGCCACAACTACACGGAATTTGCCCGTAACCTTATCTGCAAGATTGCCGTTTAAAATATTGTATTTTGGTGCTTCAAAACCGTTTACTTTTCCGTTTTCAATGGCGGTTTTTACCGCTAATTTATCAATATCAACACCAGTTGCACTGTCAGCACCCATTAAAAGCGACGCAATTGACAAAATACCGCTTCCGCACCCGCAGTCGAGAACTTTATCCCCTTTTTTGATATGTTTCTCAAGGGTTTCAAGGCAAAGTCTGGTAGTGTTATGCCCGCCGCTGCCGAATGCGAGTCCCGGTTCAATGCTCAATACCGCTCTGCCCTCCGGGTCATAGTCATCAATCCAAAGGGGACGAATAAGTAATTTTTCGCCTATTTTCATAGGCTTAAAATATTCTTTCCAGTTATTCTCCCAATCTTCATTTTTACAAATTGCGTGTTCGATTTTGTGCGGTATATTTTCGCTCTCATATCTTTCGGTTAAGAATGATATTGCTTCCTTATAGTTTTCTTCAGGTGAAATATAGATGTGAACATAGCCTTTTGTTCTGTCTTTTGCAAGCAAATCTTCATCGATTAAGTCTATATTTGCAATTTCCCATGCTTCTTCTTCCAGAGTGCGGTAGTCTTCAATATAAATTCCGTAAGGCACAGCCATACTTGCTATATCGGCGGCACGGTCAATGTTTTCTGCATCTATTTCTATTTTGATTTCTGTCCAATCCATAAAAATACTCCTTTTGATAAACAAAAAGCAGAGATTTCTCTCTGCTCTGTTTGACGATTAGATTATATCTGCTCTTTAACCTTAGCAGCTTTACCGACTCTGTCACGAAGGTAATAGAGTTTACTTCTGCGAACACGACCGCGTCTAACAGTTTCAACCTTTGCAACATTCGGTGAATTAACAGGAAATACTCTTTCAATGCCAACACCGTATGATACACGGCGTACTGTGAAAGTTTCTGAAACACCACTGCCCTTGCGAGCAATGATTGTGCCTTCGAAAACCTGAATTCTTTCTCTTTCGCCTTCACGAATCTTAACATGTACTTTAACTACATCGCCGACTCTGATTGCGGGATTTGATTCTTTAATCATACCCTCTGTCATTACTTTTAATGCGTCCATAACTAACCTCCGATAAAAAATTTCAAGTGTTCGTACCCAAAGTTTAGCAGAGGACCACCCGAGATAATAGTTATTTTTTTGCAGTTTCCCACAAATGCCTATGTATAATACCATAAGTTATGAAAAAATGCAAGTGTTTTTTGTGAATTTGTCGATAATAAATCACAGAGTTTCAAAAGGATAAACAAGATTCATCTGTTTTCTGCACTCGTCCATTATTTTCATACACTCATTTGTGGCTTCAAAGGGTATAAAACCGGACTCTTTTTTGCCCTGACGGATTTCTTCGGCAACATGGGTGAATTCGGTTAAATAATCGGTTTTGCCGTCAAAAATCTGTTTGCCTTTCTCATTTTTAAGAATGGCCTTTGACGCCATATGGAAGAAAGCAGGTAAAGAAACGCTGCCTTTTGTACCGATAATTTTACAGTTTTCGCGAAGATAACAAAGGGACATTTTCAAAGTGCATTTGAAACCGTCATAGTATAAAGTTACCGTTTCGCCAATGTCAATGCCGTTTTTGATTATGCCTTTGCACTTAACATCTTTTGGAACGCCAAAAATATTATAGCAATAGGTTATGGGGTAAATGCCGACATCAAGCAGTGCTCCCCCCGCCGTTTCGGGAGTTAATACTCTTGAAGTTTTAGGCATTAAAATTCCGGGAAACGCATAGTTGATTACAACTTCTTTTATCTCCCCTATTTCGCCGCTTTGCACCCATTTTTTAACGGTCAGAGCCACATCGGAAAACCAAGTCCACATAGCCTCGCAGAAATATGTGTTCGTTTCTTTTGCGGTATTTATGAGTATTTCAACATCTTTTTGCGATACACCCACAGGCTTTTCGCAAAGGACGGGTTTAGAAAGCTTCATTGCTTTTACCGCATATTCCACATGAGAAGTGTGGGGAGTTGCAATATAAACGGCGTCCACATCGTCACGGTTAACGGCATTTTCAAAATTATCAAAGGCTTCTGCGCCGTATTTTTCGGCAAATTTCTTTGCCTTTTCAAAATTACGACTGTAAACGGAAACAATGCGATGGTCACCTTTTAAGATACTGTTTGCGGTGGAATGTGCAATATTTCCGCTTCCTATATAAGCCCAACGAAATTTTTCCAAAGTATTCACCTCTGTTTTAATACAATAACGCTTCATTTGTTAAGTCATATTCTGGAGCCTTGTGTCTTGACTTAAAGCTTTAAATTGTCGGCGTTTATGCAAATAAATTATCGCTAACGGAATATCTGCCAAAAGCCAAGCGACCGGTCCCGCAAAACATACCGCTGAAAAGCCGAGCAAGGGCTTTAAGAGTAACGCTATTGAAAGTCTGCCGAACAATTCGCCTATTCCCGCAACTGTATTGGCATAAGTACAGCCCAAGCCCTGCAAGGTGTTTCGCAGAACAAACAGAATTGCAACAAGACTGTAACAGGAGCTTATTGCTATCAAATAATGCTTTGAAGCATAAAGCATTTCTTCGTTCGGGGTTTGTATAAACAACTTTACTATTAAAGGTCCTAAGGATATGAGTACCGTACTGCACACAACAGAAACTCCGATGTCAAGCCAAAAAATCTTTTTAACGCTTTTAACGATACGGTCATACTGCTTTGCGCCGTAATTTTGTGACACAAAAGTCATTGTGCCCACACCCAAGCCCGACATCGGAATATTTGTGACTTGTTCAACCTTTGCCGCCGCAGTAAATCCCGCAATAACATTTGCGCCGAAGCTATTTATCGCAGTCTGCAATACCATTGAGCCGATTGAAGTAACCGTGAATTGTAACGAAAGCGGAACACCGAGACGAAGCTGATGCAAACTCTCACTTCGCCTTGGCAACAAATCACGAATATCTATTGATAAAATCGGGTTGTATTTGAGAATATATAAAGCCGACAGAAAAGCGGCAGTAGCTTGGGATATGAATGTTGCCCACGCAGCACCTACAACTCCGAAATCAAATACGCCAACCAGAATTATGTCGAACGCTAAATTGACAAAAACGCTGACAACCAAGAAATACAACGGTTTCTTGCTTTCGCCCACCGCACGGGACAGCGCATTGAAATTATTCAGCGACATCTGCACGGGTACACCGTAATATAAAATATTTATGTATGACGCAGACAGGTCAATTATATCATCGGGTGTATCAATCAGTCGCAAAAGCGGTCGGGAAAGCAAATGTGCGATTACCACCATTACAAGACCGATTAAGAATGCTAACGATATGCTGTTTGCCGCATATCTGTTCATTTTTTCTTTGTTGTTTGCGCCGAATTGCTGAGCGACAGGTATTGTAAACCCTGCTGTCAGCCCCAAAGCCGCGCCTATAATAAAGCTGTTTATTGAGCCCACATTACCGACTGCAGCAAGGGCATTTGTGCCTACAAAACGCCCCACAATAATATTATCAACCAAACTGTAATTGTATTGCAGCATTGAGCTTGCCATAATGGGCAGAGCAAACCGCACAATGCTTTTTACGGGACTGCCCGTTAGTAAATCTGTTGTACTTGTTCTCACTTAAATATCTCCATATTTTCGGTATAAGACTGAATTTTTATAACATCAACATCTTGACTGTCTGTTTCTGTGTCTTTAACAAGAGCGCCGATTAAAAGCATGGGATTGATATTCATTGACGGACCTGATGAAAGAACGGTTTTTAGAATCAGTTTATTATTCTCTTCATTTAACTCGAAGGATTTAATATGTTCTTTGATATTGACTTCTTTTGTAACTTTTTTTCTGCCTTGCTTAACCTTTTTTTCGGCGAGAATTTCGCCTGACGAGAGAATGCTTTCGGCAGTATCAAGCAGTATTTTATCGGGATTATTGAATATGATTTTATATTCTGCCCAACGGATATCATTAGGCAAAGATGTCGGCAAATAGATTTCTTTAACGGTTATATCGGCAGGTAATGCATCGTTAATTCGTTTTGCCAAATCTTCAAGATCTGTTTCTTCCGTAAGACGAAAATCAACGGTTTCGCAAAGACTTTCAAAGCCCAATGAAAGCGGCATTGCAAAGGTTAAAAAAGCGTGGGGATTAAAGCCTTCCGTAAACCAAATCGGCACCCCCGCCCTTTTCATAGCCCTTGTTATGCAACGGACGGTATCAAGGTGGGAGATAAATTTTGCCATTCCTGTTTTTTCAAAGGACATTCTGACTTCCATTGCCCATTTTTTTACTTCCGGCATCGCATTTACCTCCATTCAGTTTATTTGCGCCGCAAGCGGAACATTTAATCCTACAATGCGGTGTTGTTTCGCTTCTGTGCGCTTTTTTATTCTCTTCAACAAGAAATTCTTTACGGATACCGTAATCCATGTGATCCCAAGGGAGAATTTCATCAAATTCACGGCGACGGTTTGCATAAAACTCCGTGGTAAGTCCGCATTCGTCAAATGCTTCTCTCCATTTTGAGAAGTCAAAGAATTCGTCCCAACTGTCAAATTTACAGCCTTTTTGCCACGCCTTATAAATTACATCGCCCAGTCTTCTGTCACCCCTTGCCAATACCCCCTCCAAAACAGATGTATCGGACTGATGATAACTGATTGAAATTTTACGACTTTTAGTGCTTGAAAGGAGATGCTTTTGCTTTTCAATGAGCATATCCCCCGTATCCTGCGGTTCCCATTGGAAAGGCGTAAAGGGTTTCGGCACGAAAGACGCACAACTGACGCTCACTTGCACACCTTTGCCCTTTTCTCTGTTTGGATTGTTATAAAAAGCGTCAACAACCTTTTGGGCAAGGTCGGCAATACCCTTAATATCGTCAAGAGTTTCTGTGGGAAGTCCCATCATAAAATAGAGTTTTACGCTTGTCCAACCGCCGTCAAAGGCTTTAAGAGCAGTACGGAGCACTTCTTCTTCGGTGACATTTTTATTGATTGCGTCACGAAGTCTTTGCGTGCCCGCTTCGGGAGCGAATGTCAAGCCGCTGCGACGGACTTTTTTAAGTTCTTCCATAAGTTCGTCCGAAAAATTATCTACACGAAGCGACGGTAGAGAGACATTTATACTCTCTTTAAGCGCCCAGTCAAAAAGCATGGGGATAAGCTTTTCAATTTTTGTATAATCACTTGTCGAAAGTGAGCAGAGTGAAATTTCGTCATAGCCGGTGGCATCGCTGATACTTCTGCATTGTTCGTTTATTTTTTCGGGAGATTTTTCACGGATAGGTCTGTAAATAAATCCCGCCTGACAAAAACGGCAACCGCGGATACAACCGCGGAAAACTTCGCCTACGGTTCTGTCCTGCACAACATCAATGAACGGTACGACAAAGTTTTTCGGATAGTGAGCGGAATCAAGGTCTGAAATAATTCTCTTCTTTACCTTTTCGGGTGCGGTTTCAAGGTTTTCGACGGATTTTATTGTGCCGTCTTCATTATAATCAACATTATAAAACTCGGGTACATAAACGCCTTGTATTTTTGCGGCTTCTCTTAAAAATTCAAGTCTTGTCGAGCCTTTTTCTTTATGTTCAATAAGCAAATCAATAAGCTCATTTGTAACTTCTTCGCCCTCACCCGGCAAGAAAATATCAATAAAATCTGCCATAGGCTCCGGATTGCACACACAGGGTCCGCCCGCAATAACCATTGGAGTAAGGCTTGTTCTGTCTTTTTTCAGTACGGGCACTCCGCCTAAATCAAGCATATTTAATACATTTGTATAGGAAAGTTCATATTGCAAGGTAAAACCGATTAAGTCAAACTCATCCAGTGCATCTCCGCTTTCGAGTGCATAGAGTTTAACCCCGTTTTCACGCATAAGTGCTTCCATATCTTCCCAAGGTGCAAAAGTACGTTCACACCAGGCGTCAGGTCTTTCGTTTACAAGACTGTAAAGGATTTTCATCCCCAGATGTGACATACCGATTTCATAATTATCGGGAAAACAAAAGGCGTACCGCAGTTTTACATCATTTTTATCTTTAACTACACTGTTCAATTCTCCCCCTGTGTAACGGGCAGGCTTTTGAACTTTTTTAAGCAATTTTTCTACTTCTTTTTTAACCATAACTGACCTCGCAAAATAAATTCAATATATTTTACAACATAAATTCACTTTTTTCAATATTCATTACTGCCCAACATTGAAAGAGTTAAGAAAATAGCGATAATCAGCACACTTATATTGTAATTTGTTGATACAAAAACATAAATTCCCCAAATATAGATTAAAACGATAAAAATGATTGATGTAATTTTTAAGGCTTTTTCGCATAAATCAATATTGAATTTTCGTGACAATAAATAATAAAGCGCCATTCCTCCATCAAGTCTTTTTACGGGCAAGAGATTAAATGTCATAAGTATTAAGTTTATTCCCGCAACAATAAATATTCTTTCATTTTCAAAAAAGCAAAGAAAAATAACCGCCAACAACAAGACAAGCCCATTTGCAATCGGTCCGCCAAGAGCTATAAGCAACTCGTTTTTTGTACTGATTTTCATACTGGACCGGCGTTTTATATTCATACCTGTTATTTCAAAACGAACGCTTTGGGGTTTGTTGCCCGACAAAAACATTGCCGTAAGATGTCCTGCTTCATGGAAAAGTGATGAAAAAACCGTAATTATAACATTAAAGGGTGAATTTAAGGATATTATAAATGTTATCAGCGCTGCAAATAAAAATGTGATTTCAAAGTCAACGCCGAATACTCTAAATTTCATCTGCCAGCACCCATATCGGATTTACATATTTACCGTTGAGCAGCACTTCAAAGTGCAAATGATTACCCGTTGCATAGCCCGTTGCACCTACAAGTGCGATTTTTTCGCCTTTTTTTACCTTTTCATTTTCTTTTACCAATAGTTTATTGCAATGATTATAAGTTGTTTTAAGACTGTCGCTATGCTTTATTATAATATAATTTCCACGCACTTCGTTGTAGTCTGCTTTTTCTATCACTCCGTCATAAACAGCATAAATTTCGCTGTTTTCAGGGGAAGCCATATCGATACCCGTATGCAAAGAGTATTTATGAGTTATGGGGCTTATTCTGTAGCCGAAATGAGAAGATATATTGATTTTATCAACGGGATTTGCAAAATTTACGGTTAAATAAACGGGAGAAAAGTCTGCCTTTTCTCCCGTCAAGTCGTTATTTGTTTCTCCTGCTACCGTTGTATTTTCTTCCGACACCGACGGTGCGAATGTTGTTTTAGCAACCTTTTTGAATACGCCTAAAATTTCTGATACGCTGATATCTTTTTCACAAATTGTTCCGTAAAAGGTTTTAATGTTTTGCGAAAGTGCGCTGTCTTTTCGGCAGACCGCAAAGAGAATACCCGTTACAGACAATGATAAAACCAACTGAATGATAATAATTTTTGTCATTACATTTTTATCCGTCTGTTTTTCGTGAGTGCTGCGCTTTCTTGTCTCTCGATTTTCATAAAAATTATTGTCCATAAAATCACCAATTAAATATATGGCAAAATTACGGACAATATGTTTTTATTCTTCGGTTGTTGTTTCTTCCAAGGTTTCGGTTGTTTCTTCAGAAGCTTCTTTTTCTTCGGGAAGACAACCTTTTTCCATCAAAGAATTAAATTGCTCTTCATTAACTTTTTCAAGTTTAATGAGAGTTTCGGCAACTAATTTAAGTTTATCAATATGCTCTGTGAGAATTGTCTCTGTTCTCTTATATGCATCTGTGATAATTCTGTTTACTTCTTCATCAATCATTGCGGCTACGCTTTCGGAATAGTTCTGTGTATGGTTATAATCTTTGCCAAGGAACACTTCGTCATTGCCTGAACCGAATGAGATTGGGCCGAGCTTTTCACTCATTCCGTATTTTGTAATCATTTTACGGACAAGCTCGCTGGCACGCTGAATATCGTTTGAAGCGCCTGTTGAAATATCGTTGAAAATGATTTGCTCTGCAACACGGCCGCCCAATAACAAAACCAAATCGTCCAGCATTCGGGATTTCATCAAATGCATATCGTCTTTATCGGGGGTATTGATAGTGAAACCGCCTGCCATACCGCGGGGTACAATTGAAATGTGTGTAACAGGGTCTTTATTTTCAACATAATAAGATGAAACTGCGTGACCTGCTTCGTGGTATGCAGTGATTTTTTTATCTTTATCTGTAATCTTTCTTGACTTCTTTTCGGCGCCGACAATAACCTTCATTGTTGCTTCTTCAATTTCAGCCATTGTGATTGCCATAAGCTTTCTCTTTGCGGCAAGAAGCGCTGCTTCATTAAGAAGATTTTCAAGGTCCGCACCTGTAAATCCGACTGTTGTTGCGGCGATTTGATGCAAGTCAACATCGGGTGCCAAAGGTTTATTTTTAGCGTGAACCTGAAGAATTTCTTCTCTGCCCTTTACATCGGGGTAGCCGACTGTTACCTGACGGTCAAATCTGCCCGGACGGAGAAGTGCAGGGTCAAGAATATCGGGACGGTTTGTGGCGGCAATAACAATTACGCCTTCGTTTGCGCCGAAGCCGTCCATTTCAACAAGCAACTGGTTGAGTGTTTGTTCACGTTCATCGTGTCCGCCGCCCATACCTGCGCCTCTGTGACGGCCGACAGCGTCAATTTCGTCAATAAAGATGATTGACGGTTGACTTTTCTTCGCTTCTTTGAAAAGATCACGAACACGGGACGCACCTACGCCCACATACATTTCAACAAAATCAGAACCTGAAATAGAGAAGAACGGTGCATTTGCTTCACCCGCAACTGCACGGGCAAGCAAGGTTTTACCTGTACCGGGAGGGCCTACAAGAAGAACGCCCTTCGGTATTCTTGCACCGAGCTTTGAAAATTCATTGGGGCTTTTCAAAAATTCCACAAGTTCTGTAAGCTCTTCTTTTTCTTCATCGGCGCCCGCAACATCGGCAAATGTGACTTTCTTTGTCTCGTCGTCAGCTCGTTTTACTCTTGCCTTGCCGAAATTCATTGCACGGTTATTTTCGCTTGTTATTGAGTTGTTCATCTTTTTGAACATTATTGCCATAACCACGCCGAGTAACACGAGAACAATGACTGACGGCAACATACTTAACAGCCACGAATTAGATGTTCCTGCCTTATAGTTCCATTCAATCGGTTTATCGGGATTATCAATATTGTGCTGACGAATCAGGTCGTGAACATCATTAACAAAGATATTTACATTAGGAACCGTATATTTGTATTCCTTTGTATCGCCTTCAAGCTCATAAGTCATCAATCCGCTTGAAAGGTTCAGTTCGCCTTTTGTTACTTTGCCTTGGTCAAAAAGTTCAACTATCTCATAATACTGCAATTCGGTTTGAGCTCCCCTGCCCATATACATATAAAGGAAGCCCATAAACATTGCAGGGATTAAAAGATATGGGATAATAACTTTCCAGTTAAATTTTTTCAAATCGGTTTTCACTCCTGTTTATTCATATACCGCAGGTTTTAACGCACCTACAAACGGTAAATTTCTGTATTTTTCATTATAGTCAAGCCCGTATCCGACTACAAAGGCATCGGGAATTTGCGCACCTGAATAGTCTGCTTTAATGTTTGCTTTTCTTCTTTCGGGCTTATCGAGTAATGTACATATTTTAATGCTGTTAGGATTTCTCGCAGAAAGAATTTTCATAAGATATTCAAGCGTTACACCGCTGTCAAGAATATCTTCGACAATAAGCAAATCAGCACCTTCAACAACATCGGTATCAAGGTCTTTGATAATTTTAACAACACCCGATGTTTTTGTGCCTGAACCGTAGCTTGAGACTGACATAAAATCAATTGTACAAGGTATCGTTATGGCGCGCATTAAGTCTGCCATAAACACAACTGAGCCTTTGAGAACACTGACGAGAACAAGGTTCTTGCCTTTATAGTCTTCACTGATTTCAGCGCCCAGTTTATGTACAATACTCTGCAATTCTTCTTCCGATAAAAGCACTTTTTCAATATCGTTAAGCACTTTAATTCCCCACCTTTTTAATTTTAATATAATTTTTTGTTTCGTTTGTTATTTTACAACGGTCGGCAACACCGAAAAATTCCGTCCAGACAATACCGCAATCGTCTGCTAAAATAAGCATTTTTGAGCGTTCGTTTACAGGAATTTTTTCATCGTTAAAAAGCCGTTTAAGTGTTTTTGTGCATTTTCTGTTTCTCGGTACAAAAAAGTCGCTGTCACGACGGTTTCGCCAGAACGCTTCACCAGACATTTTATCACAATCTATAAAAAAGTCCATATCTTGTTTGTTAAGTTTTTGTAAATCTTTATAAAGCTCAAAGATAACTTCATATTCACCTACGGGTGTTTGCAGATTTGTATTATTTTTTTCAAAGGGAACCGCAAAATCTTCGGTTACACTCGGTTTTCCGAAATACAGTTTTTTTCTTTCAACCGTAACTTCGACGCCGTTGCCCACATCGGCACTTCCGCCGTTCTCTAAAATATTATTGATTTGCAAAATATGCTCCCGACTGATATTCTGTGCCTTTTTCTCTTTTAAAATCAAAGAAATTACTTGGTATTTCAAGGCATTGTGGGAATTTTCAAAAACGGTGCAATCAAAATAATTCTCTTTTTTTGCCATTTCGAAAAGTTTTTTTGCTTCTCTATAAATAAAATCGTTTGAAATATTAACGCTCTCGATACATTTTGAAAATGCTTTATCAAAAGACGGATTTATTGAAAACAGCTGCGGCAACACATTATGCCTGATTTTGTTTCTTGTGTAATCGTCACACAAATTTGTGCTGTCTGTTACAAATTCCAATCCGTTTTTCTCGGCATATTCTTCTATTTCTGCTCTTGAACAGTCAAGCAAGGGACGGATGAATTTATCTCTTTTATAAGGAATACCGCAAAGTCCCGAAAGAGCTGAACCGCGAGTGAGATTTAAGAGAAAGGTTTCGGCATTATCGTTAAGATTATGTGCCGTTGCAAACACATCGCACTCAACTTTTGAAAAATCTTCATAGCGGATTCTTCTTGCACATTCTTCAAGACTTTCACCTGATTTTTTTGCGATTTCGGGAATATTTTCATTAAATGAAACAAACTCAATATTGAGTTCACCGCAAAAAGCTTTTGAAAACTGCAAGTCACGGTCCGCTTCATCGCCGCGAATTCCGTGATGAATATGCACTGCTTTAATTTCTTTTATACCTAATTTTTCACGGTTTTTTGAAAGAATATGCAAAAGCGTTACAGAATCGGCGCCGCCTGAAAATCCAACGCCCACCACACTGCCGGGCAAAATCATTTGATGTTCCCGTATTGTTTTAATAACCTTATCTGTCATCTTTAATCCTTTCGAGTGTTGAGAACATTGTAAATTCAGGATTCCATGCAACATCAACGGTTTCTGTCGAGCCGTGTCTGTTCTTTGCCACAATTATTTCTGCTTTGTTAATATTACTTTCGTTTTCTTCGTCTTTATCATTTTTATAATAGCTTTCACGGTGAAGCATAAGAACAATATCGGCATCTTGCTCGATTGAACCTGATTCACGAAGGTCGGTAAGCTGCGGTCTGTGGTCAGAGGTTTTTGCGGTATTACGGGAAAGCTGTGAGCAAGTAATAACCGGAATATCAAGGTCTTTCGCCATAAGCTTTAAATCACGGGTGATTTTTGATATTTCCTGAACACGGTTATCTTTATACCGTGGGTCCGACATCAATTGAAGATAGTCAATAACCACACATTCAACGCCCTTCATTCTGCGAATTCTCGCTTTCATTTCAGGAACGGTAATATTGGCTGTATCGTCAAAATACAATTCGGCGTTTACAAGATGCTCTAACGCCATTCCTATTTTATCCCAATCCGCATCGGAAATATCGCCCGTTCTGAATTTGTTGCTGACAATTCTTGCTTCTGTTGAAATAATTCGCTGAGCCAACTGCTCATTTGACATTTCCAGCGAGAAAAACACGGTTTTTCTACCTTTAACAGCCATATTCCTTGCAACATTCAAAGCGAAACTGGTTTTACCCATACCCGGACGGGCACCGATAAGAATTAAGTCGGAACGGTGAAATCCGCCTGAAAGTACTTTATCAAGATATGAAAAGCCCGTTGGAATACCCATATACTGTTCTCTCTCTTTTTCATCAAGAGAGGTGAGCTTTCTAAGTCTGACAACAACATCGGACATAATGACATCACTGACTTTTGCGGGTCCCGATATATTTTTGCCGCGACGGATATCATAAATCTTCTGCTCTGCCATATCAAGCAATTCATCGGGTGATTCTGTCCCTTCTGTTGCCTCGTCAAGAATTTCACGGGCAGTGACTATCAGTGTGCGTGAATAGAACTTATCAATAATTATTTTTATGTATGACTCAACATTTCTTGTGGACGGGACTGCTTCGGCAATCTTTATCAGGTATGTTTTTCCGCCGATATCGTCATAAACGCCCTGTCTTTTAAGTTCTTCCAAAACTACAAGAGGGTCGATAGTGCCCCCCATTGTGTCTATATTGAGAATTGCATCATATATAGCCTTGTGTTGCGGAAGATAAAGATGTTCACTTTTTAGCATATCCGAAACAGTGGGCAAGCATAAGGGGTCTTTTAAAATTGCGCCTAATACCGCCTGCTCCGCCTCTAAGCTATAAGGCAAATTCATATTTTCTGTCGGCAAAAAATTGCTTTCCATATTTCTTTCACTCCAATAAGACAATATGCTCAGATTATTCTCCAACCATTACTGTCATTTCAGCAATAATATTTGTATAAAGCTTAACCTGGATTTTATATGAACCGAAGTTTTTAATATCATCCATTGTAATTTTTCTCTTATCAACTTTTACTGCAAACTGTTTTTCAATTTCTAAAGCTACTTCTTTCGCCGTTACAGAGCCGAAAATTCTGCCGTTACTGCCTGCTTTTGCGGTAATTTTGATTGTTTTGTCATTAAGCTTTGATTTTGACTCGTTTGCAGCCGCAATTTCCATATCAATTTTATGCTGATTTGATTGCTCACGGTTGCGAAGCTCTGTAAGGCTTTGCGCATTTGCTTCAACAGCAAGTCCTTTCGGGAAAAGAAAATTTCTTGCATAACCGTCAGAAGCCTTGACCTTTTCGCCTTTCTTGCCTAATCCTTTAACATCTGCTTTTAAAATTACTTCCATTTATATTACCTCATTTCTGAATCTCATTTACTTTATCAATTGCGTTTTTTAACAGCTTAAGTGTATTTTCAAAGCTTTCGCCCTTTAACTGTGCCGCCGCCATTGTCTGATGACCGCCGCCGCCCAATTCTTCCATAACCAGCTGAACATTGAGTTCACCGTAAGAACGGGCAGATATATTCATTACATCATCCGTTTGGAATACAACGAACGACGCATCAACTGCGTCAACATTTAACAGTTCGTCAGCAGCCTGACTTGCGACAATTCTCACATCATCGGAATCAAAATCAACTACGCCGATTGCACAGTTACTGTACATTGCCGCATTTTTAACAACTTCACTCTTGGCTTTTTGAGTTTTCATACTGTTAGAGAAAAGCTGTTTAACCGCAACGGTATCTGCGCCCATGGAACGAAGAAATGCTGCCGCCTCAAAAGTGCGAACACCTGTTTTCATAACAAAGTTCTTTGTATCAAGGGTTATACCCGACATCAATGCTTCGGCACAAGCCTGCGGTATATTAACATCAACGGGGATATATTGAATAAGCTCTGTCACCATTTCCGAGGCAGAGGACGCATTGGGCTCGTGATAGAAAATCACCGCTTTATTTATATGGTCAACGGTTTTTCTGTGATGGTCAATAACCACTACTTTATTTGCCAAATCGAATAATTCAGGATATTCCAAAAAGCTCTTTCGGTGAGTGTCAACAATTATCAGCAGTGTTCCTTTTTGAAGATAATCTTCAACATCACCGGGTTCAATCAAAAGATTATCCAAGCCCGAATTTATAAGGTGCTTTGCAAGCGGCATTGCAAGAGTTGTTTTTGATGACATAACAATTTTTGCATCTTTGCCCAGAGCGTTGCTAATCATTGCCGCACCCACCGCCGAGCCGAGAGAGTCAAGGTCAGAAAAGCGATGCCCCATAACAAGCACATTTGAACTTGATTTTATAACTTCGCCTATGGCAGAGGCAACAATTCTTGTTCTGACCTTTGTCCGCTTTTCGACGCCTTTTGAAACTCCGCCAAAGAAGTCAAAATCATTTTTATTCAGCTTGATTGCGGCCTGGTCACCGCCGCGCCCCATTGCCATATCAAGCGCCTGAAGTGCGGTTTTTTCGCAATCAACGAAGCTTTCACCCGAACCTGCGCCGATTGAAAGCGTAATTCCCAAAACTTTGTCGTTATATGTATAAGAACGAACAAGTGAGAGAATTGAAAATTTATCTTCTTTCATAGCACTAAGGCTTTTTGCTTCACATAAAGCAATCACTCTGCCGTTATTGACTTTTCGTGAAATACAATCAAATTTTGCAAACCAATTTTCAATTACAGTTTCTACTCCGCCGAGAATTTCAGCCTGCTGACTTTCTCTGAATTCACGAAGGGATTCTTCAATACCGTCAATACTTATAAACATAACAACCGGTCTTGACTCATCATAAGCCGATTTATAGTTTTTGAGCTCGGTATCCTCCACAAAATACAAAGCATAAACAGTTTCGTTCTTATATTCGGTATTGCCCGAAAAAACCGTATATTTCTTTTCGGCGTATTCACATTCAATAAACATATTATCACGAATCACATCAAGACCTTGTCCCGATGTAAACTGACGGATATTTATGTCTTTTATTGACTTATCCGCAATAAAGCTGTTTTGGAAAAGCTTATTATACCATACAATCTTTTCTGTACTGTCAAAGAGCAGCACCGGCAACGGAAAGCTGCGCAATTCACCGTTTTCGTCAGCCGAAAGCTTTCTTTCAAGTGCATCAACCTCACCGCGAAGTTTTCTGAATTCAAGGTCTTTTATAAAAAATGCCGCCGACAAAAGAACCGCTAATACCAAAAGCTCCGCCAATGCGAGCTTATAGTTATAAAAGAACATAGCAACACACATAACAACACTGACGGCAATTGCAAATGCTGTTATGGGATTTGAAACAAATATTGATTTTAAACTGTTTTTGTTGCCTGTTTTTTTCATATTTTCACCTTATACAGAGGTTATTAAAGGAAGCACCATTGGGCTTCTCTTTGTTCTGTCATATAAAAGTCGGGAAATATCGTCTCTCATTCTGTTACGGATTGTGCTCCATTCAATTTGACCGTCATGAATACATTCATCAATTACAATTTGGGCTACTAACTTTGCTTCTGCGATAAGTTGCTCGGAGTCACGAACATAGACAAATCCTCGAGATACAATGTCGGGGCCTGAAATGAGCATTCCCGTTTCTCTTTCAATAACTGCGCTGATAATCATAAGCCCGTCTTCCGCAAGACGCTTACGCTCTTTGATAACCGCATTGCCCACATCGCCTACGCCATAACCGTCAACGAAGATTTTCCCTGCCGGAACATCTTCTACTGCTGACATTTTGCGTTTTGAAAGCTGAACCTGACGGCCGTTGTCCGCAATAAAAATATTGCTCGGCGAAATTCCCATATTTTCAGCTAATTGAGCATGACTTCTCAAATGCTTTTGTTCACCGTGAACGGGAATAAAATATTTTGGCTTCGCAAGGCTCATCATAAGTTTTAATTCTTCCTGACAAGCGTGACCCGAAACATGAACATCGTACATTTTTTCATATACAACTTCTGCTCCGCGCTTTAAGAGCTCGTCAACAACCTTGCCGACGGTTTTTTCATTGCCGGGAATAGGTGTTGCTGATATTATAACATAATCCCCTGAACCGATTTCGACTCTGCGATGCTCTGAAAACGCCATTCTGTAAAGTGCGGACATAGGTTCACCCTGACTGCCTGTTGTGATAATAACAAGCTTGTCATGGGGATATCTTGACAGCATATCAATACTTACAAGAATTCCGTCAGGCACATTAAGATAGCCGAGCTTTGATGCGGTTTCAACAACATTTTCAAGGCTTCGTCCCGAAAGTGCTACTTTTCTGCCAACGGATTTCGCAGCGTCAATTATCTGCTGAACTCTGTGAATATTTGATGCAAAGGTTGCTACGATAAGTCTTTTACCGTCTGCCTTTTGGAAAAGTCTGTCAAAAGAATCGCCGACCGTTCTCTCGCTTGCGGTATAACCCGGTCTTTGAGCATTTGTTGAGTCGGAAAGAAGACAGAGAACGCCTTTTTCACCGAGTCGTGCAATACGGGCAAGGTCAATTACATCACCGTCAATCGGTGTTGTGTCAATTTTGAAGTCGCCTGTTTGCAGAATAAGACCTGCGGGACTGCTGATGGCGAGAGCCAATGCATCGGGGATTGAGTGGTTCACATGAATCGCTTCAACCTCAAAGCAACCGACTTTTATTTTATCTTTCGGCTTGATTACATTGAGTTTTGCTTTCTCAAGAATTTTATGCTCTTTCAGCTTGTTCTCAATAAGGCCGATTGTGAGCTTTGTTCCGTAAACCGGAATATTCACTCTTTGTAAAAGATATGCCAACCCCCCGATATGGTCTTCGTGACCGTGAGTAATAAATATACCTTTAATTTTATCCGCATTATCTTCAACATAAGTAAAATCGGGGATAACAAGGTCAACACCCAGCATATCGGGTTCGGGGAATGCGAGTCCGCAGTCCACTAAAATCATATCGCCCCGGCACTCATAAAGAGTCATATTTTTACCGACTTCGTTAAGTCCGCCTAAAAATGCGATTTTTACATTTATTTCTTCACGCTTCGGTGCATTTTTCTTATTCTGAGTCTGTTGTTTCTTTGTTTTTTGATTAAACGCAGTTTTGTTTTTCTTTGTACCGTTCGGTTTCTTTTTAGCACTTTGCATTCCGCGATTAGAGCTTTTGCTCTTGGTATTGGATTTTGTTTCATTTGACTGTGCTTGTTTTTCTTTATTTTTTGCCATATTTTCCTCCTTTATATAATAAAATCCGGCATTATGTAATCTGTAAAAGGCATTACAGAAGAAAGTTTATATTTATGTATATTCGCAAATGGACATAATTACTCAATATACTGTCATTATATATTACTATTTTTTGAAATCATTGTCAAGAAACTACTGCTGCGATATTTTTATGTTGTTAAACAAAAAAAAGTATGCTAAAATTATTTTAGTTAGAAAATTTCGATTTTATACACGAGGTATGTATGGAAAACTTAACTTTTGTTGAACTTTTTACGGACGGTGCATGCTCGGGAAATCCGGGTCCCGGCGGTTGGGGTGCTGTTTTACGCTGTAACAGTAAAGAAAAAGAGCTTTCGGGCGGTGAATTAAACACAACCAATAACAGAATGGAACTGTTGGCGGTTATTAACGGGCTTGAAGCCCTTAACAGAAAATGCAGAGTGAAGATTTATTCTGACTCATCCTATGTTGTCAACGGAATAACAAAGGGCTGGGCGGAAAGCTGGAAAAAGAACAACTGGCGCAAGGCCGATAAAAAGCCTGCGCTAAACTCTGACCTTTGGGATAGACTCTTAACTCTTCTTTCACAGCACGAATACGAATTTGAGTGGATTAAAGGTCACGCAGGTCATCCGGAAAACGAGCGTTGTGACAGACTTGCCGTTGCCTTCTATCAAAACTTGAAATAATTTAAAAAATACTCATATTTACAGTTGATTATTGGAAGAACTTATGTTATATTTAATAAGTATAGTGTGAATATACGGATTTTTCAAAAAAGGCGTGATTGAAAATTGGAAAACACAAATACAACCACTGTTACCGAGGATGTTGATGCAGTTTCTGTTGAAGCAAGCGTTGAAGAAGCGTCAACTCTTGACAGACGATATCTTCGTCCGAAAGAGATTGCAGGTTTTCTCTTAACATCTTTCGGTCAAAAGAATTTGAGCCAATATGTAAATGCATTCCGTCAATTCTTTGCAATCAGTTTCCTTGGAATGTCAGGTAGTACATACGGTATCATTATGTTTATTGAGTCGATTTATGACGCAGTTGACGACTCAATTTCAGGTCTTATCATTGACAGAACAAGAACCCGTTGGGGCAGACTTCGTCCATGGCTTGTTATTCCCACACCTTTCTGGGCTATCGCAATGATGATGCTTTTTACAACTCCGTCATTCTTAGTACATGAGTGGCAGAAAGTTGTTTGGACTGTTGTTGCTATTTTTGTCTATAACCTTGGTATGTCATACTTCGGTGCCTGGACGATTATGCTTTATAACATTACTCCTAACAACAATGAGCGTGACAATCTTATAGCTACCAGTAAATTCACAGAGCTTTTCGGCGTATTTCTTCCGTCAATCGCTTCAATGTGTGTAGGTTTCTTACCGGGACTCACCCATAATGCAGTTGGTATGCAGGATATTTATACGGGATTTGCCGCAATAATTACTATTATTGCCGCTTTTACCGCTTTCTTCGGTTTCTCAGCCATGAGAGAGAGAGTTCCCCTTGCCTCACGCGAGCAAATGCAAGAGGTTGGCGTTGTTGAATCATTTAAAAATGTTTTCAAGAACAGACCGATGTTTGTTCTTGTTCTTTCAGGTTTCTTCAACGGATTTAAGTCTGTCGGCGTTTCAAGTGAAAGCTTCTATTGGATGCACAATTCAAAGAATGTTGCTCACGGTTCAATCGCAGGTATTTTCACAGGTATTCCAAACTATATTATGGTTCCCCTTGCGCCAAAACTTATTCGCAAATTCGGTGCTAAAAAGGTTTGTGTTGCATCTGGTATTTTCGCAGGACTTGCTTACGGCGCAACATTCCTTATCGGTATTATGGGCAACGGCGGCAAGGGATTTCTTGTTGACTGGGAAGGTCATAACGCAATCATAAATCTTGCAGTAATCACCTTCTGTCTTACGGTTTGCGGACTTCCAAATCAGCTTATGAATGTTGCCGGCGCTGTTCTTCAAGGCGATGTTTATGATTACAGTGAATGGAAAACAGGCATGAGAAACGAAGCACTTGTGCAAACTGTTCAAAACTATTTCGGCAAGGCTGCAAACTCAATCACACAGCTTCTTTCGGGTGTTGTTATTTCAGCAGTCGGATATGTTGCAAGAAAAGACGAATTCGGCAACATTGTTCCCGAATCTAACTACAACACTCTTATAGGTTTCTGGGCTATCTTCTGCTTGCTGCCCGCAATTGCCCGTTTCCTTTACGGTGTAACGCTTATGTTCTTCAATGTTGACGGTAAGTTCAAAGAGCAAATGCTCAAAGACCTTGAAGTCAGACGCCGTGAAAGACTTGAAAAAATGAACGAAGACGAAGCACCGAAAATTGCAGACGCAGAATAAAATTCAATCACGAATATATATATAAAATTACCCCAACTCATTTGAGTCGGGGTTTTATTTTGCTATTCTCTGCAATAGATTTCAACTGAATTCAAGGTTGCTTTTACACGGTAAGATGTAATCATAATTTTCATTCTTTTAAGCTTTTGCTTTTTGAAACGGCAAATTCGCTTTGCACCGATTATCGTTGATACACAAAGCTTTTTGTAGCCGTCGCCGTTATCGCCGTACACTTCAAAACTTTCAATTTGTTGTCCCGTTGCAATATTCTCTTTTAAGACGATTTTATCGGCAATTACAGGCGAATTGAACTCGATTGTGATTTCGGGATTTAAATCCCCTGCTTTGCATTGCCAATATCCGTCATCACCAAGAATATTTTTAATATTATGCTCATCATCAATTTGAGATGATGCAGACAAGTCACAATCTTTTAAAAGATTGTGAGAAAACTCTTTTCTCAGATTATCGCTGAATTTTCTCAAAGCACGAACATCATATTTTGATAATAATCCGTTTTTATCGGGTGGAATATTTAACAATAACGATGAATTACCACCCACACTGTCCCAATAAATCTGCATAAGTTTTTTAAGTGATTTAACTCTAAAATCTTGGCTTTTATGATAAAACCAACCGGGTCTGATTGAAACATCGGTTTCTGACGGATACCAGATAAACTCTGTACAGTCTTTTATCGCTTCACGACTGCCTAAATCCTGAACGGTGGCTTCAACTCTCTTTGAAAATTCGGGATTATCCTCTTGTTGAGAATGCTCTGCAACAAAATCTTGATTGCTGACATAGATAGGCACAACACTCCACTCGGACTCTCTCGATTTGCCTGCTTCATTACCGCACCAGCGGACATCGGGCCCGCAGATATTTATAACTGCATTCGGCTGCAATTCTCTGATTACAGCAAAATATCTGTTCCAGTCATAAACCTGTTTTTTGCCGTTTTTGCCTTCACCGCAAGCACCGTCAAACCAAAAGCAAAAGATGTCGCCGTAATTCGTGGCTAACTCGGTCAATTGATTTACAAAGTATGTATTATATTCTTCGCCTGTGCCGTAGGACTTATTGTTTCTGTCCCACGGGGACAGATATACACCGAATTTGAGTCCGTATTCACGGCAGGCGTCGCTGACTTCTTTTACAACATCGCCTTTTCCGTTTTTATAAGGACTGTTTTTAACAGAATAATCTGTATATTCACTTGGCCAAAGGCAAAAACCGTCATGATGCTTACATGTGAGAATTATGGCTTTTAGCCCTGCATTTTTAATCTCTTTTGCCCATTGACGGGCATCAAGCTTTTTGGGATTGAAAATTTCGGGCGACGCTGTTCCGTCACCCCATTCTCTGCCTGTAAAGGTATTCGTACCGAAATGACAGAAAGCATACATTTCGAGTTTTTGCCACTCTAACTGACGGGGCGACGGAATTACTTCCGCCGCCAATTCGTAACTTTTTTTAGTCTGCATAGTTTGTTGCAATAATATCAACACCTGTTCCTAAAATGTTTTTTATAACTACATCTCCAATATTAACAGGCGCTTTAACCGACGCTTTGTTAATAACTTCCATGCACTGAAACATCATATCTTTTGGTATCGGATTTGCAGATTTAACCGGCACTACATAAGCATTGCCGCCTTCAACCTTAACGGTTGTTGTGAGCATTCTTGTGGGATTTGTACATTCTGTATGAGCATAAGCTTCACCGCGTTTACAAGTGTTGCCTGTAACATCTGTAACCGCACCGTTATCATCAAGAGTAACAGTAATGGGACAACCCAAAGGACAAGCTACGCACACGAGTTCTCTTTTTTCCATTTTATTACGCCTCCACTCTGACGATAATTTTTGAATCAGCCGGCAAAGTGCTGATTACGGACTGCTTGAGAGTTACATATTCCATTTCACCGGGGCAAAGCTTCTTCTTTTTCTTTGAAAGAATCTCATTACCGTTACATTCAACTACTATTTTTGCATTGTTGTAAACTGCGCCTACACGAAAATATAGTTTTACATCAGCATCGGTTTCACAGTTAATTCTCTGGGGAACGATATAACGCACTCCGTTGATACCTTCTGTATAAACACATTTGCCCGTTACTTTCTCGCCCTTAATATATTTAGCGGCGCCAAGACCTGCAATTTGGCTTTCTTCCGTTACATAGTCAACAAGGTCGTGCACCTGAAGAACATTACCGCAGGCAAACACACCTTTTTGCTCTGTTTCACGGTATTCGTCAACACGGGGACCGTTTGTAACTCTGTCAAGCTCAAGCCCGGCGTTCTTTGAAAGCTCGTTTTCGGGAATAAGACCTACCGAAAGCATCAATGTATCGCAGGGAACATATTCTTCTGTACCGGGAATGGGTTGAAGCTTATCGTCAACCTTTGCGATTGTAACACCTTCAAGTCTGTCTTTACCGTGAGTTGCAACCACTGTACAACTGAGCTTTAACGGAATACCGAAGTCATCAAGACATTGAACGATATTTCTTGTAAGACCGCCTGAATACGGCATAAGCTCGCAAACCATTTTAACCTTTGCGCCTTCGAGAGTCATTCTGCGAGCCATAATAAGACCGATATCACCCGAGCCTAAGATTACAACTTCGTGACCGGGCATATAACCGTCAATATTAACATATTTTTGAGCAGTACCCGCAGTCATAATGCCCGATGTACGGCAACCGGCAATACTGAGTGCTCCCCTCGGTCTTTCACGGCAACCCATTGCAAGCACTACTGCTTTTGCGTTGATTTTCAGAAGGCCGTCTTTTTTATTAACTGCTGTAACCGTATTATCGCTTGCAATATCAAGTACCATTGTATCTGTTTTAACGACGATATCTGTATCTGCAAGAAGCTTCATAAATCTGCCTGCATATTCAGGTCCCGAAAGTTCTTCGCCGAAATAGTGAAGACCGAAACCTGTATGAATACATTGTTCCAAAATACCGCCGAGAGTTTCGGCACGTTCAAGAACTATTATTTTTTCAATACCGCTTTCTCTTGCTTTAAGGGCTGCTGCCATACCGGCAGGACCGCCGCCTACAACGGCTAAATCAAAATTCAACATCTCGGTCACCTCACTTTGTTCTCTCATAAATAATTTTGGAATCTCCGCCGAACTTTGTGATTTCATTCATATTCACACCGAGTTCACGAGCCAAAATTTCAACCACTTTACTTCCGCAGAAACCGCCTTGACAACGCCCCATACCCGCTCTTGTTCTGCGCTTGACACCGTCAACATCGCGAGCACCGGCGGGGGCTTTGATTGCATCGATGATTTCGCCTTCGGTTATTGTTTCGCAACGGCAAACAATTCTGCCGTATGCGGGATTTTTCTTTATAAGCTCCGCTCTTTCTTCGTCATTCATGTGACGGAAGCGAACGGGTTCTTCTCTTGTTTCGACAAAATTTGCTTTTTCTTTAAGCTCAACCTTTTCGCCGAGTATATCACGAACAAAGACTGCGATAGCGGGAGCGGACGAAAGTCCCGGTGACTCAATACCCGCAACATTTAAGAAGTTTGCGCTCTTTTCACACCAACCGATGATAAAGTCATCATTAGTCGGATGAGCACGGACACCCGCAAATGAAGTAATAGCGTTTCTCGCTGAAACAACGGGCACTGATTTAAGCGCTTTTTCAACAATTTCTTTAAGACCCGCAGGAGTTGTGTCCGTATCGTCTTTACTGTCTTGATTTACTGCAGTCGGACCGATAAGAAGATTACCGTCAACTGTCGGTGTTACAAGAATACCTTTACCCATTTCATTGGGACATTGGAAAATTGTGTGCACCGCCAAATTACCCACTGATTTATCGAGCAGATAATATTCGCCTTTTCTTGGGATTAGTTGGATGGAGTCATCCCCTACCATACGGGCAAGGTCATCTGAGAAATTGCCTGCTGCATTGATGATATATTTTGCATTTATATCGCCGAGAGATGTGCTGAGCACATAACCGTCGGCATTTTCGGTAATTGCTTCAACATCGCAATTTCTTAAAAATTCAACGCCGTTTGTTACAGCATTTTCAACTGCTGCGATTGTTAGTTCATAAGGACAAACAATTCCCGCACTTTCACAAAGAAGCGCACCCACAGCCTTGTCACTGATATTTGGTTCAATTCTGCGAAGCTCTGCTTGGTCAATTACCGAAAGTCCCGGCACGCCATTTTTAACGCCGCGCTCATAGAGCACTTTGATATGCTCCGTTTCACTGTCAGAAAAAGCTACAACAATTGAGCCGTTATTTTTAAACGGAACAGACAGTTTCTTGCAGAGCTCAGGCATCATAGCAGTACCTTTTACATTGAGTTCTGCTTTGAGAGTACCGTTTTGAGCATCAAAACCGCCGTGAACAATAGCACTGTTTGCTTTTGTTGTGCCCATTGCAACATCGTTGCATTTTTCAAGCAAAGCAACATTAAGCTCATAGCGACTAAGCTCTCGTGCAATCAATCCGCCCACAACACCGGCGCCCACAATTGCTACATCGTAAGTCATAAATACACCCTTCTTTTTTCTTAAATGCCGTAAAACGACATTGTATTCATATTTAGGTTAATTATATCACAATTGTTTTATTTTTAACATAGTTTTTTTGTAAATATTTTAATTTTTTTTACCTATTTCGACATAGCTTTCAGTTTATCGCCTATTCGCTTGATAATTCTCTTTTCAAGTCTTGAAATATAGCTTTGAGAAATACCTAATTTATCGGCAACCTCTTTTTGAGTAAGCTCTTCTTTATCACCTAAACCGAATCTCATATCAATTATTATTCGTTCCCGTTCGGGCAGGGTTTTAATAATTTCCATCAGCATTCTTTTTTCGTCATCTTCTTCAATTTCTCTGCTTATTTCATCAACTTCACTGCCCAGTACATCTGCAAGCATCAATTCATTACCGTCCCAGTCGGTATTAAGCGGCTCGTCAAGAGATATTTCCATTTTCTGTGATGCGATTTTGCGCAGATACATAAGTATTTCATTTTCAATACAACGGGACGCATAGGTTGCAAGCTTAATATTTTTTTCAGGTGAAAATGTATTGACGGCTTTTATAAGTCCGATTGTACCTATTGAAATTAAGTCTTCAATATTAACCCCCGAGCTTTCAAATTTTTTTGCTATATATACAACAAGTCTTAAATTATGCACTATCAGTTTTTCTCGCGCTTTTTTATCCCCTTGCGCTAATTGTTCGCTTAAAGCTTGCTCTTCTTCTTTGGTAAGCGGTTCGGGCAGGGACACAGGTCCGTTTATGTAATATGCTCCCCTTTTAAAAAAGCGAAGATATAGTTTTTTTAGCATCAATTTGAGTTTAGTCATTATGTATTTCTCCTTCAAGATTTATATTTAAAATAATTTTATATTCATCAAGCGGCGCAAGACTTTGGGCTATATATACCTTATCGGTTTTGAAATTTTCTATTTCGATTTGCTTTGGTCTGTATGCTTTCAAAAGTGTTTCTCCGCTGACGGTGGACACGGGAATAAGCCTTATTTTATCGTCAACTTCAAACAGTTCTTCAAAGACGCTTTTTTCTGCAAGAATTACGGGATAATTTGAAAAAGGCTCACGCAAATTATTGCCCGTATCCATAAGTGCACGGCAGGATATTATTTTTTTATCCGTTTCGATTTTTATGTAATATTCCTTAGATTTCGGCGCTTTTTTATCGGTTAGTTTTGCAATGATTGTTATCACAATGTAAGAAACTGCGGAACAAACAACAAGAAAAGTAATATCAATGTCAAAATAGATTATTCCGTTTTTGTAAAGCATTATATCTGTTTCGGTGAGCATATAAATTGCAAGCATCAGTCCCCCGAAAACAAAACATATTGCAAATAACCAGAAAGTAGATTTTAACAGTTTTTTTACGGGTTTTATGCCGAAGGTTACTGCCGACATAATAATTGCCGACATAATTTTTAACAGCGTCATCATTACGCCTAAATTATCGAAAAACAGCAGTAATGAAGATAATCCGCCGATTATTGAGCCTGATAAAATTCGCCACCGTGTTGTATCAAATCTTCCCATTGCTTTTACTGCCAAAAGCATAAAATAATTCACAAGAATATTTATTACAATCAGCACATCAACATATACAATCAATTAAATCACCGCACAAAAAAAGCTTGATACCATTTTACACGGTATCAAGCATTTATTTTGTCACTTTTTAGACTGTTCTCATATAATCTTCAAGAATTAACACGGCTGAAACTGCATCGACAACTGCTTTTCTTTTTTTGCCGCGGACATCAACTGCATTTAAAATGTTATGTGCGGAAACTGTTGTTAATCTTTCATTTTGAAAAGCAACGGGCAGCCCTGTTTTTTCTTCCAACATTTCCCCAAGTTCACGGCAAGCCTCACTGCGAAAGCCGTAGCTACCGTCCATATTTTGCGGAAGCCCCACACAGATTCGTTCTGCCTTTTTCTCTTTTGCCAATTCTGCGATTTTATCAATTAAAGCATCTCTGTTTTTTTCGGTGATTACACAGACGGGAGAAGCCAAAATCTGCATTTTATCGCAAACTGCAATTCCCGTTCTGACATCGCCGTAGTCAACCGACATTATAATCATATATCAGTTACCTCTAATTCTTCCATAACATTGTTGTTTTCTAATGCACGAGAAAATGCATAAGCGCTTTGTACCGATGTAAACACCGGCACTTTTTTCATAAGAGCGGCACGGCGGATATTCAGTTCTTCTTCGTTGCCTTTTACATTTTCAAGAGTTGAAACAACATAGGAAAATTTATTTGCATTTATCATATCGACGGCATTTTCTCCGTTTGCGGTATTTGCCGCAATATGATTTGCGTTAAGGATTTTTGCAGTATCGCTTGTAGCAAAAATTCTAAAGCCTTGCTCTAAAAATTTATTTGCCGTTTTTGATACATAAGCCTTATCGCTTTCACGGACGGAAACAAGAACCGAGCCGGTTCTCTTTATTCTCACACCCGATGCAATCATACCTTTGAGAAGTGCGTTATCAAAGGTATCACCTATTGACATAACATCTCCTGTTGACTTTGTCTTTTCGCCTAAGAGCATATCTGCTCCCCTAAGCTTTTCAAAGCTGAAAACAGGAACACGGACAAAGAATTTTTGCGGATTCACTGTCTTGCCGACAGGTACACCCATATTTTTAAGCTTTTCCCCTGCCATACAGCGGACTGCTATATCCGTAACATCAAAGCCCGTTGCTTTTGTAATAAAAGGAACAAGTGTAGTATCTGTAACCGATGCTTTTGTAACATAGAGATTATTATCAAACGCCACAAACTGCAAGTCGATTGCACCCTTGAATTTCAGCTCTTCCGTTATTGCTTTTACATATTCAACCAAGGTATCACGAGTTGTATCGTCTATGCTGATTGTGGGGACAACCGAAATTGAGTCGCCCGAGTTAATATGAGCCTTTTCGATATGCTCGCAAAGTGCGGGAATGAAAAAGTCTTCACCATCTGAAATGATATGTGCTTCTATACAGGTTCCGACAAATACCTTCTTACTGCTTGTGTGTTTAACATTTGCATCGTCAAGAATGTCAAAGAATTCAATTTTATTTGATATTTTTCTGTAGAAATCAAGGTCTGCGCCTAAAACTTTTACATTTGCATCTTCAAAAAGTTTTGTCTTTTTAATTGCGTCTTCACCGCCGAAGAGAAGCACCGCAAAATCGGGTTTTTCAGTTCTTATTACATTCTCTATATCTTCATCTGTAAGTGGGTCAAGATAAACTCTGTCGGCAACAGAATAATCGGTTGTAACGGAGGCGGGGTTGTTGTTTAAAAGAATTACTTCAAAGCCCTGCTTTTTAAGTGATTTCACACAGTGCACCGTGCAATAATCACTGTCACCGCTTCTGCCCGTAACCGCAGGTCCGCTGCCTATTACCAATACTTTTTTCTTATCGGTTTTTTTGGCATCAATAAAGATTTCCGCTTCATTGTCAGCGCCGTAAACTGAATAAAAATACGGTTTTTTTGCGTCAAATTCTGCTGAACAAGTGTCTATAGAATTGAAAACTGCCTGAATACTGTATTCAGGTTTTTCACCGCAGATTTGTTCAATGGCAAAATCGGTGAATCCCATATTTTTTGCATATTCATACACTTCAAAACTCTTGTTGTTTTCAATATCTTTTTGTGTATCTGCTATATTTTTAAGTTTAAATAAGAACCATTTGTCAATGCTTGTAATCTTGTTTAATTCGTCAATGTCAAAATTTCTGTAAAGCGCTTCATAGATTGCAAAAATTCTGCGGTCATCTGCAAATGAAATAATATTTTTGAGTTCATCGTCACTCAAATTTTCAAGTTGTTCAAGTCTGGGAGTATGGCTCTTGTTGACACTTCTGACTGCTTTCATAAATGCAAGCTCAAAGCCCGTGCCGACTGTTAGGCACTCGCCTGTAGCCTGCATCATTGTACCGAGTGTTCGGTTTGCGTCGCCAAAGCTATCAAATGACCACTTTGGGAATTTAACCGCACAATAATCAAGCGCCGGCTCATTGCAAGCGGTTGTACAGCCCGTTACATCATTTTCGATTTCAAAAAGAGTTTTACCGAGAGCGATTTTTGCTGAAACATAAGCAATTCTGTATCCGGTTGCCTTTGACACAAGGGCAGATGTACGGCTGACTCGCGGGTCAACACCGGTTACAACATATTCTTTTCCGTCGGGGCTTAAAGCAAACTGAACATTACAGCTGCCTTCAACTTTCAGACGGGAAACAATTTTTCTTGCGGCTCTGCGAAGTCGGGTAAACTCTGAATCTGTAAGAGTTTGCGCCGGTATAACAACGATTGAGTCGCCCGTATGAATACCTACCGGGTCAACACTTTCGACACTTGACACGCTTATACAATTATCGGCACTGTCTCGCATTACTTCAAATTCAATCTCTTTCCAGCCGGCAATACTCTTTTCAATAAGGATTTGGCTAACAATTGAATTTTTTATATTTTTTTCTGCTTCACGGAAAAGCTGCTCCCTTGTCAAGCAATATTCCGCGCTTTCACGGTGAGGTGTATAAGCTGGACGAACAATAACGGGATAGCCGACTTTATCGGCAAAATCGCATGCTTCTTCGGCACTGTTTACAACAAGAGCTGAAACGGACGGCTCGCCCATTTCGTCAAGGGCTTCAACAAATGAATGTCGGTTTTTTACGCTTCGAATAACATCTTGGTTAATACCGATTAAAACCGTATCGGTTTCTTCAAGATATCCGTTTTGACTGAGCTCAAGACTTAATTCAAGGCTCTCGTCACCGCCCGCCGTTGAGAGAAGTGCATCGGGCTTTTCTTTTTCGAGAATTTTTTTGATGCTTTCAATATTTAGCGGTTCAATATAAACTCTGTCCGCAAATTCTTTATCGGTAGAAAGTGCCGACGGTGTTGAGTTTGCAAAAATTACTGTTATGCCTTCTTCTTTGAGCGCTTTGCAGACCTGTAATGCAGAATAGTCAAATTCAAGTGATTGGCCGATTTTGACGGGACCTGCACCGAGAACAAGAATTTTTTCGTATTTTTTCATTTTATTCACCGTCCATCATCTTATAAAAATCACGAATAATAAAGCCCGTGCTGCTGTCTATATCGCCCTTAGGCGTGAATTGCACCGAAAGGCCTTTGAATTTTTTATATGAAAGTCCTTCAACCGTTTTATCGTTTACATTTGTCATTATGATATCTGCAATTTCTCCGTTTACCGACTCGGTTTCAACTCCGTAACCGTGATTCTGGTCCGTTATCATAATCTTATCCGTACCAACAATTCTGACGGGTTGATTTGAGCCGCGGTGACCTTTTGCCATTTTCACAATTCTGAAATCATTAGCAAGCGCCAACATTTGATGACCGAGCCCCACCGCAAAAACAGGAACATCTTTTTTAATTATTTCACGGATTGTATCAATAATTTCAGGTTCATCGTCGGGGTCTGCAGGGCCGTCACAGAGAACTATGCCGTCGGGATTATATTTCATAATATCTTCCGCACTTGTAAAAGCGGGAACAAATGTTACATTACAGCCGTTGAGCAAAAATGCGTTCAGCTGATTTCTCGGTGAGCCGTAATCTACTGCCACAAGATTGTATTTTGCGTTCTCACCTTTAAACAGGATGGGTTCTTTTATTGTTATTTCACGGACCGCACCCGAAATTGTATATGCCTTAACCTTTGGCAATAATTCGTCAAGGTTATCTGTATTATCGGTTATTGCGCCGTTTACATATCCTTTATCACGAAGATATCTTGTAAGACGGCGTGTGTCAACACCGCAAATGCCCACAATATTACGCTCTGAAAGATATTCGTCAAGTGTGATTTCGCCACCGTCCGAGCACACATCACACCACTCACGGACAATATATCCGTTGGACATTATTTCACTTTCATTACTGTTTCTTACAATTCCGCGGTTAGCTGCAAGGGGATATGTTTGTGCCACTATTTGACCGTAATATGTAGGGTCCGACAAAATATCGGTATAACCGGCTGTGCAAGTGTTAAAGACAACTTCGCCGATTGCTAATCCGTTCTTGCCCATATAATAGCCTTCAAAAATTGTTCCGTCTTCAAGAACAAGATATGCTTTTTTTCTGTTTTTCATAGAATAATCACCCAAAATCTAATTATGAATATAAACCATAAAAGCCCTGAGTGTTACTACACCCAAGGGCTGAAATTTTATGTTTCGGGACCGGCTGCCGTTGTCTCGGCAGGCGGCGCCTGAGTTGTAGTTTCGGGCGGTGCCTGAGTTGACTCAACAGGAGTCTCGGGTGTTACAGGAGAGTCTGTATTAGGCTCGCTTGTCGGTGTTTTTCCACCGGGGTCTACACACCCTGCGCATTGTGCAGGAAGATTTGATGTTTTATACCAACCTGATGCAGTTGAGGCACATCCGTCACCTGCAAGCAAGCCTGAAACTGTGCAATATGAACGCTGAACAACCTTATCTGTATATTTTTCAAAATTCTTAGCGGCTAAGTTTTTATGAACTCTGTCCATAACTGTTTTATAAATCATACCGGCAGGGTTACTCTTTGTGCTGACTTGCTTATTCTGGTCGTAACCAAACCAAACCGCACTGATATAATAAGGTGTTCCTGCAACCATCCAACGGTCATAGTTGTTAGTTGTTGTACCTGATTTTGCGTAAGAGGTAAAGCCTTTTACATTATAGGCACGACCTGTACCCACAGGACCTTGCATAACGGTTCTGAGCATCTGATTCATAATATAAGCGGTTTCGGGTGAAATAATCTGCTCGCCCTTAGGACTCTTTTGAAGAAGAATATTTTCGCCCGTGCTGTCTGTAACTTTAGTGTAGCAATATGGCTCATAATATTTGCCGCCGTTACCGAATGCCGCAAATGCAGCAGCCATTTCAAGTGTTGTACAGCCGCCGTTTGTACCGCCTGTTGCAAGTGAAGAAGGCGCTACGCTGTCGATATTGTCATTCATTGTTGAAATATGGAACTTTTCTGTCAAGTAACTGTAGCTTGTCTTAAAGCCCATCATCATAAGAATTTGAGCCGGAACAGTATTATAAGAAATTGAGAGAGCATATTGAGTTGTAACATAACTGTTCGGGTCACCGGGATTTCCGCCATAGTTGTCAGGCCAACGCTTGCCTTTCCAAGTAATACCGTAATTCTTGATTTTTGATGACCAGGTTACATAATCTTCTTCAATTGCCGCAGTATAAATACTGAGCGGTTTAATTGAAGAACCCGGTTGACGAATTGCAGAAACTGCACGGTTATTGGAACGGTTTTCGGTCTTTTCACCTGCGCCGCCCACAATGGCAACAACCCGTCCGCTATAATCCATAATAGTCATGGCTGACTGAGCTAAATCTTTTGTTGACGATACTCTTTCGCTTGGGAAATTAGTTCTGTTTTCATAAACATCTTCAACTATTTCCTGAATTCGTGTATCAACCGCCGAATATATACGAAGACCGCCGGAATACATCATTTTTGTAGCTTCATAGTGTGAATAACCGGCTGCTTTAAGATCTTTGATTACAGAATCGATTACATAGTCAACATAATAGCTGTTGATTTCGTTGTTTGACGCCGACTCTTTTTTATCATCATTCTTTGCGACATAATTTTCACTGTTTGTAAAAATGAGTTCAAATGCAACTGCTTCATCATATTCTTCTTTGGTAATCATACCCTGTTCATACATCTTTTTAAGGCATAATTCCTGACGCTTTTTATTGCTTTCGGGTTTCCACAACGGGTCATATTCGGCAGGCCATTGAGTAATAGCCACAATAGAAGCTGCTTCGGCGATATTGAGTTCAGAAACATCTTTGCCGAAATATGTTTCACTGGCTGTTTGAACACCGTAACAGTTATGGCTGAGATAAATTGTATTAAGATATGCTTCTAAAATATCATCTTTTTCGTAATGCTTCTCTAAATTAAGCGCAGAAATCATTTCGTTATATTTTCTGTTTATGCTTCTTCCGTTTTCACCGGTAAGATTTTTAATTAACTGCATGGTAATAGTTGAGCCGCCGCGAACCTTGCCGGTTGTCAGCGTTGACCTTATAATACCGAATGTCGAGCTGAACCAGTCAACACCGTTATGGATTTCAAATCGCTCGTCTTCAAGCGCCACAAATGCTTTCGGCAACCACTTTGACATATTTTCAATATCAACCCACACACGGTTCTTTTCACCGTGAAGCTTTACAAGTTCAACAGGATTGCCTTCTTCATCATCAGCATAAATGATTGTGGTTTGGTCTTGATTTTGCTTGTAAAAATCAAGGTCAACAATGCTTTCGCCGTTTACTCGGCCGATAAAATCAGACACCAAATAAACACCTATAATCACACACATCAAAACGCATGTAAATACAATAGGCATCAACACTTTTAAAAACTTTTTAGTTTTTGGAGACATCTTTCTTTTTTTGTTTGAGGTCTTTTTTCTCATAATTATCCTCCAAAACCGCTTTTTAACAAAACGCAGTTTTTACACACAGATTAAGTATAGCACAAAAAAGGTAAAATGTTTAGTGTTTTTTATAAAATAATTAAAATTTAATAATTTGTAATAATTTTGATAAAAATACTAATAAAATATTTCTTTAAAAATTGAAAGGTTAAGTTGTTTTTTATGCTTCAGCGAAATCGAAAAATTTTGTTTTTCTTTATTTTGTGTATTTTTATTCTGTGTTTTCTTTTTTTCTTGCTCAGCAAAGATATGGACAAAAGAATAAAAGAAAATCCATATATACCGCAAATTGACCGCTACACAGTTACTGAATATCAAGGCAAAATTGCGGTTTTTAAAAATTCCGATACTGTTCCCATGGATGTTTATGACACCTATGTGTCGGTTTTGCCGCAGCACGACAGGGAGCTGTTAGAAAACGGAATTCACACCGAAAGTACATCCGAGCTTCAAAAAATCATTGAAGATTATACGAGTTAAGCCTTTGAAATCTTTATATCGGAGACAGTGTCACTTCCGCTTAATGTGATTTCAACAATACCGTTATCACGGATTGAGAAGGTTGCTTTTTCACCGTTTACGGTAACAGAATAATCAAAACTGTCGTTCATTACTGCAATTACGGAATATTTTTCGTTATTGCCGTAGTATTTTAGTGAAAATTCGGCTTCGGTTGCGTCGTCGTTAAACTGACTGCTCATTACCATTGTGTCAAAACCTGTTGAAAGTGTTTTGGGCTTGAAATAAGCATTAGTCCAAATGTTAATCGGTGTTGAGAGTCCGCCGAAATTATGGAACCAACCCCCACGGCCCGATGTTATGTTAAACATTTCAAATGTATAATATGAATATTCAACTTCACTTTTCCATGCATCAAGGGCGGTTTTGGCAATCTTAAATGCAAAATCGGTTTCACCGAGGTCAAGCATGGTTTTCCAGACAAACCACTGATGTGAGAGCCACACATTGCCGTTCCAATAGCCATTGGTAATATAATATGACGCTGATTTATCAACTGCACTGATGCCCACAGGGCTGAACATTTCATCATCACTCTTTAAATGAGCAAGAATTCGGTTTTTCTGTTCGTTTGTAACTGCACCTGCAACAATAGGATAAATACCGTCCATTGTCTTGTTGAGATTTTCGCCCTGAGCATTTCTGTATTGTGCCACAGGTTGTCCGTCATCATCATGAATTACATAGGAGAAATATCCGCATTCTTCGTCCCAGGAATATTTTTGAAGTGCGGTTGTTACTCTTTCAATATCTTCAAGATATATAGCTTTATCGTCTTCTTTTTGGAGCATATCGGCAACCATATACAGAATTTTTGCACAGCGGATTACCTGGGAAGATGAAATGACCGGCGTCATCCGTTTTTGCTTTTGCTCAGCATACATAGCCTTTTGCGGCGGCAAGTCATCCATACCGCTGCAATTATAGAAATAATCAAATGTTGTTGTTAAACCGCTCTTGAATTTTGTCGTAGTTGAGCCGTTTATTTTGCCTGCAAGAAAATCATAGAACATTTTGACTCTGTCATAATATTTCAAAAGCTCCGTTTTATCATTGGCTCTCTTCAACATTTCAAGATATTGATAAATGTGAACGGGTACGGGTGAACCGTGCAACAAAAATGCCCATTGGTCATTATCGGTCAGATATGTTTCGAGAATGTAATCGGCAATATTCGGTGCAAATTCTATCATATCAAGTCCGATAAAGCCCGAATCCCAAGTATAGAAAGAGTCCCAACGCTTGCCGGGCGTATGGTGAACGATATATTCACCGTTTCTGTAAAGCGGATAAACAGTATTTTGGAACACGGTTGCACGAAGAATTCTGTTTGAGAATTCATAGGTTTTGCCCGCGATATTCAAATCGAGCTTTTCAAGTGAATTATATGCTTTTTCATAGATTTTTTCATATTCGTCAACAGTTTTATACTCGGTTTCACCGAATGAAAGTACCGCATATTCCACATGAGTTGTGCGAGGCTCAACATAGAGAGTATGAACTACTGTATTGTGATAAAAGCCTTCGTCACTGTGTTTCTCGGAAAATGAGCCCGAAAATGTTTCAAGCATATTTTGAAAGCTCTCGTCAGGTTGTGAAATTCGGGCGGTAGGACTGTCTTCAAGACAGCCCGTATTAAAATCACGGCATCTTGTTGACGGATTAAATGTTTTCACACAGAACTTTCCGTCAACGCCGTCATATTTATAAGAAACAAGCTTTCCGTTATCGTCCGTTGTTTCAATTTGCGGATAAAAATTATGTTTTTCAGACTTGACGGAAACCTTTTCCCCCTGCTCTGTAACTGCAAGAAAGTCAAACTCTATTCCGCCTGTGCCGCAGGATTTCAAAATAACGCTTGAAAGGTTAAAAGGCACTGATAAAATATCAAAGCTTTCCGCTGATTTGAATGTGATTTCTTTACCGTTCAATGTCCAGACGCTGTCTTTATTATCAGTTGTTCTGTAACGGATATGAAGCGTCGGGTTTGAGAAAACGGAAATATCTCCTAAATCGAAAGTAACCGTGTCCCCTGCTTCTTCGCCGAGTTTAGGATATTTGGGCAAAATATATCGGTTGCAATCTCTATCGCCCAATCCACGGTGATATGTGAAAGAGTCATCAAAGAATTCGCCTTTTTTCATAGCGTCAATAACCTGCTTGTCCCAAGGGCGAGCAGTATTGTATTCGTATGATTTATAGTCGAGTGCTTTTATAAAAATATTCTTATCAGGTAAAATCGGTGTTGTTGCAAACACATTGGGATATTCAATGGCAGAAAAGAGATTTAAAAGACAAATCTGCATTATTTCGGTATTATTTACAAATTCTGTACGAACAAGCACACTGTCGTCGGTGAGCTTAGTAAATGATACATCTGCATAAACTTTATCCTTCCACTCAAGGTCATAACGGTATGAATAGAATGAATAATCCGATTTTGCTTCCCATGGGTGAACACCGACGGGAACTGTAACATTGGGCACTCTTGAATCGGCATTTTCGATTGCGGGACTTACTACGCAGTCAAATCTGACGCCGCCTTCTGTGTTGTGGTCAACAATTCTTGAAATACCGCTGTATTTCTTTGAATACGGTCCCCATTTGCCTAAATGTTCATACATTTTTTGTGTTACTTTGCTCATAAATAATACCTCTTGAAAAAATATAGTATCATTATAGCAAAACAGGTGGGATTTTTCAATATACAGAAGCAAATCCGCCTTAATCTTTTATACCGAAATATTCCCGCAATTCATCAATGGTTTTCTTTTCAATTCGAGATACATAAGAACGGGAAATGCCCAGTTTTTTCGCAATTTCCCGCTGCGTCATAGGGTCAGTGTCGAAAAGGCCGTATCGCATTATTATTATCTGCTTATTTCTCTCATCTTTTATGTTCTCAATATACTCATAAAGCTTTTCGGATTTCATCTTTAAGTCTACATCGTCAAAAACAGTTTCATCACTGTAAATTATATCTGAAAATGTTAAAGGATTGCCTTCGCTGTCTGTATCAATGGGCTCATCCATTGAAATTTCAACCGCACTCTTTTTCTTTGCCCTAAAATGCATAAAAATCTCGTTTTCGATACACCTTGAAGCATAGGTTGCAAGTCTTGGCCCACGGGTATAATCAAATGTGTTGATTGCTTTTATAAGTCCGATTGTGCCGATTGATATAATATCCTCTTGGTCCGAATAATTGGCATAGTATTTTTTTATGATATGCGCCACCAATCGCATATTGTGATTTACAAGCTTGTTTCGGGCATTGATATCACCGTCACGATGAAATTTTTCAAATGCTTCCAGCTCTTCCTTGGCGGACAAAGGTTCGGGAAATGAACTGTTTGTTGAAAGATGAAGCATAAAATAGAGAATATTTGTGGATAGACTTTGCAATAATGATAATAACATAAAAACACCTCCCGACAATATATGCGAGAGGTGTACGCTTTTTGCAAGTCCGATTATAAAAGTACGCTCATTGCAAGCATTACGCAGAAGCCTGCAAGAAGCGAGTATGTAGCGCCTTTTTCAAAGCCGTGAGAATGGGTTTCGGGAATCATTTCATCGCTTATGACATAGAGCATTGTTCCCCCGGCAAAAGCCAAGGCAAAAGGTAGAATTGCAACGGAAACCGATACAACAAAATAGCCTATCATTGTGCCTAAAACTTCCACAAGTCCTGTTAATAAAGCAATGACAAATGCTCTGGATTTTGGTACTCCCGCATTAAGCATCGGTGCTATTATAACCATACCTTCGGGGATGTTTTGAAGCGCAATACCGCTTGATACGGTTATAGCATCTTCAATATTGCCCGTGCCGAAGCTTACGCCCGCCGCAATGCCTTCGGGCAGATTATGAATTGCAATTGCGAGCACGAACAATATGACTTTATTTAGGTGCATAGAGTTTTCTGCGTGGGTTTCTTTATCAACACCCGCTATATTATGAAGATGGGGCACAACCTTGTCCATCAAACTGAGAAAAACTGCGCCGCACATTATGCCGATTATAACTATCAAAAGTCCGCTTATGCCACTTGAATATTCAACTGCCGGAACAATGAGTCCCAAAACTGCAGCCGCAAGCATTATCCCCGCCGCAAAGCTTAAAACGATATCATTAAATTTATGGGGAATCTTTTTGAGTGCGAAGCCTATCAAACTGCCGAAAATTGTTGCAAAGCCAACTCCGATTGCTGTTAAAATTACTATTTTCATTTAATCACCCGACTTATTTTAGTTATAGAATTATAATAATATGTTTTAATGGAATTTGCAACAAGAATTATTGAAATTTCTTTCAAATAAAGCAAAAAACATATTGACAAAAATGCCCCCTTATGTTAAACTAATTAGCGTCCTTGAAATGCGGGTGTAGTTCAATGGTAGAATCCCAGCCTTCCAAGCTGGTCGTGTGGGTTCGATTCCCATCACCCGCTCCATTTTTATGCGCTGATAGCTCAGTTGGATAGAGCATCTGCCTTCTAAGCAGAGGGTCGGGGGTTCGAGTCCCTTCAAGCGCGCCATATGGTGGGTATAGCTTAGTTGGTTAAAGCGCCAGTTTGTGGCACTGGAGACCGTCGGTTCGAATCCGACTATCCACCCCA